>CAYNJT010000075.1:0-7867 GCA_964397625.1 uncultured Leptolinea sp. | reverse complement strand
CCATCTTCGTAGAAACCGCTGGAAGCCGGGTCCAGAGCGATGGCAACCTGATCACCAGGTTTATAACCGGCTTTTTCGATCGCTTTAATGATAACTTCAACAGCTTCCGCGTTGGTTTTCAAAGCGGGGGCGAAACCGCCTTCATCACCGACACCGGTTGTGTAGCCGTTGCTCTTTAGTACACCCTTAAGTGAGTGGTAAACTTCCGAACCCCAGCGTAAGGCTTCACGGAAATTAGGGGCGCCGACCGGGCAGATCATGAATTCTTGAAGGTCTGTTCCCTGCCAGTTGGCATGCACGCCGCCATTAAGAATATTGAACATGGGAACCGGAAGAACTTTTGCGGTTACTCCGCCCAGATAGCGATACAGAGGCAACCCTACCTCATCAGCCGCGGCACGTGCTACTGCCAGACTGACTCCCAGAATAGCGTTGGCGCCAAACTTGCTTTTATTGGGTGTCCCATCAAGATCAAGCATGGCTTTGTCAACACCCGCCTGATCCAGCGCATCCATCCCGAATAATTCATCCGCGAGTTCTTTATTGATGTGTTCAACAGCTTTTAAAACACCTTTGCCGCTATATCGCCCTTTATCACCGTCTCGCAGTTCAAGCGCTTCATGAACACCGGTGGATGCGCCTGACGGAACGGCTGCCCGCCCAAACGCTCCGCTATCCAGGGTGACTTCAACTTCAACCGTTGGATTTCCGCGGGAATCAAGAATTTCACGGGCATGGATTGAATCAATACTTGACATGGATTATTCCTCCTGAAACCTGGGTGTAATGGATTGAAAACAAGAGCTTCTGTCAAAAGCGTTTCATGACAGAAGCTATCAGCCGTTTCCGGCACTTTGTTTACTTCCAAGCGAGCTTCATCGCTTAATTTATTATACTCGCATTGAGTATAATATTTGTGAAAAAGTAATTGGCGATGAAGCTCG
This sequence comes from uncultured Leptolinea sp., assembly GCA_964397625.1. Classification (GTDB taxonomy): domain Bacteria; phylum Chloroflexota; class Anaerolineae; order Anaerolineales; family Anaerolineaceae; genus Leptolinea. The sequence goes on along the minus strand of CAYNJT010000075.1, from coordinate 6,923 downwards.
CTTAATTGTCAATGGACTAATAGCTTCTACTATTTTGATATTAATAGTGGGAGTTTTTATTATGGAGAGCAGGTTGACATCTGATCGCTTGTTGCAACCGTATTTCTTGAATACGGTTGAAGAATTGGATGAATTAGCCAGGCCGATTGCCGTTGAATATCTGGGGAGAAAGTCAAAACCAGTTTCAATTTTTGTTTCCCCAGCCAATTCATATCCCAGAAATTACCGGTTTAAGTTAATTCCGCAAAAAATCCTGGTCTTTTCCGATCACGGTGTATTACAAATCAGCTATCCGGAGAAAAGAAGAGAAAAGCCTGCGGTCAGCTCTCTGGAAGCGGATGAAATACTTTCTGTCAAAAATAATATGTATCTTTTGTACGGGAAATTGGAAATATGGTCAGCGAAAGATAATGTCGCCCCGATCATTGATATTGAATATAACACGGTTGCTCATTACTCACTTCGTCCGTTTGTTCGTGATTTAATTGAACAATCCTGGTCGCTTTATCAAAGACCGGAGCTCAAATTGGAACCGGATAACTCATATAATGAATTTTTTAACATTTCGTTTGGTTTTTATAATGGGATATTAACGGAAGGTCTCCACAATGATGAGACAGTTTTATCACTCGTTTATCAACCTGAGATGTATAAAAAGCACTTAAAGTTATTTAAAAAGAAAATAACTCCGGCAACCTGTTTCGCGTTTACGAATAAGCAGTTGATCATCCTTCAACAGGATATCCGTTACCGGGTTCATCATGAATGGTTATTTACATTTATCTCCTGGGATCAATGTAAAGCATGCAAAATTGATAAAGACGAGTTTTGGGCCAATTGCCAGCTACAGATTGGGAACGAGTTCCCTGTCACATTTCTTATGGATTCTCAAACGGCAGAACATTTTCATGAAACGTTTTCTAAATGGAAACCCGTGAAATGAATCCATGCCTTCAGGATTCGTCCTGTTGATATCGTTCAATTAATTTCTTTAGTGCCTTGTTTTCATTTTCAATTGCTCCCTGGCATAACGCCCAGTTTCGATTGGATTCTGACAATTCATAAATTTTAAAACGCAGGGAGGCCAGTTCTGATTCGGCCGTCATCAGGCGGCGGGTCAATCTTGATAAATCTTCGCTACCTGGGTTATCCGAATTTTCCAGACTATTTGAAAAGAAACTATAGCCAGCGCCCACCAGCAGACGTAATCCTTCTTCCCATTCCCACCCTTTGTCTAGCATTAATTGTTGCAACTGTTGAAATAGTTCAGTCCTTACTTCAAATTCGATTTTTTCTAATCCATTTTCTGTTCCGGAATCGTTCATGATTCTATATGTGACCTTTTTCGAGTTAATAACCACTGACTTTGGAAAATAGTTCTGCTATGTAAAGTGCATTGTTCGACATTTCTTCTAAAAATTCATCATAGTCTCTGAAAAGTGATTGATCCAATTTTCCATAATTTCGCAAACCGGAGGAGCATGCATCAATTAGATCACCCCAATTCTCGCTTAAACGGGCAGCCACCGATTTCGAGAGATCAAGATCTTTTCGTTCAAGGTTAAACATTTTTGCCAGCTTTTCAATATTATTCAATTCTTGCTCAATTTTCTCCTTAATTTCAAACCGTTTTTTTTGATCCATTGATAAATGCGTTGAATATAGAATTCCCATCTCGGGTTCTGAATCCAGCGCCTGCAGCGCAAATCGCAGGGTTCTTTCATACCCAAATAGGGAGGACGTTAAATATCTTTTTTGTGCCGGGTTTAATTCCATGGTCATAAATAAAAAAGCTCCTGCCTTTGTTAACTAAGACAGAAGCTATCAGCCATAAAAGGCATTTATACTTTCCGCGAGCTTCATCGCTGCCTATATTATAGTCAAACGGGTCCTTATTTGTAAGAAAATTTAAATATCAAGAAATTCGATTGGGGTGACAGCTTTTTTCTCCATCTCGAAGATGGCAGCCACCAAATCTCTGGGCAGTTTGCCTTCAAACCCGGCCGGTGTGTCGGCAATAAACAGGTCTGACCGGGCGGGATCAACCAGGAAGGCGCCGCTCTTGACCCATTCGATCGGGTTGGTTAACAGGCTGGCCTTGCTGGTCTGCTTTAGCAGAACCACCCAGTTATTCTTGTGTGACAGATACACCTGAGCTTCCAGCATCCAGGTTTTTTCTTCATCAAAACCATTCCATTTGCCGATATAAGTACCAATGAAACGCTGCTCGCGGCTGGCTTCTTTCGGCCCGACCAGCACGGTGATCTCTTTCATGCTCTTTTCCTTTTCCTGCTGCCGATTGACAAACTCCCGCAGGGCCCTGACGATAACAGCCGATAATGATTCACCGGCGATCTGCCTGGCCTCTTCAAACAAAGGTTCGTCTTCCTGGCTGACATATATTGTTTTATTTGGCATAGGATATACTCTTTCACATGTGATATCCATATATTATACGTATATGTATATTAAGTCAAGAGGGACTTTTCCAACGAATAAATTTGCCAGATACGCAGTCTATTCGTTACAATGGGATGATGAAACCCGCTTTTCTTGCCCTATTCATATTAACCATTCTGTTTACCGGCTGCCAGAACAAAACCGAAGGATCAACACAGATGCTGGTCACTCCGTACGCCACCCGAACGTTTTTGGTTCCTTCGGTTCCTCCCCAAAACCCCACCCTCGACCCCCCCCCCGCGTCAACCTTGCCCACTCAAATCACCCATGTGGTACAAAAAGGAGAAGATATGGGCGGGATTGCCACAAAGTACGGGGTTAAAATCAAGGATTTGAAAGAAGCCAACGCGAAGATCGACCCTCGTATGATCCCCATTGGCACGGTGTTGATCATCCCTTCCGGTAACCCGGAACAGGATGCCAACCAACCGACGGCCATTCCCACACCGGCTGTGGTCCTGCCAACCGGCACTCCGGTGTGTTACCCTGACCCATCCGGCGGAGCCTGGTGCCTTATTAACGTGGAAAACAACACACCGGCTTCCGTGGAGGATGTCAGTATAGATTTTGTGTTTACAGGTTCAGATAGCAGTGAATCAAAAATGGTGCCCGCCTTTGGACTGCTTGACCGCATGCCCGCTGGTTCGTCCACCATACTGGCCGCGTACTTTTCCGAAGCACCCGCGCGGCCCTGGCAGGTAAACACCCGCCTGCGCACGGCCAATCCGGTAATCCGTGAAGATGAACGCTACCTGCAGGCCAGCCTTGAAAATACCTCCACGCAAATTTCCTTAAACGGTCTTTCCGCCCGGGTTAGCGGGAGTGTGCAATTGAAAGCTGACCAGAAGGATGCCAATGTTATCCAGGTGACCGCCTGCGCCTATGACGCCTCCGGCCTGCCAGTGGGTGTGCGCCGCTGGGACAGCCCGGTTGGATTGGAATCGGGCAGCGGCTTGATGTATGATTTCTATGTGTACTCATTAAATGGCCCCATTGACCGGGTGGACGTCCAGGTGGAAACCCGCCCCTGAAAAAAGTGGATATATACGGAGGATGTCATGCCTGAAGCCGTGATCATAAATGCTGTTCGCAGCCCGATTGGCGCCCTGGGAGGCGGTCTTTCCAGTGTGCGGCCTGACGACCTGGCCGCCATGATTTTACAGGCGCTGATCCGCCGTTCCGAAATTGAGCCGTCCCTGGTGGAAGAGGTTTATCTGGGCTGCGCCAACCAGGCCGGCGAAGATAATCGCAATATTGCCCGCATGTCCGCCCTGCTGGCCGGTTTTCCTGTGGAAACTGCCGGGGTGACAGTCAACCGCCTGTGCGCGTCTGGCCTGACGGCTGTCATTCAAGCCGCCCGCGCCATTCGCTGCGGTGAGGCGGAGGTGCTTATCGCCGGCGGGGTGGAAAGCATGTCGCGCGCGCCGTATTCGGTCCCCAAGGGTGAGACAGCTTTCCCCTTCGGCAACCTGACTGCCTGGGATACCGCGTTGGGCTGGCGGTATCCGAACCCCAAAATGCAGGCCGCCTATGGAACAGAATCGATGGGCGAAACGGCGGAGAATATTGCCGAAAGTACCGGAATCACCCGCGCCCAGCAGGATACTTACGCGTTAAACAGTCACAAGCGTGCCATCGCCGCTATCGACGCCAATCGGTTTGTGGCAGAAATTGAACCCATTCCCGTCCCGCAGAAAAAAGGTGATCCCATTCTGTTCACCACGGATGAACGTCCCCGCCGGGATACATCAAAAGAGAGCCTGGCGAAACTGAAACCGGTTTTCCGCCCCACCGGCTCGGTGACCGCCGGGAACAGTTCCGGCATGAATGATGGCGCGGCCGCTCTATTATTGATGAGCGAAGAACGCGCGCGATCGCTGGGATTAAAGCCCTGGGCGCGCATTGTGGCCGGCGCGGCCGCCGGGGTTGCCCCGCGTCTGATGGGTATGGGACCGGTCCCTGCCGCTCGCAAGGTCTTGCATCTTTCCGGCCTGGGGATTGAAAACCTTGGGTTGGTCGAATTAAACGAAGCGTTTGCCGTGCAGGCTATCGCTGTGATGCGAGAGCTGGGCCTGCCGCCCGAGATCACCAACGTGAACGGCGGTGCCATCGCCCTGGGTCATCCGCTGGGATGCTCGGGAGCGCGCATCCTTACAACGTTATTACACGAAATGCGGCGACAGGCTCCTCAAAAACCCCGGCCCTACTATGGACTGGCCACCCTGTGCGTGGGTGTGGGCCAGGGTGAAGCTTTACTGGTTGAATGGATGGAAGAAAATCCAAAATAAGTATGATTTTTTATAGATTCACATATTATTTGTAGGTATTTTTGTTGCCCGAGTGAATGATTTTTGACACTCGAAAGTAATTCCTGCCCGAAGAATAATCATAAGTGAAAAGCCGCGTCGCGGTTATATTCTTCTGACAGGAGGAAAAATGCCCCCCAAGGGTCGCATTGAAGTAAACGAGGATTTGTGCAAGGGTTGTGAGTTGTGTGTTGCCAATTGCCCCCAGGAAGTCATCGCGTTGAATATGGTGCGCCTGACGAAACGGGGCTATCACCCCGCTGAAATGATTAACGCGGGGTGTACGGGCTGTGGAATTTGTGCCACCATGTGCCCGGCAGCCGCCATTACCGTCTACCGTGAAGTTGTTAAGAAACCCGCATAGGAGAGGGATATGGCCAAACAATTATTAAAAGGCAACGTGGCTGTGGCTGAGGCAGCCATCCGCGCCGGAGTTGAAGCATATTTTGGGTACCCGATCACCCCTCAGACCGAATTACTGGAATGGATGTCTCAGCGTATGCCGGAAGAGGGTCGGGCGTTTGTACAGGCGGAAAGTGAGCTGGCCGCCATCAATATGGTATATGGTGCCGCCTGTACCGGGCGGCGTGTGATGAGCTCTTCCTCATCTCCCGGCATCAGCCTGATGATGGAAGGGATCTCGTATATGGCCGGAACGGAAGTCCCGGCTGTTCTGGTCGATGTGATGCGCGGCGGCCCGGGTCTTGGAAACATCCAGCCATCACAAAGCGACTACAACCAGATCGTGCACGGCGGAGGGCATGGCGATTACCATGTAATCGCTCTGGCCCCGTGCAGTGTTCAGGAATCGATTGACCTGACCGTGCTGGCCTTTGACCTGGCGGAAAAATACCGCTCCGTGGTTGTCGTCCTTTCGGACGGCAGCATCGGCCAGATGATGGAAGCCGCGGAACTACCGCCCATGATGCCCCTCAAGAAGGAATTCCCTGATTGGGCTGTGGACGGGGCCATCGGTCGCGAAAAACGCATTCTGTCTTCCATTTACATGGATGCCCCCGCGGAAGAAGTGACCAACATGCGCCTGCTGAACCGCTGGGCGAAGATCCGTGAAAATGAAGTGCGCTACAAAGAATATTTCCTGAATGACGCCGAATACGCCATCGTCGGTTTCGGTTCAGCCGGCCGGGTGGCGCTTTCCGCCGTACGGCAATTGCGTGAACAGGGCGTCAAGGTCGGGCTGCTGCGTCCCATTACAGTCAGCCCATTCCCTGTGGATGCCGTGGAAGCTCTCGGCAAGCGGGTGAAGGGTATGCTGGTTGTGGAAATGAATTCAGGCCAAATGCTGGATGATGTCATTCTAGCCACTCACAACGAGGTTCCTATTGAATTCTACGGCCGCACCGGCGGGGTCATCCCCTTGCCGGATGAAGTTGTCGGCGCCATGCAGCGCATGATTGCCGGACCGGTAGCCACCAGCGGACACCCGCGCGACCGCTGGATTAAGTACATGTCCTTAATAAATTAACGAAAGGGATAAGAATGACGGTTCCTGACCTGGATATGGAGCAAGTGGCTGTTTACCAACGGCCCGACGCTTTAACAGACAGCAACACGCATTACTGCCCGGGCTGCACGCATGGGGTGGCGCACCGGTTGATCGCGGAAGTCATTGATGAGATGGGCATCCGCGAGCGCATGGTCGGTGTGGCATCTGTAGGCTGCTCGGTTTTCGCGTACAACTATTTCGATTTTGACTTTGTGCAGGCGCCCCACGGCCGCGCCCCGGCCATGGCCACCGGCGTGAAACGTGTTCTGCCCGACCGGGTGGTGCTCACCTACCAGGGTGACGGCGATATGGCCTCCATTGGCATGGCTGAGATCGTGCACGCCGCCGCGCGCGGTGAGAACATCACGGCCATCTTCATCAACAACACAAATTACGGCATGACCGGCGGCCAGATGGCCCCCACCACGCTGCCCGGCCAGAAGACCACCTCTTCCCCCAACGGGCGCGACGTGGAAACCGCGGGCTACCCCATCCGGGCGTCTGAAATGCTGGCCAAACTGGACGGCGCCAGTTATGTGGCGCGGCGCAGCCTGCATGACCCCAAGAACATCCGCCTGGCAAAAAAGGCCATCCGCACCGCGTTTGAAGTGCAATTGCGCGGGTTGGGATTCTCGATTGTTGAACTGTTG
>CAYNJT010000074.1:0-15256 GCA_964397625.1 uncultured Leptolinea sp. | reverse complement strand
GCTCTGTTTGTCCTCGCGACCTCCATCAACTTCCTGTGGTAGCAACTTGGGTTAATTAAAATAACATTCACCTCTTGACATATATTCTGAAAAGCTTATAATCACATTCATGGCTATGAATATGATTGAAGAAACAAAGTTCGATACCCAGGCACTGGATGCGCAAACACAGGTGTTCAAAATTTTGACTCACCCGGCCAGGATAGCAATCCTCAATATTCTGCGGGACGGTGAGCACTGTGTCTGTCATATGGAAACGTATCTTGGTTTCCGGCAGTCGTACATCTCTCAGCAATTAGCGGTATTGCGGGAAGCTGGTTTGATTCAAGACCGCCGTGACGGCTGGAATATTTACTACCGGGTGGTCAATTCAGACATCTACGCTGTTCTGGATGCGGTTCAGAAATTCGTTAGAATGGAGCCGAACGATAGAAATGTTTCTTCGGTGAATTGTAATTGTCCTACTTGTCTTGCCAAAAAGGGCAGCGTTTAAATTGCTCTTTTTTTGACAAATGATATGCTTATTTTTGTGTATTAAGGAGAAACCATGTTAAATATCAAAATTCTTGGATCTGGTTGCGCCAACTGCAAACGTCTGGAGGCTGTTGCCCGAAAGGTTGTAAGCGACCTGGGTTTGGAGGCTGAAGTGGAAAAAGTGACGGACATGAATGAGATCATGAAATGGCCGATCCTTTCAACACCTGGACTGGTTGTTAATGATCAGGTGGTCTCCTCAGGACGCATTCCCAGTGAGTCAGAAATTGCAGGCTGGTTGAAGGCCTAAATTTGGATGAATAATGGGCAGGTTCCATCTGCCTATTATTTTTGGTGAATCATATTCAATGTATTGAATATTTACTTACTCAAGGAAGAAGGCGTTATGGATGCAGTGTTAAGTTACATTGGAACTTTGTTATGGTCTGGCTGGACAGGTCTTTTGGATTACCTGGCAGCGCATGTGCTCTTGTGCCTGGTACCTGCTTTTGTGATTGCCGGCTTTATGAGTTCGATGATTCCAAAAGAGGCCATCACTCGTTATCTTGGGCCAAAGGCTTCCAAGTGGATCAGCTACCCTGCGTCCGCTTTTGGCGGCTTTATTCTGGCGGTGTGTTCCTGTACCATCCTGCCGCTCTTTGCCGGCATCTGGAAACGCGGTGCGGGGCTTGGCCCGGCCATCACTTTCCTTTTCGTTGGTCCGGCAATCAATATTTTGGCCATCACCTACACCGGCGCGACCATTGGGATGGATATTGCCGTTTCACGGCTGGTGCTCTCTATTCTATTTGGGATTGTCATCGGTTTGATCATGGCCTGGATTTTCCGAAAAGAAGAAAGCGCAAGAGAAACGGAAATGGCTGCCAGCGGCGTGTTTGATCAGACCGCAAAAGTGAAACCCGCCGTTTGGGTGCTCTTCGGTTTGCTGGTGGCAGTCTTGATCGTTGGCACCTTGCAGGTTGATGTTTTGACGCAAGTATATGCCAGCGTACACCTACCCTTTGATTGGGCGAATGGCCTCGGCGCCTTCTTATCCACCATGAACCTGACCATTCAGGGCGCGGTCTTGATCTTGATGCTGGTGGTGATTGGCATCACATCCTGGAAGGGCTTTGAAAACATTTTCGATGGGTTTACAAAGTGGACGTATGCCGCTTTTGCTTTCATTGCACTCACCATCCTCATCGCAGCTCCAAAGGAAGATGTGGGTTCGCTGGTTATTGGGATTAACGGCCGCCTGATTGGTGAGGTTATTCTGCTCGCGAGTGTTGCGGTTGTGGCCGGCCGTTCATTCACCAAAGATGAACTCAGCGGCTGGGTTTGGGAAACCTGGAAATTCGTCAAACAAATTTTCCCGCTCCTCATCGTGGGCGTCTTTGCCGCAGGCATCGTCAAGGTGATTATCCCTGAAGCCTGGGTGCGCACCATCGCCGGGCAGAATACCATTTGGGCGAATCTGGTGGGCGTTCTCTTCGGCGTGTTTATGTATTTTCCCACCCTGGTTGAAGTTCCCATTGCGAAGATGTTCCTGGATCTGGGCATGGCGCGAGGTCCATTGCTGGCTTACCTGCTTTCTGACCCGGAACTCTCACTGCAATCCATCCTGGTCTTAAACGGGGTGATGGGGAAGAAGAAAACAGCTGTCTATGTGTCTTTAGTTGCCGTATTCAGTACGCTGGCTGGATATATCTTTGGCTTGGTTCTGGCTGCTGGTTAATAAGGAGCGATAAAAATGGATCCTCGAACGGTTTTAGAAAAAGCGTTGGAATTTCATGGCCACCGCTGCTGGGCTAGCGTGGCTGGCGTTCGCGTGGGGTTGGCTGCCCTTGAGAAGCTGGGCGTCAAACGCTCTGGTGGCACACAGCTCTATGGTATCGTTGAAATTGGTGAAGAACACGGTGGAATGTGCTTCGGCGACGGCGTCCAATATGCCACCGGCTGCACCTTCGGCAAAGGTAACATCCGTAAAGAGCCCATCGGGAAGCTCGGATTTACCCTGATCGAAAAAGATACCAACCGGGCTGTACGGGTGGTGTTCACCAGTAAATTGCAGAAGCAAATCGCTGCATCTAAGTTCATGCAGCAGCGCGCAGCTGGTATTTCACCGGATGAGATTCCGCTGGAAGACCAGATGGAACTGGTGGAACTGGTCTGGAATGCCCCGGAAGAAGAAGTATTGAAAATCGGTGAAGTATTTGAATATCCGGGGAGATGGCTGCCGGAAGTGATGGGTTTCAGACCTTGCGACCGCTGCGGTGAATTGACCGCCCTGGCCTATTTGCGCGTGGACGGCACACAGCACGTCTGCATTCCCTGCTCGGGCTACGACCGCTAACGAAGGCTGGAATGTCAATCACCGTCTATCTCATCAGCGCCGCATTGGTTTTTGTATTTTCCGGCCTACTGGCGATGGCTGGCCTGGGTGCTGCCTTTCTGTTTGTACCGTTGTTTTATTATCTGGGGGTGCCTCTGGCTGAGGCAACCCCCACGGCTTTATTGCTCAATGTGGTCAGTCTGTTATTCGCGACTATCAATTACTGGCGCGGCAAGCTGATCAACTGGCGGGTGGGTCTGCCCGTGCTGGTCACCGCGGTTGTTCTTTCTCCGATTGGCGCCCGATTGACCGCTTCGGTAAATAAAACTTTGCTGCTTGGCATGTTCGCCGCCTTTCTGGTTTTTGCCGGAGCCATGATGCTCTTTTATAAGGCGAAGACCCGTGAGCAGGCGCTCAGCCGCCCGGTTGAGGTTGCTGCCGGCGCCGGCGTGGGGACCGTGGCAGGCTTTCTGGGCGGCTTGTTGGGTGTGGGCGGCGGCAACTTCATCTTGCCCGTGCTCAACTGGTTGGGGTTGGATGCCAAAGTTGCAGCCGGGACAACAGCCCTCGTGGTGGTATTCTCATCACTTTCTGGTTTTCTCGGTCATGCCACAATGGGTGGGCTCGATCCGATCTTTGTCGGTGTCATGGCGGTCATGGCAGCCGGCGGGTCGATCGTTGGATCACAGTTGATGAAGACGAAAGTCTCAAGCTCTCAGCTGAAAAAGATCATTGGGGTGTTATTGTTCGTTATCGCTGCCAAAATGATTTTTGATATCGTTAAATAGGAGAAAAAATGGATCGAAATGACGAGTTGTATAAAGCGGGATTACTCCTGCACGGCCACAAATGCCCCGCAATGCCCATGGGCTTACGCGCCGGTCAGGCTGCCCTTCAGGCATTAGGCGTTGAACGGGCTATGGACGGTCAGCTCACCGCGCTGGTGGAAATCGACAGCGACCATTGCGCCACCTGTTATGCCGACGGCGTGATGATGGCTACCGGCTGTACCTTTGGCAAAGGCAACATTCGCAAGCTGGGGTACGGCAAATTTGTTCTGACCTTGATCGACAACAAGACCGGACGGAGTGTACGCGTGGCCACCCGTAATGAGGTCATCAAACGAAATCAGGAATCGGAATTTATCCAGTTCCGCAAGAAAGGTGTGCCGGCCTCCAAAATTGATGCTGCTTTGATCGACCCTGCCGTTGATTTTATCCTGGCCGAATCTGACGAGAATCTCTTCAAGATTGACCCGGTCCAGGAGATTCAACTCACCCCCGGACGCCCACACGATTTCAACACGCATATTTGCGAGGAATGCGGCGAGGTGATGGTGGAGCGTTACACGCGCATCAAGAATGGTAAGAAAGTCTGTATTCCCTGCGCTGAAAAGGGATAATTCTCAAGTTAAGGGAACCATACGATTGAGGATATGAGGATGATTACGCTCATATCCTCAATCGCCTATGGGATATTTCATGCATAATCATACAAATACCTCTGAAAATAAGAGCAATAGATTATTTATTTCGATCGCTTTAACAGGATTGATTTTCTTGGCTGAGTTTGTAGGAGGGCTTTGGACAGGCAGCCTGGCATTGCTCTCAGATTCAGCCCATGTTTTTATGGATGTATTCGCTTTAGGGTTAAGCTATCTTGCCATACGAGTTGCCACCCGCCAAGCCAACGACCGCCATACCTATGGATACCATCGTATGCAGGTTTTGGCAGCCCTGGCGAATGGAGCAACTCTTCTCCTGATATCGTTTGAGATTCTCAAAGAGGCGATTAAACGCTTTCAAAACCCTGAACCTATCAACGCCGGCCCCATGCTAATCGTTGCTGTGATTGGTCTATTGGTTAATGTAATTGTTGCCCTTGTGCTTAGGGAGCATGATCATGAGGATCTCAACACCAGATCAGCATTCTTGCATGTACTTGGAGATGCACTTGCTTCTGTGGGTGTCATCGGCGCTGGAATAGCAATCTACTTTACCGGACTTACCTGGATTGATCCGCTGGTTAGCGTATTGATTAGCATCTTGATTTTGATTTCCTCGGGCCGCCTGCTGAAAGAAACTGTCCATATTCTGGCGGAAGGTATTCCGGAAGGTATGGCGGCTTCCCAGGTGGCCGCAACGATACAGACGGTTGATGGGGTTGCAGGGATTCACGATTTGCACATTTGGACGATTACCCCTGGTTACGTTGCGTTAAGTGCGCATGTGGTTTTGCAAGATCAGAAACTGAGCGATTCTGAAAGTATCATGATGGAGCTGAAAAAGCGATTGGACACAGAGTACGAGATCGAGCACACAACGATTCAGTTTGAGTGTAAGCGTTGTGGTCAATTGCAAACAGCTTGTTCACACGAATCGTGTTCTGTATCATAAACCTTGGCAAATAACTGTTTGGAGGAAAAATGGCTGAAAATGTTCCTGAAAATGCATTGTTCGTCTGTTTTGGAGCCATGTCCAACGTGGGTATGATGACCGGTTTGGCTGCCCTTGAAGCGGTAAAACAGGTTGAACCCGGTAAAGCCGGCATTTTTTGCCTGGGCGGACTGCCTACGCAGGCCCCCAGTGTGCTTGAGAAAACCCGAGCGGTCAAACGTATTATCACGGTGGATGGCTGCCCACTCAATTGCTCTCGAAAGATTGTCGAACAGGCTGGCTTTACCCCTGCTGTAACCATCAACCTGGTGACAGATTGCGGCATTCAAAAGAAGCCTTCTTCCCAATTTAACCCTGCAGAAATGCAACCGGCCACGGATGCGATTGTAAAAGCTATCCTTTCATCCGATCCAAAGCAAGAAGCCTGAAAATGGAAACCTCAATTGAAACAATCCAAGGTCAGGCTCGACAAATAACCGCAATCCTTGGCTTGCACGCATCCCCTGTCGGCGTGTGCCTGATCACAGCGCCAGAACCGCAGGATGGCGGCGGGGTGCGTTTGCAACAGCACCGGTATTGCCAGGCTTTGATGAAAGCAAGACATGGCGAAACGGTCATCCTGGATGCAAGCGGTATTGCCTGTCCGGCTGCCGCAGCCGCATTTGGCTTCCGGCCATTGCCAGAAGGGTTGAAATCCGGGCAAGGCTTGGTTGGCTTTGGTATCGTCTCAGACCCGCAGGTGGGGCGGAAGATGTTTGAAAACATGCCGCATTTGCCTCAAGGGAGTTTGACCCACCTTGAATTATTCCCGCTAGAACAGGCGCATCGGATTCCGGATATTATTGTCGTTGAAGATGAAGTGGAAAAGTTGATGTGGCTCAACCTGGCCTATCTGAATGTAACCGGTGGGCAACGATTAACGGGTAGCACCGCCATATTGCAAGCCACCTGTGTCGACTCAACGATCATTCCCTATCTGGAAAAGCGGCTCAACTTTGGATTTGGCTGCTATGGCTGCCGTGAGGCAACTGACTTGTCACCAAATGAGACCGTGATTGGCTTCCCGTTTGGATATTTATCTGATATGGTAAAGGCGCTTGAAAACCTATCCCAAAAAGCCATTCCCAATTCGCGGTCAAAAAAGGTATACGAAAATATCATCCAACGGACTACAGGAACCGCCTAAACATAAGTAAGACTTCTTAATCCTTTTAATCACCACACGCGAAAGAGGAAAACGGATGAGCCTGATTGCAGACTTATTATCTTCGCCGCATAAATTTGCTATCGTGGGCGTTTCACAAGACACCACGAAGTATGGTTATGAACTCTTTGAAGTTTTAACCAAAAATGGGCATGTAGCCCTGCCGGTCAACCCGAAGTATCAACAGATTGACCATCAGCCCTGCTATCCATCTTTATCGGAATTGCCTGATACTCCCGATGCCGTTATCAGTGCGATATCATCCAGTTCCGCCATCCACATTGCCCAGTCGTGCGTTGACCTTAAAATCCCTGTTTTCTGGATGCCGCCTGGAACCGAATCTTTGGAGGCGATTGAATTTTGTCAGGCTCATCACCTGATGGAGCTTCATGAAATCTGCCCTGTATTCGTTTTAAAACTGCCAAAAGATCGCTGGCAGGAGTTGCCATAAGCACCATCGAGCTGTTTCCCTGCATCCATTAATGCCAACAGAAAGGATACACTGTGCCCCCAATCAAATCTCAAAAAAATGATTCTGGTAATCGGACACAATGGCCAAAAATATTCATGCTGGCAGGCATTGTACTGATTATTGTTGTGATCCTCTTCGTAAAAAACCGGCCTGTTGAACAACCAGGCAGCGCAGTCAACCAAACTGCGGAGGTTCTCCTGGATCAATATTTGGAGGAAGGCAAGCCCACTTTTGTTTTCTTTCATTCCAATAACTGCCAGTCATGCATCGATATGATCAACATTGTGGACCAGGTATACCCGGAATTTAAGTCTGATATCGCCCTGGTCGATGTGAATGTGTATGACCCGGCAAACGAGAATTTATTACGGCGCGCAAGAATCTATTCAATTCCCACCCAGGTATTTATCGACCGTACCGGTCAGGGTAAAGTCAGCATGGGCGTTATGGCACCTGAAGATTTGCGAACACAATTGCTCACCTTGACCCAGGGAGGAAAATGAACATCGACCCTTCCTACCTTCAACCGACTTCCATCATCGGTTATCTGCTTGTGTTCCTGGGAGGGGTCCTTACCAGTATTGGGCCTTGCAACGTGGCAATGATCCCACTGATCATTGGTTATGTGGGTGGGTCACATAATTTGCCCAGGAAAACAGCTTTTCAAATATCGCTGGTTTTCACGCTTGGGTTGTCCGTCACCTTTATGCTGCTGGGTGTGATTGCCGCCCTGGTGGGAGGGCTGCTCGGAGGTGGAACGCGCATTTGGTACTACCTGGTAGCAGCCGTTTGTTTTGTCATTGGGCTGCAAATGATTGGGGTATTTCATATCAACCTCCCAACATGGTTTGGCGGGCTGCGTGAAAAAGTGAAGACCAAAGGCATTTGGGGAGCTTTTTTGCTTGGATTGATTTCTGGCCTGGTGGCTTCACAATGCGCCACCCCGGTCTTGGCTGCTATTCTGACGTACGTCATGGCACAAGAAGCCAGCCTGGCTTACGGCGCCGTGTTGTTGTTTATCTATTCTCTGGGTAGAGGCGTTCCCATCCTTTTGGCGGGCACTTTTACTGGCGTGTTGAAAGGCCTGCGCTCCTTTGGTAAATGGTCTGAATGGTTAGAAAAAGCCAGTGGGGTCATCATCCTTCTGGTTGGTTTTTATTTCTTATGGATTGCGTGAACGGCCTTACTTCTCCAAAAGTTTTCCGGATGATGGCGGTTTTCTTTGTGGTTCTTGCCATTACCTGGATTATGATTGATAAGGCGGTTGATGAAGGCTGGTTTATACCGAAAAAGCCTCTTGATTTGACAAATGCGCCTGTCCTTGTGTTTTTCAACCGGCATAAAGGCTGTGAGTGTGAAATGATGGTGTACAAAGCTGCCGAAAAACAAATTGCCGAATGGTCTGACGAAGATCGCCGCGGTATTCCAATCATCCCAATTGATCTGGATCGTCGGCCGGACCTGGGTAAGCAATTTGATATCATTCGGGCGCCGGCGCTGCTTCTGATTGATTCAGAAGGTAAAATCCTTTTTAAGCAACAGGATACGGTTTTAGATACTGCCCCATTGGACCTGGACGCTTTTCAACGGGTGATGGAAGAGGTGAAAAATGGAAACTGAAGGTCAGTGGTTGTTTGATGTGCCTCAGGCAATTGCCCAGGCCAGGCAGCTAGGCAAGGGAACCTTGCTTCAATTCCACCGGGATGAGTGTGCTGGCTGCAAGAAATTGTACGCAAGTACCTATTCCGACCCAGAAGTTCAAAAAGAGTTGTTCACCTGGTTTGTCCCGGTTCGGGCAGATATCTTCAAAGACCGAGCCGTTCGGTCGCAATATTCCGCTTATTGGACACCTTCTTTCTATTTTCTGGATACTCGCGGCAATATTCAATATCACCACAATGGTTACCTCACCCCAGAAGATTTCCGAATCCTGCTGCGTCTGGGAAAGGCTGCTCTGGATTTGCCGCGTGGGAAATACTACGATGTCATTGACTTGATGGAAAACGGCTTAGCATTATTCCCGGATCACCCAAGAGCCGCAACATTGTTATTCACCCGTGGAATGGCTGAATATTTACTGGGAAAAGAGAAAAGCGCATTTCGGGGTGCTATGACCGAGATTGTTGAACGATATCCGAACAGTCAAGAAGCGCGTATGTGGCCGTGGCCCGATCAACCATGAAGCCTCAAGGAAGGATCCTATGTCAGATGTTATTCAAGCCTTAGCTCAAGCTATTGACAATAAGCATCCAGCTGTACTGACGACGATTGTGGACATAAAAGGCGCTTCGCCAGCAAAAGTCGGCGCGCAGCTGGTGATGCTGCTGGATGGAAGGACCGTGGGGACAGTAGGGGGTGGCAAACTAGAATCTGAAATTATCAAGATTGCTGGACAAGCGCTAGAAACAAAAGCGCCTGGATTGCATCATCTTGCGCTAAGAGAAGAGGGTCCGGATTCCATTGGTACCCTGTGCGGCGGGGAGGTGACGGTTTTCGTCCAGGCTTACTTTCCCAGCCCGCGGCTGGTAATTGTGGGCGGAGGGCACATCGGTCGTCCGCTAAAAGTCATGGGGGAGGCGGCGGGCTTTGAAGTGATCGTGGTAGATGTGACCGCGGGTGAAGATCAGGTTCCTGAATTGGAGCAGGTTGCGCTGACAGAGGATAGTTATGTGGTCTTAATGACCACAGACCATATCTCAGATGAGGCTGCCCTTCGCATTGCGATGAAAACTCCAGCGCCTTATATTGGTATGATCGGCAGCTTAGCCAAATGTAGAACCATTTTAGATCATCTAAAGGCGGATGGACTTACCGAAAACGAGTTGGAACGGGTCTATGCTCCCATTGGGCTGGATCTGGGAGGAACCAGCCCGCAGGAAATCGCGGTTGCCATCCTGGCAGAAATTATCGCCTGCAGGCAGAAAAAAGGGATCCAAGAGCGGCTGGTAAAAACCAGGCGAATTGGATAGAATATAGATATGAATAATCCAAAAAGAAAAGTTCTATTTTTATGCACTGGCAATTCTTGCCGATCCCAAATGGCTGAGGCGATTGTAAACGCGAAGTTGGGTGAAATGTGGCAGGCGTTCAGCGCCGGCACGCAGCCGGCTGGCTATGTTCACCCCAACGCGATCAAAGCATTACACGAAATCGGTATTGAGCATCATGGATCATCCAAGTCAACCGATCAATTCCGAGAGATTGGTTTTGATCTGGTGGTCACCGTTTGTGATGATGCTGCTGAAAACTGCCCGGTGTGGTTGGGAAAAGGCAAAAGGGTTCATTTAGGTTTTCCTGACCCGGCCAAAGCTGAAGGAACCGAGGAAGAAGTTCTGAAAGTATTTCGTTCAGTTCGAGATGATATTTTTCGTAGGGTGTCATTTCTATTAAAAGATCTGTAAACCTTGAACTGCTGTATTTGAAATACTGATTTTGTAGTTGAGGAATGGGTCTGCTGGTATAGCAGGGCCCATTCCTTTATTATGCAGCAAAAGCGGTCAGGTTTTGTTCCTGATGGCTTTGTTTGTAATATTGTACAATTTACAAAATGGGTGTATATTCAGAATATACTAATTTTTGAATGTGATTTTTGTGAGAATAATGATGCTATCCGATGAGCCGCTTTTTGACGATTTATCCGATCTTGCAGGATTTCTGAGATTAATTGGAAATCCTCTTCGCCTGAAGATTTTGTTTCATCTTCTCGAAGAGCCTTGTTGTGTTTGTGAATTAGCGGAAGCCCTTCATCAAAGGCAGCCTTGTATTTCTCAGCACCTCATGCTTCTGCGGCACATCGGTTTAGTCGATTCTCAACATGATAGTAAAAAACGGCTCTATTATATATCGTCAGACAAACTGAAGCATTGCCTGGAATACATGAAGAAAAGCTGGCTGTCGACGAACGCAATTCTTGTTTCTTCAGAGAATGATTATGAAGATTAAGCGCTTGCGCAAACCTTGCGTGTGCTTAAGCAAATGCAAGCTTCCCCCTTGTGTGGATCTATCACCGCCTCTGTTTGATTTCTTGTTCAGTTTCTGACCATAAAAAATCATCATAGGAGGCTAAAATGAAAAGTTGGTTGAAGACTCAGATACCCACTGCGGTGATATTGCTGATCATTGCTTTGGTGGCTGTACTGTATTCTGTTCTTGGACAAAACACTGCACCGGTTGGAGTACCTGAATTAACTGCCGGTCGCTTGTTGGTTTTGATCCTGGTTGGTTTTCTTGCCGGGGTGTTGGGAGGGATTATCGGTACTGGCGGCTGCAGTGTGATGCTGCCGGTTTTGCACTTCTGGCTGGGCTATCCTGCTCCGATTGCTGTAGGCACAACCTTGTTCGCTGTCATATTCACGGCGATTTCTGGTGGATATGGACATCTTGTGAGACACAACCTTGATAAACGGGCCGTGGCATGGCTGGGGGGCATGGGCATTGTAGGGGTGATCATTGGATCGTGGTTATTTACATTCCTTTCTGACAAATCCACTTTGCTGGGTTTGATCCTCGGTCTATTATTCCTATGGCCAGCCCTAAGAATGATCTGGGAAGGGATTCGGCACGCCGGATTACCCCAGAAAGAAGGCAATAAGATCGTAGCACCAGCCGGCGGGTTAAGCGTATTTGGTGTGCTGGTTGGTTTAGCAACAGGTATCGCTGGGCTTGGCGGCGGTTATGCTCTTGTGCCTGGGCTGATCTACCTCTTTGGTGCGCCGGTATATATCACGATGGGAACTTCTCTGGCGACAATGATCCCGCTGGCGGTTGTTGGTGGAGGAATAAAACTTGCCGGTGGCTTTGTGGATATGGCTGCCGGGTTGTTGCTAGCCGCTGGAACTGTGATCGGTGCACAAGTAGGCGCAGCAGTAATCAAACGTTTCAAACCTACTACGCTCAAACTGATCTTTGGGATTTACTTCCTCTATGTATCTGTAAAGTTCATTACTGCGTTTTTTGGGATAAAAATCTGGTAATCAAAGGCAGAGCGGCTTCGAATAATCGAAAGGCCGCTCTGCTTTTATTTAAGAGGTCAGCAGGATCCTGGCATAAGATGATTCGAAGGCCCAACGTCATTTCATAGCAGAGTGATGAACCCAATGGCTGCGATCTGACCAGCTCATGTTGTGCCGCCCGCACAGCTGTGCTGATTGGGATCTCCTTGTATAATATTTCTGAGTTTTCCGGTGCTCGTCTTGCACCATTAGCGCCTAAAATAGGCGAGGAACCCATGATGCAGCAATCTACTCCCTTTGCAGCAAAACCCAACTGGACGCATGTGGCCTGGTTCCTGGGGTTGGCCTTCGGATTGTCCTGGCTGGTGGACCTGGTTTTGTATCTGAACGGCGGGTTGAACAACCCGGCTACCATGCTGATGCTGCAATTCCAGATGCTCTTGCCGGCCTTCTCGGCGATGTTCCTGGGCGTTTTTTTCTTCAAAGAAAGCCCCATGTATTACCGTACCCACCGCAGCGCATCCCGCTGGTTCGTCTATTACTACTTCGCGCTCACCTTTTTCTACCTGCTGGGCGCTATTGCGGCGTTAGCCCAGCCGGATAAGACGGCAACTTTCAGCTCGCTGCTGCTGATCCCCAGCGTGCTCGGCCTGGTTCTGCTGATTGTTCTCCGTCTGGTGGGTGGGAAAGACACTTTCTCCAGCGCAGGCATGGCGGGGGGCAAGGCCCGTATCTGGGCTTTGTACGGGCTGGGGCTGGTTGCCTATTACGGTTTCCAGACCCTGCTCAACTACGTGTTTGGGCTGGGAGAGGTCGTGGACCTGGCCGCTGCCTTCCCGCAAATGGCGGCGGCGAACCTGCCTGCCGCGGCTTTGCTGCCTATCATGGCGCTCAACACCGTGGTGATCGGCCCGTTCCTGGGGTTGATCATCGCCTTTGGAGAAGAGTACGGCTGGCGTGGTTATCTGCAAACGGAATTGATCCAGCTCGGCCGCGTCCGCGGCGTCTTTCTGCTGGGCGTGATCTGGGGCGTGTGGCATTGGCCGATCATCTGGATGGGGTACAACTTCCCCGGGCATCCAGTACTGGGGTCGCTGGCGATGGTGGCGCTGGGTATTGTCTTCGCCTATTTCTTTGCGCACAGCGTTTTCAAGTCGCAGGGGGTGTGGACGGCGGCCTACCTGCACGCGCTGAACAACCAGGCGCTGAGCTTCTTTTTCATGGCCGTGGTGGCTCCTAAGGACAATCTGCTCTCTTTTGGGGCGGGTTTCCCGGTGTTGGCGCTGGGGGCTGTGGTGGTTCTGCTGCTGCTGCGCGATCCGGTGTGGAAGGGTGCGGAGTAGGAGGATTGTGGGGATGATGTGATTCGCGGTTTGCTGTGAGCTTCCGGCGTTTATCCCCTGCTGGAGGATACCTATCGTACTTGCGGCCAGCTGGCTGGTAGTGTATGCTTTAAAAAGCACAATCCATCTTCACAGACCTTTGGTGCAGTCATTTGTCCGATTAAAGGGAAAGGATATCCTATGGCGCGCAAAGTTCTCATCTATGGTGGTTCTGGTGGGATTGGCTCAGCCATAGCCCGTATTCTGCATACACGGGGCTATGATCTCCACCTGGTCGGACGGAGTGAGGAGAAGTTATCTGCTCTAGCAGCGGAGTGTGGAGCCGATTTTACAGTGGGTGACGTAAATGAAGGCAGTTTGTTTTCCCGCGCTGCGAAAGATGTCGGAGAATCATTGGATGGTCTGGTCTATGCGGTGGGTACCATCAATTTACGCAGCCTGCAGCGCCTCACGGAGGCCGATTTTTTAAACGACTTCCGGGTCAATGCAATGGGCGCCGCACTTGCCATTCAGGCAGCCTTGCCGGCGCTCAAAAAAAGCGCAGGGATCGCTTCGGTTGTATTGTTCTCCAGCGTGGTCACCCGGCAGGGCTTTACATTTCATGCATCGATGGGTATGGCAAAGGGAGCTGTGGATGGGTTGACACTGTCACTCGCGACAGAATTGGCCCCGAAAATCCGCGTGAATGCCATTGCGCCGTCCCTTACCCGTACCCCGCTGGCCAAGAGCATCCTCTCCAATGAACCGATGGCTGCGGCGGTTGCCGGACTGCACGCGTTAGAACGCCTGGGCACACCCGAGGATATGGCGGCACTCAGCGCATTTCTGCTGTCCTCGGAAGCAGACTGGATCACCGGGCAGATCATCGGCGTTGACGGCGGCCGTTCCACCCTGCGTACCAAGGGCTAACCGTCAGGCTTTCCATCATGCCGACAGTTGCTCCTCATGCACCGGCTGCTTTCAGCCTGGAATGGGGGGATCGCAACCTTAATGAACGCGGCCGGGAATTGCTTCTCGGCTCTCTCAGGTTGGGCAGCAGCTGACGCAATCAAACTTTTTACTAGAAACATTGAAGCCGCACTTATTCTGGCTATAATGGGTACCATAAGGAGCTCAATATGAACCCAACCACTCCCCCGCTGGTATCCGGCGGTTTACCCGTTTTGGGCCATGCCCTGGAAATGATGCGCAGCCGCGAGGATCTGTTCCGGCGCGGACATGCCGAACACGGTGACATTTTTACCATCAAACTCGGCCCGCAGTACGCCGCCGTGGTCAGCGGAGCTGAATACAATAAGATCGTTTATACGCAGACCGACCGCAGCCTCAACATGCAGGAGGCATACACCTTTCTCAAGGCCTCGATTGGTGAGGTGCTGTTTACGGCCAATAAAGAGACCTACTACAACCAGCGCCCGGTGCTGCAGGAAGTCTTCCGGCGCGAACGCATGACCCAATACGTTCAGGCGATGAACATTGAAGTGCAGCGCTGGCTGGACGGCCTGGGCCAAAGCGGTGAAATGGACGTGACCGCCGAGATGCTGCGCCTGACGCAGTTTGTGGCCGGGCGGGCTTTGATTGGCCCCGATTACGAGCGTGAATTAGGCGCTGAGTTCTGGGCGCTGTACGGCGACATCAGCCGCTCCCTAGACCCGCTCCTGCCGCCGCACTGGCCGCTGCCCAAGTTCAAGCGCCGCGACCGGGCGAAAGCCGCCATCCGCAATGTGTTCCAGGGGTTGATCGATGCGCGCCGCCGTCACCCCGACCGCTACGATGACCTGATCACCACCCTGCTGCAGACCCCTCTCAAGGACGGCAGCTTCATGGACGACTCGACCATCGTCAGCATCTTCACCGGGCTGCTCTTCGCCGGGCACGAAACCACCGCCGGGCAGGCCGCCTGGCTGGTTACTTTGCTGCTGCAGCACCCCGAAACGTTGAGTCGGGTTCAGGCGGAGATTGACGCCGTGCTGACGGCGGGTGAGGCGCTGGATCAGGAGAAAATCAACCAGCTGGAATATATTTCCTGGGCGATCGACGAGACCACCCGTATCCGTCCTTCGGCGGATTTGCAGATGCG
>CAYNJT010000073.1:0-15364 GCA_964397625.1 uncultured Leptolinea sp. | reverse complement strand
AAAAGGCCGCCCAACTGACCTATGCCATCTTTGCCCCCACCTTGGGGTTGAGCGCCTTGGGCTTATTGATATTGAGCCATGATTCCAATTTCTTCCTGGAATCCTTGGGCGTTATCCTTGCTTACCTGACCCTGTTCCTGATCACCTTATATAGCATTTCGTCCTTCTTTTTCGATAGAAAGTATGGGGGCCATGGGCAAAAAGAATAACCTCAAGGTGCTCCGCGCCATGCACGACCTGACTCAGGAACAGTTAGCCGAATTGCTGCAGGTCAGCCGTCAGACAGTGATTGCCATTGAAAACGACAAATACCTGCCCTCCCTGACTCTAGCCTTTCGCATTGCGCGCTATTTCAACGTCAAGATTGAGGACGTCTTTTTCTACACCGGAGACGAAAGTGATACTTAAAAACAGAAAAATCATACGAATGATGGCTTACCTCGCCATACTTGGTCTCAGTCTTTTTGTCATGTTATTTGTGGTTTCCTCGACCTGGATCGGTTATACCGTAAAAAACTTGTGCCTTGCCGCTGAAGACGCTTATGGAGGCGACTGCGTGGAAGCCCTCTCCATCCAGTTGAGGGATGAAAGCCTGGATTACGGCGCGCGCAATACCACCACCTGGGCTTTGGGCGAGATCGGCGACCAACGCGCCTTGCCTGTGCTGGAGAGTCTCTTCAGCGGTCAGGTACCCGCGCGTGAATCCTGGGAAGGCGAACTCAGTCAATATGAGCTGCGAAAAGCCATTAGACTGATCAAGAGCGGATTCAACCTGACTCATTGGGCCTGGCGGTTCAGCCTTGATGTGGGCAATGCTTCAATGGATACACCCATTCAGGAGACCGTGATTATCTGCAACCCGCAGGATGCGTATCAAAGCCTGGCAAAAACCATCTCCGAGACGGAAGGGCTAATCCTGACCGAAAATCTCACACAGGCCATCGCTTACCGGCCAAAGTATATTCTGTGGGTTGCCGCCCCGCAAAGCATTGACGAAACCACTTTGTGGACCACCGGGGATATATTAAAAAGCATGGATTATTATCCAGCCATCGGCTTTATCAGCGGCGGGACAATCGAAACTGCCGAACGATTGTGGCAGAACGGCCGGAGGATCCGAAATGGTGAAAGTTTTTTAGGTTCGGATGTGGAGATCGATCAGGGCATCCTGACACCGGTTATTGTCGACCTCAACCAGCCTGCCGCTGATCCAATCCCGCTGACGCTGGATAGTCTGGTCAAAACCTTGCAAAAATCCGATTATTTCTACTGGGTACGGCACGTATCCGCCACACGCTGGATGTGGGGCGCGACCGCCGAGAACCATGGTGAGGATACCAACCTGACCGCCGCGGAGATCCCCGCGCTGAACGCGCTGGTGGTCGATACACCCAGCTGCGGCTCGTTCCAACCCTGGAAAGTTGATTCCATCGCCCTGGGTTTTATCAACCAGGGCGCCGCAGCCTACCTCGGCCACGTCCACACCGCCGTGGTGAGCAATTCGTTCATCATGCGTCATGGATTTTACGTGCCCGGTATGTCCGCCTGGGAAGAATTCCCGCTGGGTGTAATGGCGCAGATACGCAACCGCATGGAGGCGCGCGTCTCTTCCAGCACCCCATTGTATTTCATGTTAGGCGACCCACGCGCGTATTTATCGGCCGAGCAACCTTACACGATCACGGCGGACGAAACCACGAACGGCACGCGCCGCATCCGCGGCACAACCGACTTCCGCGGCTACCTGGCTGTCAAGGTCGAGGACGGCGCGCTCTACGATTTCACGCGCGTCACCGGCCTGACCGCCGCCGGGGAAAGCGATTTTTTCTTCAACAACGACCTGCAAACCCTAAACCTGGGCGGAGACAAGTATTTGATCTTTTTCCTGGATGGGGAAAGTTTTGAGATCGTTTTGCAGCAAAAAACGCCCTGGTACTGGCCATTATGGGACGGCCTGGTGGACGCACTGGATTACAACTGGGTTACCATGAACACCGTTTACAACCCCTTTTCGCTGGCTTTTACGGCTTTTCTGATCTTCTTGCTGGTGATCAAAACCCGCCGCAAGAATCCATCCGGAAAGACCCTGAAGGATTATCGCGCCTGTTTCGCGGCGGGTGTGCTGCCGGCAATAATACATGTGGCCTACGTGCTGCTGCGTTCAGGGCAATTCACGGTCAGTGCCGACGCGGTCGGTTACACACCCGTGCAACTCTTGTTGGGATTCGCAGGAACAGCCAGCATGTCAACAGCCGGCCTGATGCTGGCGCACGATGCCCGCAAAACCATTGGACGTCTCATCGGATTGACTGTGGCCATTCTGCCGCAGGTGCTGTTAGCCGCTTTCAAGATATTCAGCGTTATCCTTACCGACTTGATGTTCGTGACCCGGAACAGCCTGCGCCAACCCCTGTGGAACTTCAACGTAGTCTGGCTGGCACTTGTCGCTTTGTTGGTTGATGCGCTGCTGGTAACCGCAGCCGATCGCCTGGTCAGGCTTATCCATCCAAAGCATGGTAAAGCTGCCTAATAGGATAAGTTTTTTCGGTGCTGCTGCCGCTGGTGGGGAGGAGTTTCCTGAAAGAGATTTCGACAGATTGGCAAACGTTTCTTTGGTGTTTGAGATTGCTTCGTCGTGCTTCGCACTCCTCGCAAAAACATAAAAGAAACTGTTCACTTCGATACCCTACGCACCGCTGAAGGCAAGCGCTCAGGGAGCGGGGCATATATTAAAATAATGTTGAAAAACCGTTCACCTCGCTTATCATAGTGAATGGTTTTTTAATTCGCTTACCAGACACCCGGAATGAGGCGGTATTTGACCTTCTGCGTGTACTCGCGGTAACCAGGCAATTCCTCCAGCAACGTTTTTTCCTCGTCCTTAATGCGGATGACGATTACCGGAATCATCAACGGCGCAACCAGGAAAGCCACCCAGGATCCTAAAGCCAGCGGCGTTGCGAAATACATTAACAGCATACCTACATACATCGGATGACGCATCAGTGCATAGGGTCCGGTGTCGATCACTTTTTGATCCGGTGCGACTTCAATAATACGCGAGGTGTAGCTATTTTCGCGGAATACCAGCGCCACAAAACCATAAGCAATGACCACCAGGACCTCAGCAATAATTGAAATTACTGAGGAAAGATTCGACCAACCAAAGCGCTGGTCAAAACCAGGCATAATAAAGATTAACACAAACAATGGGTAAGACCAGAATATGAGGCGCTTCTGTTCTTTACGTCTCTCACTGTATTGCATACGCCGCTGCAACAATTCGGGGTCGGTTTTGATAAGGAAAATACTCATGGCAGACATCATGAGAATCAACAAAATCAGGTACATCCAGGCCTGCCAATAATCGAACGTTCCCGCGGGTATGAAAAAAAGGATCGAATACAATACTACGATCAGAAACAGAAAGAAGAAAATCTTACGAGATAGTTTAGCTTTATCAACCATTCTTCCCTCCAACATTTCGTTCCCGGCAAATCAATTATATAGCTTTACTACCCTTTAAATATCGGCGTTTCCCTGGTATGAAAAGTTATTCTAAAAAAGAAAACCGGCAGTATATTTTTACTGCCGGTTAGTGGATCGGATTTAATTCATCCAAATCAATAGGCCATTGCTTTTTTCACGGCCGCAAGGACATCTTTCTCAGCCGGAATGACTTCCGCCTCCAGAACGCTATTGTAAGGAATAGGCACATCCTCGGAAGCCACGCGGATCACCGGGGCATCCAGATCAAAAAAGCAATTGTCCATAATTTTGGATGAGATTTC
The DNA here is from genome assembly GCA_964397625.1 of uncultured Leptolinea sp. GTDB lineage: Bacteria > Chloroflexota > Anaerolineae > Anaerolineales > Anaerolineaceae > Leptolinea. The sequence continues at coordinate 11,573 of CAYNJT010000073.1, read as the reverse complement.
ATTGCTGAATCCACCGGTGTTATGGCCTTCATTTACAATCACCACCCGATGGGTCTTGGCAACCGATTGGGCAATCGTATCCATGTCCAACGGTTTCAGCGTGCGGGGATCGATCAATTCCACATCGATGCCCTCAGAGGTGAGTTTTTCAGCAACAGATGCGGCCAGATTACACATTCTGCTGGTCGCGATCATGGTAACATCGCGCCCTTCGCGGCGAACGGCAGCCTTGCCAATCGGCACTACATATTCGTCATCCGGAACTTCGCCAGTTGAACCGTATAAGGATTTATTTTCAATCACAATCACCGGATTATTGTTGCGGACAGCGGACTTCAACAATCCCTTGGCATCGTAGGGCGTTGATGGCATGAGCACAATCAATCCCGGAATGAGAATCAACCAAGACTCCAGACTTTGGGAATGCTGGGCGGCGTTACCCCTGCCAGCGCCGAAAGCCGTGCGAATCGTCAGCGGTACCTGGGCATGGCCTCCGAACATGTATTTGACTTTCGCGGCCTGGTTGACAATCGAATCCATAGCCATCGCCATAAAATCCATGTACATGACCTCGACAATTGGACGCATCCCGGTCAGGGCAGCCCCCACTCCCGCGCCGACGATCACCGACTCGCTGATGGGCGTGTCCCTGACCCGTTCGGGGCCAAATTTGTCGTACAACCCCTTGGACGCGGCAAACGCACCGCCGTGAATACCAACATCCTCACCCATCAAAAAAACTCGCGGATCACGCGCCATTTCTTCCGCCATCGCTTCCGCGACCGCTTCCCTATAGCTGATCATTCTGGTGTTGTTCATTGCCACTCCGAATAAACATCATTGAAAATGGAATCTAGAGCAGGCTGCGGACTGTTTTCAGCAAAAGTTACTGCCTCATCCACCTCCGCCTGAACCCCCGAGCGCAGACTTACGATTTCATTATCAGTCAAGATCGAGCGCTCGCGGAAAAGTTGTTCAACACGCAGGATGGGATCTTTCCTGCGCCATTCTTCCACCTCCGCCGAGCTCCTGTAAACCATCGCGTCGCCAAAATAATGGCCTTCCATGCGGTACGTATTGCACTGCATCACGAAAGGACCTTTGCCTGAGCGGACATGCTCAATCACCTCTTCAGCTTTGAAATACACCGCCTCAACGTCATTGCCATCCACTTCAGCAAACGGAATGTCGTATCCCGCCGCCCGTTTCGCCATACTACCCGCCATGGAACGGCTGACCTCAGTTGAGACTGCGTAATGATTGTTCTCAAACAAGAAAAGGACAGGAAGTTTCCAAAGAGAAGCCAGGTTCATGGATTCGTGGGTATTGCCTTCGTTCGAAGCGCCATCACCGAAAAAGACCACCGTGATCTGATCCGTTTTGCGCATGCAGGCGGAAAGGGCGGAACCAACTGCAATCGGCAAACCGCCGCTTACAATCCCGTTGGCGCCCAAATTGCCCAATTCGATGCTGGCAATATGCATGCTGCCGCCTTTCCCTTTACAATAACCGTCATTTTTACCAAGGATTTCCGCCAACATCGGTTTGAGCTGGCCGCCTTTGGCCAGCATATGCCCATGTCCGCGATGCGTGCTGACAATATAATCTTCTTTTTTAAGCAGCCCAACCACACCCACCGCAATAGCCTCCTGACCGATGCAAAGGTGAGTTGATCCGCCAATTTTTCCCTGCGCAAATAATTTCTTAATCGCTTCCTCATGAAAACGAATGCGCAGCATGGTATGAAAATGATCAATTAATATTTCGGCATCCAATTGTTTGTTCATATAGCCACTACCCTTTCGCCCTGGCTTCCACTTTTGCGAGATCTTCAATGATATTAATCACAGCCGAGTGGTCCAGATCTCCCCGCCCGGAAGCGATCATGGCAGCGAACAATTCATGCGCCACAGCTGTTGCCGGTAAAGGCACATTCAACCGTCGGGCTGTCTCCATGATGATATTCAAGTCCTTATAATGGAATTTGCTCTTGAAGCCGGGTTCAAATTCGCCCTTGATCACTTTCGGCCCGCGCACATCCATCACGCGGGTTTGAGCATAACCACCGGACAACACTTTTACTATGACAGCAGGATCGACGCCCGCCTTTGCGCCCAATACCAGCGCTTCAGCCATGCCGACAAAATTAAGCGCCACCTGGATCTGATTACAGGCTTTGACAATCTGGCCGGCGCCGCTGCCGCCGCAATACGTAATTGTTTTCCCCATCACTTCCAAGATTGGGAGCACTTCACGGAATAGATCCTCCGGGCCGCCAACCATGATGGAAAGGGCCGCATTAGCCGCCCCAGTTTCCCCTCCACTGACCGGCGCATCCAAGCAACGCACTCCCAGTTTCCCTAATTCCTCAGATACCTTAACAGCCATACCCGGAGCGATGGTGCTCATGTCGATATAGATCAATCCCGGCCGGGCAGCCGAAATGATCCCATCTACCCCCAACGCAACCTTTTCCACATCCGGCGAATCAGGAACCATGCTGATTACCACATCACTGGCAGCGGTCACCTCTTTGCAACCGGCATGCGCGGCCGCGCCCTTCTCGACCAGGGCAGCCAAAGCAGGTTGAGAAACGTCATAAACATGTAATTCATAACCTGCATCCAAAAGGTGACCTGCCATATGGCGGCCCATAATTCCCAAACCGATAAAGCCGATTTTCACTTTCATTTTTCTCCTGTCCTAATAATCATTTTTTTCAAGAATTTCCTTGATTTCATTTAAAAACCTGCCAGCTGGTTTTCCATCAACCAAGCGATGATCGAAGACAAGAGTGAGCATCATCATATTGCGGATCACCACGTTCGCGTCTTCAACAACCGGTTTGGGCTGGATGGCGCCCACGCCTAAAATTGCACATTCCGGCAGATTAATCACCGGCACAAATGATTCAATATGTTCTTCACCCAGGTTGGAGATTGTAAAAGTCCCGCCGCTTAAATCCGCGGAGGTCAATTTTCCCGATTTAGCGCGATCGACCAGTGCAAGATATTCCGCTTGCAAGGAATCTATTTCCTTGCGATCCACTTCGCGCAAGACCGGCACATACAAACCCTGCTCCGTTTGCACCGCAATACCGATATTGATTGTTCTAAATTCCCAGATTTCATCCCGCGAGAGACGGGCGTTCATGTATGGGTATTTTCTCAGCGCAACAGAGACTGCTTTGGCTATCAAGACGTTATAGCTGATCTGGCGGCCAGAGGCTTCACGCCTGGCTGACAGGGCGCTCGCGTCAACGGAAAGGTTCAACGCCACGCGCGCAGTGGCATTCACCGACGCTAACATGCGTTCGGCTGTTACTTTGCGGATGCCAAGCAAAGGCTTTATGATCCTTTCCAATTCAGATGAGACAGGCAGCGAATTCCTGCGCTCAAAAGCACGTTGAACATCAGCGCGGCTGATATGGCCGCCGGCGAATTCCACCTCAGTAAGATCGACGCCCAATTCTTCAGCCATTTTTCTGGCCGAGGGGGTGACGGAAAATCGCTGGCCTGCAACAGGAGCAATTTCCGGCTTTTCCTTTTGGGGTCCTTCCTCGATAATGGCCTCTGAAGTTGCCGTTTCATTTTCCGCAAGTGATTGGGGAATGACCACCGGCATGGCTTCATTTTCATCCAGAAAAACGGCAATGATCGTGCCGCAAGCCACCTGCTCGCCGGCGGGATGGACGATTCTGGCCAACTTGCCGCTGACAGGCGCTTCAAGTTCATTGGTAGCTTTATCTGTCTCTATTTCCAGAAACGGCTGGCCTGCTTTCACCCAGCTGCCCTCGCCGGCCAGCCAGGCCGCAATGCGGCCTTCGGTCATATCCATACCCAATTTGGGCATTGTGAAATAATGGGGCATTTATATCTCTTCCTACCTTTCTGTTGTTCTTATTCGACGATAAATTCTTCTTCGGGGCCCGCAGGCGAAAAGATGAAGAGTGCTTTTAGAATCTCATTCCCGTCATTAATAATTTGATGCGTGACGCCAACAGGAGCTACCACCACCATATCCGGTTTTAATTCCACTCTCTCATCTCCAATCATCAGTTTTCCAAATCCGGAGAGCACATACCAGGTTTCCTGCTCGGCTGTGTGAAAATGGGAATTTCCCGACTCGCCCGGTGGAATTGTGACGAGTCCGATGGCCAAATTAGGCGAGGTGTTGTGAATCTTGGGCGAAAGAAGAACCCGCAATTCTCTTCGATTCGGCGGCAGCGACCAGAATGGCGGCACCTGATTTGCATTAATTACAATCAATGCATCTTCCTTTTTCACCACAAATCCTCCAAATCTTTTTTGTCCAGGTTTGAATGAAAACCAGAATATTCTTTATGATCAAAACTTCCTACAACCATTTTTGGAACCAGTTGAGGATAATCTTTTGCACTTCTTCCTTACAATTTCCGATCAACAGATCATGGCCTGCTTCAGGAACCTCAACATATTCCTTGGGCAATTGCGCTTTTTCAAAGAGCATGCGGCTATGCTGGCAGGGCACCAGCGCGTCCTCTTTGCCATGGATGAATAAAATCGGGCATTTACTCTGGTTTACAACATGTAAAGGGCGAAAATTCAACACGCTCTCAACCGACGCCAGGGGAACTTTTAGGATGTAGTAAGGAAAGGTGCGATGCCATTCTTCCATTTGGATCCGATCATCATCATCTCTTGCCAGCATATCTGCCAGATGGCAAGTTTTCGTTCCGTCCGGTTCGTTTCCATACTTCTGAGAGATTTCAATCTCGGTCAGGAATTGTTTCCAGGCAGGCAAACCTTTTCGTTCAAGCCAAATCTGCTGCAGCCATTTTCTTCCATCCGCCACGGCTGCCAAAGAGACGATGGTTTTTACCCGATCCTCAAAGGCACTGACGTAAGCAACCGTGCTTCCGCCCATGCTCAATCCAAGCAAAGCAATACGTCCCGGATCAACTTCAGGTCTACTGATCGCATACGTGATCGCATTTCTCAGGTCAAGCGGCCATTCCCTTGAGCACAGCATCCATCCAGGCTTCGAGCCCGATTCCCCGCAACCGCGAAAATCAAAACTTAATACGCAAATACGCGATTTATTCAGTCTCGCCGCAAGGTTTGGGAAACCGCCAAATTCATCTTTTGAATTCGAGAATCCATGAACCAAAATCACACAGGATAATTTCTGCACAGGCCATTCTTCAGGTAAATAAAACAACCCGGAAATCGCGATGCCTTCACTGGAGAAATTAACCCTTTCCTCAACCATACCCAAAAATCATCTCGTTAACGAAAAAAAATGTTTCATCCAACCTTTTTGGCTGCTTCGATAAACTCACTGGAAGTGATGGACACACAATACAACGATTCCATCAACTTAATCATGCGCTTTGTACCCAGCAATTCCGCCTGCTCCTCCTCAAAATCATTTGCCAGGGTGCAATCGCGTAGAAGAATACATTTGTAATCATGCCACAGAGCATCCACAATCGTTGTAAAAAGGCAGGCGTCTGCGGAAAAGCCGACGACAAATAAATTATGGATTTTTAAATAACGCAGCAACAAATCCAACCGCGTACCCACAAACCCACTATAGACGTGTTTACGCACAAAATATTCTCCCTCACGCGGCTCCAGGAGTTTCGATATTTTGACATGGTCCGAATCCCCATAATGATATTCTTTTGGATCTACAATATCTTCCGCAAACATCCGCTCCATGTCAGTATTCAATTGCCGGCGCAGTACCTTCCCAAATTCTGATTCGGCCAAACCGATTTTTGGAGCACTATTGTTCAAGTAAATCACAGTCATACCCAAATCACGGGCAGCATTAAGAGCTGGCAGCAACGAATCCTTCACAATAATCGCTTCGTGATCCGCGCTACCTTTCCATGCCAACGCCGGGCGGTCGCGTTGATCATGGCCATGCTCCTTCCATGTTGGAAGCGGGTCATCAGGATGATGTCCCAATCCATACACATCTACCACTAAAAAGGCAGATTCCGAAAGGTTTGCTTCAAATTCCTCAAAAGCGTAACCCTGATACTTTTCCGAGGGAAATAATTGAAAATAGCGGGTATTAACCTTTATTTTTTTGTCCATCAAATACTCCTTTTTCAATAATTCTGTTTTTCGAACTTTCGTTCCTCAACCTGATCGAAATTGCCGGAAACGAACCTTAATACCTCGCTCTTTTCCGCCTTTTGATGATTGAATTCCTTTATAATTTTTCCCTGCCTGACAACCAAAATCCGATGGGAAAGTCCAAGCACCTCATCGATTTCAGAGGAATTAAACAATATCGCCAACCCTTGTTTTGAAAGATCCTGGATAAGGCTATAAATTTCAGATTTCGCGCCTACATCAATCCCCCGCGTCGGATCATCCAACAAAAGTATCTTGGGATTGGTTGCCAGCCATTTGGAAATTACAACCTTCTGTTGATTGCCTCCGCTCAAATCCAAAACAGTTTTGTCGGTAGAACCTGCCGAGATACGCAATTTGGCTATATAATCCGCCGCCACGCTATCAACAGCAGACCGCCGGATCAATTTCATGGCATCCAAGAGCCTTTCAAGGATAACCAACGAAATGTTTTCTTTCACTGTCCAACGCATGATCAATCCATGATCACGGCGGTTCGCCGGTATCAAACCCCAGCCTGCTCTGATGGCTTGATCAGAAAATGAATAATCCTGTTTTTTCCCTTGATAAAGAATTTCGCCGCCAGTATATTTTTGCAGGCCAAATAGAATATGAAACAGCTCGCGAATACCGCTCCCCTCTAAACCGGCAAATCCCAACACTTCACCCGTTCGAATTTCGAAATTTACATTTTCAAGTGAATTTTCGAGGGAAAGATTCTTGACTTTAAGGATTGTTTTTGCATCCCCTTGAATGATTGAACGTTCAGGGAAAGCTTCGTCCAGTTTTCTACCGATCATTTGAGAAATAATAAAAGGGATATTCGTCTTTGTTTTTTCCCAAGTGCCCATGAATTGACCATCCCTAAGGACGGTGATACGATCACAAATCTGGAATACTTCCTCCAAACGGTGGGAGATATAGAGGATTGTGATCCCCTGCTTTTTCATTCGCTTGATAATCTCAAATAATGACTTGGTTTCTTTATCCGTCAAAGCCGAATTGGGTTCGTCCATAATGACGATTTTGCTCTCATACACCAATGCCTTGGCGATTTCAATAATCTGCTGGTCAGCCACCGATAAGTCCCTGACTGCCGCATCCAGGTTGATCATCACCCCCATGCGATTAAATACATCGCAAACACGCTTCCTCATTTCTTTCTCATCGAGGAAGAGGTTTTTGTTTATTTCTCTTCCGGCAAAGACATTCGCCACAACATCAAGAGATGGAAAACAATAAAATTCCTGATAAATAATGCTAATACCCACCGTATGAGCCTGGTGAGGATTATCAAATTCCACTTCATTTTCACTGAGAACGATCCTGCCCGCATCCGGTTTATAGTTCCCCGCGAGGATCTTCATGAGTGTTGATTTGCCAGCACCATTTTCACCAACTATGGCATGAACCTCTCCCTCCATAATTGAGAAACTGACATCGTTCAATGCATGGACCCCACCAAATCGTTTATCGATATTTTTCAGCTCAAGGATGGTTTCACCGGCAGGCATGAATTCTCCGCTTATCTAGTACAATCAAATTGCCGGGTTTCAGAGCGGGAATTCCCGCTCTGAAACCTGCGATCTTAATTTAATTAGTCAGCGAAAGGAACCACATTCGCTTTAATCGAATCCAGATTTTCAGCGAGGAAAGTTTTATACCATTCCAACGCTACGGCAGGATCAGATGCTCTCTCCTGCACAGTGCTGAGATTCTCTTTCGTGACGATTTCTGCGGGCAGCAGCACTTGCCCCGCAGGTAATTCTGCGCCATTCACGACATGTTCAATCATGAAATACATGGGTAAATAACCCTGCAGGAAAGGATGCTGGCCGATCGCCGCGTCCACGAAACCATTTTGCACTGCGTCCAAAGTCTCCGGGATGAGATCAGCCGTGACCGTAACGAAGTCAATGCCTTGCTCGTTCAACTTCGGCATCAAATCGGCAAATGTGGGGCCTTCAAAGGTGCATAAGCCAATACCGGCAACAATCGTGGGGTTGGCGGTAACCGTATTCTCCCAAAAGGCGTAATTGGTGGTCTGTTCAGCAGTGGAATCATAGGTCTCAACTACAATGTCAGGATACTCTGCGAACACTTCACGCGCGCCTTGATCACGGAGCTGCAAAGGCAAAGCCGGTGGATAGCAGGAACCGATGATCACAAGGCCTTTTGTAATACCGGCATCGATGACTGCCTGCGCTTCAGCGCGGCCAAAGGCCAATTCATCTGCTCCAAAATAAGCCTGGCGGGGAGTTCCGGGAGCATCACCATTGGCAACCATAATGATTTTTGCTTGTTCGGCATATTGGTTCAGGATAGGAATCCAGGGATCCTGGGGATTGGGAACCAGGGCCATACCTGAGGGATTTTTGGCCAGCAAACTTTCAAACATTGAAATTGCCGTCGGCGCATCCATTTTTGTAGGGCCAGTTACTTCACATGTCACACTATCCGGATATTCCGCGCAAGCAGCTTCAGCTCCAGTCTTGATTTCGACAGAAAATTCGGATTCGAAGTTATGCATCACAAATCCAAAAAAGGCTTTTTCTTTTGGAGATGCTTCCTCCGCAGGCGCTTCTTCCGCTGCTTTTTCTGGCACCGCTGCCGGTTGGCAAGCAACAATAAGCAGAGCAGCGATAGCCAGTAAGCAAAACACTAATGAAAATTTTTTCGACATTTTTTTCTCCTTTATCAATATCGGCTTATCAAACTTCAAATAAAAATTTTCTTTTCAACCACCTCCAATGTCAATATTTTTTTTACACTATCATTTTCGCTGTGTTTTAAGCGCTGTACTCACAGCAACAGCGATCAAAATTACAGCTCCTGTGACAAAATTATTCCAGTAAGCGCCCACCCCCATCAGCACTAAACCATTCCGTAAAATACCGATCAGAAAGGCACCCAGAAATGCCCCCAAGACGGATGCGTATCCACCATTTAGGTCAGCACCGCCGATGACTGCCGCACCGATCGCATCCATCTCCATTCCGGAACCAACATTTGGGTCAAAGGTTTGGAAAAAGGAGAGGATCACACCCGCAGCCAAAGCCGCCACGACACCGCTCATGACCATTGTTGCTAACCGTATCTTTCTTTCATTAATACCCGCATAAATAGCGGCATGTCGATTGGCGCCTACTGCCAACACATGTCTTCCGAAAACGCTCCTCTTTAGGGCGATTTGTCCTAACAAAGCAATAAGTATGAAAATGAAAAACGGCACCGGGAGCCCCAGAATTTTTCCTGGTCCAAGTTCAAGAAAAGAGGATTCCTGCCAAACCACTATCGGTTTTGCGTTGCTTAGGCCAACCGCCAATCCCCAGAACAGGTTCTGCGTTCCCAACGTGATAATCATTGGATGAACATTAAAGAAAAGACTCAAACCTCCATTCAATAATCCACACAACGCACCCAACCCAATTCCAATTCCAAACGCCAGCCAGGGATTAATTCCCTTATTCATCAACCAAGCCATTACAAACGTGATCAAGGTAATCAACCGGCCGACGGAAATATCAATCTGCCCAGAACCGATTACATAGGACAATCCAATTGCCAATAACCCATAGAAAGAAACCTGACGACCAACATTCAATAAGTTATTAGTAGTAAAAAAATACGGACTGCCAAGGCTAAGCAGAAGAACCATCACCAAGACAGCCACCAGCACACCTATTTCATCAAAGTGAAATTTGCGGCGTATTTCATTCTTTCCACTCGTAGACATCTTTTCATTTTTCTTATTGAACAGATTCTGCATTGAATACTCCGTAACTAGTTTCTTTCCAACCTTTTTACTGCTTCTTCAAGTACTCTATTCCAGTCCCTGATAAAACTATTGCGAAATTTCATTACAGGGCCAAATGTCTCGTATTCATCAACATTGATTGCGCCTTCTTCATATCCGCGGCGAAAATCTGGTAATTTTTCCATTAACTCCTCGACCACATAATCTGGCACAGGATTGAATAGTCGTTCCACCACCGGAATATCGTTCTGCAATAATTGATCTGCAGTCCCGTTCCAATTGATTGTTATGCAAACGTCACCCCCCACCATTTCAGTGAAATGTTGCAGCCCCCGCGCGCCCCCACCGATAAATGTAACGGGGTAACCCCTTTCAAGATATATCCGGTAAAGTTTCCTGGCTATCGACAAACCAGCTTGCCATAAAATATCGGGGGAAATATCAATACCTTCTCTTTTTACAGTCTCACATAAATAATCGTCATATATACCTGTGATATGGGAGATAAATAATTTGGGGTGCTTTCCACTGGATTGGCTTACTTTTTGATACAACTCACAAAGATCGATTGCTTGTTGAATTGCAAATACTTCAGTAGCATTGATAGGGATATCCTCAGCAATTAAAGTCTGCATGGCAATCAAACCGGACTTTGTGGTGGGAATCTTACAGCAAATATTTTCACCGATCTGCCGATTTTTACGCGCTTCCTGGATAACAACCGCTGGATCATCTTCATGGATTGGGTCACCTTGAATACTGACAAACCCATCAACTTGCTGGGTTTGTGTGTAAAGCGGCATGAATTTTTCGGCGATAGCGCTTACCAGCTTGCGCTGCAACTCCTCTTCAGCGGCGGAGGTTGTATCCACCCCGGGAAGAATTTCGTCCAATAGCCGGCTGACGTATTCCCCTTCATCCGGCCGGTCGAAAAGCATTTTTCCGCAATAAGAGGGATTGCATGTACAACCCAGCGCGCCTTCGACCAATGCCAACTCAGCTTCAGCCCGAGTTGGATTATTGATCCAGAATTTTGTTGGAGTCAATTGCCTAACACGTTTGAAATAGCTGTTCGTCATTCTGCAAGCTCCTATTTATTATTTCTTCAGCAATATTTCCCGCATGGCTTCAAATCCGCACTTGCCGCTGGTATAAATCGGAATACCGAATTCCTTTTCGGGATCGGGATAGGAGAGCAGGAATACTGTCATGGAAAGCTGGGCAAAAACGACGCAATCAATCTTCTCTTCTTTCATCTTTTCCTTGACCGCCTGCGCCAATGCCTGGTTGTGACCTTCGACATCGAATTCCGCCAGCCTGTGCCAGGGAGTTTCGATATGAAGCCCACTGAACTCGATTCTTCTGCCCATCTTCTCGGCGGTTTCCTGCAATAATAATTGGGTGCTTTTTACCGAAGGCCCGTGGGTGGCAACGACCAGCACCCGGCCGCCATGCTCGACCGCTTTCTGCATCATGGGAAGGTCAATCGGCATAACCGGAACGCCGTACGGTTCCAACGCTTTGCTGACAAAGGGGTAAGAACGGTTCATGGTGGAACAGGTGATGAGGACCGCGTCCACTTTGGCCAATTCCACGAGGTCAATCGCGTATCTCGCCATGGCATCAATATTGGATTGAGGCGGGGTGGGTTCTCCTTTTAGAAAGGCTTCCATGAAATTAAGCTGCAT
>CAYNJT010000072.1:11199-15409 GCA_964397625.1 uncultured Leptolinea sp. | reverse complement strand
AAAAGCGGGTTTCTTTTTTATTTATGGTAATCCATTATCGCTAAAGTCGTATATACTTAATGGTGTTTTGATTTCGCCTATTCGTAATGGGGAGTATTGAATGATTAAGAATTTCCGCGTTCTGGCGGTGATCCCACTGATTTATTCCATTTTAGCCTGCAATCTCAGCACCTCTCTGCTCACCCCACAGGTGGCCACACCGGGAACAGGGACGGTACTGCCGACAGCCTACATCCATGAGGAGACACCTGAACCTGTAGATATAAACGCGCCGACTCCCACACTAGAAGAGGCTATCTCCACTCCTGAAGGTTTCGCTGATATTTGTTCATACGTTTCAAAAGAGGATGTGGAAAAATTCTTTGGTGAACCGGCGAATGATCCAAAATCAGCCAATGGCGGGTGCACGTTCACCAACGCAAAAGATGGACTCTACGCTTTCTCGCTCGGCGCGGGTCAGGATAACGACACAGCCACCATTTTACAGGGGCAAGCCATGCTGCTGGGATTGGCCGGGATCAAGCTGGATGAGACAGTCACTGGCAAACTCAATAAGCTGGCTGACACACGGGATTTTAAAGGATACCTCTCTGAACTGGTCGCGCTGTCAAAAAGTTCATCCACGATCACAGCCCGTTTATTCAAAGGCGGCGGAAATGATCTGACGTACTGGGCCTGGATCACCACCCCTCCACGACGTTCAGGCGCATTCCTGGCTGTTCGGGGTACCACCCTGGTCAGTCTGTATATAGTAGTTCCTGAAACTCAGGAAGAAAAAGCCATGCTGACAGCCTCCAATAACCTGGCAGGGCAGATCTTCGCCAAATTACCCCAAAAATTTTCCTTCTTCCCTACCGTCTCAGCACCGGAATCCTCGGAACAGGCACCTGCGTCAGCGAGCGCGCCTGCCGTTACCCAGGAGAGTCTTCAATCCACTGAGCCGTCTTCACCATCTGCCAGTTCAACATCCACAACGGCTCCTCAATCATCAGAAATTCCCATCCTGTTATCTCCAGCAGACGGGACTGAGATTAATATCTACCCACGCACGATTACTCTAACCTGGTCACCTGTTCAAAATGCCAGCAAGTACCTGGTAGAGATCGATGCCTGCAGCCCAACCAACCCGGATACGTGCTATTCTCATCCTATGATCGAACAAACCACACGTGAAACTACCATACCAACATACACATTCAATTTTGTTGATAAACAACCTGGTAGATGGCGGGTATCGGCCATTGACGCCAACGGGAAGCTGGGCACCCCTTCCGGCTGGTTTAGATTTAATTGCCTGAAATAAGCGCGCAAGATAAGAAATAATTGACCTCGAAGGCAAATAACTTTCACCTACCAGAAAGCCTTTGGAGAATGGTCCCGTGAAGCAATGTCAGGATCCATCCTATGTTCACCCTCCTATTACCGGGTATGTGCATTTAATTGAGATCAGCAGATTGGAACGTTTGCCGGTGATTTCTGGCTAGCCGCGGCTGGGGCCCAATCGGTGCTTACATACTCTCCTGTCTACTTTTGAAAAATCTATAGGAGAACGTACAAATTTGCCGTTTCTTTTGAGTTGACTATACTTACAGAATAGTCGGTTCAAAAGAATTCGATGGATGGAGGGAGACTAAAATGAATAAGTCAATCCGTCATCTGATCTTTATTTTTGTTACTTTTCCCTTGCTTGCCTGTAATCTCACCAACTTATTGAACGCCAGTAAAGCATCCTCAATGGATTTGCCGAGTGTGACCCCCACGAGTGAGGTTGAGAAGCCTGCGGAAACAGCCATACCGACAACTGTTCCACAAGCACCCGCGCAAGCGGAATCGGCCAGTGGTCCGTTGGATTTCTGTTCATTGGTTTCTAAATCAGACGTGGAAAAATTCTTCAATGAACCGGCCAGTGAACCAAAAACTTCACCGGGCGGTTGTGTTTTCTCCAACGCGAAAGACGGCCTCTATGCTTTTTCCTTTGGTGCCGGGCAGGATAAAGACGCGGCAAATATTATGCAGGGGCAGGCCATGCTGCTTGGAATGGCGGGTGTGCGGTTGGATGAAGCCGCGCTGGCTAAGCTTAAACCACTGGCAGACGCTCTGGATTTCAAAAGATTCTTCACCGAACTTGTCGCGCAGAGTAAAAGCTCCAGCACGATCAGCGCGAAGATGCTTACCGGGGGTGGTAATGATCTGACCTACTGGGCCTGGATCACCGTTCCCCCACGGTGTACCGGCGCATTCGCGGCGGTGCGCGGCAACACCATGGTAAGTCTGTATGTGGTCGTCCCTGAATCCCAAAAAGAAGAGACTGTATTAAACGAAGCGAACAACCTGGCCGGCGCGGTGTTCGCAAAACTACCGCGGAAGTTCTCGATTTCTTCCGCGCCGCAGGCGGCTGTCGCTCAACCTGCGGCACCTGCCCAGAACCAGCCTCCCACCGCTCAGCCCACTCCCACCCTGGTTCCTTCTTCAACACCGGTTCAAGGATTGCCGGCTCCAGCATTATTAACCCCCACGGAAGGGCAGGTCTTTTCCACATACCCGAGGACAACCAATTTTTCCTGGTCGCCTGTGCCCGGCGCTGCCAAGTACATTCTCGAGCTTATGGCCTGCAGCACCAGCAACACCTCTGATTGTTTCGTCTGGCCTGCCAATAAACCCACTCACGAGGTATTCGGCACATCGTACACCTTCAATTTTGTCGGCACGCAACCCGGGAAATGGCGGGTGACCGCTGTTGGCGCCAATGGCGTGTCGGGAACGCCGTCTGAATGGCGGATGTTCAAATATACCAAGTAAGCTGCCGGGAAAAATCCACTATTAATATTTACCGGTCACCAGGTTTATCCAATATCCTGGTGCCTTTGTTTCCGGCAAGATGAAAACACCAAGTAAAATAGAACCTGACTGGCAATTCTTCTAAAAAATCACAGGTGGATGGATGAAGGAAATTCGAAAAGTGGGTATTCTCGGCGCGGGGGCCATTGGCGCGTATTTCGCGTCCCGTTTCTATGAAACTGAAGAGTTTTCGACTGTGCTGGTAGCCCGAGGAAATCATTATGAAAAATTAAACCGGAACGGTCTGACGGTCAATGGAAAACATTTCCAGATTCCGGTAGTCAACCCCGAAACTGCCGGTGAATCCCTTGACCTGCTTATTGTCGCTCTGAAGCACCAGCATATGGAAGCAGCCATTCCCGGGTTGAATAAACTCATCGGCCCTGAAACCACCATTCTTTCCATGATGAACGGCATTCAAAGTGAAGCTTATATTGGCGCTCTATATGGAAAGGAAAAGGTTCTCTACGCCCTTTCTCTGGGAATTGACGCCCTGCGGGTTGGCAATGAGATCAACTATACGGTTCCAGGAACTCATTATTTCGGGGAAGCCGAAAATAAAGTCATCACCCCGAGAGTACAGAGAATTCAGAAAGCGTTTGAAAAAGCAGGCATCGCATATAAAACGCCCGAAGATATGCTTTGGTGGCTGTGGTGGAAGTTAATGGTCAATGTGGGCGCCAACCAGGTTTCCGCCGTAACTGGTTCACCATACAAGGTACTGCAAACCAACCAGAACGCGCAAGCTCTGATGGAAGCCTTGATGCGCGAAGTAGTAGCCGTGGCACAGGCTGAAAAGATAAACCTGACGGAAAAAGATATCGCTGACTGGTATCCAGTTCTTAATCGGCTGTCACCCCTCGGAAAAACTTCCATGCTGCAGGATATTGAAGCACGGCAAAAGACCGAGGTGGAGTTATTTGCAGGCGAAATAATCGCGCTTGGGAAAAAGCACAATATCCCGACGCCGGTCAATCAAACGGTTTTCCAGATTATCCGGGTGTTGGAGCAAGGATTCGGTCTACCTTAAGGAGGGTTCGGTTGTGATTTCGCGCAAGCTATCAGCCTGTACAATCTCTTTAGGATTTTCTCTGGCGATGATATTCACCATTAATGGGTGCGCTTTTAACAGTTCCGGGTATTTTTCCAACACGCAGGAAGGTGATCATATAATGGATTATTCAGTCTTAAATCCGGAAGGCGGTTTCGAGATTCAACCGTTGAAGGATTATGTTGTCAAAATGGGTGGTGGAACTTTATCCATGTTCCCGGAAAAAGGTGACAGACAAAGCGGACCGGGTATGTACTTAACCGGAGAAAAACACGCATCACCGGTTGACCTGAATACCGCCGTAAGTATTTTCAAGAACAA
>CAYNJT010000072.1:0-11099 GCA_964397625.1 uncultured Leptolinea sp. | reverse complement strand
AAAAACACGCATCACCGGTTGACCTGAATACCGCCGTAAGTATTTTCAAGAACAACGAACCCTCCTATGTTTTCTCTGACATAGAAAATTTGCAGATTGATTCAATACCCGCTCAGTCTCTGGATTTCACGATGACATACCGGGCGGTAGATGGGATTATCCTTGAAAATCCTGGCGCGAATGAGGGTGATACCATACACGGCAGGGTGGTCATCGCGATTATTCAAGGAACTCGAGTATTTAAATGTGTCATGATTGCCCCGGAGAAAACATGGAAGTCCCATGAACCAGTTTTCATGGCCGCATTACAAACAGTGAAGTTCATCCGTTAAACGGGTTACTGTAAGCAAAAACAAACAGGTTGTGCTAGAATGCCTTCCTGTCTGGGAGGACGGGTTTTCTATGGTTGCAAAACTAAAAATCAACGCGCGCAAGACGATCATCTTGCTATCTTTTATCGCTTTTATCGCGCTCGGTATGCCCGATGGGCTGCTGGGTGTTGCCTGGCCGACCATTCGATCTGATTTTTCCATACCTCTGGATTCCATGGGCATGTTATTGCTGATGGCAACCCTCGGTTACATGACGTCCAGCTTTATGAATGGCAAGGTTATCGCCCGCTTTGGTGTGGGTGGCACACTGGCGGGAAGCTGCGCGTTGACCGGACTCACACTCTTTGGGTATTCCATTTCACCGGCCTGGGGGTTCATGGTTGTGCTGGGTTTTTCCGCCGGTCTGGGAGCCGGGGCGATTGATGCCGGTCTTAACACATTCGTGGCCGCCAACTTCCACGAAGGGCTTATGCAGTGGCTGCATGCCAGTTATGGAATTGGTGTCACCATGAGCCCGTTGATCATGTCATTCGCGGTCAACTCGCTGCACTCCTGGCGCCTGGGTTATGTTATTGTTGGTTCCTTCCAACTGTTTCTCGCTATTTGCTTCTTCATTTCTCTCCCGTTGTGGAAAACTGAGAAAAAGAAAGCCGCGCTGGACACCACCAAGAAATTAACGGATTACAAAACACCCTATAAGGAAACCCTGAAACAGGCCAGGGTATGGTTGAGTTTTCTATTGTTTATCCTTTATACCGGAGCGGAAGTATCACTCGGCGCGTGGGCTTACACCCTGTTGACAGAAAGCCGCGGTATTGAGCCTTCCGTGGCCGGTTTGCTTACCGGCAGTTACTGGGCATTCTTTACCGTTGGCCGCTTTTCCGCCGGTCTGTATACCCGCAAGATCAAACTGCATACATTGATCTTTGCCAGCATCGGACTGGCCATGGTCGGTGTGATCATGCTGTGGTGGAACCCATCCAATATCATCAGCCTGGCAGGCATTGCGCTGACCGGTCTGGCTATTGCGCCCATATTCCCGGGGTTGATGTCTGGCACCAGTGATCGTGTTTCACCCCGTTTTGCCGCCAATACTATCGGCATGGAGATGAGCGCTGCCGGTATAGGTTCCGCCCTGGTGCCCGCGGTGATCGGTGTTCTGGCAAAAAACTCCTCATTGGAGATCATCCCGGTTTGCCTTTTTGTTTCCTTCCTGCTTCTTCTGGCGCTTTACACATATGTCGTTTTGACCGGAAAGCAGCCGGAACCTCAGATTAAAGTCAGTCCGGATGGCGTGGAAGCGGATTAATACAGGCGGGTACGCCTAGTTTAATTTCAGCGACACATCTGCCGGCATACCGGGCTTTAAATCCAGATCAGGATTGGCAATGGTCAATTTCACCGCGTAGACAGTGTTCTTGCGGTTTTGCACTGTCTGCGCGTTGCGCGGAGTAAATTCAGCTTCGTCAGAAATATGCGTGACCTTGCCGACAAACACTTTGCCCGGGAAAGAATCCACTGTCACGGGCAGGTCTTGTCCGATATAAATTTGCCCGTATTGTGACTCGGGGATATACACGGTTAATGTAACAGAGGTCAGATCGGCCACCACCAACAGCGCGCCGCCCGCGGTGGTGATCTCACCCGGGTCGGCTGCCCGCATCAACACAACGCCATTCAAAGGTGAACGAATACTGCCCGATGAGGTTCCCCCTCCCTGTTTAACAACCGCCAATAACTGGTCTTTTTTCACAGAATCGCCTTCATTGACCAGCATGCGATCCACAATACCTCCCGTCACCACCCCCAGACGCACCTCATTGGCTTCAATCGTCCCTGACGCGATGGCACCCGTGTTAAAAAACGTGGTTTGGAGAAGGTAATAGATACCATAGATAACGACGCCCAGGATGATGATAAATACAGGGACAAACCTTTTCATATTCTCTGGCATGTTTCACCTTGTTTAATATTAATGATTTGCGGGACAGTTGTCATCTTTTTAAAATTCCTTTTTTGAAACCAGCGACATGAACATGTCTTCCATAAGCGGAGCGGAAGCATTAATATGAGCCTGATCAAACCCATGGCTCTCAAGAACGGCGGCCAGATCACGCTGTTTGACCGTGCTTTTCGCCAGCACACGGACATGGTCGCCGGCCAGACTTGTGCGTAATACACCGGGCGCGGGTGCCATCGCGTCTAATAGGGGCAGTAATTGATCAGTCCTTTCGCCGCTCTCTTCCCGCAGGAACACTTCCCACATACGCCCGGGCAGGGTTGCCTTTAAATTTGTTGGCGAATCCAATGCCAGCAGTTTTCCGTTGTTTAGGATACCCACCTGACCGCAGTATTCGGCCTCGTCCATATAGTGGGTGGTTACCAGTATGGTGATGCCGTTATTAACCAGGTCGTAGATCAATTCCCAGAAGGCCCGCCTCGCGGTAGGATCAACCCCCGAGGTGGGTTCATCGAGCAGCAGCAATTGAGGATGATGAACAATGGCTGCCGCCAATGAAAGGCGCTGCCGCCATCCGGCGGAAAGCGTTCGCACCAGTTGCCCGCTCACTTCCACCAGCCCCAGTTTTTCCAGTAATTCATCCACCTGGCGCTTTTCATTTACCCCGTATACCCCCGCGTAGAAAGCCAGGTTTTCCCTCGCGGTCAGGTCATTGTAGAGAGCGAATTTCTGCGACATATAACCGGTACGCGCGCGCACCTCTTCAGACTGGGTAGCCGCGTCAAATCCAATCACCCGCGCGGAACCTTCACTGGGGCGAATCAACCCAAGCAGCATGCGGATGGTCGTGGTCTTGCCGGAACCATTCGGGCCAAGATACCCGACCACCTGTCCGGGTTCAATATCAAAGGAGATGTGATCTACTGCCGTGAAGTCGCCGAAGCGGCGGGTAAGTTCATGAACGGAAATAATAGGTGCCATGTTACATCTCACCATTTTCCTTTCCAGCCAGCTCAATAAATGCATCTTCCAACAGAGGCGCGATCTCCTGAATGGATTGAACCGTGCCGCCGGCTAGCCGTATCGCGTCTGTCAAACGCCGGCGTACTATTGCTGTCTGGTCCTGCGCCACACGGAGGTGCAGACGGTCGCCAAAACGCTGGGCATCCTCCACAGCTTTGTCAGCGCGGGCTGCCTGCAGAAGAAGCGGCAGCGGACTGCCGGATAGCTCCAATATCCGCCCAGCCAATAACTGGCGCAATTGGCTGGGGGTGCCTTCTTGAATCAGGCGACCGCCGCGCATAAAACCGACCCGTGAACAACGGGTGGCTTCGTCCATATACGGGGTGCATACCAGAACGGCCATCCCCTGCTCACCGGCCAGGCGAATGACCAACTGCCAGAAATCCTGCCGGGTGACAGGGTCCACACCAGTGGTCGGTTCATCAAGGAGCAGCAGGCGCGGCCGGTTGACCAACGCGCATGCCAGACCCAGTTTTTGCTTCATCCCTCCTGAAAGCTGACCGGCAAGTCTGTTTTCAAATTCTCCAAGTCCTACAAACGCGAGGTTCTCTCGCGATCGGGGCAGCCATTCCTCGCTGGAAAATCCGCGTATCTCCGCGAGAAAACGGATGTTTTCAAGCACAGTCAGATCCTCATAAAGAGAGAACTGTTGAGACAGGTACCCGATCAATTCGCGCGCCTGTTCCGGTTTTTTATCCAACGAAAAACCGCCAATGACAACATTGCCGTTATCCGGTTTGAACGCTCCACAGATCAGCCGCAGTGTGGTGGTCTTTCCGGCTCCATCCGGCCCAACCAGGCCGTAGATCTGCCCTGGTATTATCGCCAGATTGACATCGTCCACCGCCTTAACGGGGCCGAAGGAACGGGAGAGATGTTGAACTGTCAGAATAGGATCAGGCATGAATCAATCCAATTGTTTGCGGAAGCGCAGGGCTGTGGCGGCCATCACCAACATGGCGAAGAAGCACAACGCCAGAATTTCAGGCATCAAAACACCTGCTCCCGTGCCTTTCAGCACGATGCCGCGGGTGATGATCAGGAAATAACGCAGGGGAATGGCATAGCTGACCGCCTGCAGGAAGGTCGGCATGGCAGCCAGAGGAAACATAAAACCAGACAGAAATATGGACGGCAGCAGGGTGAACATGGTGGTCAGCATGGCCTCCTGCTGAGTATTGGCCACCGTGGAGATCAACAGCCCGATCCCCAGTGTGGTGATGAGGAACAGGCAGGAGAGGATAAGCAGCAGGATCAGACTGCCGTTGATAGGCACATTGAACAACAACACACCCACCACCAGTATTTCGATCATGTCAAAGAAGGCGATTAATACATACGGCAGCATTTTCCCCGCCACCAGTTCCCAGGAGCGAATGGGGGTGACAATCAATTGCTCAATTGTTCCGCGCTCCCGTTCGCGCACGATGGATGTGGAGGTGAGAAATGTGGTCAGGAATTGCAGGATCATACCGATGAGCGCCGGGATCATGTAATAAGCGGTGATCATTCCCGGGTTGTACCAGACCTGGGTGCGCACATCAATTGGGAGTTGTGTCTGGGGAGGCCTCATTGTGCGGCTGGCAACAATTTTCGTTGCCTGCGATTGCCCCACCATGATAGCCGCGGTCAGCGCGGTGCCAGCCACATTGGGGTCGGACCCATCGATGATGAACGCCACCTGCCCCACCCGGCCGGCAACAATATCGCGCCCGTAATTCGGTGGAATGATGATTGCCGCCCGCGCCTGGTTGCTTTCAATCAAATAATTCATCTCATCCTCACTGGTAATGTAATACTCCAGCTTGAAATAATCCGATGAACGGTACGCGTCCAGCAGCGCCCGTGATAGACTGGTATGGTCGCGGTCCAAAACCGCTAGGGGAATATTGCGCACATCATTGGTGATGGCGTAACCGAGCAGAAACAGCATGGCCACCGGGTAGATAAGAGTCAGCACAAGGGTGCGCGGATCGCGCATGATCTGGATAAATTCCTTGCGGATAAGAGAGAGCAGGCGCTGTTTCATTTACCCGCCATTTCCAACCGGGAGGGATCGTCATCCGCCAGAATGCCGTTCAGGTACAGGTCAACAAACTTGTCCAGTGAGGTTTCATCGGTGGTGATTGTGGGAATGCTCTTTAGTAAGACCCCAGTGATGTAATATGAAAAGAAAAGGCCCATGAAGGAACGCAGTAATATTGCCGAAGAAATATCTCGCAGCCGCCCCTGCTTGCCGATCAACATTTTCTGAAGCGGCCCAAGATGCGGGAGAATGGCGTTGTACAGGTCAGACACATGCACAGCTTTGAATTCCACGATCTCGATGAACATCAAATTAAAAAGGTCCGGGCGGTTTAATAACTCGCGTACCAGCAACCGCGCGGCCGAACGCACAACATCAGAAAGACTTTCCCCTTCTACCGAGTAAATAAGAGGCAAGATGTCATGGTAGGGGTGTTTTTCATACAGCACCGCCAGCCAGATATCTTCCTTGGTGTCAAAGTGGTTGTAAACAGCGCCAACTGTCACCCCGGCGCGTTGACTGATATCCCGTAGGGCGGTGGCGTTGTACCCATTTTCCACAAACAACCGGTAGGCGGCTTCGATAATGTTCGCGCGGGTTTCATTGCTTTTCTCTCGGCTGGAACGAGGCATGGGTTCACCCTTGAATTATAGATAATGAGTGTTCATTATTTATCATACTCCTGCTCGCATAAGGTTACAATAGGGAATTGCCTAAAACAAACTGGTTTCATTCCAGCGCATAACAAACAAGGAAGAGTTGATCCATGAACCATCCAAAAAGCGCGGCATATGATCAAGATTTTATAAAAGCCAATATGATGGGTCCCAATGCCATGAAGCTGCTGGAAGAGCTGACAGGCGCCCTCGACTTAAAACCAGGCAGCCGGGTGCTTGACCTGGCGTGCGGCAAGGGATTGACCTCCATATTTTTGGCCAAAGAGTTAGGCGTGACTGTGTTCGCGACCGATCTGTGGATCAGCGCGACCGAAAATTATGAGCGTTTCAAAGCGATGGGACTGGAAGACCGCATCATCCCCATTCACGCGGAAGCCCATGAGCTCCCTTATGCCAACAACTACTTTGACGCGGCCATTAGTGTGGATGCCTTTCAATATTTCGGCGCGAATGAATCCTACCTTGACCAGCACCTGGCGCCGCTGGTCAAACCGGGCGGCTGGCTGGGTATGGCTGTGCCGGGATTTGTTGAGGAATATGGCCAAAATATCCCGGCGGATATCAGCCAATATGTGAAACCGGAGTATGAATTTCACTCGTGCGACTGGTGGCAGGAGCTCTGGCAGCGGTCTAAACTGGTCAGTGTTACGGATTGCCGCAGCCTACCAGGATGCGCCGAAGCATGGGCAGACTGGCTCGAATGCGATAATGAATACGCCATTTCCGACCGGGAGATGATCAAAGCGGAAGGCGGGCGCTATTTCAACTTTGTCGGCCTGACCGCCCGCAGGATCTAGGCGGATTCTCCCGCTTTTCGAATGGCGTGAAAAGGCCCATGGAAGGATAGGCGGGCGAGAATCCGCGCCATTTCTTCCGACGATTCTTTGCAGCCGCCTTCCAGCCAGGATTGCACCACACCCATATGCGCGGCGGTAACATACGAGATAAGATAATTCCCTGGAACGAGCAGGTCTTCAGGCCGGGTATTGGCCATAAAACCGATGCGAAAAAGGTTTCCCGCGATGGCATTTTTAATACGATTTTGAACATCCGGGTTGGCTTTTAATCCGAGAATGGCATACATCAAGCGCGCCCGGCTGCCGATGTAGTCAAAAAGGGTTACCATGGCCGGTATGGGTTCATCGGAAACGCAATAGGCTTCCAGGTCAATCCCCCCGGTCTTGATAAGAATATCCTTTATGTGTTCGATAAGCTCATCTTCTGTCTTTTCAAGCAGGTCGGCTTTATCGTGGTAGTGTAAATAGAAGGTGCCGCGGTTTATATTTGCCCTTGAAGTAATATCGGTGATTGAAATGGCATCGAAGCCCTTTTCTTCAATGAGCTCGATCAACGCGTTCTGGATGGCTTCGCGTGTACGACGTATCCGCCGGTCGATATCACCTGACGCCCACATATGGAATTCCTTTTTGATAGACAGAATCGGTTGAAATGTCGTTAATTCGACACCGCGGTCAAGATTGCGTATTGAAAGCTTCGAGCAACGATATTATACTGGTCGCTAGTAAAATAATCAACACACTGTCTACTAACTGCCCTGCAGCGAAACAAGAGCAAGGGCGGATTCGTATACAGAATAAACAGGAACGTGGAAATGAAATCGATTAATAACGGTAAACTCGCATTTGTACTAAGCGGAGGGGGATCCAGAGGCGCTCTGCAAGTGGGAGCGTTGAGGGCGCTGTTCGAAGCCGGATATCAGCCCGAGCTGATTTCCGGCACATCCATTGGCTCCGCCAATGCCGCTTTTCTGGCCATACACGGCGTCAACCTTAAAGGAATCGCGAAGCTGGAAGAGATCTGGCATAGCACCATGCATGAGGACCTGCTTTCCACCAATCTGTGGTGGCAGACCATGCAGATTCTTTTCAAAAAAGAGAATGGACATTCCCTGAATAAGGTGCGCCAGTTCGCCATTCAGAACGGTTTGACGCCCGATTTACGCTTCTGTGATCTGGACGGTGTGTACATTTACCCGGTGGCCGCCGACCTGAATGCCGGCGAACCGGTGGTTTTCGGGATTGATCCTCAGGAGCGTGTGCTGGATAGTGTGTTGGCTTCCATGACATTACCCCCATGGATTCTGCCTGAAAATAAAGACGGCCGCATCCTGATGGACGGCGGCGTCGTGAGCAACCTGCCGGTGGAAGCCGCCATGCAGCAGGGCGCCACCGAGATCATCGCGCTGGATTTATTCGACCCGCAGGAAGAAGACGAGGAAACAACAGGGGGCATGCACCCGCTCTTATGGAAATACAGTCGCACAGTGGAAAACCGCCAGGTCGAAATGGAGATAAAGCTGGCGGAAGCCCGGGGGATTCCGGTGAGGCATATCCGGTTGACCATTGATCCGCCCGTTCCCATGTGGGATTTTCGCCGCTCCGTTGAGCTGATGGATCACGGTTATCATCTTGCCCGTGAGGCAATGGAAACCTGGCAGCCGATGGAGCCGCCCGCCTGGTGGAGTCTTACCCGGATGCGCTCCGCGTTGGCCGGACTGGTTAATATTCTGGATTAAGCTCCTATTCGGCGGCGGATACTTTCAACCGGTGCGCGGGGATAATCACCCGGCGGTAGGTGAAGACCACCACCCAGGCCATCAGCAGCGCGCTGAACACACCCGGCGACCAGACGCCCAGTTTTTCGAGCAGGAAGCCGCCCACGGTGGGGGCGATCACCCGGGTGAAAGCCTCCAGCGAGGAGGAAATGCCCAGCATGCCGCCGACCTCTTCGCGGTCAACTGATTTGCTGATGGCGCTCTGCAGCACGGTATTCAACACGCCGCCTGACAGCGCCATGGGAAGCATGACGATGAGCAGCGGGATCAGGCTGGAAGTGAACGACCATGCCAGCAGGGCGAAGGACATCAGCCACACGCCGGTGATGATCAGCACATTCTCACGGAAGCGGCGGGTCAACGGGCCGATCAACCCCACCTGGGTGATGACCGAAAGGATGCCGACATACGCCAGAATATACCCGGTAGTCTGTGATGAAAACCCGATAGCCTGGGCAAATAGCGCGAACACGCTTTGGAACCTGGCAAAGGCCAGCCCGTAGAAGAAGCGGATATGCAGCAGCGGGCCAACCCCCGGGCGGTTCAGCGCGTCGGTGAGCGCCTTCAGGGTAAATGGCGGCTTTCTGCGGGCCTGCGCCGATTCACGCCGTTCTACGGTAAGCGACTCGGGCAGCAGGAAATAGATCAACAGCAGGTTGGTGAAAGAGACGGCCGCGGCGGTGAAAGCCGGCAGGTTGAACCCCCAGCGCGAAAGCAATCCTCCAGTGGCCGGGCCGATGATGAAACCCAGCCCGAAAGCGGCGCCGATGATGCCCATGCTTTTCGCCCGGTTCTGTTCGTCAGAAATATCCGCGATATAGGCCTGCGCCACGGTGATATTCCCGCCGGTCAGGCCGTCCAAAATGCGGCTGAAGAAAAGGATTCCGATGACGAAACTTTTGGCCAACCCGGGGGAAAGAATACCGGCCAGTGATTGGCCGATGGGATCGGCAAAACCCAGCAGCAGAAAGCCGAAGAACGTCCCGGCGACCGAGATGAGCAGCACAGGTCTGCGTCCGTAACGGTCTGAAAGGCGGCCCAGGATGGGCGCGCCGATTAATTGCGCGGCCGCGTAAGAGGCTACCAGCAGCCCGACCAGAAAAGCAGACGCGCCATATGATTCAGCGTAATACGGCAGCAGCGGCAGGATCAGGCTGAAGCCGAGCATATCAACAAAAACAACAAAGAAGATGGTCAGTAAACGTGATCTGTTCATACGAAATTCCAATGTGAAGTATTTCCTACATAATACGTGAGCCTGAAAATACCTGCCATGACGCGTACATGGTTGACCCGTCTTCATACAAAGAATTAATACTTTTTGGGGGTAACCAGAAATACAGGCAACCGTGCCGCCGGGTTACAATCTGGTAAATAGAATATGGAGCAAGCCATGAATGACCTTGATATCCAACACCTGCGCCGGGCTATTGCAGTCGCCCAGGCCGCGCGTGAGCGCGGCAACCATCCCTTTGGCGCCATTCTGGTGAATGGCAGCGGGAAGGTGCTGCTCGAAGCCGGGAACACGGTGATCACCGGCCGCGATGTGACCGGCCACGCCGAGACAAACCTGGCGCGGCTGGCCTCCAGCCGCTATTCCGCGGATGAACTGACCGGCTTCACGCTCTATGCCAGCACCGAACCCTGCGCCATGTGCGCCGGAGCCATCCACTGGAGCCGCATCGGCCGGGTGGTTTACGCCCTCAGCGAAGAAGACCTGTACGCCATCGTCGGACCGTCGCCGGAACACCTGCTGCTGCCCTGCCGTGACGTGTTTTCCCGCAGCCAACGGGCCATGCAGGTGGAAGGTCCCTGCGCGGAACTGGATGCCGAAGCCCGAGCCGTGCATGCCGGGTTCTGGCGGTAATTCTTCGCGCCCATTTTCTGTATAATTATCCGCATGGCAAGCAGACAGGAAACCGTGGATTATCTGGTCGAGCAGATGTCCGGCGCGGGGAAGATCACCGCGCGCAAGATGTTCGGGGAATACGGCGTGTATTGCAACGGCAAGATCATCGCCCTGGTGTGCGATGACCGCCTGTTCATCAAGCCGACGGAAGCCGGCCGCCGCTTCCTGGGCGATTCGGTGGAGGAAGCCCCGGCCTACCCCGGCTCCAAACTGTACCTGCACATTTCCGGCGAAAAGTGGGATAACGCCGACTGGCTTACCGAGCTGATCCGCGCGAGCCTGCCGGAACTGCCGGAGCCCAAACCGAAGAAGAAGAAGTGATCCCGCAGCCAACCGGCTGACACCCCACCATATGGAGCAGAGCATGAATGACATTTTGAGAGCCATCCATGAGCGGCGTTCCACCCGCGCCTTTGAGAACAAACCGGTGCCCTATGACGTGGTGGAAAGCCTCATCCAGGCCACCCTGCGCGCCCCGACTGCCGGCAATATGATGCTGTATACCATCCTGAAGATTGACGACCCGGAGATGAAAGAAAAGCTGGCCGCGTCGTGCGACAACCAGGGGTTCATCGCGAAAGCGCCGTTATTGCTGGT
>CAYNJT010000071.1:0-15599 GCA_964397625.1 uncultured Leptolinea sp. | reverse complement strand
AATGATGGTCTTCTTGTAACCCTGGGAGACGGTGATTGGGCTGTTTTACGGGAGCACCTTCTTCGTAATATTGAAGAGCGTTCAGCTTTCTTCCAGGGGGCGCGCGTCGCGTTGGATGTGGGCAGTCACGCCCTGAAAGCGGCAGAGCTTGGCGCGCTGCGGGACAAATTGGGTGATTTTGGTATTTCTCTGACCGCTGTTATTAGTACAAGCGGTGTAACGGAAAAAACAGCCCTGATGCTGGGCATTGCCACCCAGATCCAGGCGCCCCGCAAACCGATCTTCCCGGCGCTGCCGGAAGAAGAACCAACTGTTAACCCGGATAGCGCAGTTTTTGTCCAGCGAACACTGCGTTCAGGTGTGAAAATAGAGAACGCGGCATCCGTTGTTGTACTGGGCGATGTCAACCCCGGCGCGGAGATTATTGCGGGCGGTAATGTAATTATCTGGGGACGCCTGCGAGGGTCTGTGCACGCAGGCTGCGAAGGGAATGAAACGGCAATAGTCTGCGCCTTAGAGATGACCCCCATGAGTTTAAGAATTGCAGGCACCGCGTATGATAACAAACCACGTAAGGGAAAAGTGGGACCCGAATACGCGTCACTTGAATTGGGAATCGTTAACATCCAACCCTGGAAACATCCTACTTATTGAGGTACACGAATGGCTGCTAAAGTAGTTACAGTTACATCTGGGAAGGGCGGTGTGGGGAAAACCACCACAACCGCGAATATCGCCGTCGCGCTCAGTATGGACGGCGCGAAAGTAGTCTGCCTTGATGGGGACATCGGTCTGCGAAACCTGGATGTGATCATGGGGCTTGAAAACCGTATCGTGTATGATCTGGTGGATGTGGTCGAAGGGCGCTGCCGGCTTAGGCAGGCCATGATCCGCGACAAACAGAACTCTGAACTTTACCTCATCCCTGCCGCGCAAACCCGTGATAAGAGTGCCGTCTCACCAACGGACATGGTGCGTTTATGCGACGAACTGCGGCCGGACTTTGATTGGATACTCATAGATTCGCCTGCCGGAATTGAACGCGGCTTTCGAAACGTAATTGCCCCGGCGGATATCGTGATTGTAGTGACCAATCCGGAAGTCTCCGCGGTTCGAGATGCTGACCGCATTATAGGGTTGGTCGAATCGGAGGAAAAAGGACCGGCACGCCTGGTCATTAACCGATTGAACACGAATATGGTAAAGCGCGGGGAAATGTTGAGTGTGGAAGACGTGACTGAGCTACTTGCCATTTCTTTGATTGGAATTGTCCCTGAGGATGAGACAGTCATATCAAGCGCCAACCGTGGTCAGCCGGTGGTTACTGACTCGAAGTCACGAGCCGGTATGGCATTCCATGATATTGCGCGCCGTCTGCGCGGAGAAGACGTCCCCTTCCCATCACTGGAAGCCAAAGATGACTTCTTTAAGAAACTCTTCCGGGTTAATTGATCAGGAGAAGGAAGTATGACCGGCTGGATGGATCGACTCACTGGAACTCGAACAAGCAGCGCCAATCAGGCGAAGGAAAGACTGAAACTGGTCTTGATCCACGATCGCACCGATCTCACCAATGACGAAGTAGAAAAACTGAAGGGCGAGCTCATGAATGTGATTTGCAGGTATATCGATATCGATCCCGGTGAGATTCGTGTACTGATCAACCATGACGGTCGTGAGCAGCGTTTGGTGGCCGATGTGCCTCTACGGGCAGGCCAGAGGCGCAGGGTGGGTTAATCATCAGGAAATTATGTTTCGGCTAGAAAGTTGGCGCCATTTCGATTACTGGTTGTTTGGCACCGTTACCATCCTCTGTATTTTTGGAATTGTCATGATCCGGTCGGCGGTGGCGGGTTCTATTGAGCTGGCTGGCTATGCCAACCGTCAAACCTATTTCGTAATTGCCGGTCTGGTTGTAGTTCTGGCGACCGCCGTGGTGGATTATCACTTTCTGGGGAATATGGCGCGGCCTATGTATATTTTCGCCGTGGTCTCGCTGATCGTGATCTATATTTACGGTCAGGCGAGTTTTGGTTCAGCTCGCTGGCTGGATACCGGTGTCTTCTTTATTCAACCTTCCGAGCTTGTCAAGATCATCATGGTGATCGTTCTGGCAGATTATTTCGCACGGACACACAATGAGCCCCACAACCTGATCTGGGTGGCCAAAAGCGGCGCGTTGACCTTCGGCGTCGTGCTCTGGATCCTCCTGCAACCCAATTTGAGTACATCCATTGTGTTGGTTGTGCTATGGTTCTCTTTGTTGTGGATCAGCGGTTTACCCCCCAAATATATTGTTTTCTTTGGAATTGGCGGGATTTTGGCGGTTATCGCGCTATTTCCATTTCTTGAAAACTATCAACAGATGCGTGTATTAAATTTCCTGTTCCCAGATCCAACTTCACGTCATGGAAACAGCTACAATGTGGAGCAGGCTTTAATTTCCATTGGATCGGGTGGCTTGTTTGGTATGGGGTATGGTCATGGAACCCAGGTCCAGTTACGGTATCTAAAAGTCCGCCATACTGACTTTATTTTTTCTGCCATGGCCGAAGAATTTGGGTTTGTCGGCACGGTTTTGGTTATCAGCCTGTTGGTTTTTGTGATCTACCGGTGTTTTCGTGTGGCACGGGAAGCAAATGATATGTTCGGTTCTCTGATCGCCTATGGTATAGGTGTTTTGTTGTTCTTCCAGACGGCAGTAAATATCGGTGTAAACTTGAACGTCATCCCTGTAACCGGTCTGGTGTTGCCATTTATCAGTTACGGGGGGAGTTCCCTGTTGTCCACAGTTCTGGCTATTGGACTGGTGGAAAGTGTTGCCCTGCGGCGTAAGCCTTTGGATTTTTGATTTTTCTCGAGTACTTTGCCACCTTCCATTATTCACGTACGAGTTCGGTTTGCAACCAGCCCCACTGGAGGAAGCTCCTGAATTTGCGGTTTTTCCGGAATTATTGCGAACCTAAAGTCAAAGAATTGGTTGCCAAAGGATTGACAGCTTCACAATTGGCGGATGTTGCCCGTCGAAGACTGGCTGTGCTAGAGTCCTTGCCTGAAATGACACCCGAGGCCGCGAAACCTGCCATGCGCACAATGGTGGAAGAAATGGGGCTTTCTGCCGGGCAGGTGTTCGGCATTTTGCGTACGGTGGTTATTAGGCAAAAGATCAGACCGCCGCTGTTCGAGAGTATGGAGATCATTGATATGTTTGAGGTAGTGAAACGGTTGCAACAAGCGATCTCACTTTCGGATAATTTTTTTGAGTTGACACTTCTTGCCGCCGGTGGTAT
Organism: uncultured Leptolinea sp.; assembly: GCA_964397625.1. Lineage (GTDB taxonomy): Bacteria > Chloroflexota > Anaerolineae > Anaerolineales > Anaerolineaceae > Leptolinea. Next base: position 12,309 of record CAYNJT010000071.1, on the reverse strand, counting down.
AAATGGGGGCGCGAGCAAGCTTTGGGGGCTCGTCTAATGGCAGGACAGCAGACTCTGGATCTGTATGTAGAGGTTCGACTCCTTTGCCCCCAGCCTCCCAAAACACCCACCCGAATCACATCAGGTGGGTGTTCCTTTTCTGCGCCGATCTGCCAGGATTACGGCTGTATCGGAACGATGATCCCTGGTTTGAGTTTCTTAAACCAGGGTGTTGAGGTGAATGTCGGCACAACATGCAGAGGAACAACTGGAATTAAGAGCTGTAACTTTACAGCCTTGATTTCCACCCAGAATGCGTCAGTTCCCGAGTTGTTGATACCAAAAACAACATTGTCTGATGATTTAAGCCGGTAATATCCTTTGTACGTACCGGCATCGGGTGGAGATTTCAGTTGAACTGAGATATCCACCATTTCACCCGGGTTAACAGAACCATTGGTCAAAACGGTTTCATCTGGCGCACTCATTCGGTCGCCTGAATCGAAAATTATTCTATAACCCGAAGTCCAGGTACAAGTACCAACATTCTGCAAACGCCACGTTTTTGTGAAATTTTTGTCAATGAAAACTTCAGTTCCATCTGGATAATTGACATCCGCGATGAATGAAGCCTTATTGCACGGAGTCTGGGCAACAGGGTTGGTAGGCGTATTTACAATAGGAACTAATGTGGGGGTTACAGTATCCACTTGGGGAGCGGTAGGTGGAACCGGTGTATTGGTTACTGTAAGTGTTACTGGAGTCTGCGATGGCTGCTCTGGTGTGCTGGAAGGAAGTTCACTGGTATTTTGCGGGTTATTAGCCCCGGTATTGCTGATCATCGGCGCATTGCATGAGAGAGAAACCGCGAAGACCAATGCAAGTAAAACAAGAGGTGATACGTTCGCTGTCTTACCCATACAGCCTCCTTATTACCCGGTTACCGTATAAACATTATACAGTTCATTAGTCTAAAAACAAGTCAGACAGTGGAGACTCTTTTACCCGGATCTTTCACAAAGATCTGCATACTGATTACACAGATTACGGCAAACACAGCTGCTGTTATAAAGGTAACCGAGTAACTGCTAATGTCAGCCAGCCAACCGCCAATTAATGGCGCGAGAATGGTACTCGGAGCGATTAACGTGTTGGAAAGGCCAACGTAGGTCGGTTTTTCATCTTCTTTCCCAAATTCAAGAGATTTCGCGATGCCAATCGTCCAAAAGGCGGTGCTGGCGGTTCCCGAGAGAACTATGACCGCGTAGAACCATTCTGCTGAAGGCGCCCACCAGGCGAGAAGAGAAGCCAGGCCGATAGCTACTGCGCCAGCTTTGATGACATTTGAACTATTCCATTTATCAGCAATCCTACCCAGGATGGGATTTGCGGCTACCTGGGTAATAAACAGGAGACCGGTCATAAAGCCCGCTTCTTCCATACTCATGTGGAGAATTTTTATCGCGTAAATAATATAGAATGCCTGGGCCATCATTCCAAATTGAAAGGCATTCCGCGATATGATAAACCAGCGGAAAGTCACATCAAATTTCATGATGTCTTTCACTTTACGCCAAAAGTCTTCTCTGGAATTATCTTCCGGTAAATCCTGCCGTTCAGGTTCACGTGTTAGCGAAAGGAAAATGTAAGAGATAACCATCATCCCGGAAGAGGCTATAAAGCAGATGGCAAAGCTTCCGGGAGAAGCAGTGTTTTGCAGCAGATACCCCGCGATTACGGCTCCAACGCTGGCAAGTAGGTTGGAACCAGCGGATTGCAACCCGAAAAAAGTTGCCAGCATGTCTGATGGAATAATCCGGCTGACCATATTCTGCCAGGCGTTGGCTGTCAATCCGGCTCCCATTCCCTGCCAGATTAGCAGGAGAAATGTTATGGTTAAACTTGCTGTTGGCCCAATCATAGGGGAGAGAAGAGCGATTATTGCCAAACCGAGAAAGGGAACTCTCTCTTGAATGGTCATCAGCATCACATAAGGTTTGAAACGAGGCATGCGCGTAATTTTGTGGGCAGTAAAGAGCTGAGGAAATTGCCATCCGACGTTATGGATGGCAGGAATGAGACCAATAAGAATGGCAGAGTTTGTCAGAGTCGAGACGAATAATGGGATGACAGTATTAAAAGAAGAAATTCCAATTCCAAAACCAAAGAATGAGCCATCTCCGATGTTTGCCAGGATATTGAATTTAAGGTTTTTCTGAGTTTCGGTTGACATATTGACCTGTAAAGATAAAAATCCCTCCCGGGAAAGAAAAGGGAGGGAAAAGGTGATCATTCATGTGGTTACGAATTTATGTATCGAAACCACACACATTTTACAAAAGAAATTGCTTTTCGGCTAGTAGGCTTCTTCCTCGTCGTCAGCCCAAAGGCTGTCGTCTTCATCATCCTCGCCGTCAATCTCTTCCCATTCTTCCAATTCCTCTTCTTCTTCATCCCAATCTTCATTCGTGCTGGCTTCGGCATTGGGATTATATGTCATACACCCTGAATCCGGATCAAATTCAACAGCAGCCGCGCTGCACATTCCTTCATCAATAAAAACACAATCAAGATAATGACATTTGATTCTAGCCATTCTTATCCTCCAGGGACAAAGTTAGATCTTGCTGGTTTTGAACCAGACGTATAAGAGAGCAGAAAAATATGATTGAAATCATGACCGCGGAAAGCACACAGAACGGACAGACCGCTTTTATAACCGCAATTTCCAGGTAGGTCAAGTATATTGAATAAAAAAATCCGATCAATGAAACAAAAAAAGTGATTTGATCTTTTCTATAGGAAGATATCAGATTATTACCTTTGGTAGCCAAAAGAACAATCAGTAACAGATATGTTAATATTCCGAAAATGGCGATGGGAATGCCCATGATCTCCGAATAATTACTGTTATTGACAGTCCAACAATCACCAAATCCCACCATACACATGGACTGTTTGTGTGTGAGTTTCTCAACGGAGAGATAGACCGAATCCGCCAAACCTATCACGGCTGCAGCTATCGCGATCTTCTGACCTATTGTCTTATCCTTCAATTTATGTCCTTAAAAAGGCTTCATGCAAAGCGGAGCGATTTTACCGCATTGGTAGCAATGCGTAAAGTATTAATCTGTACAAATCTTGTAAATTACCCCGGTTTTTGCCTGCGGGCTTCCAGAACATTGGGAAGATTTTCTATTTTTGTCAAAACTCTACTCAATTGGGCGATATCACCGATTTCAAGAATAAGATTGAACGCGGCCAAATTTTGATTTACCTTTAGATTTATATCCAGTACGTTGATACCTTCGTTGGTTAGTATGGAGGAGATATCACCCATAAGCCCCTGTCGGTCATAAGCTTTGATCTGAACGGCGACAGGGAATGTTTTTTGAGCTTCACCCCAGTTAACCTTTACCAGCCGATCGCGATCTGTCAGGCGCAGCATATTCGGACAATCCTGCCGGTGAATGGTGGCGCCTCTCCCGCGGGTTATGTAACCAATGATCTCATCTCCTGGAGCCGGGTTGCAGCAGCGTGCCAGACTGGTGAGAATTCCCTTCAACCCCAGGACAATAACCGCATTGCCGACTTTCTTGGATTCCCCTCCAACCTTTGTTTCCAAGACATCAGGCTGCCGGTCTTTCTCAACTTCTGAAAGGCGATTGATAATGCGGCCCATTGAAAAATCACCGCAGCCCAGATCCTCGTAAAGGTCATCTATTTCATGGTATTCAAAATCTCGAGCGACCTTTTCAAGGTCGAAATCGGTGATGCCTAACCGACGCAATTCACGTTCAACAAGAGTCTTCCCCTGGCTGATATTTTGATCGCGATCCTGCTTTTTGAACCACTGGCGCACCTTGGACCGGGCTCGCTGGGTGCGGATCAATCCCAGGTTAACATTCAACCAGTCGCGGCTTGGACCGCCCTGTTTGGCGGTGAGAATTTCCACCTGGTCGCCGGTTTTTAACGTGTAATCCAAGGTAACAAGTTTGCCATTGATCTTCGCGCCCCGGCAGCGGTGACCGATCTGGGTATGAACATGATAGGCGAAATCGATCGGTGTCGAGCCGGCGGGAAGGTCGATGATATCTCCCCTTGGGGTGAAAACATACACGCGGTCCTGGAAGACGTCCGTCTTCATGCTATCAACAAATTCCTGGGCGTCATTCACATCCTGACGCCAGTCCATCAACTGCCTGATCCAGTTGATACGTTGCTCATATGTCTCATCACGCCGGCCGCGTTCTTTGTACCGCCAGTGGGCGGCGATACCATATTCCGCGTTCTGGTGCATTTCAGGAGTGCGGATCTGCACTTCCAGGGGTTTCCCATCATCATAGATAATGGCTGTGTGCAAGGATTGGTAGAAATTATCTTTCGGGGCGGCTATGTAATCGTCAAATTCGTGGGGAATTGGCCGCCAGCGTGTGTGGATCACCCCTAACGCGGCGTAGCACGAAGGAATATCGGGAACAATCAGACGAAAGGCGCGCAGATCACGCACCATTTCGAAAGGTTTTCCTTTTTCAATCATCTTTTTATAGATGGAATAGATATGCTTGGGCCTGCCGGAAATTTCGACTTTTATGCCGGCTTGCGCCATGATATTTTGCAGCCTGACCTGGATGCTCTGGACCTGACGTGTACGGTCTTCTTGACGCTCGGCCAGATTTTCCGCAATTTCCTTGTATTTTTCCGGCATGGCATAGCGGAATCCCAGGTCTTCCAGTTCCCATTTCATCTGCCAGATCCCCAGGCGATTCGCCAGCGGAGCAAAAATATCCAGAGTCTCCTGGGCGATGCGGCGGCGTTTGGATTCTGGCATAAAACCCAACGTTCGCATATTATGCAGGCGGTCTGCCAGCTTAATCAACACAACACGGATATCTTCCCCCATGGCCATAAATGTTTTCCGCAGTGTTTCTGAAGCCAGATCCCTCCGGCGGCTGCGATTGAGTTGAGTTTCTTCCTCTTCAACTGGTTGCGTGGGGCTCTCATTGGAAACATCTTCCATATGCTGGTCGCCGCGGGAAACGCGCGGCAGATTGGTCAGTTTGGTGACCCCGTCCACCAGTTTGGCAACCTCTTCACCAAAATCGCGCGCCAGGTCTTCATTGGTGATCTTTGTGTCTTCCACTGTGTCATGCAATAGACCAGCGATTACCACCACGGGAGGAATTTTCATCTCTGCCAGAATTCCAGCCACCGCCACACAATGGGTGATATATGGTTCTCCGGAGGCCCGTTTCTGGTCCCGATGGGCCTCTTCCGCGTAGGAATACGCGCGCTGTACCAGTTCACGGTCAACCGCGCTGTAGCTTTCTGGAAGGATGGCCATCAAGTCTTCAATTTTCATAGTTATTTGGAAGTTAGAAGATCATTGTTTCATTCATTTGTTTGGCAAATAGTATACCTTTCCAAAGGGACGAAAACAATCATCACTGTTGAAAAGGTTCCGCGTAATATGTTTTTAATTTGAAACCGTTTTGGCGAATTACCTGACTGTACCAACGGGCACTGTCTTTAAGTATCCGGCGGCAGCCATTTTCATAATCAACAAAAATGATTCCAAAACGGCGGCTGTAACCGCGCGTCCATTCAAAATTATCCATTAATGACCACACGAAATATCCTTTGACAGGCACTCCAGACTGGATGGCCTGGTGAACAGCCGCTATGTAATCTTGCAGATACTGTATGCGGCGAGAATCTCGGACGCGGCCATCTGCATCCACGCCATCTGTGACAGCCGTTCCATTTTCAGTAATATAGATGGCATTCACCGGGTAATCTTTCTTCAACCGGGTTAGAAGGTCATACATGCCATGTGGGGTCATTTCCCACATTTCAGAGTATGTGCCACCGTCAGGATGCACCATGTCATATTTGAGAGGAGATCGATGATCGTACTTCACAACCTCACGGAAATAATTATTGATACCAAGAAAATCAGTTGGTGTTGTAATGATTGGAAAATCTTTTTCATATCCTGAGGGAAGATCAAATCCAAGTTCAGAGGTTATATCATCCGGGTACTTACCGTAATACAAAGGATCGAGAAAGATGCGATTCAAATGAATATCTCGGAGATTGGCAGCCTTGATATCTTCGAGTAATTTTGACGCGCTTTCAATGGAGCTGAGGTTAAGAGTAATTCCGATCTGCAGCGGTTGTTTCGCGGCAGATCGCATGGCTTGCACGGCCTGCCCGTGACCCAACAGGAGATGATGGGTGGCTGCCGCCGCGGAGGTTTGATCGGAAATTCCAGGAGCAAATTCTCCATAATAATAGCCGAGCATGGCAACTACCCAGGGTTCATTCAGGGTAATCCAATCTTTCACGCGGTCGCTAAAATGTGCGACCAGCAGGCTGGCAAATTCAGAGAAATACTCTGCCGTTTTCCGATTCGTCCATCCCCCCTTATCTTCAAGAGCCTGGGGAAGGTCCCAGTGATAGAGAGTAGGAAACGGACGGATATTATTCTTAAGCAATTCATCCACCAGGCGGTCGTAAAAATCCAGACCTTTCGAATTTGGTTTCCCTTTACCCTCCGGAAAAATGCGCGGCCATGCAAAGGAGAACCGATACACCTGCAGACCAAGCTTTTTCATTAGGGCAACATCTTCTTTCCAGAGATGATAATGATCGGCAGCAACATCACCTGTATCGCCGTGGAAAGTATTGCCTGGCTTCTTACTGAAAGTATCCCAGGTGGAGAGGCCGCGTCCATCCTCGTTCCAACCTCCCTCGATTTGGTATGACGCGGTCGAGGCGCCCCATAAAAATCCGGCAGGAAAATTGATCTCCATTAAAATACACACCTTTCAGGATTTTGCTGGCATTGCCAGGATTTCGTTGATTGTAATATCGGCCAGTGACTTGATGATCAGATCGGCATGTTCCACATTCAACTGACTGGAGATACCATTGGGAACTGCCACACAAAAAATTCCCGCATTTTTCGCCCCTCTAATCCCGTTAGGAGAATCTTCAAAAACTACAGCTTCTTCTGGTTTTACTCCAAGTTCCTTTAGAGCAAGAAGATACACAGCCGGATTGGGTTTAACTTCATGAACTTCATTTCCTGTGCAGATGGTGTCAAAGTACTGGGCGAGGTCAAGGCGGGCGAGGTTTAACCAAACCCAGTCAGCGGAACTGCTTGAAGCTACCGCCAGCTTAATTCCACGTTCACGCGCGGAAACCAGCAATTCAGTTACACCGGGAAGTGTTTTTTGTTGGCAAATCCGGGCAAGTGAAATGACCTGATGTCTGTGTTCCACCGCTTTTTTATTAATTGGGTGTCCCAGCAATTCTTCCAGATATGTCGGTGGATCAAAAACTTTTCGGCTTGTCCCCAGCGATTTTTGCCATTCTGATAAGGGAAGAAAATGACCGTGTTGTTGAAAAACATCCTGCCAGGCTTCAAAATCTGGAGTCTCAGTATCCAGGATCAAGCCATCAAAATCAAAAATAAAAGCTTTTATTGTCATTACTTCACCGGAACGTTATTTTATTGGTATTAATAAAACCGCCCACCAGAAGCCGGTCGGCGGCGGAACAACCTTTATTTTACTCCCATTTTCCGGGACAACAATCCGGAGATGCATTCAAATTTATTTAGAATGGGAATTTATATTGAGTCAGGTGCAGAGCCTCACGCATTTCCAAAATATCTTTTTGCAGGTTTGGCACGATTGGAATTCCTCGTACTGCGGTTTCCTTCTCGGAGATGAATTCCTTTTCCCCGGCAGAAAAAATCCGCGTCGCGCCGGGAGCTTTACGTGCTGCGCGCAGCTGGCGGATGATCTCTCCCGTCGAGTGTTTGAAGTCGTCAAGCGGGCAAAAAGCCTCGATCTGAATGGCCATGAAGAAGTGCCCCAGGTAGTTCGGCTGGGTTTTCCCTTCCGGACTGATGCCGGAAAGATCCCACAAGAATTTGCCCTGCTGTAGAGATGCACTCAATATTTCCACGATGGTTGCAAATCCGTACCCTTTATAACCGGCCAGGTCTTCTCCAGCGCCACCCAGTGGAAGTAAGGCTGCCGCGTCTTTCGCGAAACCCTGCAAAACCTGATTCGCGTCGGTGATGGTCTCCCCCTGGGCGTTAATCGCCCAACCGGGTTTGGCCGGTTTACCCTGACGGGCTAAAACTTCGAATTTGCCGCGCTGGGTGATGCTTGTAGCGGCATCATAGAGGAAGGGGCAGTCTTCATCAGTAGGGGCGCCAAAAGCGATGGGATTGGTGCCCAGCATGGGTTGAACACTGAAGGTTGGAGCGATACTTGGGCGGGCATTCGTGAAAGCCATACCAATCATTCCGGCTTTGACCGCCATCAACGGATAATAGCCGGCTATTCCAAAATGGGTTGAATTGCGCACAGCCACAGATCCCATGCCGTATTGTTTTGCTTTGGAAATGGCCAGCTCCATGGCGCGCACTCCAATCACCTGGCCCATACCGTGGTGTCCATCAACCACGGCAGTGGTCGGAGTCTCTCGGACGATTTCAAATGTTGTCGTGGGTTTTTGAATACCCTTGCGAAGGCGGTCATAATACAGTTTCAGGCGTCCTATGCCATGCGATTCAATACCCCTGCGATCTGAAGTGATTAATACTTCTGAACATAACGAAGCATCATCAGCGGGTACTCCACAGCCAATGAATACATCACGCATAAAAGAGGCCAGTGTGTCAACCGGAATATAAGGAACATCAGTGGGCATGGCATACTCCTGAAGATTGGATGAATTCATTCAATTATAGATGGTTTAGCCGGAAATGTTGATCAATCTTCATTGAATTCGATCATTTAATCCTCTGTCGCTATCATGGTATTTTCCAGAAGAAGCAATCTATGGTTATCGTCTATTGGGATTTTCGCTTAAGGTGGATGATATTCAACATTGGGGAAAACTACATCACTTAATGATTGCTTCTTAAAAACCTGTACCCGATCCAGAGAATCACCAATTCCACACTCATCGGGATCACTTCTCCAGGAATTCGCGTTTTGACGATGATCTGACAGCTAAGACTGGGCTCTTAATCAAACCAATGGACAGTGTGATTTCTATGCCCGATAAATTAAGAATCTGGACCAACAGATTGCTTATTAGTAAGTTGCCTACCGAATGGAGCATTCCAACAACTGTCAGCAAGTTACATTTAAACTTTTCTTTCAGGGAAAACCCTCAACTGGTATATAAAACCTTATGTTCAATACCGAAAGGGAACATAACAGAATCACCCGGCTTGAATTTAAATTAAATGATACCGATCCATGAGAGATGATTGGGAGTAGCATTTCGGAAAAAACTGTATAATTTTCAACGATATCTGACAGGGTGATCAAACGACGAAGCAATTGTGGAACAGATTCGGGTTTTGATGGTTTCCCGAGAAATTAGAAACCCAATTCCCTCACCTCTACTATCGATCTCGCCTTTTCTGTATGCTTAATTTAACATAGTTTATTGATTTGGTACCCCCCTGAAGAATTACTGATGATATGACTTTTATTAATTTGAAAAAGAAAGCTTAAAGATTATTTGTCTGTTATAAACCGATACCCAACACCCGATTCCGTGATTATAAATTCCGGCTCTTCCGGATTAGTTTCCAATTTTTTTCGCAACTGACCAATGTACACCCGTAAATATTCCACCCTGTCTGTGTCTGTGATGTCCCAGACGTGGTTAAGAATCGCCTGGTGGGTGAGAACGCGGTCAGCATGAGCGGCCAGATAGGCAAGCACCTTGAATTCGGTTGCCGTCAGTTTGATTTCCGTTCCTGACCGGGTGACGATATGTTTGGCCAAGTCTATTTCAAGAGGCCCCGCGTTAATAATCGATTGTTGTGAACTGCCAGTTTGGTTGCTGTGTCGTAATGCCACACGTATACGAGCCAGGAGCTCTTCGATCCCAAAAGGTTTGGTCAAATAATCATCCGCTCCACGATCCAAGGTCTGGACTTTGTCACTTTCCCTGTCTCGCACGGAGAGAATGATAATAGGAACCTGGCTCCATTCACGAATACGAGAGCAAACTTCAATTCCGGAAAGGTCGGGGAGACTCAGGTCGAGAATGATCAGATCGGGTTTCTGTGTGGCAGCCAGCGCCAACCCTTCTTCACCGCGGCTGGCAGTAATCACACGAAATTGCTTGGAGCCAAGTATTGTTTTTAGTGCCCGCAGGATTTGCGGTTCGTCGTCGATAACCAGAATGACGGGTTGTATGTTCATATAATTTCTTTCACATCAGATTCTAACTGGATAGCTTTCCTTGATGCCACCGGAATTGTAAAGTTAAATGTAAATCCTTCTTTACGATTTTCAGCCCAGATTTTTCCATGATGCGCTTCGATGATTCCCTTACAAATTGATAACCCCAGACCTGTGCCGGTTACCATGGCGGCATCCGTAACCCGGTAAAATTTGTCAAAAATACGGGTCAGATGCTCTTCAGCTACCGGTGGACCTTCATTTATCACCTGTACCTGTACCAAATCTTCAGAAATATGTATGGCATTAACTGTAATCCGTGATCCAATTGGTGCGTATTTCGCGCTATTGCTTAAAAGATTCGCGAAAACTTGATCCATCTGACTGTAATCCACGAAAACAGGAGGGAGATTGTCCGGAAAGTTGATAAGCAGGGTATGTTTTGCCAATTGCTGACGCATGCGACGAACAGTGCCAGATAGTATTTCCCGCAGTGAATTGCTCTTCTGATCAGGCTGTAAAGCACCCATTTCGATGCGTGACATATCCAGCAAATTACCCACCAGTTGGTTCAGATGATCGCTTTCTTCTTCCACGGCGGTTAATAATTCTCTGCGGGCGTCTGAATCCCAATCTATCTCACCGCTTCGTAGACTGGAGACAGAAGCTTTGATTGTGGATAATGGTGTCCGTAATTCATGGGAAACAGATGATAGAAGAGTAGATTTAAGCCTGTCACTCTCTTCAAGCAGGCGGGCACGACGTTCCGCGTTTGCGAAGTATGCTTTTTCCAGAACGAGGCTTGTTTGACTGGCAAAGGCGCGTAGAAGTCTGATCTGTGGTTGATCAAGCTCTGCCGTATGCCAGACCATAATCTCACCGTTGTTGTCGCCACTGCCGGAAATATTCAGTGTTATTTCAGCCGGTCGGTTTAGGATATCGGTATCTTTTGGAAGAACCAGGCGATAATCTGTTGAATCTGTTTGATGCAACCAGATGGAGACCATCTCCACCGGGAAATGTTCGGTAATTTTATTACCAACAATCTGTAAAATCTCTTCCTCTTGTGTGCAACCGGCAAGAGCCACATTTAGTTCATATAGGATGGTGGTTTCTTTTTCCCTGGTTAATGCTGTAGCCATTCCAATTTTTGCCTGGCTGAGCGATTGACTGATAATCACAGCGATCACTAAAAAAACAATTAATGCCAAAATGTCCTGAGTCTGGTGAACTGCCAGTGTATGGTAGGGGGGAATAAAGAAATAGTTGAAAGCGAAAAATGCGGCAAATGAAGAGGTGATGCCTCCCGTAAGGTCAAAATTCCCTGCCGAGATGACAACCGGCAATAAATATAACAGGGCGATCACAGGAGTATTAAGGTTTGTCTGGAAAATAAGCAGCAGCCAGGTAAATAGGCCAACAAGAAAAAGCGATAATACGAATTGCAGAAGGATTGCCAGGGACGTTTTTTGAGTGTTCATAGATTAATCTTAATATTACCTTTTGGGGTGATGAACCGCAAGAAAAATGCGAGAACCCCTTCTTCTTTAATTGATTATGATAAAATGTTTAGCTGCAAATAATTTCGCTAAAATAACCATATTCTTACTGACACTACAGTAATGGAGGAGCAATGAAACGAATTGGAGTTTTAACTAGTGGTGGTGACGCGCCTGGTATGAATGCAGCCATCAGGGCTGTTGTGCGTACAGGGATTTCCAAAGGCTGGGAGGTCTGGGGAGTTAAAGGCGGTTATCAGGGTTTGATTACCGGAAAGATTTCCGCATTGGGAGCGCGCGATGTGGGTGGAATTTTACAGCGTGGTGGTACCATCCTCGGTTCTGCGCGTTGCCCTGAATTCAAAACGGAAGAGGGCCAGTTAAAAGCCCTGCGCACATTAAATGAACAGGGAATTGAAGCGCTGGTTGTCATCGGCGGGAACGGTTCACAAACAGGTACAGGCGCCCTGAATAAACTGGGCTTTCCGGTGGTTGGGGTAGCCTCAACCATTGATAATGACCTATATGGTTCTGATATTACCATCGGCGTGGATACAGCGTTAAATATTGCCCTGGAAGCGATTGACCGCCTGAAGACTACAGCG
>CAYNJT010000070.1:0-16110 GCA_964397625.1 uncultured Leptolinea sp. | reverse complement strand
TTTGGTGGGCAGAACGATACCAACGGCCAGTTTACTTTCTGCCGCGGGGGCGGCAGCTTCAGCTTTGGTTGGTTCAGCGGCAGCCGGCGCGGCAGTGGGGGTTCCACCGCAGGCAGAAAGCACGAAGGTCAGCACCAGAACTACGCTGAGAAATGGTAAAAACTTCTTAAACATGCTCTTCCTCCTAAAAAAATTGAACAATTTGGTGATCCGACACAACATTACAGCAAGCTTCTAACGAAATAATCGAACAACCACCTCCTTTTTGGCTTACTACGACTGACAAAAAACAAAGGGCTTTTTCTCAGCGCATAGTGTCTATCCACATGGGAGTTGTGCTTAAAACAATGTCACCGCCTGCGGGATTACAATCCCGCAGGGAAAAAAGCAACATTTTGATATATTCCCTGAAGCACTCTGGAAATCATTCTGCATTCCAGAGGTTAAATCCACTGGCTTCCGATCAACAAAAATCAGACCAGTGCCCAGCTGTTTTGGATTTTTTGTTTGAACAATTTGGTGCGTCCGACACAACAACTACTGATTACTTTACTACGAAATCTGGAATAAACACCTCCTTTCTTTGTAATCTTAGACAGAAACAATCGTCTGTTCTTTGTTTCTTAAAGCATTGTAGATATTGGTCTCTTGAAACGCGTTGGTGATGACCAGTGTGGCCGCCCCGATGGCGACAGCGTTCCCTCCCAGCTCACCGATGACCAGGTTATCTGTGCGGGTGTTAAACCCAACCGTTCTCTCAACCAGTGATTGACGGGCAGGATCAAGAAGCATCTGCCCGGCGTCCGCCAGATCACCGCCCAGGATCAACAAACCCGGATTTACCAGGTTGATGATGTTTGCCAGTCCAATACCCAGATACCAGCCAGCGGTGGTGATGATCTTTTCGCATTCGCGGTTTCCTTCGCGCGCGGCTTGAACAACACCTTTGACATCCAGTTCATCCAGGCGGCCGGCCCACTTCGGGTCGTTCATCAGGGCATTCCGTCCATCCGAGAGGATCCCCTGCATACCAATATAGCTTTCCAGGCATCCCCGGTTGCCGCAGCGGCAGCTGCGTCCATCAGCTTCAATGGTCGTATGGCCAATCTCACCGGCCGTTCCGCTGAATCCTTTATACACCGCGCCGTTGATGATCAATCCGCTTCCAACACCAGTCCCCAGTTTTATATAGACAAGGTTGTCATAGCCCAGTCCACAGCCCCACCATTTTTCGGCAATGGCCGCCGCGTTGGCGTCATTTTCGAAATAGATGGGAGTCTCTTTAATTACTTCTCGCACAGTTTCAATGGGGCGGATGTTCTTCCAGGCTGGCATATAATGGGTGACAAATTCACCGGTTTTCTCATTTTCCAGAGGCGCGGGGATGGTAAAACCGACACCCAGAAGGTCGCTCTCGGTGATTCCCGAATCGCACATGATATCAAGAATAGCCTGCCTGATAATGTTCAGGCTTTCCTCTGGTTTGGAAATGACATCCACATGCCGTGAAAAGCGATTCTTTACCTCACCCTTTAGATTCATGATGATCAGGGTAATATGTGTGGAACCCATATCAATACCCATGATCTTGCGAGCTTCGTAGTTGAACTCAAGCACCACCGGTTTGCGGCCGCCGGATGACATACCAATTCCACCTTCACGGACAAAGTCGCTGGTGATTAATACATTCACCAGGGATGATACCGTGGGCGCGCTCAGCCGGGTCAGATGGATGATCTCCGCGCGGGTGATGGAACCCCGATCTCGGATGAGGTTCAGGGTGATACTGAGATTATGCGCGCGCACTGCCGCTGTCGATGAAATTTCCGGTTTCATCGAAGTGAGGCGGGGATAATCGAGTACCTGATTGATCTCAGACATCTGGGTAGTGTGTTATTCTCCGGCTATAAAACTTAGTTAATTAAGGGGTTTTTTCAAGTCCTTTATTAAGGACATTAACAAAGAGTTTAAACAATTCAAAGGGCTTTGTCAATACAGAAGATGACAGAAGAAAAGCATATAGATCATATGACATTTGTCATCCCCCCTTTTTATAAAATAAAATCCGCCGGTGTGTTACTTCGGCGGATTTAAAAGCAACCATTAAGCTGATCATTCCCCTTCGCGAGGTCTGGCGTAATCGTCTTCATAACGGATGATATCCTCCTGCTTCCAGTTCCCAAAGCCGACCTCCAGCACGCGGATGCGGCACCCCGGACTGCTCAGGCGGTGTTTTGTGTTGGGAGGGATCCAGAACTCATCGCCCGCCTTTGCCGTTGTGATTGTATCCCCCACCTGAATAATGGCCCCATCATCCAGAGCTATCCACAGTTCCGCCCGTCCAGAATGGCTTTGCAGACTCTGGCGGTGATCTGCTTCGACAACAATATAAGTAACGGTACATTCCTCATTGTACGCATACTGTTTTTGCTGACCCCACGGTCGGTGAATCCAGGGGGTATCCGGTTTTTCGGTAGGGATTGGTTTCGTGGCAAAGTTTGGCATGTAAATATCCTTCCTTTAATGTATATTTGTTTGATATTCCAACAAATATAGATTTCAGCGACCACTATAGTATCATTTTAATGCAACGGGGAGTTTCTGCCGGGCACATTCTACAATCAGGTTAAGAATAATTCGAGGAGGACATTACGATGCCACTATCACCTTCCGCCCAACGGGTTCAGGATTATCTGCGTCAACATGGTTACACGCACACTGTGGTGGAACACAACCAATCCACCCGCTCGTCTGCCGAAGCTGCCGCGGCCATCGGGTGCGGCGTGGAACAGATCGCCAAATCACTGATATTCATGACCCGACGTTCACATAAACCGGTGATGGTCATTGCCTCCGGCAGCAACCGGGTGAATACCAAACTTGTAGGGGAAGCCCTTGGCGAACCGATAGACCGCGCCGATCCCGACTTCGTTCATTCTGTCACCGGGTATGCCATTGGGGGCGTCCCTCCCGTGGGACACGCCCAACCCGTCCAAATTATTATTGACGAAGACCTTCAACAGTACGCGAAGATATGGGCGGCTGCCGGTGCTCCAACCGCCGTATTCGAGCTTACTCCGGCCGAGTTGGTCACCATGACAGGCGGCACAGTAATGAAGGTAAAGGACGAATGACGCGTTGATGGTTTATCCCCCTCTTTGGGGTAAAATTGCACAAACTTTTGCCGATTTCCCTTACGGAGGGTTGCATGTCGTTTCGTACCGTTTCTCTGATCATTCTGTTGGCCATGAGCCTTTCCCTGCTCCCCGCCTGCGGTAGTTCTGCCGGCAGCGCGGCTGGGCCTGAAAAAGCCGTAGAAACCTACCTCAATGCCCTGGTCAACCAGGATGTTAACCGCCTGACCACGGCATCCTGCAAAGCCTGGGAAGAAAAGGCTCGCCTGGAAGTTGATTCCTTCCAGGCTGTTAAAGCCAGATTGGACGGCGTTGCATGTACAAAAAGCGGGGATGAAGGCGCATCAGCCAGAGTCACCTGCACCGGAAAAATCGTAGCCACCTACGGAAATGAAGACCAGGAAATCCCGCTGGACCGCCGCACCTACCTGGTAAGCCAGGAAGGCGGCGAATGGCGCATGTGCGGCTATACGAAGTGATAAGGCAGCTCTTCAACAAGGAAAACTTGTGGGCGCTGGCGCTGGCATTGATGCTGGTCGCATTGCTTGTCTTTACCGCTGATTCCACCCCATTGTGGATCTACCAGGGATTTTGATCGCGTGTCACTCACCCAGATATTGGCGGTTTTCGCGGTTTCCGCGCTTTACCGGCTGATTGCCCGCCAGATTTCTTCCCACTCCTCTTCACCACAAACAGAATGGGGCCGTATTCCCTTCCTGTTCGCCGCGTCAGTTCTGGTGGTGTACTGGCTGCAGCCATCTCTGCCGGTACGCGGGTTGGATTACTGGCTGCCCACCCTGACTCTCGCCCTTACCGTGGTCTGCTGGGCCGCGGTCACTCCGGCGGAACAACGCGGCTTTCGCGCCAATGCCCCCGCCCTGTTCGGTCTATTCGCCGCCGCGTTATTAATCGCGGCCACCCGCCTGATCGATCTGCCCACCGGTCTTCTCTCGCTGGCTCCCCCGCCGTTTCCGCAAGTAGCAATCGGTCTTGCATTTCTTGTTAGTTTCGTTATTATATCTATACGCAATCAAAAACCCGCGACCGGTCTTTGGCTGGCAGTTCTGATCGGTCTCTTCCTGTTGATTAAAACTCCGGGCATCGCCGCGGGGCTCTCCGCCGGCCTGCGCGGACTTGCCGGCCAAAATACCGCAGGCGCGTCAGCCGTTGATTTCCGCTGGCTGGGTTTTTCCTACCTGGCGTTTCGGTTGATCCATACCCTGCGCGACCGTCAATCCGGCCGGCTGCCTTCCGTCACCCTGGCGGAATACCTGCTCTACGCCATCTTCTTCCCGGCTTTCACGTCCGGCCCCATCGACCGGCTGGAACGATTCCTGAAAGACCTGCGCTCCCCCGCCCCGTTGGACTGGTCTGAATCCGGGCAGGCGCTTTACCGCCTTGTGCTGGGACTATTCAAAAAATTTGCCGTGGCTGACACGCTGGCCATCATCGCTCTCAATCCACAGATTGCCGATCAGGTATTGCGGCCCGGCTGGTTGTGGGTTTTGCTGTACGCTTACACCCTGCAAATCTATTTCGACTTCAGCGGTTACACGGATATCGCCATCGGCACGGCGCGTATTCTGGGCATCCGTCTGCCGGAAAATTTCAACCGCCCCTACCTGCAGACCAATCTGACACAGTTTTGGAACAACTGGCATATGACACTTACCCAGTGGGTGCGCGCCTATTTCTTTTTCCCGGTCACCCGCTGGCTGCGCGGCAACAGACCAGCCTGGTCCGCAGCGCTGGTCATGGCCATCGGGCAAATCGGCACCATGCTGCTCATCGGCCTGTGGCACGGGGTTACATTGAATTTCATCCTTTGGGGACTGTGGCACGGCCTGGGGCTTTTTGCGCAGAACCGCTGGTCAGACTGGGCCAAACGTTCACCTCTCGGGCGTATTGAATCCGCGCGGGGAAAGAAACTGATCAGTTTTACCGGCTGGGTGTTGACCTTCCACTTTGTGGCTTTCGGCTGGGTGTGGTTTTGCCTGCCGGATGCAAGCCTTGCCCTGCGGGTGTTCGCGGGTCTTTTCGGCCTGGGGTAAGGCAGGCTGCCATATTCAGGATTTTCATCCTGAATGTGATTGTTCTCTTTCAGAAACCTGTAGAGCCGCGGAAAACTACGCTTTCAGGTTCTTAACGCTGCCCTGATGGAATTGTTCCATAAATTCATCCACGCTTAGCTGGATGAAGGATTTCTCCATCAGGTGAACTTTCCCGCAGATCGGGCATTTCAACTCAAGTGTATTGGCCGGGGTAACCAACATCATACGCATGCCGGTGGTGCACTGGAACAGTCCAAATTTGTGCATCATTCCGTTGGCAAAGATTGGGGCAGACGTCGCGTACAGGTCCTGCAAAGTAGAGACTGGTTGATTCTTTTCGTCCATCGTGCTCCTCCCTTTCTCTGGTATTCTATTGGCGTGCTCGTGCCCTAATAGTACAGTCAAATGGCCGGAAATGCAATTAAATGTTTGTGAATCATACAGCGAATGTGGTTCACTTTTTTTGAGTTTTTAGGAAGGATTGGCCTGTGGTATCTGTTAATGAGTTTACAGGTAGAACATAAGGGCGATGCATCCGGAAATTTTCGCATCTTGCACCCTTAAACTCTTTTCGGATGCATCGCCCCTATCGCATGTTTCGGTTTGAGTCATTTTTTGTAGATTCATCGGGGTGCAGTCTTGTTCTAAGGGGTATCTCTTGTTTAAATTCCCACTGGTTCCGCTTCGGAAGCAGGTTCCTTCTCAAACAGACGCATCATGGCCACCCCACCCAGGATCAATAGGCTGCCAACGATCTGAATTATGGTCATGCGCTCGCCCAGCAGCAGGAAAGCAATGATGGCCGTGAATACCGGCTCGGTTGAAAGGATCAGGTTGGCCACACTGGAAGGCAAATAACCCAGGCTGACGTTGTACAACCCAAACCCCGCCACAGTCGGTCCGGCTGCCAGCAGCATCAGCACACCCCAGCCGGCCCAGGCATCACCCAGCCAGAACATATCCGCCGGTCTGACGGCTGTTCCAGGTAGCGCGCCGCCGGAAAGCAGGTTGAATAGCAGCAGAAAACCGGCCGCGAAGGCAAACGTGTACATAATAGTCGTCCAGGCGTTCAGACCGCGGTTGGCGGCGGTGCGGCCCATCAGGCTATAGACTGCGTAAGCCAGCCCGGAAATGATACCGGTGAAAATGGCCAGTGGATTGCTCTGCCACACGCCCGGATCATACGCTCCCGCCACCAGCACGCAGCCGCCCAGACTCATCAATACGGCCAGCACCTTGACCCAGCCAAGGTTTTCTTTTAATAACCACCATCCCAGCAGCGCGGTGAACGCGGCGGATGAATACACCAGCACGGTGGAAACCGCCGCCCCGTTGAGCACTACAGAATTCGTCCACAGGGAGTTGAAAAGTGCCAGTACCAGGCCATAAACAAGGAAATATCGCAAATCTCGTTTGTGAACTACCAGCAAAGCCGGACGCGAACAGGCCAACACCAGTACCAGTGTGATGGCCACAAAGGCGTCGCGCCAGAAAGCCAGCACAAGTGCCGGAAGCTGGTAATTGACCGATAGGTGTTTGATAAAGATGGCAGTGGTGGATAGAATCACCGCCGCGATAAAGGCGATTAAGTATCCGTGGGACACGTAGTTGGGGATTTTTGTTTGCGGTTTCATGGTTTGTAATTCTACCTGTTTCTGATGCTTTCTTTCACAGACAACCCCTCCGCGAATAATATTCGCGGTTAATTTTGCTCAAAAAAAGTGCTAAACTAAATATTATTACAGGTGTTTTTTACGGGTAATAACAATTTTTCATCGATGCCAATTAACCCAGGCTGATATTTCAGCTTCGCTGTTTGAAATAGCTTGGTCTTTTCCTCTACCCTTCTTTACCGCCTTAAGGAAATTAATGAGGCAGCAGGGTTGTTTTTAATTTCCAGAACGTTATCCATCTAATAAACGTAATCGTGATGGAACAATGGATGGAATGTTAAAAGGAGGCACCATGGCAAGACAAGTTCCCTCTCAAAAAAAGACATCCCGGGTATGGCTGGGATGCGGGATTGCCATTATTGTGGTCCTTTTGTTTGGTCTTGTGGCTGTCATTTCACTCTTCCTCTTATATTCCCATGATTGGCATAAAGAACCGTCTCTCAATATCACAATCATCAGGCCTGAGTCAGGAATACAGGTGGAAGTCAAGTCACCTGTAGAATTGCAGGCCACGGGTTCCAATTCTGGTGGGCTTACCAGGTTGGAGTTATATGCGGACGGCGCTCTGATTTCTGCACAGGAAAGCTCTGACGCCAAAGGTGAAAATCCGCTTATTCTTGCCAGCATATGGACGCCTTTAACCGCCGGCCGGCATGCGCTGGTGGCTCGCGGTTATTCTAGTGATGACAAGTTTGCAGATTCACAGGTTGTTTATGTTATAGCTGCAGATGCCGTTGCCAGAACACTGGATGTTGATGCGATACCTAAGAAACAAGGGGCTGCCAACCCGAGTCTGGCGGATATTGCGGCTGCTTATGGAGTATCACCAGATGATTTTGTTCGACATAATCCTTCACTGAGTGGAACTGACCCAACTGCTCCTCTTCCGCCAGGCACCACTCTCAGTCCGCCGCCATCACCGGGAGGGACATCCAATGGTTCGCCGCCTACCTCTTCATCTCCTCCAACTCCACCCAGAACGGGAAATCCCGCACCGCCCACCGCATTAAGAGCCAACGCTGATTGCGCGCATGCCACTTTAAACTGGACGGACAGCCCGGATGAGACATCTTATCGCATCTACCGATATTCTGGCGGATCAAGCACTGTGGTGGGAACAGCCGCAGCCAACGCCACATCCTTCCGTGATTCACTGCCTGCCATTGCCGGTGCACAGACCTATCTCTACCAGGTAGCTTCCGTTCGCAGTGGACGGGAAGGTTTGAGTTTGATGGCATCCGCTGTCACACCGGCAACTTGTACAGGCCCGGGTGCTTTATCAGGAACAGACCTGATGTTGAAAGTAGCCATGGTAGACACGGATGACACCTGGGAGGGAATTTATTGTTACCTGTCTGTCAATTCAAGGCCCTACGAACGGATTCCGGTGGGTGATTCAACTATTATTTCACCGGAGTCAGGCAACATCCGCTACTACAACCTGACACGCCTGCCCGGTGGCGGCCGGTATGATATGACTGGTCATCCCGCTGGAATACCCGTTACATTGAACGGCAACTGCCGCGGAAGGAGAGGGCCGCTTACATACCATCTGGGCAATTTCGCCATCAGTCACCCGCAGGCGGATTGGAATGGTACCCTGCGCCACGCCAGCGGAGGTAGTTATCGCTTCTCATATTGCCTGGGGCCGGCTTCCCAACCTTGCGCGCCCGTCATTCCCGGGGTGACCACGATTTATCTGGATATTCCGGTCTTAACCGACCTGCTCTTTTATCTGCCTTCTCCAACAAATTTGCGGATGGACAATAGTCTGATAGCCTGCAACAGCTTGACCAATCCCTCTGACCGATGGGCGTGTCGATTTTCCTCCCCACGCTGTAGTATTTTCGGAATATGCGAAGGCAGCCGGACGTTGTTTTGGGACTGGGTTGGAACAGCTTTCGTTCCGGAAACCTCCCTAACTGGCTATACAGTCGTCCGAACGACTACCAATCGAACAACAGGGTCGCATATGTCCATCATCTGGGATATTAATCGTCAGGCAGATGGAACGCTGCCAAAATATTCGTGGGGCCAGGAGACAGATTTGCTCTGCGGAACCCATGTCGATTATCGAGTACGTGCCAGGCAAGGTTCAAGGTTTTCCAATTTGAGTGATCCCTTCTCTTTTAATACACCTGCCTGCACTTCAACCGGTGCCAGGGTTGAGGTCACCTTCCAGACAATTCAAATTTCTCACGTAAATGACAGAGGAGAAGCCTGTCTGTTTTGCCCTGAACGGGATGAACAATTGGAATCCCAGGGGAGTATCAGCGCAGGCGGTAGTCTAATTCCCTTTTCCACACGAACATTTACAACCAATCTGGTAGCCAGGAGTTATGACTGGTCCTCCTTCTATTTAAGGAACCTACCGGGAGGCTCAGCAGCATTGAATAACAATGTCTTTCGATTCGTTATTACAGACCCGGCTCGGGATACTATCGCGTACAGTGCCCAGATCTCTGATCTGGACAGGTACACATTAATGGGTGACACCAATCTCACCGAATTCTGCAACGTCAGCGGTCGTATTCCACCGCATACCATGGCAGAATGGGCAAACTTCAATCAGACATTTACTCTGAGTGACAATCGCAACCCTGAAAGTGATTGTGTCATCACGGTGAACGTACGTGGATACCCAACGAGGTAATGATGGGACAGAATGTTGGAAGGAGAACCATCATGAGTAAGAAACTGGTATTCAGGTTTGATGTGATTCTGGCATTGCTGGTTATCATCAGCCTTTATTTGACCGCCTGTTCCTCCAGACCGGGTGTGGGAACCAGCACAAGTATGCGCGCCTGGCTGGACCAGCCGCCTAATGGTTATACATTACCGCTCGAGACATTTCCTTTGATCGCCCACGCGAGGCAAGTTGGCGGAGGGGTAAAGCAAATCAATTTTATGGCCAACAGTATCCTTCTGGGTTCAGTCAATACAGACCAGAGTCTGGAACTGGCTGAGGCGGCTATGGACTGGAATCCATCGGCACCGGGTGAGTATCAACTCCAGGCGGTAGCGTATAACAACGCCGGCGAGGAAGCCTATTCTGAAATTTCCATCGTTTGTATTGAAGGAACGGGCGGCGGCGGATGCCCGCGCATGGAAATGGTAAGTGTCTCACCTTCACCTGCCGTGTCTGATGGAACCTTGAAAGTTGGCGCATCGCCAGAAACGCTTAAAATCGGTGCTAATTGCTCTGCCACCTCCGCTTCGATAAACTTTGAAGCTTTCGTGGAAGACATGAGCGGTGTAATAGAGGTGGATATTCATGGAAGCATGATCAACAACACTACCACAACTCGCGAGATCCTACTCCCCCTGCATGATTCCGGCGGAGGGGGATTCACCGGTACATATATCTTCAGCGCGGATGACCTGGCTTTCTTTTCAGGCAGCGATGGAAAGATCGCCTATACGCTATCCTTAATGAACGATCGGAAAGAATGGTTCCGAAACAGCGAGGAAAAATTTATTTTTATTGAAAGCTGCGCCAAGCAGGGAGGAACAGTCGTCAAAGTCGGCGGCGTTCCAAACCCTGTGTATATCGGAAAATGCACGCATGGAGAGGCGACCGGCATTGATTTTGAAGCTGGGACTGATGTAAATCCATCCACTTTCAACCGTGTCGATCTTGCTTATGTATGGTTTGATCCAGCGGATACCTGGGTGGGTTCTGCTGTCGGTACCGAAAATCGTGTTGCCATGACGCCCAGAAGTGGGGGGTATTGGTATCATCTGGATACATCCAGTGCTCCAGGCCAACTCGACTATGGCGGAACGATTAAGTTCCGAGCTATTCTGGTCAATTCAACCGGCACAGATGTGGGATACTCGGAAGTGTCACAGATCAGGATCGTCAGTTGTTCTGCCAGACCAGTAACCCAGGTTCCAACGAAAACCCCAACGAAAAAAGTCAGCCAGCCACAACCGGTTGTCCCCAAACCGCCGGTGATCATTACCACCGAAGCTCCGCCTCAATTGCCGGAAGAACCTCAACCGCCGCCGCCCCCACCGCCGCCACCACCGCCACCGCCCGAGGTAAAACCCGGTTACATAGCCGGTTCAGTCAGTTATGATAGCGATGGCGACGGCAAATGTGACGCGGCATGGACTTTTGGCGGGTTGAGCGTGGTAGCCAATGGAACAAAAGCAAGCGTTGATGGCGGCGGGGCGTTTTACCTGGGACCGTTGAATCCAGGTGGCTACACGGTAACACTCAATCATCCGGGATACAATGCCATCGGAGCGGATTCTGTGGGTGTTAAAGTGGAAAGCGGAGGTACCGCGTCGGTTGGATTCTGCCTGGCTTCGCCCGGATAAATTAAAGCGCCTGATGTACATATAAGGGCTGGTAACTTTCCACCAGCCCTGTTTTTTTAATCACTCAGGTTTCAAAGGTTATAGATTGGGAAATACGTATCTTCGAAATTATCATGCCTGGTTCAACATAAACCGTTTGACAACCTGCTGCAGACTCCTGGCCAAATCTGCCAGTGACTGAGACGAGGCTGAAACCTCTTCCACCTGCGCGGCCATCTCCTCTGTTGACGCAGAGATTTCTTCAATGGCGGCAGAGTTTTCTTCGCTGATCGCGGCGATTTTCTCAATTGATTCGGTCACCTGGGCAGAGTTGCCACCCATTTTCTTTGCGGCTGATTTGTTTTCTTCAATAATAACTGAAACTGAATTGACCGAATTAACCAGGTCTTTGGCCAAAGCGCTCATTCTTTTTACGGCTTCTCCGGTGCCGGCAGCCTGTTTGTTTACTGCCTGGGCTGCTGTTAAGATTTCAGAAAGCGCGCTGCCAGCCTTGTTCGCGCTGGCAACCCCATTTTCCACTTCACGGGTACCTTCATGCATGGCTGATACAGCTTCTTTAACCGTTGCCTGAATGCTCGAAATGATGGTGCCAATGTCCTTGGTGGCCAGGGACGAACGTTCAGCCAGCTTTCGTACCTCATCGGCCACCACGGCAAATCCTTTGCCATGTTCCCCGGCCCGGGCGGCTTCGATTGCCGCGTTCAAAGCCAGCATATTTGTTTGCGAAGCGATATCTTCTATTGTTTCCACAATGGCGTTGATCTCTTCCGAACGTTTGCCCATTTCCAGGACTTTTTCGGCGGATATTCCCACTTTGTCTTTAATGGATTCCATCCCTTTGAGGGTGTCATCCATAGTTTCCCGCCCCATTCGGGCTGCCGCGGTAGCCGAATCAGCCCCGGCGGTAACCGAGTCCGTATTGTGGGAAACCTGCTTTATTACTTCATCTATCCAGGAAGCAATTTCAGAAGCTTCCTGGATGGCCTGCCCTTCATCAGAAGCCCATTTTTCCATACTCCCAATTTCCTGCTCCATATGATGAACAGATTGGAGTGATTGGTGCACCGATTCTGATTGACCAGCCGTTCCCACAGCCACCTGTTGAATGGTACTGCTTATCTGATTGGTGGCCATCCCGGCTTGATTTGCCGCCTCAGAAAGTTGGATGGAAGCCGCAGCAAGCCGGTTGGCGTTTTCAGTCACCTGCCCGACCGTTTCCCGTAAATTTTTCGCCATTTCTCCAAAACAGTTTCCCAGCACATCCAGATCGCTGCGCGGCGTGATGGTCTGTGTCAGATCGCCCTTTGAAAGCAACAATGATGCGTTTGCCAGATGATTGAGGAAATCTTTAATAAGTATCAGGGAACGCGCAATATCGCCAATCTCATCGTTGGAATGAATATCCAGCTCCTGAGAGAGGTCGCCTAACTGCATTTGCCCCGCAAAGCGTTGGATTTTTCGGGCAGGATCCACCAGGGTTTTCAAAATCCAGATATGGAGCACTGTGACCGCCGGCAGAATGATCCCGACGGCTAGAGCCAGCCGCATGGGCGATAAGCCTTCTTTACCCATCATAAAACCAACATTCCCCAGGACGATGGTAATAAATGAAGTTAAAAGAGTGATTCGAATGGCAATTCCGCGCTTATAAAGATACCGCATGATTAGCAATAAAGTTCCGCTTCCTGCGACTGTCGTACCAAAAACAATAAGATACTCCATCAAATCCTCCTGCCCCAGTTTTCAAGGGTTTTATTCTGGAATATTTCAATAACGCGTAAATTACCGTAAAAACTGATTCCCATATCAGCCAAAGGTTTTATCGACTGTGCCATTGAACCTATCTCATAAAATCATTCTTTCTGTGTGTAAATAATTCCCCATGGAAACATAAGAAGACCTCCCAAGATTCAGGCGAGAATATCATCCGGACAGTCTGCCTTCATTGCCCGCGGCGACTACCAGAAGTCTTTATAAATATTCTGTTGTAGAAAACAGGGGTACATGATTGCGTAAAAACAACTAAATTATTGTTTACCATTATTTCAATAATTGCAATAAATTTTGGATTAAGGCATTTTTTCCAGAGAAGCCAAAGGCAATAAAAAGGCGGCTGGTTTTCACCAGCCGCCTTTTTACGATCTATTTCTTGTCCTTCGGGAGGATCTTCATAACAGTGGTGCCGCAAACTTTGCATTTGCCTTTTACAGCATTGGCTCCGTTCTTGAGCACAGTCTTCTGAGCATCCACAATTTCCTGTTTGGACTTGCATTTCAGGCAGTAGGATTCATATTTGACGTCGGCCATGGGGTAGTCTCCTTTCTGAAGAGTATTGAACTAAACATCGGAAAATAGTTCCGATGATAATTCCCAAATAAGGGTAAAAGGGTTATACGCTTCGCATGAAACAAGGATTCCTGTCTTTCCCTATTCCTCAGTTTCATCCTCGAACTCGGCCGGGTACCAGCGTTCCGCTTCGGGCAGGTTAAGCACATCCTGATCCTCCGGAGTGAGCGGATCGTCCATCCGTACCAGAAGGGTGATCCCCGCGGTGCGGATGCCATTGGCCGTCATCATGCGGCGGACAGTGTACCGCAAAAAGTATTTCTTCACCAGTTCTCCCGCCAGCACGTCTTTTACGGTGCGTACAGACACATTGGCTTTCGACGCGATTTCCGCCATATCCGTTTCCACGCGGTTGCGTAGTTCACCGGTGCGTGGATTCCAAAAACACATACTGCGCGCGGCCAGGATCACCGCCATTCCAGAGTGACCAACAAGCGGGAGCCAGTGTTCAAAGAAATAAAGGGTTAAAAAGAGACCTCGCTCCGGCTGGATGGCCCGGGCGCGTTCACTGCCATACGCGCGCGCCAGCAAAATCTTGCGCTCTGAGGGTTCCCCCTGTGTCCTTTCTCTTTGCGGTTCCTTTGCCCCTTCCCCGCTTTCGGGGTCTACCGCGGAGAGACGTTGAGATGGTTTCTCTCGTCGTGCAGAGTTTTCATTCGAAGATTCTTGGAAGAATTCATTAACAACCGTGAATTTCAAGCGTAAAGGCGCCGGCAGCATCCCCTCCAACATACTGGTCATCCGGCTGCGCAGACGGGCATCCACCCAATCGCGGCCATAGGTGTTGCGGGCCCCCACGGTAAAAACACCGTCGCGGTAACTTACCGGTCTCAACGGCCGCACCCAGGTCTCGAAACTGGTTTTATCCATTTCAGATTGAAGTTGACCGAGAACCATTTCCCACGCGTCATCCAGTGAGGATGAGGTCAATGAAGAGGGGCGGGTTTGTACCAGTTGGTCCATGAGGTTTTGGAGTTTTCTCCCGAAAAAAGGGGGGTGGTTTTTTCTTCCATTAATACCAGGGGTTATTGGAAGAAATAATTACCCTCCCTCTACCAGGTGTTCAATGAGATCCATCATGCTGTCATACTTCTGCTCAGAAAGACGGGATAGGCGGGTGGTGCAAATGCGCGCCAGAATTCCCACGGTTTCACCGGAGGAAATTTTGCGCCCCAACAATTCACTGAAACGGTCCTGCCAGACCTTTAGTTCAGCCGATTCTCCCTGCGAAAGGGTAAGTCCTACCTTGTACCGCGGAACAGGCGCGGGCGGGCGTCCGACCGGGCGGCTTTCCTGCGTCTGATTGGCGCGGGCATCATAGAGTTGAAGCCAGGCCGGGCGGTTCTTGGATGTAGGATTACTCAAAGTTTCACCGCCTCTTCCGCTATACCCAGAGTGATCATGCTTTCCGTGCTTTGCAGCAGCAGGTCAATGGCAATATTGCACAGGCGGATAATTTCACGGGGAACGCCCTGCGAGCTTTCATACAGTAATTCAAAGGCATTGTCGTGAATTAGCGGCGCGTTGCGTCCGGCCACGTTAAGCCGGAAGAGCACCATCTGCAAAGCACTGCCCAGTGCCAGCGGTGAAAGAATTAAGCGGGCGAACACGCGGGCATTCACGGCCTTGTTCTGCTCAAACAGGCCAAGCATTTCGTTCTGGCCAAAGGCCAGCACCTGGGCGACTTTGGCGTCGTAGTCGAAGTTGTAAAGACGGTGGATCACTTCAAGAGCGGATGGGTCCATTAATTGCGCGTCATCCAGCAGGATGACGACATTGCGTTTGGCTGTGTAGGCATCCGCCATTTTGCGCTCGATGCTTTCCATCTGGCGTTGAAAGGAACGCTGCGGTTCCACCCCGAGCTGGGTGGAAATCTGCCGGGCGGCATCCATGCCAGACTTGAACGCGGCCGTATGAATGTAACACACATCCATGTTCGGTTCGGAAGAATGCACGTCATATAAACGGCGGGCAAGCGAACTTTTGCCCATACCCATGTCACCTATGACCAGCCCCAGTCCCCGGCGACGGGAAATGATATTCAGGAGCTGCTTGTATACAGATAAGTGTTCCGCCCCCAGGTATAAATATCGCGGATCTGCAGATAGTTTGAAGGGATCTTCTTTCAATCCCAGTCTCTCCAGGCGGGTCATACGCCATTCTGCATCGTTGAAGGCAAAGGTCATAATAATTTCCTCCTTCTGGAGAGTATTATAGAACAAATCGGTACCGATTTCAATAGGTTACCGTATTTTGGGAGAAAAATCAAATAATTAGCGTAATTTCTCCAATTTCATTCAAAGATACCATGAATTCCCTCTTTTCGCCAATTTTTTTGTTCAAAAATTTTTGGGTATCTCAGGTATTTATAAATTATAGTACATATTTTCTATATTTCAAGAGGGAATAAACCAGACCGCGGAATTCGATCCCCCCAACAAAATCACCCGGTCTGTTATCGAAATTGCTCTAAATGTCACTTTGCCTTCGTGATCACCACGCGGGTTCCCCCTGCATCAGCGGACAATTGGATGAAGATCATTGATCCACCTTTTTGAAACATTAAAGGCGCTCCGGGTA
>CAYNJT010000069.1:8452-16179 GCA_964397625.1 uncultured Leptolinea sp. | reverse complement strand
CAAAGGACGCGTCGACTAATTTACTGAGGTCTGGAATTTCTTCGAACAAACCGATCGCTTTGGAAACTTCCGCCACGTCCTTGATGGTATCCATGAAGCTGCCGCTCAAGTCCGCCTGGTTTTCTTTCAAACCGTAGAATTTCACCCCGTCGAAAGCGGTCACCAGATCTTCCGGCGCGCTGTCAACGGCTGTGGCGATGATTTCCTGTCCGGCTTTCTTGTCTTTATTGTAGAAATCCAGCGCTTCGCCCCATACTTTCATCAACGCTTTGGCCGCATCCGGATTTTCTTTGGCGAATTTACCGCTGATCACCAGTACATCCGAGATCAAACCGGGGCGCTCTTCCGCTTTATAAAGGGTCTTAAGTTTGGCGTTCTCTTTAAGCGCTTCGCTGATGTAAGGCTCGTAGGTCACCGCCGCTGGGACTTTGCCGCTGATCAGGGCGGCGCCCGCGTCGCTGGCGGGCATGGGTTCCGGGGTGATGTCATCCAACGTCATCTTGTTTTGCATGAGAGCATAGTTAAGAAGCAGGTCGCTGGTGGTGCCTTCTTCATACGCCACCTGTTTGCCTTTGAGGTCCGCAATGCTGTTAATCCCGTCACCGGAAAGAATTGCGTCGGCGCTGGTGGAAACATCCTCCAGCAGGACCAGTTTGAGATCAACCCCGACGCTGAACAGTTTGATGGCGGTGTGGGTGGCCAGGTTGGCGGCTTCCATATTCCCGCTGGCAAAGGCAGCATTGACCTCTTTATCTTCGATGAAATCGATCAATTCAGCATCCAGGCCGTTTTTCTCGAACAACCCTTTTTCCTTAGCAATCCACCAGGGGCCGTAACCGATCCACGGCTGGGTGCCGATGCGCACTTTGGTCAACGCCGCTGCCGGTTGGGCGGACACCGAATCCGCCAGGTGGGCGACTGGCGCGGCCGGCGCGGCGCAGGCGGCCAGTAAAACAATAGCTGTAAGAATAAGGACGAATTTGCCAATAAGTTTATTCATGTTTCCTCCAAAGGATTGATGATTCAGAAAAGCTGTAAGCATTTCTGTTAATGGATCACGTCAGGATGCCCGCAATCTGCCGGCCAGGGCGTGCGCGTCCAGGCCCTCTGCGCGGGCGATAATATCCGCCTGACGGCCAAGGTCGGCCGCGGCGGTTTTATTCAGACCAACCACGCTGATGATGCGCAGGAAGTCCCACACATTCAAAGGGGAGGCGAAGCGAGCGGATCCGCCGGTGGGCATCACATGGCTTGGCCCGGCGATGTAGTCGCCCATTACCTCGCAGGATGTTTCCCCCACAAACACGCCCCCGGCGCAGGTTACTTTTTCGAGGTAATTCCATGGGTCACGCACTGCCAGATTCAGGTGTTCCGGACCGTACTGGTTGGAAAGCTCAACGGCTTCGCTGATATCCGCGGTGATCACCGCGCCGCTGCGGTTCCGCAGAGAGACGTTGAAGATATCTGTGCGGGTTAGGTTGGTGTTGTTTTTGCCTTCCAGCCAGGCGGACATTTCTTTCTGCACGGCTTCTGCTACTCTGCGCGAAGGAGTTATTAGAATGGCGGCAGCCAGAATGTCATGCTCGGCCTGCGCCAGCAGGTCGGCGGCAGCCCAGTCAGCCCGGGCGCTTTCATCCGCGATGACGATGGTCTCTGTCGGCCCGGCCAGCCCGTCAATGCCCACGGTGCCAAAAACTTGTTGCTTGGCCAGTGTGACAAACAGATTGCCGGGGCCGACGATCTTGTTCACTGGTCTGATCGTTTCGGTGCCGTAGGCCAGCGCGGCAATAGCCTGCGCACCGCCAACCGCGTAAACTTCATCCACACCGGCGATGGCGGCCGCCGCCAGGATGACCGGATTGACTTCGCCCGTTCCCCGCGCGGGCGGAGTGACCATGACGATCTGCTTTACTCCGGCCACAAGGGCTGGAATGGCCGTCATCAGCACGGTTGATGGTAAGGGAGCCGTCCCACCGGGGACATAGATGCCCACACGTTCCATGGGGCGCAGCATTTGCCCCAGCGAACCGCCCATGGATTGATCCAGCCAGGAAATGGCCGGTTGTTTGCGGTGGAACTGCTCGATCCGGCTGGCTGAGGTTTCGAGCGCGGAGCGCAGGGCGGGATCGAGCTGTTCAAGGGCATTCTTGATTATTTTTGTGGGGATGCGGTTATCAGCCAGATCGACGGCGTCAAGAGTCTTCGTCCATCGTCGCAGCGCTACGTCACCCTCATCGCGAATTTCGTGGATAATCTGGCGAACGGCTTCGGAAGGCGTGATTTCCTTTCCAAAGGTGGCTTTCAGGCGTTCCAGTACCTGGGGTGGAACGGGCATGTCATCCAGCGGAGTGCGCTTCAGGATCGTTTTTCGAGCGGTCTCAACATCATAAATGGGAAACATGGGCTTCTCCATAGGGGTAAGAAAAAGCCCCCGGTTTTCCGGGGGCAGGTTGGATTTGAGGTACGTCTGTCTTGCTGGTATGCGCTAAAGCGCCCGCCGGAAGGATTCAAGGGGTTGATTTCGATGATAATGCAAGTGGGCGGACATCTGGTTGTGCATAATGGAGATGATAATATCACAGGCGATACATGCTGTCAAATTTTTAGTTGAACAACAGGTTATAGTATTTTGCTGATCAATAAAATGGCTTCGTAAGCGATCATGGCGATGATTGCAGCGGCAGGGATGGTTAAAATCCAGGCCCAAACGATCCTGCCCGCGACTGACCAACGCACCGCGCGCTTGCTGCGCACCGACCCTACACCGACGATGGCGCCGGTAATGGTATGTGTTGTTGAAACCGGGATGCCCAGGATTGACGACATGATGATGGTCACCGCGCCAGCCGTTTCAGCGGCAAAACCGCCGATCGGTTTCAATTTGGTGATCTTGCTGCCCACTGTGTGAACAATCCGCCAGCCGCCGGAGAGGGTGCCCAACGCGATGGCGGCATGCGCCATCATGACAATCCAGAAGGGAATGGAAAGATGCCCGTTGGCGTCTGAAACAAGATAGCGGTAGGCAGGAACGGTGAATAACACGCCCGCGATGATCCCCATGGTTTTCTGGGCGTCATTTGTTCCATGGCTCAGGCTGTACACACCCGCCGAAAACAACTGGCCCTTTCGGAAGATGTGATCTACTTCGGCCGGATTTTTTTTACGGAATAACCAGTACAGAGCGGTCATATTGATGGTGCCAAGAACCCAGCCCAGCAGCGGCGCGATGATGATGAATGCCAGTGTCTTCGTCCATCCTCCGGGAACCAACACACCAAACCCGGCTTTCAGGATAGCCGCGCCGGCGTATCCACCGATAAGGGCATGGGACGAACTGGTGGGCAGCCCGATCTGCCAGGTGATCAAATCCCAGACGATGGCACCCAGAAGGCCGGCAAATATCACGTAGTTGTCCACCTGGGTAACATCTATCATCCCGGAGCCCATGGTTTTTGCCACGGCTGTGCCGAAGGTGAAAGCGGCAATAAAATTGAAAAATGCCGCCCAGGCCACACCCTGCAGTGGGGTCAGCACACGGGTGGAAACCACTGTGGCAATGGAATTCGCGGCGTCATGAAAGCCGTTGACAAAATCGAACCCCAATGCCAGAACGATGATGACAACGATCAATACCAGATTGGGGTCAAGCATTCGCGATGATCACTTTTTGAATAACATCACCGGTATCTTCGATCCGGTCGGTGGTCGATTCAAGTAATTCGTAAATCTCTTTCCAGCGGATGAAGTTGAAAATCTCATCTTTTTCCGCCACTAATTCTTTCAAACCGGCGTAACAGGCAATATCGCCTTCGTTTTCAAGGGTATTGATGCGCACGATATGCTCACGCACTTTTGGATAATTACGTTTATCCCCCATAATCTTGAAAGCAAAGGTTAATTCTTTGGAACACTCCACGATCAATCGGGTGAGGGTCTGGGAAACCGTAGTTGGTTTTTTAACCCTGTAGACCAGCAGTCGCTGGGCGGTGGCGTTCACCGCGTCAAGCGCGTCATCCACAGTGTTGATCAGGCGTTGAATATCATCGGGGTCAATGGGAGTGATCAGAGTTTTGGGAAGTAAGTTGGTAACCTCATGAACGATTTGGTCCCCTTTATGTTCAATATCTGAGATTTTCAATGCCAATTCATCCGCCTGATCCATGTGATCCAGCATAAATTGCAGGGCAGTTGCTCCTTCGAGCAGAGTCTCACTGGCATGTTGCAGATAATCGTAAAACTTTACTTCAGCCGGCAGGAAGGTGAAATTCAAAGGGGACCTCCATATCGCTTCAAATTTTTCCGAAGGATGCTAATTATAAATCCTGTTAACGTTTGATTAACAGTGAATTAAGTAATTATTAAACACTGACATAATTTAAAGCTGTACCTGGGTGGTTTGACCCACCCGTTAATTTTCATATAATTGGACGTAGACCCTCTGACAACCTAATAAGGAAACACTTATGTTTAATATCCCTTTTCCGTCCCGAAGAGCTCCGGTTTTCAACGATATTCCTGATGAAAAATGGAATGACTGGCGTTGGCAGTTGAGCCATCGTTTGAACACCGTGGAGGATTTTGAAAAGATATTCCAGCTGACGGACAGTGAAAGAAAAGCGCTCTCCTCCGCCAACCTCTTCCGGGTGGATATCACCCCCTATTTCGCGTCGCTGATTAATCCGGACGATCCGGATGATCCCATTCGAAAACAGGTTATCCCCACGGCGGGTGAAATTCTCCCGTTTACCGGTATGATGGAAGATTCGCTGGCGGAGGATCGTCATTCCCCCGTCCCGGGGTTGGTGCACCGTTACCCGGATCGAGCGTTGATGCTGGTAACCACGCAATGCGCGTCATATTGCCGATATTGCACGCGTTCCCGCATAGTGGGTGACCCGAATGCCACTTTCTCGCGGGCGGAATTTGAACTGCAGCTTGATTACCTGCGGCGCACGCCGCAAATCCGCGATGTGCTGCTCTCAGGTGGAGATCCACTGACCCTGGCGCCAAAAGTCCTGGAAGAATTGTTGGCGAAGCTTCGAGAGATCCCGCATATTGAGATCGTGCGCATTGGCAGCCGGGTGCCTGTTTTCATGCCGCAGAGGGTGACCTCTGAATTGACAGATATGCTTCAGCAATTCCACCCCCTTTGGATGAACATTCATGTCAATCACCCCAACGAGATCACGGCTGAACTGGCAGATGCCTGTGACAGACTCTCTCGGGCGGGTATTCCTCTGGGAAACCAGTCCGTGCTGCTGGCTGGCATTAACGATTGCCCGCATATTCAGAAGAAACTGGTGCAAGACCTGGTGCGCATGCGTGTAAGGCCGTATTACCTCTACCAGTGCGACCTTGTGGAAGGCGCCGGTCATTTCCGCACACCGGTTGCCAAAGGTTTTGAAATCCTGGAAGCCCTGCGAGGACACACATCTGGATTTTCCGTACCCACCTTCGTGGTGGATGCCCCAGGCGGTGGCGGAAAAATTCCCGTCGGGCCGAATTACATGGTCAGCATGTCTGACCATAAGATTGTTCTGCGAAATTATGAAGGCTTCATTACAACTTATGAGGAACCTGTTAATTATCAGCCGCATGATCCGAAGACCTGCCGGTTCTGCCAGTCAAAACGAATTGAGCCAGGACAGCAGGGCGTCAGTGGTCTATTGGACAGCGACCAGATGTTTATTAAGCCGGACGGTTTTGATGAGTTGCACAATCGCGGCGGCGGGGACCACCGGTTGCGATCTGATGAGGGAAAATGGAAACCCCTTGGCATTGGTTCTGGAAATGAAGAGCCTTAAAGGAGCGGGAGATGCATTATCGAAGGATGGGACATTCCGGACTGAAACTCAGTGAAATCTCACTGGGCTCCTGGTTGACCTTTGGCAGCCAGATTGATGGAAAAACAGCGGAAGAACTGGTGCGAGCGGCGTATGAACAGGGGGTTAACTTTTTTGATACCGCGGATATGTATGCCAACGGGCAGGCAGAGATTGTTCTGGGAAAGGCCATTAAAGGCATTCCACGAGAAAGTCTGGTGATCTCGTCCAAAGTCTTTTATCCCACCTTTCCGGGACCTAACGGCCGCGGTCTTTCACGCAAACACATCATGGAATCGCTGGATGCCTCGCTATCACGGTTGAATACAGATTATATTGACCTGTATTTTTGTCACCGGCATGATCCAGATACCCCGCTGGAAGAGGTGGTTCGCGCCATGAATGACCTGATCCAACGCGGCAAGGTGCATTACTGGGGTACCTCGGAATGGGACCCCGGACAGGCCGCCCAGGTATACGGATTAGCGCGGCAGTATTTGTTGACCCCACCCGCGGTGGAACAACCGCAATACAACATGTTCCATCGCCGCCGTGTGGAGTGGGAGCTGGCCCCGCTGTGCAAGGATTTCGGTCTGGGTTTGACCACCTACAGCCCGCTGTATTTTGGCATTCTCACGGGAAAATATAACGACGGAATTCCGGAAGGTTCACGAGCATCATTGGATGATATGGGTTGGATTCGCGATAATATCACTCCCGAGTCTATCCAAAAAGTGCGCCAGTTAACCAACCTTGCGCGGGATCTCGGAATGACCACCGCGCAATTAAGCATTGCCTGGATTTTACGCCGCAAAGATATCGCTTCGGTGATCACCGGCGCCACCCACGTGGAGCAGCTCGATGAGAACCTGGGAGCGGCGGAGATGATTGACCGGTTAACGGATGATGTTTTGGAGCGGATCGAAGATATTCTCGGCAATATGTCGGAATGATCGGATTTTGAGTTTAGAATAGAAAACCCTAAGAGTCTTAATGGAGTGAGACCCTTAGGGTTTCTTACAAATCGGATTATTTTAAAGCTGATATACCAACGGCCGCGGCAGTTCGAGGTTCCTGCCGGTTGACCAGGCGGTTGCGGAAAATATTGATAACCAACATTACCAGGATGTACAGGGCGATCAGCCACACACTTGGATTGGCTCCAAATTGAGTGAGCACTACACCCTGTATGGGCGGCAAGGCCATACCCCCCAGGCTGGCCAGCGCGACGATCAACCCGGCGGCCTTACCCGATGCCTGGCTGAACAGCGAGGCGCTGATGGTGAATGTGGTGGGGAAGATGGGACCGAAGAAGAAACCGATCACCAGTACCGCGGCTATGGTGGGTAGCATGGCACCGGTGCTGACGGCCAGAAGTATCCCGCCAGCCGTGGAACCGAAGAGGCAGGCGGTCAGTAGATAGAGGGGCGACCAGCGGGTGCCCAGGTAGGAACCAACCAAGCGGCCGAGAGTCAGGGCCATCCAAAAGCCCGATACTACCAGAGCCGCTTTATCAGCCGGAATACTTGTGGTCTTCTGCATGTAAGTGGCCGTCCAACCGCCGATGCTGCTTTCAGCTCCGACATACAGGAAGAGGATTACCCCGGCCATTAACAGCAGGGGAGAGAGGAAAAAAGGGGTACCGGAAGCCTGAATGGTGGCAATCGGTTTTTCCTGCGGAGAAAGCAGGAAGATGGCAATAAAGGGGACAAGTACCATCACAAAGCCAACACCAATCCAGATCATCGGAATGGCTGTCTGCCATTGGCCGATGGTGTAGCTGGCCATAGCCGGACCCGCCACAGCGCCAACCCCAAAGAAGAAATTGACCAGATTGACGGCTGCCACACTGCGGTCATTGAAGACCCGGGCGGACAGAATGTTTACACTGATATCCACCGCGCC
>CAYNJT010000069.1:0-8352 GCA_964397625.1 uncultured Leptolinea sp. | reverse complement strand
ATTCCCAGGGCGATGAAAACCAGGCAGGATAAAATGATGGTACTTAATGGAGTTCGCATTTGTTCTCTTTCACTAATTTTTCACACGGATGATGAATTGGTACTTGACTTTCATGGAATTAAATATGATAATACATGCAAATAAACGCAATGTCAAGTATAAAAACGCAATATAACGCAAATGATAGGAAGTAAGCCATGTTAAAAGAAGAACGCCAGCAAATCATTATGGAAACCTTGCACCGGGATGGCAAGATCGTCGCGGTTGACCTGTCTGCTGCCATCAATGTGTCTGAAGATACCATCCGGCGCGACCTGCGCGACCTGGCGGACGCCGGATTGATCCAACGCGTGCACGGCGGCGCGTTGCTGCGGTCACCCGCCGGCGTCAGTTACAAGGAACGCCAGTTCATGAGCAGTGAGGCCAAAATGGCCATAGCTAAAGCGGCTGTCTCATTGGTGCAGAACCGCCAGGTGATCCTGCTGGATGGCGGAACCACCACGCTGGAGATTGCCCGGCGGCTGCCTATTGGGCTGCACGCCACCATCGTGACCAACAGTCCGCCGATTGCCGTGGCGCTAGCCGATTACCCGGATATCCAGATCGTGATGATTGGCGGGCACATCCTGTCGCCCTCACTGGTGACCATCGGCGCGGCGGCCGTGGAAGCCTTTTCGGCCATCCATGCCGACCTGTGCATGCTGGGGGTGTGCAGCCTGCACCCTGAAATGGGGGTAAGCACCCCAGATTACGAAGAGTCGTTGGTCAAGCGTATCATGGTAGCCAATTCAGCCGAGGTGGTCGCCCTGGCCACGGTGGACAAGCTGAACACCGGCGCGCCGTACACCGTGGCGCCGATCTCAGACCTGACCTACATCATTACCGAGCCGGACGCGCCGGATGATCTGCTGAATCCATATGCCGCGAAGGGCATCACGATCATGAAGGGGAAGAAATAAAAAAATGCTTGTTGGGTCATGCCCCAACACCTTCTGGATTCAAAAATTTGGTAGGGTAGAAACAATCGGTATTGAGCTGGTGTTTGAAAAAGAAGCATGCTCCGATTGCTTCTACCAATCTTGTTGCTCCAGATTCTGCGGAAGTAAGAGGTTTCCAGGCAGAATAACGGTCAAAGCATCCGGAAATAAAGAGTGTTATAAAATCTGAATACTTGCCGGATGCTTTGCCCCTACCCGAAGTGCAAATTGAGGAAATACAGAAGAAATTTCTATTTCACAGGTAATATCTGGTACTCGAATTTATACCCGGCGGCTTCCGCTACCTGCCTGACCTTTTCCCTTGTCTCTTGAAAATTGAACGAATACGAATAATCCTTGCCAAATAATTTTGATTGCTCTTCTATGGTCACTTCGGGAGCTTTCTTGAAAGTGTTATAGCTTTCGGTTTTGACTCCGAACCCGGACGACATGCCGTCATCCAGACCGCCGCTGGAAAAGCCTGACCCTGCTTCCATCAGCATCTCGGAGAATTTGACGACTTTCGCGGCATCATCGACACGCAGTTTGACAGAATAGGTCAGTTTCTTCTTGGAGAGAAAAGCCTTGCGTTCCGCGATCACGGCGGAAAATTCCCAGAGACCTTTCTTTTCATTCCATTTCCCGTTCAAATTTCCATAAACCTTCTTGATATCATCCATGACCGCTGCCATAGTCTGCCCTCCGGAAAATCTATACTATAGAATAAGATACAAATGAATTTTATCGATTTTTTTAAGGAAGAGCTATTAGAGAAAAATTTATGATTTGAGGACATTCTAAAAATGATACAGACCATAAACTTGAAAGATAAACTCTCCAGAGTCACTGAATACTGGCACCCGGGCATCGTGGGCGAATTGAACGATTCTCACCTGAAACTGGCCAAATTGAAGGGCGAATTCATCTGGCACCACCATGATGTGGAAGACGAGCTTTTTATGGTGCTCAAGGGTAGCCTGGTGATCAAACTGCGTGATGGGGATGTGCGCATCAACGAAGGCGAGTTCGTCATCATCCCGCATGGGGTGGAACACATGCCCGTGGCAGAGCAGGAAGTCCATGTATTATTAATGGAGCCGAAATCCACGCGAAACACGGGCAATGTGGAGAACGAACGCACCTTGGAGACTGACTGGCTGTAGGAAAATGCGGTACACTTGCCGCACTATGGATAAAGAACAGAACCGCAATTTTCAGATCATCGCCGCCCTCGGGGTTGGCATCTTCCTCTTCTTCATCACGCCCAACCTGAAGGGCGCGCAGAATGCCGCCATGCTCTCCGCTTTTGAGATCGACGAGTACGCTCAGTACCCCAACCTCATCGGCATGTTGACGCCCGGCGCGACGTTGTATGAAACCATCCGCCATTTCCTCATCTACCTGCATTATTTTTACGGCTACCCGTTCTACTTCTTTTCCGCGCTGGCCGTTTTGCCGGTCAAATTGATCTACGGCGCGGATTGGCTGAAACACACAGATGTGATCGTGGCGGTTTTGCGCCAGGTGATCAACGTCGGTCCGATGGTTATCGCCGGCATATTGCTCACTTACATTCAAACACGCTTCCGAGACCAGTGGCGTTCCATCGGCCTGTTTGCCTTCCTGATGTTCATGCCGGCGGTGCTTGTTAATAATCTTTGGTGGCACCCTGACGGGCTGGCTGTGCTTTCGGCGG
Source organism: uncultured Leptolinea sp. (assembly GCA_964397625.1). Taxonomy (GTDB): domain Bacteria; phylum Chloroflexota; class Anaerolineae; order Anaerolineales; family Anaerolineaceae; genus Leptolinea. The sequence goes on along the minus strand of CAYNJT010000069.1, from coordinate 5,679 downwards.
TGTTGATCCTCTTCTTCCTGGACCGTGACGCGCTGCGGCTGGGCAGGAACTTTTTTATTGCCGCGGCCATTTGCGGTGTGGCGGTTGGGATTAAGTACACCGGGGTGTTCTTCGCCCTGTCCATCGCCGTCTACATTGTCTGGGCGTGGGTCACGCAAAAGTTTTCCTTTGGCAAGATAGTTAGCGCGGCGGGTGGTTTCCTGGGTATCATGCTGCTGGCGGTGGTGGTCAGCAATCCGCTGCTGCTGCTGCCGCAGGAACGCGCCGCGTTGATTGAATATCAAAAACTGCAATTCCAGCAAACGACCTCCGGCATCCTGCAGGCGAACACACAGCCCTATTTCGCCACCGAATATCCCGAGGATTTCCGCACGCATTACGGTGAGTTGGAATTCCTGATGATGGCCTTCGCCGGCCTGTTCGTGGGTATGTTCTTCTCCAAGAAACGCTGGTACTATGCCGTGCTCCTGGCCTTTATCATCCCCATGATATTGACCATCAACTTTTCGGCAACACGGCGTACGCATTATTTCCTGCCGGTCATTCTGCCCCTGGTTTCCTGCCTGAGTCTGTTGCTGCCCGGCAAAGGGAAAGAAGAAGATGAGAACAGGGTGAAGTCGTCCAACGTGATTCAATTTGTCACTGTTGCCTTAATGGCCTACCAGGCGTATCTTTTCCTCCCGCTGGATCAGAAGATTTTTACAGAAGCCGTTCAGAAGGAAGAACTATCACCATCCATCAAGTTCTACAACGAGGTGACAAAAGCCCTGCCAGCCGGATTTGACGCGCAGAAACGGGTGGTATACCGCGACTGGAAGGTGTATTTCCCGCCGGGCGGAAATTACCTGACGGAAATGACCTGGGATATGCCAACCATGGACTATATCCAATCCATTGACCCGGATCTTATTTTGCTTGACCGCGAAAACATCGCCCTGTTCTCCAAAGCCGAATCGGTGGCCAATGCGGTCAATCCGGGTAACACACAGCCTGTGCATGAGTTTTATCAGGCGGCCGAGAATGATGCCATCCCTGGTTATAAAGAATTTTATGAGAATCCCTTTGGAATGGGTTTCTTGAAAACGGATTCAAAATAGACGTAATAAACGTATTTATAAATACCCAAATATTTTTTGGTAATAAGAAACCCTAAGGGTCCTCAAGACCCTTAGGGTTTTATTCAGGTTTGGTTTGAAAATCAACTGCGTAGTTTCGCGCCCAGTTCCTGCTCCAGGCGTTTGACGATCCGCCCACGGATCTGCGCCACTTCCTGGTCTGTCATGGTGCGGTCAGGAGACTGGTAGGTAAGGCTGTATGCCAGACTCTTCTTATCCACACCGATCAACGGGCTGCGGAAGATGTCAAACAGGCGCACATCCACCAGGTTTTTTCCGCCTGTCTGACGGATCAGGGCTTCAACTTTCCCTGCCGGCAGGGATTCGTCCACAGTCAATGCCAGATCTTCGAGCACCGGCGGATAAGAAGGCACCGGCTCCACGGTGACTCGCGCCGGGATGGCGTCTAGCAGGGCTTCCAGGTCGATCTCGGCTGCCAGAACCGGTGCCTGCAGGAAGTCGTAGCGTTCCTTTACCAGCGGATGGAGTTCGCCGAAAACACCCAGGACTGTTCCGTTACACGTCCATTCCGCGCACTTTCCAGGATGAAAACCGCTGGCTTGAGCCGCGTTGAAGGTAGTCTTTGGCAGGTGAAGACCATCCCCCAGTTCTTCCAGGATGCCTTTCAAATCAAAGAAATCCAGTGTCGCGGTGTTCTTTTGATCCCAGGCATCGTTTTCGCGGCGGCCGGAAAGCGCGATCACCAGACGGCGAGGCTCTTCTGGAAGCTGCTCATTCTCGCGCGGCAGATACGCCTGACCGATCTCAAAAAGTTTCAGCTGGTCAGCCAGACGGATGTTTTTCTCCATCGCCTCGAGCACCGAAGCGGTGACACTGCGGCGCATGACCCGACGGTCCTGGGCAATGGGATTTTTTAACGTGACATATGGCAGATCTGGGACGGGTCCATCCACCGGCTGCAGCCAACGAGCTTCCCGCTCAGGGGCAGTCATACGATATGCCATGGTTTCCTGAAGGCCGAATTTAGCCAGCAGGTCGCGTACCAGTTCTTCCCGTTCGAGCGACGGATTGTTGCGCTGTGGGGGCATTTCATCTGAAAGTCGGGTGCTCGGGATGTTATCGTAGCCGTACATACGGGCGATCTCCTCAATCACATCCGCCTTGCCTATGACCTCTTCCCCGATATCCAAACGGTTGGGGGGTGTTTTCACCTCAACGCTGTCGCCTTTTACCGCGCAGACGAATTCCAATGGTGTAAGCAGCCGGGCAATTTGCTCCGCTGTCAGGTCAATTCCAAGCCAGCGGGTGACATCATTGGTGGTGATTGTCACAACCGGGTCCTTGGGAGGTTTGGGATATTCATCCACCAGGTCGGCGTGGATTTCCCCGCCGGACCATTCTGCCATGCGACTCAGGCACAGCCATATGGCTTCATCACACAACCCGGGATGGATACCGCGGCCCATGCGGAATGCCGCTTCAGAATTGAGTTTAAGATAGCTCATGGTCTTACGGATATTAATGAAATTCCAGGCCGCGCCTTCCAGCAGGACGGTGTTGGTGTCTTCGGTGATTTCGGATTCAAGTCCGCCCATTACACCGGCGATACTGAGCGCACCTTTGGTGTCGCAGACCAGAACGGTGTAATCTTTGAGGATGCGTTCCACATTGTCCAGAGTGGTAAGTTTTTCACCTTCGGCCGCGGTGCGAGTAATGATTGTCGGAGGATTGCCGCCATTTCGTTTGACCAGAACATCGTAATCGAAAGCGTGCAGGGGTTCGCCCAGCTCAAGCATAACGTAGTTGGTTGCATCCACCAGAGCGTTGATGGGGCGCATACCAGCAAGACGCAGGCGGCGCTGCACCCAGTAAGGACTTTCGGCGTGCTTGCAGCCTGAAACCATCCCCACGGCAAACCGGGGATTCAGTTCGGGGGCGGTGATCTTGATGGTCACCCGTCCTTTGAGGGACGGCGCGGTAGGCTTGCGCGCGGGAACAGGTTTTTTCAGAGGCTTGTTGGTGAGAGCTGCCACTTCGCGGGCCACGCCTACAACACAGGCGTTGCGGATCATGTTCGGCAGGATGGAAATGTCAAATACAGCATCGCCCATGTAATCCACCAACGGCATACCGGTGGGAGCATCCGGTTCGAGGAAAATAATCCCCTCATGTTCTTCCGAGATGCCCAGCTCTTTTTCGGAGCAGACCATGGAGAAGGATTCGACGCCGCGGATCTTGGCGCGTTTCAGGGTGGTGAGTTCAAGCCCGGCGGCGTGACCATCATACAGCACAGCGCCTTCTTTCGCGTAGGCGACTTTGATGGGCTGCGCCAGGGGTCCCTGTCCCTTGTACGGGTACAGGTTGGGGGCGCCTGTGAGTACGATATATTCACCCGTACCGTCTTTCAATTTGCACAGCACCAGCCGGTCGGCGTTGGGATGAGGCATGACCTCGTCTATCTGCGCGACCACGATCTTTTCGCGGTCCCATTCCAGGCCGGTGAATTTGAATTCACTGTGGTCGGTGTGCGGGATGGGCAGTCCTACGGTATGCACCTCATCCACTTCCAGGCCGGCCATGGTTAGCAGGCGCGCCAGTTTGTCGAGGGGAAGGTCGATATCAACGTAATCTTTTAACCAGCTTAGAGGTACTTTCATGAGAACTGCTCCAGGAAGCGGACGTCATTCGCCCAGAAATTGCGGATATCAGTGATTTGATTGCGCAGCATGGAAATGCGTTCCGGTCCCATGCCAAAAGCGAAACCGGAGTAAACCGACGGGTCGTATCCGCCGTTGCGCAGCACGGTCGGGTGGATCATGCCGCAGCCGAGGATTTCGAGCCAGCCGGAATTCTTACATACCTGGCAGCCCGCCCCGTGGCAGACGAAACATTCAACATCCATCTCGCCGCTGGGTTCGGTGAAGGGGAAGTACGACGGGCGCAGGCGGGTGCGCGCGTTGGCGCCGAATAACCGGCGCGCGAAATCTGTCAATGTGCCCTTCATGTCGCCCATGGTGACATGTTTGCCGACCATGATGCCTTCCACCTGGTGGAATTGAATTTCAGAGCGCGCGCTGATCTGCTCGTAGCGGTAGCACATGCCCGGCAGAATGACGCGGATCGGCTCGGGGCAGTACTGGCGCATCACGTGGATCTGCCCGGGTGAGGTATGCGTGCGCAGAATGACACCCGGTGTGGTGGTATAGAAGGTGTCCCACATGTCGCGGGCGGGGTGATAAGCCGGGATATTTAATAATTCGAAGTTGTACTCGTCAGTTTCCACGTCGCGGGCGCGGTACACCTGGAAGCCCATATCGCCAAAGATGCGGTAAATCTCACGCAGCATCATGGTCTGCGGGTGCAGCCGGCCGTGGGGCGGCCGCCGTCCGGGCATGGTGATATCCACCGATCCGGCAGTCAGGTTTTTCGCCAGCGAGGCCTGTTTGATGACCGCCGCGTGTTCCTCGAGTGCGGTTTCAAGTTCTTTCTTTACCTGGTTGACCCGTTCTCCAACGATGGGACGGAGTTCGGCGGAAACCGTCTTCATCCGGCTGAAGATGGATGTCACGGGGGCGCTGCGCCCCAGGTTGGCCACTTTCCAGGCCTGCAGTTCGATTTCGTCCTGGACAACCTGCAGGGTTTCGATGCCCTTTCTTCGCAGTTCTTCCAGTTCGTTTAAGATGGGATGATCCTGCATTCTCTCTCCTTGCTTAAATAAAAACTCCACCCCGCCAAGGGACGGGATGGGGTCCGTGGTACCACCCTTGTTGGCAGCCGGAGCTGCCCGCTTGGTGCCAGATGGCTGTATCACAACGCGATACCTGGCGGCCGGATAACGCTGGCAAGACGGAGCGGGTTACTCCGAGCGGTTTCCCGCGAGATTTTCACCCGGTCGGCTCGAGAGCGAACTTCTGCTGATTTCCTCCGAATGCGCTTTGCAGCGGTCTTTCGATCCGGCGCATCTCTCTGACGGTGCCCGTCAGCGTACTCTTCTCTGTCACAGCCTTTGGTACTATTAGACTGATATTATCTCCGAACCGGGGGAACTGTCAAGAGTTGAAATGAGATATACCATCTCATACATGAGAGTAGAGGAGAAGCATCCGGTAGGGTCTTTACTTTTCATCACAGACTCAATTCCGGAAGATTCCCCCGTCTTCACGCGGTGAATCATTCAATCCACCGGAATCATTATCTTTCTACATTCCTGGCAGGTAAAGTTCACGCGGGTGGGCAAAGGAATATTTTGGCATTGCCCCTGACAAAGCATGCGGAGCATGGATCAATCAGCGGACAAAAATGTTAGCAGAATGCAATGTCCCTACAGGTTATGTCCAATCGAGGTCTTCTATTCCAAGCAAACCATGTTGGATTGAGTGGACTATCATGTTTTCATTGCTGTCGTATGCTGATTCTGGCTCGGTATTACCATATCAACCCACATACACAAACAAATAAGACCAGGGTAGGGGAGAAGCATCCGGTATGGACATTGTTTTTCACCATAAACCAACTTCCGGATGCTTCGCCCGCATTCGCGCGGGGAATCATTCAATCCACAGGAAATCATTCTGTTTTCCATTCCTGTCAGGCAAAAATCACG
>CAYNJT010000068.1:0-16772 GCA_964397625.1 uncultured Leptolinea sp. | reverse complement strand
GACTGATAGTCAATTTGCCGGAAAGGATATCGGCAAATTGTTAATCAGAAATGTCATAATCTCACCCGTGTGAAATAGACATATAAATACCGGCCTTAATTTATCAGGCCGGGAAAAGTTCGATTAGAACCAATCCCTCTTCAGAAACGCATACACTACCGCACCCATTAAAATGACAAAAAGAAGAATTACCCCAAGGTAAGCATAGGGGTGATCTGAATAGGGCAGGTTCACATTCATACCGAAGAATCCGACCACAATTGACGGAATGCTCAATACAATGGTTATGGATGCCAGAAATTTCATCACATCGTTGACGTTGTTTGATACGATGGTTGCGAACGCGTCAACCATGGAGCTCATAATGTTGGTGCTGATCTCGGTCATACTGATGGCCTGCTGATTTTCCGTAATAACGTCTTCCAGTAGATCTTCATCTTCTTCATATTGGGTGAATAATTTCATTTTCTGAAGGCGTTCCATTAATACTTCATTGGATTTAATTCCCTGCGTGAAATAAACCAGTGATTTCTGGTATTTCAATAGTTCCATTACCTCTTTATTCTTAATGGAACTCTGCAGTCGGTCTTCAACCTCTTCTGTGAGCTTGTTGATCTCACGCAAATTGATAAGGTAATTGTTCGCGATGGAGAGAAGGAGCCGTAAAATGAACCGGTATTTTTTCGCGGTGGACAATCCACGAATTCTGCCTTTGGCGAATTCCTCCATAAGACCTATAGGCTGTCGCGAGATGGTGACAATAAATTTACCCGTGACAATGATGCCAAGCGGAATTGTGGTAAAGGGGATATCATATGCGGCACCCTGATAAACAGGCACACGCACAATAATCAGGAGAGTGCCGTCATCTTCTCGTTCGGAACGTGAGAGCTCGTCAATATCCAGTGGATAGGTAAGAAATTCCCGGGGGATATTGCATTCCATCAGAGTATTTAATTCTTCCGGAGTGGGGTCAACCACTTTTACCCAGCAGTTATTTACGATTTCAGGGAACTGTTCAATGCCATTCTCGGTGGTTTTGTAAATGTGGATCATGGGACACCTCCCTGAAAAAAGAATGGCCGGCAATCAACGGCATGTGATTTTAACCTGTGCCTTGAAAAGTTGTAAGGGATTAAAAAACGCGGCATCCTTATCCATGGATGCCGCGCTTTTGACCCTGGATATATTAATGCAATTTCTCAATATGATCCACAAGTTCGCCTTTGATATACGCCTGAACAGCCTCCTCAGGATCAGGGCAATCGGTAACAAATGGTTTTATGTTTAAACGCTTCATACTCTCATAAGCGCCCATTCCCATGCCGCCGCAGATCAGAACACTGCAATCGGAAATGGCTTCGGCCATGGAAACATGCTTTCCATGAGCAGCGGTATGATTCCCGTGGTCCTGCCCATGATGATGTTCATGACCCTCACCGCCAAACTGATTGTGACCAAGTTTTTCGCGAACTTCCCGTTCTTTAATTTTGGCTTCCTCAATGGTGTAAACAATATAAAATGGGGCGCGTCCAAAATGCTGGCTTAAATTCTTGCCATCGTCTGATACTACGGCTATTTTCATGTTTATCTCCTGTCCATTATTCTCTTTTGAGAAATGCCTGCCTACAGGTTCTTCCTCGTGGTCTGCCGGTGAAATGATAAGGAGAAATTGGGCCGGATCGTCCCCGGAATTCTCCCATTTGTGAGGCAGGTGTGCCTGAAAAACCAGACTGTCACCCGGAGTTAATTCATATTTCTCACCATCAACCTCATATAAAACTTTACCTTCAAGACAATAAACGAATTCGTGCCCCGTGTGAACAATGGCTTTCTCGCCAAATCCAGAGCCCTTTGGCATGGAAACGATAAAAGGCTGGATCGCATTATCTTTAAGGTTCTTACCCAGATTTTCCAATCTTGTCTCACCTACCATTATGGAAGTACGCTCCGTAATTGGCGTAAACACGAGGCGTTGATGAACAGGTTCTGACTCAAAAAAATATGAGATTGGAATTCCAAGAGTTGTGGAAATTTGCTGCAGTGTGCTGACAGAAGGTGAAGTCTTCCCATTTTCAATCAGACTCAGAGTATTTATGTTCAAACCACTATGTTCTGACAGGGATCGAAGAGAAAATCCTTTATTTATTCGCATGGCATGCAACCGTCTGCCAACGAGAATTTCAGTTGAATTATTCTGATCGTATTCCGTCATATTTTCTGCCACCTTAGCGGTTGATGGTTTGAGTTTACTCGACTACTAATTCGAGAGGCGTGAGGCGGGCAATATTATCGGAAATCGGGCAGCGGGCATCAACCGCGTGCAGGAATTTCTCTTTTTCTTCATGGGTCATATCGGCATCAATAGTGGTGATAGCCTTGATCCCGGAAAAGCCGGCCCGAACGGCGGTGCTTTTCCCCATCAAGACGTCCGTATCCAAATCTCCTTCCACCCGAACACTGATATTACGGATAGGCAAATTCTGCTGACGTGCCATGATGTGACCGATGGTGATAATGCATCCCGCAAGAGAAACAAATAAATATTCGAGCGGGGTGGGGCCAAGATCCTTGCCACCCATCGCCGGGGGTTGATCCACGATGGAAACATGGTTGCGAGCCCTGGTTTCGATGGTGTAACCATCTTTCTGGGTTGCGGTGAGTTCTACTTTCTTGATTGCCATATCTATCCTTTCTGGTAATTGAATTACCAATATTATAGTACGAAGATAATAAATTTGGCAAGAAAATCATATTACATTGGTATTAGTCAAAATATTGGCAGGCTTCTCAATACATATCCAAAAATTATTTCCCTGGGATTTATGCATTTTTATTGCTTCCGGAAAATGAAATAACCCCATTATTGTTTCTGCCGTCAAAAAATGACTGCGCATGAATGCCAGTTTTTCAGCCAGAGCAATCAATATCACCGGAAATTTATTAATATCCGGTTCTTCAATGATGATCGATCCTCCCGGTTTAAGTACCCGCCATAATTCATAAGCTGCCAACTCCTGATTAATAAGATGGTGGAATGCGTCCACCATGATGATCCTATCAAAAGTTTTAGATTGAAAGCTGAGAAATTCGGCTGAAGATTGAACAGGGATTAATGGAGATTTCGTTTTTGCAACTCCAAGCATCTGGAAAGACAAATCTGAAATAATGATGTGACATCGGGTGTTATTTATAAATTGTGAGACCCTTCCTGTTCCTCCCCCCGCGTCCAACAAGTACCCCTCATCCGGTAGTTTAACAATTTCCCAGAAATCGTCTTTTGCCCTGGGACGAATGGCAGAGTCATATAACGGAGCCAGAAGATTGAAATGATCAAATGAGATTTTCATAATTCTCTATCGAGGAAAAAGAAGAGGCGGAAAAAATCCGCCTCTTTTGTGCCGTTTATACCTTATTTGCGATTTCTTCTTTAGCCCGCTCTATAAATGTAGACACCTTCATGGGGCCGGGATTTTCGTTATTGCGCAACCGTAGAGCGACCTCACCATTTTCCATTTCTTTATCGCCGACAACCAGCATGTAGGGGATTTTCTGGTTCTGAGCGTCGCGGATCTTGGCGTTCATGCGTTCTGGGCGATCATCCACATTAACCCTGAGGCCGGCTTTTTTGAGGTCACCGGCAATTTTCCAGGCATAGTCCATATGCCTGTCGGCAATGGGGATTAAAGTGGCCTGGATGGGAGAAAGCCAGACGGGGAAGGCGCCCGCATAGTGTTCGATCAATACGCCAAAGAAACGTTCCAGGCTGCCCAGCAAAGCGCGATGAACCATGACCGGTCGGTGCGGCTGACCGTCTTCACCAATGAATGTCATATCAAAACGTTCCGGCAGGTTGAAATCGAACTGGATGGTGGAGAGCTGCCACTCACGCCCAATAGCGTCTTTCACTTTTAGATCGATCTTTGGTCCATAAAAAGCGCCGCCGCCTTTGTCCACCTGATATTCAATATTTGCCCGTTTCAGTGATTCTTCCAGGGCTTTTTCAGCTGCATCCCATTGGGATTGATCGCCGACAGAATGATCAATATCCGGTTTGGTACTCAAATATGCCTGAATATCTTTGAATCCAAAACTGCGCAGGATATGCAGACTGAATCCAAGAACAAAATCAATTTCAGCCGGCATTTGATCTGGACGGCAGAAATGGTGGGCATCATCCTGAGTAAAGCCGCGCACACGCATTAAGCCGTGCATTACACCGCTGCGTTCATAACGATATACTGTGCCTTCTTCGGCATAGCGAAGAGGCAGGTCACGATAAGAACGCAAAGAACTCTTGTAAATATGGATATGGAAGGGGCAGTTCATGGGTTTCAGAAAGTATTTTTGCCCGTCGATATCGAGTGGAGAATACATATTTTCTTTATAAAAACCAAGATGACCACTCGTTTCCCATAACTGAGATTTTCCGATATGGGGGGTGTACACAAAATCATAGCCGTTCTGTTCGTGTTCTTCCGTCCAGAAGTTTTCGATCAGTTTTCGAATCTTGCCGCCTTTGGGGTGCCACAGGATCAAACCGGCTCCAATTTCATCCACCATGCTGAAAAGATCAAGGTCATGGCCGATCTTCCGGTGATCGCGTTTCTTGGCTTCTTCCAGACGCCACAGATAGTCTTTCAATTCGTCTGGTGTGTTCCAGGCGGTTCCATAAATCCGTTGCAGCATGGGGCGTTTTTCATCACCGCGCCAGTAAGCACCGGCCACCGACATCAGTTTAATGGCCTGCGCGTTGATTTCAGACGAATTTTCCACATGTGGGCCGCGGCACAGATCTGTGAATGTGCTGTGGGTGTAAAGAGAAATTTCCGGTTTCTCCAGTATGGGATTGCCGTCTTCGTCTTCCTTGCCCTCTTCCAATCCGGCGATCAATTCCAGTTTGAACGGTTGGCCGGCGAAGACTTTTTTCGCTTCATCCGCGCTGACTACTTTGCGTTCAAATGCAACCTTGGATTGGATGATGCCGCGCATGCGCTTTTCGATGTCCTGTAAATCTTCGGGTGTCAGAGCTCGGGGCAGGTCAAAATCATAATAGAATCCGTCATCAATTGCCGGTCCGATGGCTACCTTGCCTTCTGGAAATTTCTCCAAAACCGCCTGTGCCATGATATGGGCAGTGGAGTGGCGTATCCGGTATAGTTTTGATGCTTCATATTCCGCTTTTTTGTCGATCATTCTTCCTCCAGTAGATAAAACAAATACTCTCACCCATCCTGGGGCGAGAGTAAATTTTCACGCGGTTCCACCCAGATTGATCCTTACGGACCATCTTGTGTGACTTGTAACGGGGTCAACCGTTCACCTTACTTGGAGTACTTCCGTTCAGGATCAGGCTCGCGGGTGGTTTTCACTGACAGCTCCTAAACACCTTCGCAGCTTCCGGTGTTCTCTCTGGAAAGAGATTCGCCAGTTACTTCTCCCGGTCTTTGCTTTTTTGTTATTCTGTCCCCCATTATACGTTATTCCCCTCAATTTTTCACTAGTTTGTGCAATCCTGGTATCGTGATTTCGCATTCGGAAATATTAAAAAAACCTGATACAAAATTGAATGAATGATGCAGAATCTTTTTTCAATGGATATAATATTTATAAAAATAGTCATAAATATTACCTCATGATGGATGGAGGATATTCGCTGTGGAAAAAAAAGAACATCTGGATTTATACCGACAAATGGTTGTGATCCGCCGCATGGAAGAAAGGGCGGCTGAATTGTATCAACAGGGAAAAATCGGCGGTTTCCTGCATTTATATATTGGGCAGGAAGCAGTCAGTACCGGGTTGATTTCTGTTCGCCGGCCTGAGGATCGGGTGATAACGGCATACCGCGATCATGGGGTGGCCATTAATTGCGGCCTTTCCGCCAGAGAAGTGGTGGCAGAGCTACTGGGCAAGGAAACCGGGGTGTCAAAAGGCCGCGGCGGTTCGATGCACATGGCAGATGTAACGAAGAATTTCTGGGGAGGGCACGCCATAGTCGGCGCGCATTTACCTATTGCGGCCGGGTTAGCCATTGGCGACCAGTATCAGGAAACCGGAGGAGTAACCATCTGTATGTTTGGAGATGGCGCATCCAATATCGGTTATTTTCATGAGGCACTAAACCTGTCAAAAGTCTGGAATCTGCCAGTCTTGTGGGTCTGTGAAAACAACCAGTATGGCATGGGAACGGCTGTGGATCGAGCATCGGCGGTTTCAACCATTCAACAAAAAGCGCAGGGATATGGGATGGAGTGCAGTTCTGTGGATGGTATGGACTTGATGAAAGTCCGTGACGCCGCGTCCAATGCCATTGATTATGTTCGTTCTGGGAAAGGGCCGTTTTTATTGGAGATTAACACATACCGGTTCCGCGGTCATTCCATGGGCGACCCGGAGCGTTACCGAAAACCGGATGAGGTCCAACGCTGGCAGGAGAACGACCCGATTTGTATTTATGGGGAGTATCTTGTAAATAATTCTCTGGCTACCCGTGAAGAACTGGTTGAACAGGAAACCCTGGCAGAAAGTGAAGTGGCGGACGCGGTGCAGTTTGCCGAAGCCAGTCCTGAACCGGCCGCTGAAACGCTTTTTGACCATATTTATGTAGATCAAATATAAGAGGATGACATGGCAAAAATCACTGTGCGGGAAGCCATATCACAGGCTCTATGGGAAGAGATGGAAGCTGATCCCAAAGTGTTTATCATGGGAGAAGAAGTGGGAGTCTGGGGGGGGACGTACGCGGTAACCAAGGGCTTTTATGATCATTTTGGCGCGAAGCGGGTCAAAGATACACCCATCGCGGAAGCTGCCATTGTGGGGGGCGCGATTGGCGCGGCATTAACCGGCTTGAGGCCGGTGGCGGAATTGATGACCATCAATTTCGCTTTCTCGGCTATGGATCATATTGTGAACGAAGCAGCGAAATTACACTATATGTTTGGGGGGCAATTCATTCTTCCAATGGTTATACGAGCGGTTGGCGGGGGAGGCAGGCAGCTCGGCGCCACTCATTCGCAGACACCGGATGCAGTTTTCGCGCATTTCCCTGGACTAAAAGTAGTGGCGCCGGGAACACCGGCAGACGCAAAAGGACTGTTGAAAGCAGCCATTCGCAGCAATGATCCCATATTGTTTCTGGAACATGCCACGCTGTATCAGACACGCGGGGAGGTACCGGAAGGCGATTATACTGTTCCCATAGGCAAGTCCACGGTGCAGCGGCCTGGAAAGGACGTGACCATTGTGACCTACAGTAAAATGCTGGAGATCAGCCGGATAGCCGCCGAGCAGCTTGCCGTGGATAATATTGAGGCCGAAATTGTTGACCTGCGAACATTGCGTCCGCTGGATATGGAGCCGGTCATTGAATCGGTTAAAAAGACCAATCGGGTTGTGGTTGTTGAAGAAGGCTGGAAATCATATGGCGTTGGCGCGGAGGTAGCTTCCAGAATATATGAGGAAGCGTTTGACCATCTTGACGCGCCGGTTCAACGTGTGGCACAACTTGAAGTTCCCCTACCGTATAACCGCAATCTTGAACAACTTGCTCTTCCCAAACCGGAATGGGTCATCAAAGCTGTCAGGGAGGTGCTCTAATGGCTGAGACCGTAACCATGCCCAAATTGGGCTTCGATATGGCTGAAGGGAAACTGGTGCGCTGGTTGAAAAAAGAAGGCGAATCGGTAGCCAGAGGCGATATTCTTGCGGAAATTGAAACAGATAAGGCCACAGTTGAAGTAGAAAGCTCATTCAGCGGCCTTATTCACCAACGGTTGGTGGATGAAGGCGCGCTTGTACCGGTTGGCACCCCCCTTGCTGTTATTGCTGCTCCGGGTGAAACGGTTGAGGCGTTAAAGTCAGATAAAACGATCGAAACAGTCTCAACCACATCATTGGCGACACCGTTGGCAACAACTTCATCACCCGTGAAAAATGAAACCCATGTTGAAACAAACCATAAGGTCTCGGGTTTGATCAAAGCATCACCGCTGGCAAAACGCATAGCCAGAGAAAACGGGTTGCCTCTCAACGGCGTCAATGGCACTGGCCCCGGAGGGCGGATTGTAAAACGTGATGTCGAACAGGTTCTGGCGGAGAGCATCCGACCGCAGACCCTGGTCCAGGGTATGGGTCAAACAATCATCATTCCTCCATCTCAAAGTTGGACATCAAATCCAGTTTCACATGCTGACGAACGAATTCCATTAACCCGGCTGCGTTCTATCATTGCCCGGCGAATGGTCGAATCGAAACAGGCGCCGCATTTTTATGTGACACATGATTTTGACATGGGTGCCTTAATGCTCCTGCGTAAAGAAGTAAATGAATTCCTGCCCGAAGAGGAGCGCCTATCGGTTAATGATTTTGTGGTCAAAGGAGTTTCCCTCGCCCTGCGGGAGTTCCCCAACATCAACGCCTCTTTTGCCGGTGATGAGATAATCCGGCATGGCGCGGTAAATATCGGTGTTGCTGTCGCATTGGACAACGGCCTGATGACAGTGGTTTGCCGTGATGCCGATATGAAACCACTTCGAATCATCTCGAGAGAAATTCGGGAGATGGCAGCCAGGGCGCGAGCGGGTAAAGTGAAACCGGAAGACATTGAAGGTTCCACTTTCTCCATCAGCAACCTGGGTATGTTTGATGTCGAGAATTTTGCTGCCATCATTAACGCGCCTGAAGGAGCCATTCTGGCGGTAGCTTCCGCCAAACAGGTGCCGGTGGTAAAAGACGGTACTCTGACTGTGGGCACCAGAATGAAAGCCACACTTTCAGCTGACCACAGGGTAACCGATGGCGCTGAAGCCGCCCGTTTCCTGCAAACATTGGCTAACTATCTCGAAAAACCCGCCAGTCTGCTTATCTAAGCATAGATAATAAACAGGCTGCCGAAACCTGCAGTGTACCCCGGCAGCCTGTTCTATTTTTTTCTGGCAGTTCCAAATAATCAGGGTAATTTTTCATTGTTCGCGGATGGATCGGGGCTCTCAATGGCATTCCCGGCTTCAGGCGCCAGTACGGTGATATTGAATTCATATGTCTGGTTGATCATTTCACCATCGATCTCCTGCTGGATATCGAAATAGGGTTTCCCTTTACCGCTCAACAGAATGGTGTAGTCGGTTCGATCTTCTCCCTGCCGTTTCATCAGGTTGATCATGGCCATGACCATAACCAATTCACCAAACAGCCGCGCCAGCTTCGGGTCGCTTTGGGCCAGTGAAGTTATTGCCTCTGAATCGAGCAAGTAGGATACTGTTTTGTTGCCTGGATCTTTTATTACTTCTGTCAAAGCCTTCACCAGGTCTTGAACGATTTCTTCCGGCTTGCGCAGGGTTTGGATTTCTTGAATGGTTACCTTCTGCGAAATTTGCAATTGTGATTGCGCGTATGTCAACCGAATGATCATGGGTTGGGTAGGGTCGGAAAAGTCAGCTTTGGTTAACCCCAGAGATTCGGCAGAAAGAGTGATTTTAAAATGGAATTCTTCTGTTCTGGCTTTGAAATTAACCTGACTTCTTGCCTGGATTGCCAGACTATTATCGGAGCGGTAAGCGAATTGCGTGGTATTGCTGGTCAGGTTCAATTCCGATAAATGCATGGACATGGCAAACGATGCAACACCAGAGAACGCGGTACCGGCATCCAGAGTACGTTCTTCATTGGATTCCCGGCTCTCAATGCTTAAATTAGACAGGGGGGCAGTTCCAGTAATTGAACTGGAGGAAACTGACGTGGGGGTAATGTTGGAGATTGACATTTGACCTCTACTGGTGGTATCGGTCAGATTCAGAAAAACTTGCTAATTATTTTGCTATCAATGTCTGGTTTTTAAAATCATAAACTGGTACATCTGACCATATCAGAAACAGATTAACAGCATGTACAATTCACTGTTCTGTCGGTCTGTTTTAAGTTTTCTATTTTCACGGGGAAATTATGGCATGCGCTCGTATAGACGCGAGTAGATACCTGTAAATTCAGATATCTGGGTAAGGTAACGGCGTGTTTCTTCATACCGAATAATTTCGAGGAACAGATCTGTATCCTGATTGGCAAGGTTTAACCAGATTTCAGTATTTCCAGGCCCGGCGTTGTAAGCTGCCAGGGCGGCCATCAGGTTTCCATTAAAATAATCCCGCTGACGTGCCAGATATCGGGCGCCCATGCGGATGCTGATCATTGGGCGGTACAGGTCGTCCACTTTATAATCCGGCGGCCACCCCATGCTGCCGGCAATTTCAGCACCGGTTGCTGGCATGATCTGCATAATGCCGCGGGCGCCAGCAGATGATTCCACAAAGCCTTCGAACATGCTTTCCTGTCGCAAAACGCTGAACAGCACAAATGGATGGATGTTCTCATTTTGGGCAGCCTGCAATACTTCTTCTCTGAAATAAGCGCCAAAACGAATATGGTTGAAATAGGCGGGAGCTTTTAACGTGGAAGCGTCATTCAGATTGGCCAGATCAAGGATATGGCGGCTGGTGATGATGGCCGTTCGGTACAATCCCATGTCAAGCAATGCGTCTAACAGGCGAAATTGTTCAGCCGGATCAGATTCGGTGTTGATGACCAGTGCGGTCATCTCGCGGCTGCAATCCGCGTACAATCCGAGCTCATGGAATTCGCGGGCGCGCTGAAAATGTCCATCTACTGAAATATTTCCCGGTGATGACAGGTTAGTCTCTGGAGGAAGGTTAAAAGTGCTGATCATCCAATTTTCGGCTTCCCTGCGTTCATTTGCCAGATCATAGCCCAGGTCGAAGGATGGTGAGGCTGTCAAGGGATCCTGTTCGGTCAGTAATAATTTTGCGCGTTCACTGTAATAACCGGTCGGATCAGTCTGGACAGCGGTTTCCCAGGCAGATCGGGCGGCTGCCATATTATTTTGCTTTTCCTGTGTTTTCCCAATCCAGAACGAGGCGGCCGCCTGGTCTGAAGACGTGGTAGCCAGTACCAGGCTTCGTTGGAATGTGCTTTGCGCTCCGGCAAAATCATTTATACGGTAACGTGTTATAGCCGCGAGAAACAGAGAGCGGTATGACTGAGAGTAATTCGGGTATTCCCCAATAATGCGTTCCCAAGTTTCCACAGCTTTTGGGTACATCTGACCGCGTTCGTAAATCCTGCCGGCTTCGAAGAGAAAATCGGGGGCGTTGGCATCCGTGGGATAGAGGCGCACGTATGACAGCATGGTTTCAGCGGCTTCTTGAAAACGATCCAGATAAGCCCACTGCGTGTAGGCTTTTTCCTGCCAGGCTTTAAGGAAATACTCTGTTCCGGCTGCCTGTTGTATGACCAGATCAAATTGCTGGGTTGCTTCCTCCAATTGCTGCATTTCCCGCAAACTTAAGGCCAGGAGGTAACGGGCGGAGGGATCAGGCTGTTCATTGGATTTCAAATACCGGTTGAACGCATCCGCAGCCAGCGCGTATTTCTGCATGTTGTAATCGATGATCCCGCGCTTCAGGTCATCCACGGGTTGACCGGCTTCCACCAAAGCAGAAAGTGCTGAAAAGCTGTCAAACGCGCGGGGAAAGTTATTCACAGAATCGTTGAAACGGGCGTAAGCCTGTTGAGGTTCTCCCATTTCAAGATATATCTGCCCGAGCAGAAGATTGGCCTGTGACCGATCAAATTCATTGGATGCCGGATTGTCATAAATTGTTTGAAGCTGGCGAATGGCGCTGGCATTGTCTCCGCTGGAACGCAATACTTTTGCGATTTTCAAGTCGATGGAGATCGGGCTGTTTTGCAGACCGGGTGATGCTTCTGCCGCGAGGTAGGCGTTTATGGCCTCTACATATTTACCAATCTTGGCGTAGGCGTCTCCCATCTCTTCCTGCACATAATAATCCAACAACCCAGGGCGACGATCCAGGTATTTTCTGTAATGAATAATGGCTTCTGCTGGTTGGTCTAATTGGCTGGAAACCTCACCCATTAGAAATTCACCAAGTGCGGCGCGTGGACTGTCAGAATAATTGGCAGTCAACTCGGTTAAAACACGGGCAGATTCATTCCAATTGTCATCTTTAAAATAAGTCAACCCCTGACCGTACAGAGCTGCGGCACGGGCTTCGTCATCCGCTGCCTGAACAAAAGCTGCTTCATATTGCGCCAGCGCTTGATCATAATCTCCTCTGAAAAGAAAGTTGTCGGCATTGTGAAGTCGAACAATTGGTAGTGGGGTAGGCGTGGGGAGTGGAGTTGGGGTGGGCAATTCCACTGGCGGGGGAGGGATATACGGTGTCTCGCTTGGTTTGGCCAGCAGTTTCAATGGATTAGATGATGTCGTACAGGCAACAGCCAGCAAGAGTATAGAGGAAAGCAGCAGAGCGATTTGTTTTTTCATTAAAGGCCTATCAAAATGTTATTCTCCGGAAAAATGAAGGGAACATCAGTCTTGAGTGTATTTTACTGTCTACAGACATAATCCATGACGGGATGTTCAGAATGAGAGATAATGATATTGAATCATCCTATTCATTGAGGAAGAAGGATTCCATGAATAAGAACCCTGTTGTAGATGCAAATAGTAATGATTTAAGTGAACATTTATTTGATAACGTGAATATTGTAACTCTGATATTGGATCCGGAAACGGGTTCTGTAAAATATGCCAACCCTGCAGCCTGCAAATTTTATGGGTATTCCTATAATGAATTGATTTCCATGAACATTAGTCAGATCAACCCTAAGCCTTTGGGTGAGACACTGATTGATTTGAAGATGGCTTTTTCCGGTGAGCGGGATTATTACAAAACAACCCATAAAACCTCCACCGGTGAGATCAGATTTGTTGGGATTTACACGGGGAAAATCAAGTTACACAATAGAAGTCTGCTTCTCGAGATGATCCATGACAGTACGAACCAGATGAAAACCGAGGAGAATCTTCAATCGCTTTCCATGGCGGTTGAACAAAGCCCTGTCTCCATTGTAGTCACTGATATAACAGGGAAAATTGAATATGTAAATCCGAAATTTACTGAAGTAACCGGGTACACGCGCGATGAAGCTTTAGGAAAGGATCCTCGCATACTCAAAACAGGCGAGGGGGGACGTCAGGAAATCCGAGAACTCTGGCAGACTGTCTTATCAGGCGAAACCTGGACGGGGGAGTTTTGCAACCGAAAGAAGAATGGTGACATCTACTGGGAAAGTGCATCGATTTCACCGGTTTTTAATGAAAATGGAAAGATCGTTCACATTGTTGCGGTCAAAGAAGATATCACTGAAAAACGTCAAACACAAATTCGTATAGCTGATGCATTGCGTTTCAACCAGGCAATTTTGGACACCTCTCCGATCGGTATAAATATTTATAAAGCATCCGGGCAGTGTGTACTTGCCAATCCTGCGGCAGGAGTAATTCTGGGAGCGAGTCCTGAAAAGCTTATGTCACAAAACTTTCGCGATCTTGCATCCTGGAAAAAATACGGCTTATTGGATCTGGCAAACGAGGCAATTGAAAAGAAGGAGCCTGTTTCCAGCGAATTCTATTTTGTTTCGACATTTGGCAAAGAGATATGGATGGATATGATATGTGCTCCATTTATTTCTGGCGGAGAATTGAATCTTCTAATTCTTTTCGAAGATTTTTCCACACGTAAAAAAGCAGAATTGGAATTGAAAACCGCCACTGAGAAAATGGAATTGTGGGTCAGGCGTCTTGAAAAGAGAGATAAAAATGCCAGCCTTTTGCAGGATATGACGGAAATGCTCCAGGTTAGCACATCTGTTTCCGAAGCTTACTCAGTATTTCATCAATATGGCTTGCAGTTATTTCCGGAGTCGCGTGGAGGATTATTTGCAATAGGGCAGGTGCCCGATATGGTTGAACTTACTGCAGGATGGGGAGATCCGGTATCTTGTGAGACGATTTTTTCTATAAACGAATGTTGGGCGCTTCGGCGTAACCAGGCTTTTTTGGTTTCTAATAAATCTTCCAAAATAAAATGTGGTCATCTGAGTAAAGATTTTTCAGGAGGTTATGTTGATATACCTATGACAGCCTCGGGAGATCTTATTGGTTTGTTGCATATTGAATGGCCTGCAGGACTGGCGGATGATGATGGAATTATGGAATTATCACAGAATGTTTCTGAAATCTTCGCTTTTTCTCTTTCTAATATCAAATTACGGGAAACCTTACGGAATCAATCCATTCGGGATCCGTTGACCGGGGTGTTTAACCGGCGGTACATGGAAGAGACACTGGAACGGGAGATTCCACGAGCGCGCCGCAAGAAGTCCACATTGGGTTTGTTGATGATTGACATTGACCATTTTAAGAAGTTCAACGATTCATATGGCCATGACGCGGGTGATCATGTTCTAAAAACATTAAGTTCTATGTTTCAATCAAAGGTACGATGTGAAGATATCGTGTGCCGGTTTGGCGGAGAAGAATTTGTAATAATACTGCCGGAAGCCAACTTACATGTAACCCGGGATCGGGCGGAAGATATTAGACTGGCAGTAAGTTCTCTTGACCTGGCTTATGATGGGAAGCCGCTGGGGCAGGTGACCATTTCTATAGGGGTGGCTATCTACCCTGATCATGGCACTTCCGGAAACGATATCATTGTCCGGGCGGATAAGGCTTTGTATCAGGCTAAAACAGAAGGAAGAAATCGGGTAATCACCGCCTAAAAAAGTCTTGTTTTTTATTTCAGATACAGTCATGATATACTTGCGCGGCAATACGCGCTCTCCATGAGGGCGTATTTGCATGTATATTTACTCCAATGTGTTCGAGGTTTTCAATGACCATACTATGTACCGGGTCTGTGGCTTTTGACTATCTGATGAGTTTCCCGGGTTATTTTCGGGACCACATCATCCCGGAAAAACTTGAGACGATAAGCCTTTCATTTCTGGTTGACGCGATGGTTAAGCAGCGGGGAGGTATCGCGCCCAATATTGCTTTCAATCTGGCATTACTGGGCGGGAAAGCCCGCCTATTAGCTACTGTCGGTGAAGATTTTGGTGATTATCGGGTGTGGCTGGAGGATCACGGTGTTGACACACACCTGGTGAAAGTCATCGATGGAAAGTATACGGCATCCTTTTTTGCCAATACAGATAAATCCAACGCGCAAATTGCCAGTTTCTATGCCGGCGCGATGGCCAATGCTGCTGAATTGAGTCTGAATGATATTGACCGCAGTGATATTGAAATGGTGGTGATCTCACCAAATGATCCAGTCGCCATGGTGCAATACCCGCGGGAATGTAAAAAACTCAAGCTGCCCTACCTGTATGATCCCAGCCAGCAAATTGTCCGCATGGATAAGGAATCGCTAATCGAGGGCGTTGATGGTGCGGATAGCCTGTTCTGTAATGATTATGAGTTTGAGCTATTGCAAAACGCGACAGGGATGAAAGCAGCAGAAATTCAAAAGCGAGTGCGTTTCATGGCGATCACACAGGGCAAGGATGGCGCCATAATCTATGCTGATGACCGCAAATTCACCATTCCGGTATTTCCCCCCGACCAAATTCTCGATCCCACCGGTGTGGGTGACGCTTTCCGTGGTGGTTTTCTGCGCGGCCTCACACTCAATCTGGACTGGCAGACCTGCGGACAAATGGGTGCTTTATCGGCCACGTACTGCCTGGAGCAACGCGGCACACAGAACCATTGCTACACACCCGCAGAATACGTGGAACGCTACCGTTCACGTTTTGATGACCAGGGCGCGCTCGATGCCCTGCTAAAGTGTTGATACCTGAAGAGTTGATTTTTAATTGGAGGAAACTGCATGTCAAACTATGATATTAAAGATGTGAGTCAGGCCGAGGGCGGCCGGCGTCGAATCGAATGGGCCGAGCGTGAAATGCCCGTGCTGCGCTCCATTCGTGAACGCTTCGCCAAAGAGCGTCCTCTGGCTGGCGTTCGCATGTCAGCCTGCCTGCATGTTACTGCAGAGACAGGGAATCTGGCCCGCACCCTGCAGGCCGGAGGCGCAGACCTGGTGTTGGTGGCTTCCAATCCACTTTCCACTCAGGATGATGTCGCTGCTTCTTTGATTTCCCATTTCGAGATTCCGGTTTATGCCATCAAGGGTGAAGATAATGCCACCTACTACCGCCACTTGAACGCGGCGTTGGCCCATAAACCGCAAATCACCATGGATGACGGGGCCGATCTGGTCTCAACCCTGCATAAAGAACACCGCGACCAGTTACCCGAAATTCTGGGCGGTACTGAAGAGACGACTACTGGTGTGATCCGCCTGCGCGCCATGGCAGCCGACAAAGCGCTGTCCTTCCCGGTCATCGCCGTGAATGACGCCATGACCAAGCACTTCTTTGACAACCGCTATGGAACCGGTCAATCGACCATAGATGGCATAATTCGCGCGACCAATATGTTGCTGGCTGGCAAGGTCTTTGTGGTGGTCGGTTACGGCTGGTGCGGACGCGGTCTGGCCAACCGGGCACGCGGTATGGGCGCCAATGTTATTGTTACCGAAGTTGACCCGCTGAAAGCTCTTGAAGCTGTCATGGATGGTTTCCGCGTGATGCCCATCCTCGAGGCCGCCAAGATCGGCGATTTCTTCTGTTCGGTCACCGGCGATATCAATGTGATTGATGAACCCCACTTTGCTGTTATGAAAGACGGCGCCATTGTTTCCAACTCAGGTCACTTTAACGTTGAGATCAACATCCCCGCGCTGGAAAAAATGTCGGTTTCCAAGAAGCTAGCCCGCCCATATGTTGACCAGTACGAATTGAAAGACGGCCGCCAGATT
>CAYNJT010000067.1:0-16786 GCA_964397625.1 uncultured Leptolinea sp. | reverse complement strand
GGCGTCATGGGCGGGTCCCATCCAGGAGGCGTCGGGGCATCCTCAAGCTTCCATCAAGTCTCTGGCAACAAAAGCGGTAGACGCCTTTAACCACCGATCTGAAGTTGTTCTCGCACAGCAAGACCAACCATCTCAATAGATTCATATTCTGTCAATCACTTTTTGTGGAGATAAACCATGGCAAGGATTTTTGATGTAGTTGAATACCCGAATGAGATGGCAGATGAAATTGTCCATCGTTTTCCTGAAGAAGGGGTGGCCGATCTGCGTATTGGAAGTCAAATCATTGTGCGCGAAAGCCAGCGGGTGGTTTTTTTCCGTGATGGCAAGGCGCTGGATATGTTTGGCCCTGGCCGGCATACCATTGTCACTGCCAACATTCCCAAGTTGATCGACCTGATCGGGAAAGTCTTTAATGATCGTACGCCTTTCACGGCAGAAGTCTATTATGTGTCGGTCAAAGAATTTGTTGACCGTAAGTGGGGGACACCCCAGCCGATTATTGTCCGCAACCCCGGAATGGGTCTGGGTGTAGCCCTGCTGCAAGGTTTTGGTTCTTACAGTTTTTCCATCGCTGACCCGGTGCAGTTCATCACCCAAATTGTTGGAGCTCAGGGTTCATACCGCATGGCGGACATTGAAAACCGCGTACGCAATATGCTTCTCAGCAAATTGCAGGATGTTTTGGGTGAGACCGCGGCAAAGAACAGCGTTGTCCAACTCATTGGCCTTACGGAAGAGTTGGGAGCAGCCGTTCGTGCGAAAGCTCAAGATGATTTCGCGGCCATTGGGATGACCCTGAAATCATTCTATATTGGCAACCTGAAACCATCTGAGAAATCGGCAGAGGAACTTCGCGCCATGGGTATGCTGGATATGGCCACCTATACCCAATTACAGGCGGCAGATGCCATGCGTGACGCGGCTCAGAATCAGAGCGGCGGTGCTGGCCTAACGGCTGGTATTGGCGCAGGAATGGGCATTGGCAACATCATGAACCAGGCTCTGGCCGGTGGTATGGCCGCCAAAGCTGGCGATATGGGTGCAGCCACAGCCGCAGGCTCGGCTGCCGGCGCGGCAATGAGTGATGTAATGACACCCGCAGAAGCAGCCGCTGTGATGCGTGTAGCGGAGGAAGATGTCATGGCAGCCATTACATCAGGCGAATTGAAAGCCAAAAAGATCGGCAACGCGTACCGCATCAGTAAAGATGCGTTGGATGCCTTTTTAAAGGGATAATTCTGAATATAATGCAGGGTTTAACACGGGAAGAGATAAAAATATTTCTTCCCGTGATTTATTTCTATTTGTTAATACAGAATCCCCTTATCGTATTAATGAAGAATAACCTTAACAAATGCGTTCATTAATTCTTGTTATAATCCAGATATCCACTTTGATTAGAGCGAGGGTGATCCAATCAGCCTCTATTGGCGTTGGCAGTTCCATGAGGTTTTCCAGCCGATCCCGGCGGAAGACCTATATCTATTTAACCCGATAAAGACGGTGAATCTGGCATGAGATTACATGAATACCAGTCGAAACAAATATTTAACCGATATATGATTCCAATTCCGAATGGAAGGGTGGCTTCATCCTCTGGAGAGGCAAAACAGATCGCAGAAGAATTGGGCGGCCGGGTGGTTGTCAAGGCACAGGTACTGGTTAGCGGCCGTGGTAAATCTGGGGGTATTCGCCTGGCAAAATCCGCCCGAGAAGCGGAAGAATTGGCCGCTGCCATTTTAGGCATGGAGATAAAGGGCCTGCCGGTGCGAAAGGTTCTGGTTGATGAAACCGTGAACATTCAGAAAGAACTATACCTGGGAATAATCAATGATCGTTCATTGCGAAAGCCCGTTATGATCACCTCTTTCGCAGGAGGTATGGATATCGAGGAAGTAGCTCGGACCACTCCTGAAAAAATTATCAAAATTCCCATCGATCCACTATTGGGTTTACGTGATTTCCAATCCAGAGATATGGCTGCCGGGATTGACCTGCCGCGTGATCTCTGGAAGAACTACAGCGAGATCACCCATAGCCTGTGGAACCTGTTCAATGATTTTGACGCCACCATGGTTGAAGCCAATCCGTTGGTCATAACCAATGAACAGAAACTGGTTGCCCTTGATGGTAAGATCACGATTGATGACAACTCACTATTCCGGCATCCGGAATTGACAGACTATCGAAACACGGATGGGGATGGCCCGGTGGAGATTGAAGCCAGGAAATTTGGGCTATGTTACATTAAATTGGATGGCAATATCGGTTGCCTGGCCAATGGTGCCGGTCTGGCGCTGGCCACTACCGACATGATCTATATGGCCGGTGGAATACCGGCAAACTTTCTTGATATTGGCGGCGGCGCGAGCGCTGAAAGGGTTTCTGCCGCGTTGCATATCCTCTTGATGGACCAGGCAGTGAAATCGGTTCTGGTCAATATTTTTGGGGGGATTACCCGCTGCGATGAAGTAGCCCGTGGAATACTGGCCGCGTTGAATGAGGTTACATCAAGAGTTCCCATTATTGTCCGTCTTGAAGGCACGAACGCTGAAGAAGGCCGCAGACTTTTACGATCCGCGAATCTGGCATCAGCCGGGTCAATAAATGAAGCCGCGAAAATGGCCATTGCGGCAGCAGAAGGAGCGGCCTGAAATGGGTATTTTGATCAGTAAAAATTCGAAAGTGCTGGTACAGGGCATTACGGGACATGAGGGGCTTTTTCATGCACGTCAAATGATCGACTATGGAACTCATATCGTCGCCGGGGTTACACCTGGCAGGGGTGGAGAATGGGTGCTTGATGGGAAGATTCCAGTTTTTGATTCCGTGCGCACGGCTGTTGATATGACCGGAGCCGATGTAAGTGTTATTTTCGTGCCGTCCCGATTTGCCGCCGACGCCATGTATGAGGCGGCAGATGCAGGAATTTCCTTGATCGTTTGCATAACAGAAGGAATCCCGGTTTCTGATTGTATGCGGGTGCATGAATATCTGACCCATACCGGCGCGTTGTTGGTAGGGCCTAATTCTCCTGGAATACTTACACCTGGTGAGGCCAAGGTCGGCATAATCCCCGGGGATATTGCTTCTTCGGGAACCATTGGCGTGGTCTCTCGTTCAGGCACTTTAACGTATGAGGTGCTGTTCGCGTTAAAGAACGCAGGCTTTGGTGTGAGCACCTGCATTGGTATTGGGGGTGATCCGGTTCAGGGCATGAACTTTATTGAAGTATTGCGTCTTTTGGAGGATGACCCACATACCGAACAGATCGTGCTTATTGGTGAGATCGGCGGAACGGAAGAAGAAAAAGCCGCGGAATTCATTAATCGCAATATGACGAAGCCTGTAGTTGCCATGGTTGTCGGGCAGACCGCGCCAATTGGCAGGCAAATGGGTCATGCGGGTGCCATAATTGAACGAGGATCGGGCAGCGCACGTGAAAAGATAATGGCATTTGAGAAAGCCACGGTCAAAATAGCCGCAATCCCTGATGAAGTTCCATCACTCTTATTACGTTAACCTGTAAATATAATAAAAACTCCTGAACAAAAAATCCAGGAGTACAAATTTCATCAAGATATAAACACGATCAGCTTATATGAGAATCGATGTATTTCACAACATCGCCAACAGTTTTGATTTTTCGGGCGTCCTCATCAGCTATGGATACATTAAATTTTTCGCTGAAACCATCGATGAGGAAGAACTGATCCATGGAATCGGCTTTTAGATCCTCAATAAAACGGGTATCCATGGTAATGCCCTTGCCGTCGATCTTCAAGACGTCGACTATCACGCTGCTGACCTTTTCAAGTGTATCGCTCATCGGTTTTCTCCTGTGTACGATTGGGGTTTTCCCTTAGTGTTGAATTGTAATGAGGGAATGAAGATTGTCAAGTCATGTTATTTACCTGCACAGCAGAGTAGATACACATGTTGATATAGAATATAACCCCACTCGGCGCGTTTTGGTATACTCAAAAAAACCAGAGACAGGAAACTCCTATGCCAGATTCCACGCAATTATCTTCCCGCAAAGGTGATCATATCCGTATCAATCTTGAACGGGATGTCCAATCTAGCATACGTACCGGACTGGAAGAGTTTCAGTTCTTGCCAAGGGCATTGCCGGAGATCGACCTGTCAGAGGTGGATACGTCTCTTTCTCTTATCGGAAAAATCCTCAAAGCTCCCATCCTAATTTCTTCCATGACTGGAGGAACAAAAGAAGCTGAGAAAGTCAACCATAATCTTGCCGCAGCCGCCCAACATTGTGGAATTGCCATGGGAGTGGGATCACAGCGTGCTGCTCTTGAAGATCACAGTCTGGTACCTTCTTTTCTTGTTCGAAAGCAGGCGCCGGACATTCTTTTGTTCTCGAACCTCGGCGCAGTCCAACTCAATTATGGGTATGATGCCGATCACTGTCAGCGGGCTGTCGATATGATCCAGGCTGATGCCCTGTTTTTGCATTTGAATGCCTTGCAGGAAGCCGTTCAGCCGGAGGGTAATATCCGTTTTAGCGGGTTGTTAAAAAAAATCGAAAAAGTCTGTCATAAACTTTCAGTGCCTGTTTTTATAAAAGAAGTCGGGTGGGGTATTTCGGATAAGGATGCCTCTTGTTTGGCCGATACGGGCATTGCCGGAATAGATGTGGCTGGAGCGGGTGGTACAAGCTGGTCACAGGTCGAAATGTACCGAATCGAAGACGAGAATCTGGCCAGAGTTACCGGTGCCTTCCGTGGATGGGGGATTCCAACAGCTCAATCCATTCAAATGGTGCGGAAAGCCGCACCAAATTTGAAGGTGATTGCTTCAGGTGGATTAAGAGATGGACTGGATATTGCCCGTTGCCTGGCGTTAGGGGCTGTTCTGGGTGGAATGGCTTCACCCTTCTTGAGATCCGCCGTCATATCCGCGGAGGAGACGATTAGAACCATTGAAGAAATTCAACGAGAAATTCAAATTACCATGTTTGCCTGTGGTATTCGTAATATTAAAGAATTAACCGACAACGCTGCCATTTTACAGAAAGAGGGGCGGGAATGAGCCTGGACCAATTTATTCAATCAGCCCGACCGCTAATTGATGCCGAATTAAAGAAGACAGTCAATACCATCGATGGAACTTCTTATGAAGGACTTCACGCCATGCTGGCTTACCACATGGGCTGGGAAGGCGAAGACGCGGGAGAAAAGGCACAGGGGAAACGAATTCGCCCGCTGCTTGTATTGTTGGGAACATCCGCGGCCGGAAAAGATTGGCATCTGGCGTTATCCGCTGCCGCTGCCGTGGAATTGATCCATAATTTTTCGTTGATCCATGATGACATTGAAGACCGGTCAGAATACCGGCACGGACGAAAAACTGTCTGGGCGAAATGGGGTGAGCCCCAGGCGATTAATGGCGGTGACTGCATGTTCGCGCTGGCGTTCCAAGCAATTCATCACGCAAACGCAAATTCAGACTGCGTTTTGGGAGCGGCAGATCTATTACAGCAAACCTGTGTCCGATTGACTAAAGGCCAATTTCTTGATATGGCGTATGAAAACCGTGACGATCTTCCATTAGAAGAGTACTGGAATATGGTCGGAGGAAAGACAGCGTCGTTGCTTTCCTGTAGTTCTTGCATTGGCGCGGTTCTTACCGGTGTTGAAGAAAAGAAAATTGAATCCCTGAGGTCATTCGGATGGAATTTGGGATTGGCGTTTCAGGCCCAGGATGATTGGCTGGGAATTTGGGGAGACAGCGCGCTTACCGGTAAGTCAACAGAAAGCGACCTTATTAGTGGTAAAAAAACATTACCGGTGATTTTGGGTCTAGACGCATCTGAGACTTTTAAGAAACGCTGGAAGAATCGTCCATTCAAAATGGATGAAGTCCAGGAGCTCGCCGATATACTTAAAAATGCCGGGGTACAGGAAATGGTTGAAGACCAGACGAAACAATATACCGATAAGGCTAAATCTGCCCTGGACAATGCCGGACTCGAAGAAGAGGCTGTGAGGAACCTGTTGGATTTGACACAAAAGTTGTTAAACCGGAAAAAGTAATCGACCGAATCAAATATTTTTGTTGATCAGGTCATAAAGACAATACGATTACGCGAAAGGTAGGCATGGTCATGGTAGCCAGGAAAAATAAAAACGCGAAGGATCCTGAAGATCTGTGGGACGCCGCAGAGATCATTTGCGATGAAGGTATCGACCAGGATATTATTCGTGAATCAGTTACTTCCATATTGAAAGCTGTTGGTGAAAACCCCGACAGAGAGGGTCTGCAAAACACGCCTCACAGGGTTGCAAAAAGTTATGAGGAATTGCTCTCCGGTTACCGGGTTGATCCATACAAATTGATCAATGGCGCATTATTCAATGTGGAATATGACGAAATGGTCATTGTTCGTGATATTGAATTTTACAGTCTCTGTGAACACCATATGCTGCCATTTATTGGCAGGGCGCATGTAGCTTATCTGCCGAATAAAAAAGTAGTAGGATTGTCAAAAATTCCCCGTATTGTGGATATGTTCGCCCGCCGCCTTCAGGTGCAGGAACGATTGACGATGCAAGTAGCCGAATTCCTTGATGAAGCTTTGCATCCTCATGGTGTTGCGGTGGTTATCGAAGCGCTGCATCTTTGTTCCATGATGCGCGGTGTAAAGAAGCACGATTCACGGATGACCACGTCAGCCATGTTGGGTTATTTCCGGAAAAACCTGGCCACCCGAACTGAGTTTTTGGATAATATTTCTCGCAGCGCCGAACCGCTGCATTTTTAGCCTTACGATTGCGGGAAAAGTGGAAAATCGGACAACCGGCATGCTCCTGAATCCGGCAAAATTTCACATGCCAGGTCGAATAATCGCCGGCTGGAAATCGGATGAGTTAAATCCGGAAACAATTCAGCCACAGGCAGCAGGATAAACGCCGTTGTCCAAAGTCGCGGCTCAAGAATAACCGCGTTGTGAACAATTGTGTCCAGATCCAATGTGCGAGGGGCATACTTATCCGACGTCCGATGGCGCCCCATCTCTTGTTCCAGGGGGCGCAGGATATTAAATTTGAGATCATCAGGAGAGTAAAGGCAGGTGACTCTGACGGCCGCGTTATAAAAATCGGGTCCGGTCGTTCCTACTGCCGGTGTAAGCCAGACTGATGATGCCTGCAAAACTGGCAGGCGGCGGCTAAGAGACAGGGCTCCTTTACGGATATTTACCGCAGGATCGATATTTGACCCCAACAGGATAACGGCCTCTCCCATACCCATCTACCAGTCTGGTATATGGTTCATGTCAGGCCCGCATACGTTCTATTTCTACGCCGACTGATTTTGAAAAGCGGACCGCGCCTGGTTTTTCCACCCGGACTCTCACACCAGCCGCCCTAGGATTTTTCAGAATCAACTGCGCCACATCTTCAGCCAGAGCTTCAACTGTGTACCTGCCGACTGTGGAAGCGTGTTCCAGAACCATCTTGGAAATGGTGCGGTAATTTACACTTTTTTCCACATCGTCAGATTTTGCCGCCTCACTGATATCTGTAAAGATAACAATATTAAATAGAATATCCTGCGGTTGGGCGCGTTCCCTATCACTGATACCAATCACACCTCGAGCGAGAAGGTCTTTGATGAGAATTTGATCCATTGTATCTCCATTGTTATACCAGATGGCGTCCGCCATCAAGGTGAATGATCTCTCCGGTGATATATTCCGGACCGTCAAGTAGGAACAAGATAGTTTTATCCAATTCTTCAGGTTCAGCCCAGCGATTCAGGGGGACCGGTTTGATGATTGTATCTGATTGTGAACCATCTGCTGGCGGGAGTATGGCACCAAGGGCGATGCCATTCACGGTAACACGCGGCGCCATGGAAACGGCCAAAGATCGGGTGAGAGCAGCCAGGGCTGCTTTACTGATGGTATAAGGCAGGTGGTCGACTCCTGGACGTAAAGCTCGCCAATCGAGCATATTCACAATGCGGCCTTTCGAGTCCAACGCCAGTGATTGAAAAAATGCCTGACTAATGAAAAAAGGAGCGGTAAGGTTGATATTCAGATGCCGCTGCCAGTTTTCTTGATTTACATCCGGTAAACGCAACGGTTCAAAAATAGCCGCGTTGTGGATCACGGCATAGATGGGACCGGCGGTTAATGCCTTTTCCACAAGGGCATGGGCTTCTTCAGGGCGGCTCAAATCTGCCTGTAAAAGGCTGACTTTTCTACCAAGAGAACTGATCTCATGAGCCGTTTCCAACGCGGCGGCTTTTGAATGGCCGTAATGAAGCAGGATATCGGCGCCAGCTCTGGCAAGAGTGATAGCCAATTGCCTGCCCAAGCGAACGCCGCCTCCGGTAATGAGGATATTCCTGCCTTCGAGGCTCATGAGGTTTTCATCATACTAATCATCGGTTTTGATTTACACATCCAATAAGAGTGTAAGGGATGTCTTTGGGGTGTGTCAAGCAACCTGAAAGTTTATTCTGGTTGAGAACGCCTGACAAACCATTTGGCAAGAAGACTGAAAAGAAATATCCCCAATAGACTGAAAGAAACATCCAGGATGGATGACGTTCGGGATGGGAAAAAGGATTGAGAATATTCTTCTATTATGGCAAAACCTGCCAGTAAAAAAATACAAACCGGCAATGGAATGGAAAGAAAACGCCAAATACAATTCGGAAAGCTGAGCATCAGTAAGAATGCCAGAATCCCATAAAGAAAGAAATGACCGGCTTTATCACCATTCGGATAATGGTAAATAGATTTGATCCATCCTGGCAGGGTATTACTATCGGCTCCCCAAATGATTAGCCCGATAAAAATACCAAAAATAAGGGTTAACAGACGGATCCAATTAATCCGGCTCAAGCGAACACTCCCATTCTATGGCAGGGTATGTCTATTTGTCTTCCTGATAACCAAAGACAATCCCGTTCAGTTTATTTAATGTTTGAACGCCGAATTTTTTGATCTGATCCAGAGTGGAAGGTTCCTCAGGAATACTCTGGGCCAAATTGATCAAACCGGTCAAAGTCTTTGTCCCTGTGGAAGGTTCCCATTGCATGAGAACTCTCAATACCTTCAAGTTTTCTGCGAAATCCGTATCGGTATGGTTGGAAAGTTCCAGGTCAACTGCGGCGATCCCATTCATTGCCAACCAATCGGTAAACTGCCC
This sequence comes from uncultured Leptolinea sp., assembly GCA_964397625.1. Classification (GTDB taxonomy): domain Bacteria; phylum Chloroflexota; class Anaerolineae; order Anaerolineales; family Anaerolineaceae; genus Leptolinea. The sequence continues at coordinate 7,601 of CAYNJT010000067.1, read as the reverse complement.
GGTGTATTTACAACCGGTATCCTGAGGCGGGTAGGCGTAATTGGTCACTGCGGCAATGGATTTAGCCAACCGAACGGATTCTGTTTCCGGCGGCCTCCCTCCGGCAAACAAGCCCAACGCGGCTGAATGGTAGTTGACCAACGCGCTGATATTATGTGCCTGGATAAAATCACGCACCGCTATTGTTTCCGGTTCAGAGAAGGGAGATGATCCCGCACTGATCGGGCGATAATTCCAACAACCATCGCGAGGCCAGTCAACCACCCAGAAAGCGTCAAAGTTGCGATTTAAATCCACACCACGTTCGTTTGTGCGACCGTCAAGGTTATGCCCGCGGGCTTCTCCGTCAGGATTCATCAGGCGGAGGATGTAAAGGGTGCGATCAGCCGGTATGACCTGAGGATTCTTTTTAATATATTCAATCAACTGATCGGCCAGTGCGGTGGTATTCCACTCATTTCCGCCATGCACGCCCGCGACCATCATACGTTCAACCGGCCCATTGCCAAACTGCATGATTTCGAGATTATTCCCTTTAACCGATTTGCCAATGACCCGGGGGCCGTCTACAAAGCCGGTTGGCTGCGCTACCACGGGTGAATTCGCGATAGGGATAGCAACTTCGGCTGCGCTAGTGTCAGATACTGTCTGCACAGGTTGAACGGCTGCAGAAGTATCCGTGGTTTGTGAGGGTGAAGGTATGTCAAATGTGACATTATTCGAGTCGATTGGTTCATCGCCCTCGGTGTAACCCTCAGCAGAATCATCGATAATTTCTGTATCCGATATCGGATTTTCCGGAGGATTTGCAGCCGAATTCGCCTGGGCAGGTGCTGAAGCGGGTGTTTCAACCGGGATTTCAGGTGATGAATTCCCATCGACAGGGATCTCTGCCGAAGCACGAACGTCCTGCCCGCTTTCAGAGCTGTCTGTCGGTTTATCCAATTCGCTAATGGGTGCCGCTGTTGGCGTTGGGAAGTAGGTGGCCAGTATGGATGGCTGCTCCGCCGGTTGGTTAAAGGGAGAAGCCGGGGTTGAGTCTGTGTTCTCTCCAAGAAACGGTAAGTCGCCCAGATTATTCTCAATCTGAAGAGTGATCCATCTCCACACGCGTTCACCGGTGGTGATTCCGGTTGAAAAAAGGATATACCCGGCCATGGCAAAAATGGCAATCACCATGGCGCTTTTAACCAGACCTTTGAAACTGATACCCTTTCGAGGTTTTTTCACTGGACGGCGGGCCACCATTGCTGGTTGATTTTGAGATTGCCGGGGGTTATTCTGGGAGGATCGGTTATTTTCCCGTGTTTTAGGATAATCAAGATCGATCGACAGAGCTGTATGGTAATGAGGCGGTAATTCAGCCCGTTTCAAACCACGTTGAACAGCACGTTGCGCGTGTTTTGAAGCCAGAGTGTTATCTGTTGTTTCGTCCAAATCATCGAATAACGAGTTAGCGGTACTCATATTCGATGTTCTTTGATAAGCGGTTTGCCTGGATTGGAAGGATGCTGAAGATAACCCAGCTCGTTCCAGGCAGTAATCACGTTTGGATTGATTGGGCATACATTCAGCCAGCCAACGCCAGGCATCCATATTATCAGGATCAATTTCGAGAATACGGTTCAGGTAGGCAGCCGCTGCCTGTTTATGCCCATATTGAATAGCCCGCATAGCCTGGGCCAATAATTCGGTTATTTCTGAAGTCATGTCTGCCATAGTCCAACCGCCACTTGAATTGGATTTTTCAGTAACGGTTGCAAGAAAAAGGCCAGAGGATTTTATGACGTTTCGGATGGGATGGAAGGTTGAGCGGCTGGATCTGCCAATTGTGAAATAAACCCGAACCTCACCAATGTATTGAAAGCATCCATCACTTGCGCGGGTATTGGTTGAGAGGCCTGCCATCCACGCTCCGCGTAAACAATGATGCGATGAAAATCTCCAACCATTACTTGAATCAGATCAATCATGGAAAATCCTTCAAAAGGATATTCATCAAAAGAGATATCAGGAGAGGAAACACAAAAATCCAGATCAGGCCAATATTTGGTCACGGCTGCCATAGTCCGGCGTTCCATGTACGGCTTTTGAAGAATAATCAAGTTCTTATATGTAACCCGGTTTGCTGTGAGAATTGCGCGGCTGAAAAAAATGTTCTCAGCCGTATTGGTCGAGCGATTTTCAATATAAATATTCGCGGATGGCACTCCGGCCTTTATCAATACATCCGCAAAAGCTTCCGCTTCCGGTTTATGGTACAGGTCATACGTTAACCGGCCAACCCCTCCCGATGGGCATATCCATTTTGCGATATCACGGTGGTACAGGTCGGCAGCGTATTCCGCGACACGAAGGTCATTGCTGCAAAAAATCAAGATTCCGTCAGCGGGTTTCAACGGCATCCCAATTCTTAAATAATCCCATAAGCATCTGGCAGATTGGATAATTTCTGGATTCAACTTTGGCTGCATACGTGTTTTTTTACCTTGGATTATCTCGATCTGTTATCCTGTACAAGCTTCATTAGAACTATCATTGATAAAAGTATAATTCGGATAACGTTACTATTATCCCTGAAAAGGGGAGGAAATATGGGCCTCTATCTTGCTTTTAAAGAAGTCTGGCGAAATCGTGGACGGTTCTTTCTTGTAAGTCTGGTGATCGCATTGATCACCACACTGGTTCTCTTCATAGCCGCTCTCGCGGAAGGGTTGGCTTTATCCAATCGGGAATATTTAAGCAAGGTGAATGCAGATCTCTTTGTTTTCCAGAAGGATGTTGATACGCTTATCGCCACGAGTAGGATTGGACGATCAAAAATCAATGATATTCGCAGGGTTGAAGGGGTGCTTGATGTAGGTGCGATTGGATTTGCTACAGGCGGTCTCATTCAGCCTGATAAACCATCGGTTAATGTTTCATTACTTGGTATTGAACCTGACAGTCCGGGTATGCCGCCTGTTATTGCGGGCCGGACAATAAATACATTAAAAGGTAATGAAGCAGTTATGGATGAACGTCTATTCTCTCGATATAACGTTCAAATTGGTGATGAAATTAAAATCAAGACGATTCAGGGCACCAAAGAAAAATTTTTTAACCTGAAAGTTGTTGGTCAGACAGATGGGCAGCAATATCAATATGCACCAACTCTATTTATACCTTTTAAAACCTGGGATCAAATTCGACCCCAGGCTTTACGCTCAAATATTCCAAGTGAATTAACTTCCAATATTCTTGCTGTTAAATTGAAGAATCCAGCTGAGATTGAAGCTGCGGCGCAAAGAATCCAAAACCAGGTGGAAGGCATTGAGGTTATCGATAAAAAAACAACCATTGATGCGGTTCCAGGGTACAAGGTGCAACAGAATACCTTGAACACACAACAGTTTTTTACCCTGTTTATTGGTGTTCTGGTTATTGGTGGATTTTTCCAGATTCAATTGTTGCAAAAAGTCCCATTAATTGGAGTGCTGAAAGCAATTGGTTCTTCGAATTGGACTATTGCCATATCGGTAATTTCGCAAATTGTCATTGTCACAACGTTCGGGGTCATGCTCGGTAGCGCGATCACATTGCTATTATCCATCGCTTTACCCGCCGGCATCCCTATAATTTTCAATGGCAGCTCTGTATTAATTGCCATTCTTGCTCTATTGGCGATCGGTCCGCTCGGCGGGTTGGTATCTGTACGGGTGGCCATACAGGTGGAACCATTGATCGCCCTTGGTTTGTCTTCTTGAGGTATTTGACATGACAGTTGTTTTGGAAACCAGAGAAGTAAGCAAAATATACAAGAGCGGTTCGGCAGAAGTCATTGCCGTGGATAGGGCATCTTTCCAAATCCATGCCGGCGAATTTATCGGTCTGGTAGGCCCAAGCGGATCGGGGAAGACCACCATGCTGGCAATGTTGGCCGCACTGCTAATCCCCTCCAAAGGCCAGGTACTGATTGATCAAACCGACCTTGGAACCATGTCAGAAGAAAAACGGGTCAAGTTTCGCCGGGAACGAATTGGATTTACATTCCAGTCCAACAATCTTGTGCCTTACCTTACTGTAAAAGAAAACGTTGAACTGATGATGCGTTTAAATAAGCAATACACGGCTGAAACCGGGAAGAAAGTGGATGAATTATTGGAACGACTGGGCTTATTTGAGCGCAGAAACAATCTACCCAATCAATTGTCCGGCGGCCAAAAGCAGCGTGTTTCGATCGCGCGCTCGTTAATACATAACCCAAGCGTGGTACTTGCTGATGAACCAACTGCCAGCCTTGATACTGAGCGGGCTTTCCAGGTAACGCGTTTATACGCCGACCTCATTCATGAACAAAAGAAAGCCGGCATAATGGTTACCCATGATCTGCGTATGTGCGCATTTGTCGATAGAATCATACAGATATCTGATGGCAAAATCAGTTCAATCATTGAAGATCGGAATGAGATTGATAATCTGATTAACTGTGGTTAGGACGTATTGATAATAAAAGAGAGGACATCGGAATATCGGATGTCCTCTCTTTCTTTTCTGTTATATGTAAGAGATTATTGAGCTAATTTAATGGAAGCGGTCATACGCCATTTGATGCGGGGATCCTGTTTTTCCAGAGAGATGATAACTGTATAGGTGATATCGCCCTGATTATCCTCTCCCAGCGGTTTTATGCGTTTCACCGTGCCGGGAATTTCCAATCCGGGAACGCCATCGAACGTGACCGTAACTTCCTGCCCTTCGGAGATTCTGGAAATATCTAATTCCGTCAGGTCATTGCTTTCCACATTAAATTGGCTTAAGTCAGCAAGGATTACAGATGTCGAACCCACTGTAGAAATTTGCCCGGGTTTTAAGTTCGAAGACACAACCGTTCCCGAAATGGTTGCTTTCAAGTCAAGGTCTTTCAAGCCTGCCTGGGCAGCCTCAAGCTGGGCATTGGCATTATCCAATCGTTCCTGGGCCAGTACCAGATCTTTGGGGTTGGGTCCATTCTTAACCATCTCCCAATCTTTCAGCGCCTTTTCATAATTCGCTTTGGCGACTACAAGCTCACCTTCAGAAATTTGTACATCGACTTCTTCCGGGGAACCTTTAAGATAATTAAATCTGGCCTCCGCCTGTTCAATCTTTTTTCGGGCGGCGGCAAAATTCTGCAACGCGAAGGCACGATTGGGATCAGTCTCATCCTTATCCTGCCATCGTTCCCAGACCATCTTGGCATTGTTGAAGTCATTTAATGCAAGAATGTAATCAGCCTGTGATTGATCAATCAACCATTGATCGGCTTTTTTGTAATTTTTATAGTTTCTGTTTTCCGCGGCTTTATCCAGATCTTTTTTCGCCTGGGCTAATTTCAATTGCGCCTGCGAGCGAATTACATTCGCATTTTCGTTAAGGTCATCCAACGCCTGTTGTGCCGCTGTGCGTTCCGATTGAGCAGCTGCAATGGCAGCCTTCTGTTTTTCCACACCTTTTAGTCGCGCTATTAGATCACCAATCTTAACTGTTTCCCCTTCATTAACAAACACTTCGTCTATAACTCCGGCGATTGGAAAAGACAAAGTAACATTTTCAACAGGGACAGCTTCACCTTCAAAGATTAGGCGGGAAGATGTAACCTCAGGAGTTTTTTCTCCAGATGGATTGGTTGTCAGGGTGGGTTGAGAAGATTTATCTTTTGGTTGGCAAGACACCAGTGCCATAGTTAAGACGATAAGAACAATAAATGGCAAAATTTTTCCCGGTTTCATCTTTTTTTCCTGTTTTTATTATTTATACTGATTATAAGAGGTGAAGGGTAAATCCGGTTCAAGGTTATGCAATTTGAACGCCAGGAACTATTTCCGCATCCAAAGGCGATATCCATTTTTGTCTTTATCCACATAATAATTATCTGTCAGAAATTGCTGTAATTCTGGAAATTCCCGTGTTGTGTCTTTTCCGCCAACCCAGGGACGACCATCGTAGTATTGAATGATGACTTTGGGCCTGGAGATTACCAGTTGATTGATTAAATCCTTGCGGATAAATTGGATTTCTGGATTGGAAACGTGATGGTAGAAATAAAAATCATATAAATAGCGAGTCGCCGGTTTTGACTTTGCCAGGAACATGGAATGGACTGCTCCTTTAGCCCAATCCAACGGTTGGACTTTTTCTCCCGGTTCCAAATTTATGGTCAAGTAATTTGCTACTTCATCAACTCGCCCTCCCTGGGGAATAGTGACAGTTCCAGTTTGAAGCTGATTCCAAAAGTCATTTGGAGGACGAAATACGAAAGCCACAACCAGAAAGATACTACCGATGGACGACCACACTATGTGTGGTTTGGCAGACATTGGGATATTGGAAAGACCCGCGGCAGCAAGCAGAATGAGAAACATGAACATGGGCAGCCAATGGTATTCCCAATACTTATTGGCAAAAATCACTCCGATCAAACTCACGAAGGCGCCGCCAGCCATGAGATTGGTTTTTCTCTGTTCTCGAATTGATAAATTTCTGTTTTGATAAAGTGCAATTAGTCCAACTAATCCCGGGGCAAACAGGAGAACTTTGGTTCCAATTGAGTAAAGTCCATCAATATGAGATCTGAATTCTTCAAGCCCTGATGCAATTTCCATATGGGAATTGATTTGACTATATAAAGGCCAATATAAAAATGCAACATCAAAAAATGAATTCAAAGCCTGGTTGTAAATAAAATACAATATTGTTGCAATGATAGGTAGTATAAAACCCAGGCAAATTATGCTTATGGATTTGATCAAGGATTGTTTAATCGTTTGATTTTTCTTTGAATTTATAAACGCTATTGTTATTAATAAAGGTAAAAAGAGAACACCTTGTGGTTTGATTAACAAAGAGATCCCTGTAAAGAATCCGGTTATCAGATATCGGAGGTATTTACTATTCGAATTTGAATATGGAAATGCGATCATGGCAAGGAGTACAAACGGCAAAATGAGAAATTCACGCTGCATACTCATTACCGGGCCATATTGAAAGAAAAATACGCCAAAAAGAATGGAACCTGTCAAGCCAGACCAAATACTAAAAGTTCGCAGCCAGAGAAAAATGAGGCCCATGGTTCCCAGTAGAATTATCAAGTTGGCGCGTTGAAATCCGGCATCTGAAAATCCAAAAATTGAACCCAATAGCGCGTTGATCCAGTGAGCGCCTGGCATATTCATATCAAAGAAATCGCGATAAGGGACAGCTCCGAATTGTGATACAAGATATCCCATGTAATACAGTAGGGGGCTGTCATGTACCATCCGCCAGGAGAGGGAGAAATACGCTTCTACCAGGAAAAGAAGAGTCAGAGGGATTAATAAAATGAAAAACGCGATAAACGGAAATTTTTGGTGAAAGGTTTTCATGGCTTTCGAACTAGTTTTTAATGTTTCTAATCTTAAACCGAAATATGTAACTAAATTATGATGAAAAAACGTGAATGAAACAAATTTGATAGAACTATTTTTATAAAAGTCAAAGGGATGGCAGGGAAAGAATTCCGCAGTATTATCCATTATCCATTAAACGAGGTCTGTATTGGAGTGCTTCAGCCAAATGAGGAGATGTGATTCTTTCGCTTCCAC
>CAYNJT010000066.1:3435-17228 GCA_964397625.1 uncultured Leptolinea sp. | reverse complement strand
CCGCTCCCCGAGCCTGTCGAGGGGGAATTTACAAACCTACTCATGCCGCTAAAAATTTACCCGGCGTACCCGCACAGGGCAATGGCTTTGGGCCCGGTGTGCACCCCCAGCACCGGTGAGACAATGGAAATAAAGATTTCGGCGGGGTGAAATTCGTTGATTACCCGTTCCATCAGCTCTTTTGCTTCAGGCAGGGCGTTATTGTGCAGCACGGTGATATGCAGCGGCAGGGCGGTATCGATATGCCGGAAGAACTCTCTGTAAAGGTCTTCAATGGCCGCCTTGCGCGAGCGTGATGGCAACCCGGCCCCAACCGTTCCGGTGTCATGCTTCACATAGATCATCGGTTTGATGCGCAGCAGGGAATTGAGGAAGCGGGCCGCGTCGGCGATACGCCCGCCGTGTGCCAGATATTCGATTGTGTCCAGGGAAATATAATAGGTCATGCTTTTCAGGGCTTTTTCGGCTGCCGCCAGCATATCGCGCAGACTACCCCCGGCTTCCCGGGCGCGCGCCGCGGCGATCACCTGCCAGCCGATGCCCATGGAATTGGACTTGCCATCCCAGATGGTGACCGGAATGGGGGACTCGGCGGCTGCCTGACGCGCGGATTCAATCGTTCCGCTCATGGCGCTGCTGATGGTGACCACCATCACCTGTTCGGCGCCCATCTCCGCCGCTTTGCGGTATGCATCCAGGAACAACTTTGGCGTGGGTTGTGACGTCGTCGGCCGAATATCTTCGGCAACCAGGCGTTCATAAAACTCGATCGGAGTAATATCCACGCCGTCAGTAAACGTCTCGCCTGCCATTACGATGGTCAGGGGAACAACCTGAATGTTGTACTGTTCGATCCATTCAGCCGGAATATCACAGGTGCTGTCGGTAACCAGAGCTATTTTTTCTGCCATTTTGTGCCCATTTATTCTAAAGTCGATTGCTACGATTGATTGTAAATCAGGGTTCGATTAATCAACAGGTGACTTTTGCGCCATTCCGCACTGATTTCGTGTGAACAAAGTCATAAAATGCCCGAAACGGCGCACATATTAAGGTTTCCTTGAACAGAGATTCTGCTGGCAATATCAGGTAAAATGCATCATCGAAGTAGATAAATATGAGTGCTATTATCTATTAATGGTTTTTTCGAATGGCATTACAGGAGACAGAGCATGAACATCTGGGTGGCATTTCTTACAGGTTTGACAACCGGGGGCCTCTCATGCATGGCGGTACAGGGCGGTTTGTTGGCCGGGTCGTTGGCCAACCAGATCGAAACGGACCTGCAGAACAAAACCCGCAAAGGGTTTCAATTCCGGCTGGCTTTGCCGATCGCGCTTTTCCTGGCAGCCAAGCTGGCTGTCTATACCTTGGCCGGATTTTTCCTGGGGATGCTGGGATCGGTGTTTGAGATGACGGCCGTAACCCGGGCTTTAATGCAGATTGGTATTGGCGTGTTTATCATCGGCAATGCTTTGCGTATGTTCAATGTGCATCCCATCTTCCGCTATTTCTCTTTTGAACCGCCGACCTGGCTTACCCGCTATATCCGGCGTACATCAAAGAGCAGGAATTCGTGGGTCACTCCACTATACCTGGGCGCTTTGACTATTTTTATTCCCTGCGGGGTTACCCAGGGCGTGATGGCCGCCGCGGTGGCCACGGCCAATCCGTGGCAGGGCGCGGCTTTATTGTTCGCCTTCACTCTGGGAACCAGCCCGGTCTTCTTCCTGCTCTCCTACTTGGCCACAAAACTGAGCTCCACCATGGAAAATTATTTCGTGCGTATTGTGGCTGTCGTCCTGCTGGTTCTGGGAATCCTGGCGGTGGACAGCGGTTTGAACCTGCTGGGATCGCCCTATTCCATCACCCGTCTGGCGCAATCCATTTCCGCGCCAGACAGTGAAACAGACTCATCGACCACCGGTAGTACCAGCGGGGAACTAACCCTGGCCGTAAAAGGCAGCGGTTACGAACCGCGCACTCTGCGCGCCCCGGCCGACACGCCGATCAAACTGAACCTGGTCACCAAAGACACCTATTCCTGTTCGCGGGCATTCACCATCCCTGAATTGAATCTGACAAAAATCCTCCCCAAGACCGGCACGGTTGTGGTGGATATTCCCGCTCAGCAGGCAGGCAAGGTGATGGTATTTTCCTGTTCCATGGGTATGTATACCGGCGAAATCATTTTCGGAGGGTAGAACGATGGAACAAAAAGCCGTTTTTAAAGTCACTAAAATGCACTGCACCAACTGCGCCATGCGGCTGCAATCACTGGAAGATGACCTACCCGGCGTGAAACAGGTGGACGCGAGCTACCAGAAACAACGGATGACCGTTGTGTTCGATGACGCCGCCGTTTCCATCCCTCAGATCACCGCGGCGGCGGAAAAACTGGGATACCCGGCCGAATTGCTCTGATGGTTTTCTGCCAGCCAGGGTCAACCGGCGGCAGGGTGTTCCTTTTTTTGCAGGATAAACAGAGTCAGACCATTGATCGCGAAGATCACCAGAGTTGCCAGTATAAAGGTCAACCCGATGCCCAGACGGGTCAACAGGGTTCCCACGATCAGATAAAAGAATGCATATCCGGCGGAAGCCGAAATGTAGCTGCGGAATAATTTAAGCGCCGCGGTGGATCCGCCCTGCTGGTGGGTAAAGATGGACATGATCAGGCCGAACACCGGAAAGGTGGCCAGCAGGCCGCTGAGCTGCGGACCGAGCCGGTCTGCCACCAGGGTGAGCCCGAAGACAAAGGCGGCCGCCAGAGCCATGCGCAAAGGCAGGTCCCAGGTTGGAAGCACGGTCGTCTTGACTTCACCACCGGATCTCGGCAGCAGGGTAAATGTCACTGCCACTATAGAGAGAATAACGATGAACGCCGACACAGCGGTGAGGCGGAACTGGTTCAAGACAGCTACGGACACGAAAAAGGCAGTCAGGCCGGCAACCGCGCTAACCGGCCATTTACTGCGCAGGGCGCTGATTCCATAAACCAGGCAGAAAACACACACGGATGCCTGCCCGCCCAGGTTTCCGGCCGCCGAAGCCGCGGCGAAATCTGTCCCATGCTGCAGAGCAAGCACCAGCGATATGGGTAAGGACGTCAACGGGAAACCCAGAAACCAGCCGCTGACAGATTCTCCCCACTTGCGACCGGCCAGCGAAACCCCGGCGATCAACAACGGAGATAGGATCAGTTTTAGCGTTAAGATCATGAAATGCTGGCCTGAAAAACAGATACGATTAAATTCACACCCTTAAAAAGGTTTTATCCCCGGTGCATCTGTAATTAATCACCTGTAGAGCGATGCAGCGCCAGCAGGTCTTCCACCAGAGCGAAGCCGGTGGCCAGTCGTCCGGCGCCTGGTCCGATAAGAGTGACATCACCCAGAAGTTGTGTGGTGAAGGTAATGGCATTGGTCGCGCCGCTCACCTGCGCCAATGGGTGGGTTTCAGGAAGGCGCTGCGGTTTAACGCTGGCTTTAATCCCCTCCGGAGTTCTTTCCACCTTGCCGATCAACTTCCAGCGTTCCCCCTGGGCTTTGGCCAGCTTGATGTCTTCCACTGTCAGGCGGGTGATGCCCTCGCGTTCCACATCGGCCATGCGGATATTAGCGCGCATCAACAGGTTGGCCAGTATGACCACCTTTCCGGCGGCGTCAAACCCTTCCACGTCTCCGGTTGGGTCGGCTTCAGCATACCCCTTTGCCTGGGCTTCAGCCAGAGCGTCCGCGTAGGCCGCTCCGGCATCCATCTGCGACAGGATGTAATTGGTAGTGCCGTTGACAATCCCCTGAATGCAGCAAATATCTGCCGCTTTGAGCATGTCCATGCCCATGTGTAAAGATGGTGTTCCGCTCATCACCGAACCCTCAACCCCGATGGTCAGGCCTTTTCTGTCTGCCAGTTTGTGCAGGTCGCTATAGGCCAACGCGACCGGGCCTTTGTTGGTGGTTATTACATGTTTTCCGGATTGCAGGGCGGTCTTCAGGTGGCTGATGGCCGGCTCGCCGGTCTGTAAATCGGTGAAGCTGATCTCAATAACCACATCCGCGTTGGATTCAGATATCGTTTTGAACGCGTCCCATCCCTTGAAGGGAGCATTAACAGCCTCCAGTGAGCCGCTCTTTTCAACGGCGTTAAGCAGGTCTATAGGGTTCAACCCTTCGGGATCATACAGGCTGCCTTTCTGCATGTCACTCACCGCGGTGATCACAAAGCGGGCGCCTAACTCCTTCTCGTATTGTGATCCATAGTCACGAAGAATTTGGGTAAATCCCTGTCCCACATTTCCAAATCCAATGAGCGCAAGACGATATGTTTTCATGGCAGCTTTCCTTAAGGCTGGAATATACCCCCATTATAAATGTGGAAAGTGGCAATTTGTTGGGACAGGTGGGGAAAATGAAAACGAGGTTGTTCCTTATATGGAGCAACCTCGTTTCAAAGGGAGATTTCTACTATGAATTGTCGTCAACGCAGGGGCAATCCTGGCCGTCAAACCCGCCGCGGCCGCCAAACATCCAGCCTCCGCGCTGTTTCATCCAATCCGCCTGCTCCTGGGTGAGCTTCCCGTCTTTGACAGCTTTATCAAGCGCGCTGTTGCGGGCATCGGTCATCAGAGTGGTGAGTTTATCGCCGGTGAAACCTTTAGATTCGGCAATCTGGTACAGGGTTTCGCCTTTATCCAGTCGGGCCTGCAGATCCGAAGCGCTCATGCCGATTTTCTCTGCGATGGCAGCGGTCATGGAATCATGGAGAAAACCATCCTGATCATCATCATACCCAAAACCCATCATCCCGCGGCCGCCCATCATCCCATTTCGGGGTGTGTTGTAGGCGTAGCGGTTGGTCATCATCCCGCCGCGGCCAGCGTATCTCTGATCATGGTATCCCATCGTGCCAAACGGAGCGAATCCAACCATGGTGTTGGAGGCTCGTCCCCAGAAAAAGCCGGCTGCTCCGGCAGCGGCAAACAGAACCAGTCCCGCGATGACACCAATAATTATTTTCTTCATTTCCTTCTCACTTTCTTTGTTTTTTTGTTGGTAAATCTGACCTTCTAACGATGATATTATCCGGCGGCTGTGAAGAATTTATGAAGATTAACCACCATTCTGGAAATTTAAGGTAATCGGTGGGTTTTCGGTTGTTTTTGGTATTCCAATCCGGATAAACTTGACTATAATTTATGTGAAACTGGTTTTCATCAGGGTGAGGCATGGAGATCAATCGGATCACAGGGGGAATTGAATACAGGCCGGAAATTATGACGCTGGTGTTACCCGGTGACCGAGACTACCGGGTACGGACGGCAAAAGTCAGTGTCAGTCAAAGCGCGCCGGCAGCCAGCCAGATTGTGACCACTTCATCCTACCCGCGTGTGGAGCTGTACAATCAGGGGACCACGGCCCAGGCCAACCAGAACGCGCTGGCGTTCCTGCGGCAACTGGGAGATATGGAAGAACAGGGTATTACCTTCAGTTATCCTGGTATGGACGTGGTGGATGAATACGCCGGGGGTCATTACGGGATCATCGATCTCTGGGCGTGACTTGATACATTAAAAGTTACAGGCTGTCAGTTACATTCGAATTAGCCTGTCATTTGACTTGATTGTGGATCCATCAGGCAGGATCAGGTTGAAATGGCAGATCAGTGATCCATCTTCTTCGGGGATCTTTGTTTCGATCATTCCACTCATAGATTATCTGATTTTCATACCTTTTCCACAATGATGTATCCACTTTCTTTCGCCTGTTGAAAAAACAGGTCTCCCGGCGTGGAAACCTTAACGCATATATGACCGCCATTTGCGTTTTATGTGGATAATTTGGTCGCTGGTTTATCTTTTTGTCGTTCCCGTCCATTCTCTGCATATTGTGCTTCCAGAGGGTAACTTTTTGCTGGATTCCGGAGTGGGATGGTTATTCTGCGCCAGAAGTGTTCCCCGCGCGGAGTTTGAAGGCGATGTCATCGCGGAAGTCGGGGAGGGGAATGCTTAATTTTGTGCCGTTTTGAATGATCTTCTGCGATGAAAGAATATCCTGTCCGTTTCTCGTATCGATAAAATCAACCGTCCACTCCACGCGGCTGGCAGGCAGTGATAACTCCACGCGCTGCCCGCTGATCACCCGGTCTGTTTTCCACTGAGGCGGTTCGCAGGCCGAGTCGCGGAACCAGCCGATCATGCTGCTTTCGGTCCCCAGCACCGCGCCGGTCACCGCTGACCGATGGCTGGACGGGATTGGTTCAAAACCGGTCATATCCAACCCCTGAACAAAATTGGAAGCCGCTTTTTCAAGATTGTCATTCTTCCAGACATATGCCCAACCGAGGGAAGGAAAATATAACCCCACTCCGTCTTCCCACCAGAAGGAGCGGGCATTCATGGAACCGGAAACCACCCCAGCCCAAACGGCGTGCTGCAATCCAACGCGTGCGTTTTCAGCCAGTGTGAGCGTTCCGGATGTGTCGGGTGTCTTGAAATCCAATCCTGATTCGCCGATCATCACCGGTTTTTTGTATTGATTTCGCAATCGCGGGATGTCCTCCAAAATCTTCAAATCTATCCGGCCGGAGACTGGATATGGATGAATATTGATGAAATCCAGCGCCGGATTGGCGTAAAACTTTTTCCAATCCCCAAAATCAGCCAATGACACGGTTATCGGCCGACTGTACGGGTCATTTTTCCGGATGATTTCTGCGGATTTCGTCGTGAAGGTTATGGCTTCTTCTTCTGTGACGTGATCACCCAGGTTGATCTCGGAATATGGTTCCCAGATCAAGATGGATCTGTGTTCTTTCCACCGATCAACCAACTTCCCCATCCACTCGAACAATAGTTTCTGAGTTTTTGAATCTTTTATATAAAGGTCGTGGGTTGTCAATGCCGGCCCGCCATTGACTGCGTTCATTGGATTCGCGCTCCAATCTGAGCGCGGTTCATTTCGGTTGTTCCAATCCAGCCAGCCGGAAAGAGATAAGAATACGCCAACCCCCTGCTTGTCTGCTGCCGAGAGGACAAGCTCCCATTTTTGAGCCCAGGCTTCGTCAATGCTTCCGTCGGATGTGTATCCGGTTCCGCCCAGCGCGGTGGTGGGAATTTGCAGTCTTACAACCTGTGAACCGGACGCGCTCATGCCTTTAATCAGAGAAATATAGTCTTCAGGACCATATCCCGCGATATTGCGCATAAATATGACGCGCGGGATTCCATCCAAACGAAAATATGGTTCACCGGGGATCAGGGTGATTTGAAGTGTAGTGTCATCATCCTGATTTTTGTGAGTGATTGGTTGAAACCCGATCAATGAGAACCATACAAGCAGAAAAAGGAAAAACCTGGCCGGTTTAGATACCCATTTTATTTTCTTCATAATCCCTCCAGTGTCCATAATCTGCGATGATTATTTTTCGAAGGTGTATGAATCAAGATATTTGCATAGAAAATCGCTATTTTCATTATAGGTACTTACTTTTTTACAACCTTAAAAAATTTTCTCCAGTTTTTTTAACAGGTTTTACGCTAAGCCTTAATAGATTTGTTTATCCAAAATTCTCCAGACGAACCGGGTGAGTAATTTGCCCGGGAAACGGCTATCCCATCTTTGGGGATTAATCGTTGGATAGTCTTAATTGATTTTCCAGCACCATTTCGATTTACCCCGTACAGTTTTCAGCCTCTTTTCATCCGTTAAATAAATCAATCGTAAGTTAGTCTTATCTCCTCAAAGAGCTGGTCATATCAATTTGGTGATAATTTGTTTTCCAAATTAACTGGAACATGTACAATGAAGTACAGCAAAGGACTCGTATGGCCGGAAACAAACATCTCGTTTCTAAGATACACCAGGAATCGGATAGACAACAACATATTGGCATTATTTACAGCGACGTTCGGCGCGAATACTTTCCAACGGAAGCTCAATTCATCACTGAAAAAGACGCGGAAGTAGACGCGAAACTAATTGGTGATTATCTTGAAATGTTGGGTTATTCTGTGCAATCTCACCCGGGAAATTTCAATTTGCCCGCCTGGCTTCGCAAGAACAAACCCGATCTGGTGGTCAATCTTGTTGATTCGGTAAAGGGAAAGGAAAGCCTGGCATCTGCCATCCCGGGTGTGCTTGAATTGCTTGAGATCCCTTATACCGGCGCTGACATCCTGGGTATGTCACTAGACACGAATAAATTTGTGATCAAGAAACTTCTCCAACAGCATGGAGTTCCTGTTCCGAATTTTCAGTTGTTTTCCACGCCCAAGGATTATCTCGATCCCGCGCTGCGATTCCCGTTGATATCAAAACTGAATGCCATTCACGGCTCTGTTGAAATAACAAAAGATGCGGTCTCGGATAATGAAAAGCAACTGAGAAAAAGATTGCGTTATTTAATCCGCACTTATAAACAACCCGTGCTTGTTGAGGAATTTATCAGCGGACGTGAGTTAACAGTTATTGTCCTTCAAGAAAAGAAAAAGAGTGTATACCAGGCAGAGAAGATATTCAAGAATATGGACAGGAAATATGTTTTCCTTACATTTGAAGACCAGTGGTTGACAGAAATGAATGCGGCTTTTCATTATATTAAGTATGAAGATCCCATACTCAAAGAATATGTAAAGAAAGCCTTCAACGTTACGAAAATGACGGGTTATGCTAAATTTGATGTTCGGCTGGATCAATCAGGGCGGTATTTTTTTATTGACACAAATTGCAATCCCGCTCTTGGCCCGAGCGAACAGGATGTCGCACTCTCTGTGATCATGGAATTACATGGCGTAGGGTTCAGTGAAACCCTTCAGCGCATTGTGGAAAATGTGGTGAAACGTAATAACCATAAAAAAAGAAACCCGGTTTCACCAATTGAGTCTGTGTTTCCCAGAGAATCAATTTAAAACCCTGAATTAGACACCCCTAAAATTTCTGGTCAGGTGTTCTTCAAGTATATCCATCGCGGATTTCCATCTTTCTGCCACCTGCGATCTCGCTTTTCTGTCAGGCAAATTTTCATGATGGAAGTTGATTATCGACTTTTCGTCGGCAGGGATGACGCGTATTTGCAGGATTGACGGCTTGGGCCAATCCGTCAGCATCCAGTACAGACGGATGTTGATTCCGGGATTGTAGACTCGTATCTTTCCGGTTACACCTTCCGCGGTTTTGAATGCGAAGCCTTTCTCAAGTCTAAATTCCGAACATTCCCCCAGCCAGACGCGCAATCCCTGTGGGGAAAAAAAGGAACTCCCAGACTTCCTCTAATGGCACAGAAACAGTTCTGCGTAAACCGAACTCATAACCGACACTCTTTGTTAATCCAACGGGGCGTTCATAGACCATACATCCTCCAATGGGTGATTGATTATGTGATTAAATCCACAAAGGCAATCCATTTCAAGCTTAAATAAAACGAAGACAGCGCCTCGATCCGCCGGGGCGCTGCCTGTATTGAGCCGGGAATCAGGCGGCTTTGGGGCCTGTGTAGACTACTTCGAAAAGAAGCCGGTCTGGTGTTTCGAACATCACCTGGTAATAGGTGGAGCCAGGGCCGCTGAATTCAGGGCGATGGCGGGGTGTCTCGAACAAGGGGGGGATACCGCGTTTTTTCAGGTAATCCACCGTCGCATCAACATCCGCCTGTTTCTTCACGGATATACCAATATGGTTCACGCCAATGCCGTCGTAATCATTGGCATGGTCTTTCAAAGGCGCGCCAAACCACAGGCTGCCGCCGTTTTCATCACCCATACCCAGCATATTGGGATCATCATACAGAACAGCCCATTCAAGAAAGGTAAACAGGTCTTTATAAAAGGTCAGATTCTTGGGGTCAACCCAAGCTACTATATGGCCGAGATTCGATTTTTCCATGTTCAGCTCCTTTAAAAACAAATGTTCGGAATATATGTTATATATTATTAATATAATTCAAACGTTCTATATTGTCAACTTCCCTTTGCGTTTTTCAAGAAAATATTGCATGATTCTATAATCAATCATTTCTTGGGTGAGAAATAACATGATCAAATTCTGTATCCGGGTGGGTGGTCTAGTCTTAATTCTCTGGAATCTGATTATGGCGGGAAAAGTCAGCGCTTCGCGGCTGATAGTCTCACAAGTAAAAGGACAGGAATCGGATTGGATAATATCACCCCTAAATGTTGATGAAATTTCCCTCCAATATCAGTGGAAACCAGAATTGCCGGGTGAAATATTTGGCCTGGCCTGGTCACCATCAGGGAATATACTGGCGGTTAGTGGAAACAATGGGTTGGTATTTCTCAACGGTCGGAATCTGGCAGTCGAACGGGTTTTGAACCGCCATGTAAATGTCAGGTCAATTATCTTCAGTGGAGATGGCAAGCGGCTGGCCGGGATTGATCCGATACAGTTGACTGCTGAGGTTTGGGATGTTGAGAGTGGACAAAGTCTTGGAGTATTTCCCGACGGTGGGTATACCATAGGCATAAATTACAGCGGCACCTTGCTTGCCATGGCGGAAGACTTCCCTGAGATGGATAAGGATGGAAATTTTTTGCAGCCAGCAACTGCCATAAAAATATATGATTTAAAAACCGGGAATTTGCTTCACACCATGATCGGGAAGACACCGGGTAATAAATGGAATCCTGACATTCCTGAAACGATTGCCATGTACTTTTCAAAGAGTGGACAAACTTTGCTTTCCGTAACAAACATGGGCGATGTGCTTTCATGGAACTATAAAGATGAAAAATTGATTTCAACCGCGGTGAATTACGACACCCGCCAGCGGTTGAGCAGTGGTTTCTGTCAGGCTGACGGTCTGACCGGAGGGAACTTTGCCCTGGCATGTTATGTCACGTATCTGGATCCTCCCTGCACAGAAGACGATCCGACGTGTCAACCAAAAACGACCTCGCGTTATGACGTGGGATTGTGGTCAACTGATCAATTACAGCGAATGCATAAACAAACATTAAAAGAATTTCCTGGATACTCACCGTATCTTACATTCAACCATGTTACCAACAGCTATGCTTTGCTGGATTTTTCTGGAACACTTCATGTGAGAAATTTTACTGATGGAGCGAATGAAATTTCATTAACGGCGCAAATGTTTTCTGATTATGCGTTGAAAATCAACACGAAAAAGATGACGGCCCCATTATTCACTCTAAAACCCGATAAAGGAGAAACCGTTGTCGCTGGTGCTGCCGGTGGTTTGGTCAATTTGCTGGATAGCACTGGTGGATTAGTTAATGAGTATGCCAGTTCTACAAAAAAGGCTTCCAGCGCCTGGTTGTTTGGTGATGATCAGCACTATCGTCTGGCTACGGGTTTCTCTACCGGGGATATTCAAGTATTGGATCCAATTGATTCAAAAGAATTATTGAGTCTAAAAGAAGCCCATTCTGATGAAGTCACGCGTTTAAAGTTTATTCCTGAATCAAAAACTTTAGTCTCAGCAGGGTTGGATGAGTTCATCAACCGGTGGAATTTTGAAGGAAAACTCCAGGGCGGCTCACTTTCGTACACGTATTCACGTGGAAGCAGTCACTCTACCTATGGCTATGAATCTGGAATGGATGGAAAGTTATTTGCCTATCAGGAAAAAACTTCAGGCGGATCTGGCAGCGCCAACCGATATCATCGAGTGCGTGTCTGGGATACCACCAGCTCACAAATTGTTGCCGAATTGGAGAGCGAAGGTGTACCGGTAGCGATTAGCGCCGACAACGAATGGCTGGCTGTTGCGTCCAAAAAAATTGAAGTCTGGCGAATAAAAGGCGGTCGGAAAAGCAGTGAGTTCGTCTTTCCAGGCGGTGACGATAGTGAAATTTCCGTCGGTAGTTTCAATCATGATGGAAGCCTGTTGGCTGTAGGACAGGCGCGTAAGGTGTATATTGTTGAGAACGCCTCAGGCGCCAAGGTTCTTGAAATGACTTTTGATACCAATCCATCAAGAATTTCATTTTCACCGGATGGCTGTTTGCTGGCTGTGGGAGAACTATCCGGGCAAATATCAATCCTGAATTTATCGCGGCATATCATTGCCAGAGATTGGTGGGAACATGCGGGACCGATCAAGGAGTTGAATTTCTCCCCGGATGGACGCGTTCTTCTTTCTGTTGGAGATGACGGGTTTGTAAACCTTTGGGGTTTAAATACTGTGTTGACGCAATACCCGGGCACAATCCCTTCCTTGGCTTGCCGGATTGCCGATGACGCGAAAACACCGGGACAGACGACAATTATCCCGACGTTGACACCGCTTCCACCTACGGCGACACCAACGCCGCCTGTACTGAAACGAAAGCTTTACCTTGCCGACCCCCGCATGGTTGGAAACGACGTATTCCTCATTCAAGAACGGCTATATACGCTTGGATACACTTCTGTTGGAAAACCGGATGGGATTTTTGGCCCCAATACAGACGCGGCTGTTCGTAAATTCCAACAGGACAATAACCTGGAATCAGATGGCGTGGTTGGTCCTAAGACCTGGCAAAAATTGTTCGGATCAAACTAGAAAATTTCGCTGTCCGCTCGTTTTAAGACACGCAAAGCACGCAGGGTAACCCATTCATTCGGTTGCCCTGCGTGGCCATAATTACCCCACGTTTTTGAACCATACTGGTATTCCAGGTTCCACCTGCCCTGATCGTCCTGCTTCTGCCGGACCAAATCGAGAGTGGATTTCAGGCGAGGATCACCACCCAACCCCAAAAGCGTAAGCGCGTCAGCCACCTGAAGCAGATCAGTTATGTAGAACACCGGAAAGCCAAATGCCCACCAATCGCGGTTGGGTTTGCCTTCTGTTGTCCGCGGATAATCCGCCGTTACCGGATCCACGCTGAAAAACAGGTCAACGCCCATCTGAATGGCCTGGTTTATCAGGGGGGAACGCTTTTCTTCCGGCAGACAGGCCAGGGCTAGCAGCACTTTTGCCGCGCCCCAGGCACAGGGCAGTTTGTTGTTCGCGCCGCAGGCAAAATTGGGCGCGCACTTATAAGAGTAGTACCGCATGTCGGCTTTTTTCTCGGTCATCGGGGCAATACCTTCCCCGGTGACGGATCGGGACATCCATTCGTATGCCAGCTCAAGGCGCGGATCCGTGCAGCCCAGCGTAAGTAGCGCCCAGCACAGGTTCCCCTGCAGGCAGTCGATCGTGCCGGAAGGCTGGCCGTTATAACTCATCTGACCGTGAATGGCCATTGTATTATCCAGCACATACTGGCAGGCCTGCCTGACCTTTGGATCATCATCCACATGCGCGCCAAGCTGGGCGAGCAGGGTAACCGACCACACGGTGGATTTATATTTCGGCCCATACCCGGGGCCGGCTTTCTGCCAGTAACCATCGCCGACCATTTTTGAGAGAACCAGGCCGGTGTTGCCGCTGACATAGGCCTCTTTCCGTGCTGCCTGCTGGCGGGGTTCCGTATCTGGCAGATCCAGCAAATCCCTACCGGCCATATAGCGGATTTCTGGTATGGGGGAATTTACGAGCCATTCGAGAGAGTTTCCATTCAATTGTTCTTTCCAGCTCATCATCACTCCCTTCTTTATTATAGTAAATTTATTCTACAATAATCCCTGTTGAACTACAATGGTTGAATGCGTACCATAGGTGGAGAAAGCTCCAACGAATACAGGACGCTTTCGATGAGGGTTAAAAAGTATCGTCTATTCCGCCATCCAAATGTAAGAGAAAGCCGGCTTTCACAAGGTCAACATGTAACCGCAGCATTTCTACGGCAAAGACCTGGTCTTTGAAAACTGGGAGATGGATCTGTAAAT
>CAYNJT010000066.1:0-3335 GCA_964397625.1 uncultured Leptolinea sp. | reverse complement strand
GCCCGGATATACAATTTTCTATTGATGAAGAAGACCTCCTCCTGCCTCCCCCATTTTCAAAAAACGAAAATGGAGGAGAAAAAAGGTCAGCACGCGTTGACGAACTCGGCAGCCCAATCGAAAGAGCCGGAGTCTTCGTACCAGGCAGGCCAGTGGGCGTTCCAACCTGGTGTGCTTACATCCTTGACCCTGTCTGAACAGGGTAAGTATGGTTTGATATCCAGCACCGGGGTGCCGTCTTCCGCGTCCACCCAGGCAAGAATGATGCGCCCGTTGGTCTCATCGACATGAATGACCTGGGCGACAGACAGGCATACAGGGTTGGGCCGGGCTGGCGACCGGGTGGCAAAAACCCCCAGAACATCCGGCGATTTAACATAGGGTTTCTCGCAGATCACCGTCTTTCGAATTTCCGGGTTATCCAGCAGGTGACTCCACCATAGAATATTAATATGGCTGAAGCCGGTTAACCCTGTTAATGCCTTGCGGTATTCGGGTTTGATTTCCACCACGAAGCCTTCATTGCCCGCCTGGATGTAGCCAAGCGGAGAGAGAACACAATCAGTTTGTGCCATTTTTTTTACCTTCCTCATTAAATTTAGATTTCAAAAATCAGCGGCCGCTGTTTTTACACCCTGAAAGATACTTCTTATGCGTGTCTACTTATTCAAAATGATCAATACCATTCCTGAACATAACGGGCGGCGTGGATCAGGCGCTTGATGTCGCGCAGCCCAATGTTGCCCTTGAAATAGCGCGCGTCTTTGTTGTTTTCCATCAAGGCGGCGCAAAGGGTGTCGGCGTCTGCCGCGGCGGTTTTCGCCGGGGAGTCGTAACCGGCATCCAGCAGCATGCGCACGGCGGTCGGGTTGATCCACTGGACGCGCGTCAGATCGGCGATATGAAGCAGGTTATCTTGAATTGCGGCATCCAGACCGCAACTGCGCATTAAATCCGGTTTTTCGAAGATATCGGCTGTATTGGTCAGGCCCTCGGTTTCCAGTCTTGTGATGACCTCCGAAGGAAGCCAATCCAACTCCTTCACGGAGAAGGGTTTGGGGAAATAACTTTCCACTTCACGGCGCAGCAGTGCCAGGTAGTCCCGGTCTATACCGGTCTTATCCGCGCATGCGAACAGGCGGGTATTGTCTTTCAATTCTTTTCGCAGAGCCGCCAGGTTGGTCAACCCCTGTTTTTCAAGAATCGCGATCTTTTCATCCAGTCCCTTAAGGAGCGGCTGCCGGCTTGGAACCAGATCGCAGGATTTGATACGTTCCGCCAGCTGGCGCAAGCAGATTTGACTGGCATTAAAGCAATACTTCATATCCCGCTCCTTTTCAGCTAATGTGTATGTATTCTGTCATTACGCCGGCATAACCGGGATCTGCAATTCGGTGAGCGCGTCCGAGTCGGCGTAGTACTGGCCTTCTTCAGGCATGCGCAGGTAGATCTCCCGGTCGGGTCCTGAAATCGTTAAACCATGGTCGCTAATCCACTGCCACAACGCGGTGAAGCCGTCGATCAGGCCGTTGTACGAGCCGCGATGGGTGGTGAACACCATGGTATTCACCTCGGGTAGCACGCGCACCAGCCCTGAGCCATCATCCGGCTGATTTTCCGCCAGCGGTGAGCAGACTTCCAACCGGATCTGCGGTTCGGTGGCGTGGCACAGGGTCAGGTAGGGCGGCCTGACTTCCAATTTTCCGGCCTGTATGCGTTCACCCAGCTCCATCCACAATGGAGCGACCTCGCGGTAATCGGGTACGTCGCCGGTTACCGATGCCACGGGGAAGGCGTCCACATGTTTGATGTTGATCTCATACGCCGAGGGCTGCGCGTTGTGTTCCAACATTCGCAGGCGCATCTGGATGCGCTCCAATTGGTCAAGGTTGTTCTGCACCTGCGCGCGGATCTCGTCCTGCTTGAGCACCAGGATGCGGCGCATCTCGTCCGGGCTGATGTTGTCGTGCAGCAGGCGTTTGACCTGTTCAAGCGGCAGACCGAGGTCTTTCAACGCCAGGATGCGGTGCAGGGTGGGCAGTTGATCCAGCCGGTAGTAGCGGTACCCGGTGAAGGCATCCACCTCGCCGGGGAGCAACAGGCCCAGATCCGCGTAATAACGCAGGGTCTGTACCGTCACCTGCCCCAGGCGGGCGAATTCACCAATCTTGAGCTTCAGGCTGTGTTCCATACGCTCACTACTATACACCCTCCTGTTACCATAGAGTCAAGAGGAATAATTAATTATGGTCAGTAGCTGATTTTCAATTGCAAGGATTTTATTGCGTGATTAACGGTCAGGCTCGTCCAGCAATGGCAGAATGTTAATCAGCGGTTCTTCGTAGGGATGTACCGCGCGGATCGCCTGGATCACCTGGGGAACACTATCCCGCGGGCAGTTGACCTCCACTTTGCTTTCGCGCCCTTCGCTGACCTGGCCAACCGTGCCGTCATACGGGTCGGCTCCTTCCAGCGGGCGCCAGTAGCCGCGCACCGGGCTGACCGAGCAGCAGTGGTCGTAGTTGCCGATGATCCCCGCGCCGGCAGCCGCCAGTGCTTCACGCAGGGCAGGGACATAATCATCGGGGATGAATATTTCCAGCTTGACCCTGTTAAATTCCATGCTGTCCATCCTTTTCCCTGACACAGACTGTCAGCCTTCCCGGAGGGAAAAATTTGCCACAATCGCGGAATGCTGCTGTGTCATGTACCAGTCGTTCTTCATCAGTTGCAGTTCATTGACTTCCAACTGACCGAATTTCCGCCCTTTATTTTCTAGAAGAAATTGGCTGAATTTCCGCGGGTCGCGTAATGGCGCGGAAAAGCGCGTGATGGTGGTGTGGTTGCCCACCAGTACATAGCGGGTATCCAACCCGCCGCCCAGGCCGTTTTTCATCAGGTTCTCGCGTAATTTTCGCCGAATGCTGTTGACTTCGTCCGGCTGCGGAAATCCGCACAGCAGCACGGCGCTTTTTGAGACGGTCAAACCGGATAGTTTTAATACGAATGGATGGGCTCCCCGCAGAGCTGCTTCAACCGCGTCTTTATACAAGGACAGGCGGTCATATTCCTGCTGGAAATCTGTGGTGGCGGTGAACAGGGAAAGGACAGTGAAATGCAAGTTGGACGCGGAATAGTAGTACTGGTCCGGTTCCAGCTTTTTGATTTCGTCTAGAAAGGAAAGAATCTTCTCAACGAACGAGGGGGAGGGGCGGATGATCAACGTTAAACCGCGCCGGTGGTCTGATTCGGGATGGGTGATATGCGGGTCGATGTCTATTTCGCCGCGGGAGACGGCATCGAAGCTGGTGTTCCACAGCATGTCATAGATGGCG
>CAYNJT010000065.1:15695-18082 GCA_964397625.1 uncultured Leptolinea sp. | reverse complement strand
GAATCTTATTCCTTATGTGGAATGTGCCTTATGCTTTTGCCTTAATCCACCCGGTAAAATATCGAATTTCCTATTTTCAAGCAGTGATCATGCAATTCATCGGACTGCTGGGTGAAACCTTCCTCTGGATAGTAATCCCATCAGAGAATGCATTGATTGCAGCTAATATTTCCAGATTCATTATTTTTGATGGCACAGGTCTTGTTTTTATGACCTTTGGCTATTTATTGATCAACAAAGAATATACGCACACATAATTTATGAATGATGTACCGGTACCAGAAGTAGCGCTATCTGTGTCAATGCGGGTACTCTCGGGGCTGATGAACCCGCCCAAAAGGCATTCAGTCCGCTCTTGCCATGGGTACCCAGCACTATTAAATCGCATTGATGTGTATTGGCATCGTTAACAATCCACTTAACCGGGTCTCCGCGATGAACATCCAGACTGACCTTAAAGCCCTGTTCACGAAATCTATTGGCCTTTTCCTTCAGATGTTCCTGCGCGTCTTCTTCCGCAAGATTTAACATGACCATAGTTGCCGATGGCAGAAGTATACCTGTGGCTGCCTCTGTTCCGCTGATTGTGGAATAGGTTTCAATAACAGTCAATAAATGAAGTTCGGCTTTCAAGGCATTCGCCAATTCGAGCGCCTTCTCGACACCGGCTTCATGGTCATTCTCGCCATCCATTGCCAGTAAAAATTTTTGGAAAGGTCTTTCTGTTCTTTTAGATCTATTTTTGGAACCTGCCTGCAATAATAATACTGGCAGCCTTCCCATACCTATGACCTGTTGGGGAATTGACCCAATAACCCTATCTCTCCAGCCATTCTCACCATGCGCACAAAGAACGATCAGGTCGTGGTCAAGTTCACTGGCATGCTGAACCAGACTTTCAGCCAGGTCTTCCACGCGTGTAGTATGAACATGAGTATACGTTTCGATACCAGCTTCGCGAAACGTCGCAGCGATTTTTTCCAGGTACTGGCAAGCCTCATCCTCAGTAGTAATGTGGTGTTCACCATGAATGTTCTGTGGAGCGTTCTCTTCGATAATATGGATTAATGTCACTCTGGCTCTGATTAATTTCGCCAGGTTCTTTACAACAGGAAGGACACACTCCGCGAGATGTGAACCGTCTAATGGGACGAGTATATGTTTGTACATTATGCTCCTCCGCTAATTGTATTGATTACAAGGAACACATTCAATGCCACAATGATAACCGCGACCAATCCAGCGGCAATGGAAGTTACATTTTTATTTACTAAAACACCCATGATTTTTCTGGATGCTGTGAAATAAACCAAAGGAACAATGGCAAACGGAAGACCAAAACTTAACGCTACCTGACTGATCACCAAGGTACGGGTTGGGTCCAATCCCATAAAGATAACGATTAGGGATGGAACCATAGTTACAAGTCTTCGCATCCACACAGGTATTTCAAAGTGGAGAAAACCCTGCATGATCACCTGGCCTGCCATAGTACCAACAGAAGCGGATGATAAACCTGATGCCAGAAGAGACAACCCAAACACCCAGGATGCGGCTTTTCCGAGTAACGGTTCCAGGGTGATATAGGCTTGCTCAATGGTTCCCACAGAAGTTAAACCACTGCGATTAAATGTTGATGCCGCCATGATCAACATAGCCGCGTTGATCAAGCTAGCCGCGCCCATGGCAATAAATACATCAATCAATTCGTATCGGTAAAGCTTTTGCAATAACTTCGGCTTTCGGACAACAATCCGGTTTTGTGTCAATGCCGAATGAAGAAATATGGCGTGTGGCATGACTGTGGCGCCTAAAATTCCTGTGGCCAATAGAATACTTTCCGTACCCGAGAAACGAGGAACAACAATCGCGTCTATTACTTTTAACCAATCTGGTTTATCTAGAATGGTTTCAACGACATAGGAAATGGCGATCACTCCTACAAATGAAGTAATTACTGCTTCGAGTGAACGGTAACCGGAACGCTCAAATCCAAGGATCAGGAACGTTGAGATAGCAGTTAAAATTCCCGCCAGCCAGAGAGGAACTCCCAATAACAAATTAAATCCCAAAGCAGCACCGAGGAATTCTGCCAGGTCGGTTGCCATGGCAACCAGTTCCATCAGACCCCACATAGCCCAGACAACCGGTTTGGGGAAATTTTCCCGGCAAATTTCTGCCAGATTCTTACCTGTGGCTATTCCCAATTTTGCAGAAAGGGATTGGACAAGCATGGCCATAATATTCGAGCCAATTATGACCCATAACAGCATATACCCAAACTGGGCACCACCCTGGATGTTTGTGGCAAAATTTCCGGGGTCGACATAGGCCACGCTGGCAATGAAAGCGGGTCCGAGAAATGGTGCCAGCTTTTTCCATCCGCG
>CAYNJT010000065.1:0-15595 GCA_964397625.1 uncultured Leptolinea sp. | reverse complement strand
GGAATAAGTGTCCATGTCGCCGTCGGTTGCGGAGTCGGTGTTGCCGGCGGTACATCCAGCAGCAGATGGATGCGCTTTTCCGCGTAATTATCTTCTGTGCCTGACATCATTACACGCACCGTTACGAGGTTGCCAGCCAGTTCGGAAACATTCCAGGTGACCAGCCTATCTGGCACCGGTCGGGTGGAGTCGTATGGCCCGGCAAGGATGTTCCATTCTTGCGGATCATCACCCAGCCCATATTCCAAACGGAATTCTCTGAAGCCGGTTGGCACATCCGCGACAACATAAATGTCAAATGGGCTTTCCCGAATAATCTGGTTTTCTTCCAATCCTGGGAAGAAAATGGTCGGGCGGGGGTCATCTGCTCTACAGGCTCGATCCGGTGTGAAGCGGACATTTTCGTTTAAACCAGCCCTTTTTAACCATTCTTTACCTTCATGAGTCTCGGTAAGCCATTTGCGCCCCCACACATCATCCACGGTCATTGCATGGAGAGATTTCTGAAATTCCTGGCATTCGCCGGATGCCAAAAGATTCGTCCAGGTCTCTATGGTGATGTTTGAGTAAAAATCTTTATCCGCAGTTGGCGGCAACTGATCGGATGCGAATATTTCGTTTTGGGTATTGGGGCAATCGGGCGATGCCTCTGTGCCGGAATAGAAACAAATGATCTTATTGACCAATCCTCCCGGGCGACGGAATGGTGATGGGTTGTTCTTTGTGATATACGGCACGGCTTCCTGCATGAAAGCAGACCAAATAGGTGCCGCGCCGGTCAAACCCGTCGTGTTCTGCATGGCAGAATAATCAGCGTTGCCCACCCAGACACCTACAGACAGATCCGGTGTGTAACCCATTGTCCAATTATCCCGAAAATCATTGGTAGTTCCGGTCTTGGCTGCCGCATCGAACGGCATTCGAAGGATACTGTTTTCCCCAAACATGGGCGACCGGGCTTCATTATCAGAGAGGATAGATGAGATCATATAAGCATGTTCCGGCCGGATCACCTGTTCCGGATCACCCGGTTTGTATTGAAAGATCAGGTTCCCGGAATAATCCGTGATCTTAAGTATCGATACCGGTTTTACTTTTAATCCCTGGTTGGCAAATATGGAAAAAGCAGAAGTCATATCCAAAAGGGTTACTTCCCCGCCGCCCAGCGTCAGTGACAGCCCATAATCTTCGCGGGTTAAAGAGGTGATACCCATGCGTTTCGCAAAATTAATAAAGCCATCCGGTTCCGGGGTGTCCTTATTGTCGTAAATCCCAACAAATTGCAATGTTTTAACTGCCGGAATATTGTAGGAATTTGCTAAAGCATATCGGACTGTGACAGGTCCGTGAAATTTTTCATCATAATTTATTGGTTTATATGGTTCCCGCGGATCATTCGGATCACCGCTTGGTGGAAATTCACTCGGCACATCCCAGATCAGCGTTCCCGGCGTCCAGCCTTTTTCAAACGCAGCGGTATAGGTTAACGGTTTTATTGAAGAACCAGGCTGGCGCGGGCTGACTGCCATATTGACCTGTCCACTGATCTCAACATTATTAAAATCTGCTGAACCCACCATGCTGAGAATTTGGCCCGTGGAAGGTTGGATTGCTACCAGGGCTCCATCAGTCACAGAGTAATCTGTCAGACTTGATACCTGTTCCTTTACGATTCTCTCTGCCAGTTCCTGCATGGTCGGGTCAATGGTTGTGTACACTGTAAAGCCTGACCTGTATATCGTATTCGGGTCATATTCCTGTTCCAATTGCGAGCGGATATAGTTTACCCAGTGGGGAAACCGCATATTGTTTTCACGAATTTGGAATTGGTAGTCTGATATCTCCATGGCTGCACGCGCGGCACTGGTGGCATCGATGCAAACGGGTTGGATGTTCGTGCTTACATAGATGCAGTTCTTTTCATCAGAGAGTTTTACCATCAGGTCAAGAACCTGCACATGCCGGCGTAATGTGTCTTCACGATTGGTAAATATGTCATATACGCCCGGCGCCTGTGGCAGCCCGGCAAGGAAGGATGCCTGACTTAAGGTTAGACGGTCAGCAGTTGTATTGAAATAGGTTTCAGCGGCAGCTTCGATTCCATAAGCCAGATTCCCGTAATAGACTTCATTGAGATACATTTCCAGTATCTTTTCTTTGGAGTATTTACGGGTGATCTCTGTTGAAAGAACAATTTCCCGCGCTTTCCGCTTTATCGAGACCTCATAACGTTCTTCCTGCGAAAACAAAAGCATACGGGCTAATTGTTGCGTTATGGTTGAAGCTCCTGACACAGTCTCGCCAGCGGAATAATTTTGCAAAACGGCTCTGAAGATCGAAAATGGATCAAAACCCGGATGAGAATAATATTCCTTGTCTTCAGTGGCCAGGGTAGCAGCGATCAGGTAAGGGGATATCTTTTCCAGAGGAATATACGTGCGCCTGCCGGCAGTTGGACTGATCATTTCATATAACAGATCGCCATTCCGGTCCATAATGCGTACTGTTTCAAATTGCGAAGTTCTTTCAGAAAGATTACCAACGGCCGGGAGTGTGTTAGCCAGTGAAAGGTACTGGAATATAGCCACAGCGCTGGCGATTAAAATGCCAGCCAAACCTAAAACCAGTATCCCAATTAGAGCTTTTGTGAAACACCCCGCTTGCCGATTTTCATCCTTTTTCGATGGTTTCTTTTTCCGCGGACCTCCCATCACCACAGGAGATTTTTGGGGAGTTGTGCCAGTTCGCGCAGTCGTATTAGTCTTAACTGGTGTGGAGTTAGAATTGCCTGGTAAAGGTTGTGAGGGAACCCTGGTTCCTGCCGAAACCTGAGGTTGAAAATAAGGTTGCGTTGCGTATGGCGGCGCGTGCCTTTTCGGAACAGGAGTGCTTCCGGTAATTGATTTATGTTCAGTTCCTGTATTAGTCAATTCTCCTGTTTCTGAGATTAAAAAGTCACCAGTTGTGGAGAACAAATTTATCGAATTTTGTTGTGCCTTAAATTTCTTCTGTTCACGTTCTTCAATATCCTCCAATGGGAAATCGGGTTTTAATTCCAGAGGATGGGTGAATTCCACTTCATCGTTTTGAGCATCGTCATCAGGTTCCGGGATTTCAGATGATTCTGAACTTTCGGAATTGTATGAATTTTGGAATTCTTCGTCAGAAGGGTTATAGTCAGTCATGGATTATTCCAGAACGCAATCTTAAGATTTCTCATTCTACTATAAATTATTATTTGACCTTTATTCAACCAATATGTACAATACGTTTAGATATTAAACTCAGATTAATTTCGAGAGCTTATGACCAAATCAAATAA
This sequence comes from uncultured Leptolinea sp., assembly GCA_964397625.1. Lineage (GTDB taxonomy): Bacteria > Chloroflexota > Anaerolineae > Anaerolineales > Anaerolineaceae > Leptolinea. The sequence continues at coordinate 12,273 of CAYNJT010000065.1, read as the reverse complement.
TCCAGAAAAAAGCAAAATGCTAATTGCAGTGATTCAGGCGCAGGATATTGAAGCGGCCATTTCTGCATTGAAGGCTGTTGACATCTCAGTGACGCGGCTTCCCAGTGTTGGCGGCTTTCTTGGACGTAGAAACGCGACCCTGCTTATTGACCTCCAAGCTAATGATCTGGAAAAGGCGCAAAATGCTTTGAAAGAAAGCTGCCGCCAACGGATCGAATATCTGGCTGTACCGTTGGAAAGCGCTCCACTTCCTTTACCCACACCGACACCGATCACCGTTGGCGGTGCCAATATCTTCAGCATAGATATCGAACATTTTGAGGAGTTTTAATTTATGAAACTTATCATTACAATCATTCGTGATGTGGATAACGATCAGGTTTCTCATGCTTTGACAGAATCTGGTTTTTCAGTAACCATGATCGCCTCAACAGGCGGGTTTTTCCACCGCGGTTCGACCACTCTTCTGATCGGCGTGGAAGATGACCAGGTTGAAAAAGCCATCGCCACCATCAAAGAGAATTGCGTTCAACCAATGGAACAGGGCGGGAAAAAAGCGACGGTCTTTGTAATTAAAGTCGATCAATTCATACATTTTTAAAACAAGGAGTGTCACAATGGATTTCGGGTTACCCTTTAGTTTTCCGTTCCAGGATAAAGATTGGTTTAAAAAGATAGCCATAGCCGGATTGATCTTTTTAATCCCCATTATTGGCTGGCTCTATCTTCTCGGCTGGGGGCTGGAAATCACCCGTCAATTGATCAAAGGAGAACCAGTCAGTATTCCAGATGTAGATTTTGGAAAATTTTTGACTCGTGGACTTAAGGCCTGGGTCATCTCTCTGGTCTATTCCATCCCATCAATGATTTTTCAGATCCCCAATGCCCTGACCAATGTAGCCGCGCAGACCATGTCCAACGACGATGGAAGCGGTGCGGTAGTCGGGGGGCTGGCGGTTGTTACCATTTGCAGCAGCATTTTAAACCTGATCTACAGCCTGTTGCTGGTTTATGTTCTTCCTGCCGTCTATGCCGTCTTTTTGAATAACAATGAAGAAATCGGCGCGGGTTTTCACTTTGGCGAAATCTTTGGCCTGATCAAAAAAGCCCCGGTAGCTTACTTATTAGCCTGGCTTGGCTCTATGGTAGCCGGGTTGGTCTCCGGATTGGGAGTCATTGCCTGTGTCATTGGTCTGCTTATTACCATCCCTTATTCGACTCTTGTCATGACCCACTTTTACGGCCAGGCATATCTCGAAACTACAAAAGTCTCCTGAGCAGATCAGTCGTGAAATTCCTCCACCTGGTAGGTGAAAACCTCCAGGTTTTTTGTTTTCCACAGATCAGATGGCGCGCCCATCTTGGAACACAAGTGTGATAGAAATTCAGCTTTATCAGGCAGTTGATCCCATACTTGAGGGAGAAAAGTTGCCCGCGCGCGCCCATCTTTCAAGATCACTCCGCTTTCTCCGGGAATCAACTGCGAAAGCAATTCCTCGCTGGAGTGATATGTCATTTTTTGAGGTTCAGACAGCACAGAAATCTCAATTGCGATACCCGGTATTTCGTCAGGGGAAACAGGGTGAAATCGAAAATCTTCAGTAGCCGCGGCAGCGGCATGTTCCACCACATCCATAACGAGTGGCTGATACGCCTGCAATGTCCCAATGCAACCCCGCAAATTTCCCAATTTTGTCAGAGTAACAAAGCTGGCTCCATTTGCCTGAAGTTGAACAGAATACTCATTCAACCTGATTTGAGGTAGTTTTTGGTTTTGTGCTGCCTTCTCAATGGAACGCCGGGCTAATTCTAAAAGTATCTGACGGTCTTCGTTATTTATCATTTGTTTTTTCATAAGCCCCATACTCCCTGTTATGGTACACAAGAGGTTTTTTATTTCCCCACACATTTGAATAATCAACTTTTGCCAGAAATAGTGTCGAATGTGGTAATTGAACTTTATCCACCACCTGGCATTCCAGAACAGCCATCGAACCTTGTATTGCTAATTGTCCACCGGGAAGACTGATCGTCTCAAGCCCATTAAGACGTCCGTTGCTTTCATTGATTTTTCCAGAAAACCGTTCGGCAATATCTCTTTGTGTTGAATTTAAGATGGAAATCGAAAAAACGCCCGAATCCAGTACGATGGAAGAAGTCCGTGTGTTGTTTGCCAGAGTTACAGAAATTATCGGAGGATCCAGAGAAACAGAGGTGAAAGAATTTACAGTCATGCCATGAACTCTATCATTATTGCGGCTGCATACCACGCAGACACCCGTCGTCCATTGCCGCATCGCTTCCCGTAGTTTTTCTGATTCGCTGCCCAATTCATACCTCGTTATATACTATTTCGTTATACATACTAGAATTAAAGGCGTCAAGCGAAACCATGTTTATTATGAATGAATTTTGGTATCATGGGAAATTATGACATCACATAACCATCACCAGAACCAATCCGGAAGAAATACCATACATACTCCTACACCAATCAGACCCGGTAATCCACAAAATGTGGATGATGACTCATTCGAACCCACTCCACGCCCAGGGTTCAACATGTGGTCAGCATTGCAATCCATTTTCTCCGTAGCCATTCTTATTGCGACTCTTTTTACCATGTGGAATCCATCAAATATCTTTTCCAACCAGATGTTGGAGAGAATGTTCAAGTCTTCACCACGCGAGATAGTAAATGTAACCACAGTTCCACTCACGCCTACCGCCTCACCTCGTCCCCGTATTGGAATCGTGGCCGGCCACTGGGGAAACGACTCTGGATCTGTCTGCAAAGACGGCTATACGGAAGTCGAACTAAATCAAGAAATTGCCACCCTTGTTCGGGATGATCTTGCCAACGAAGGATATGATGTTGACCTTCTTCAGGAAAAAGACGAACGGCTTTTTGAATATACCGCCCTGGCTTTGGTCTCGATCCATAATGATTCCTGTGATTACATTAATAATGAAGCTACAGGATTTAAGGTGGCTGCCGCCATGTCCTCCGCCTTTCCGGAAAAAGCCACCCGCCTGACGGCCTGTCTGGTTGATCGATATGGCTCGGTGACTAACATGAAATACCACGCGAATACAATCACCAAAGACATGACGAACTATCACACCTTTAATGAGATCAATAGCCAGACAACCGCTGCCATTATTGAAGCTGGTTTTATGAACCTGGATCATCAAATATTGGTCGAACACACAGACCTTATAGCCAGGGGAATAGCTCAGGGTATTTTATGTTTTATCCGAAATGAAGATTTGAACAACCAACCGACCCAGGAACCCACTCCCTGATGACCCTTTCGGCCGCTCAATCCGCGCTTGATCACGCCTGGCACCTGGTTCGCAAAGGTGAAGTCGTGGATGCGCGTTTCTGGGCTTCAGAAGCGGCGAATTTGGACCCTGGATTGGAAGAAGCCTGGCTCATCCTTGCCGCCCTGTCTGATCCAAACCAGAGTTTTGAATACTTGCGGAAAGCGCTGGATATTAATCCGAGGAGCCGCCGTGCCAATCGCGGAGTCCAATGGGCAGAAGATTTAACCGGCAGGTCTTTTGCTGAATTCACTTCCAGCCTCCATGAATTCTTCCATGGTTTTGAGCAACCAATTGCGAGTCAAGTTTATCAATCTGCTGATTTCCTGACAGAAAAGGTCAGCAATGAAGCACGGGAACCGGAAGAAAGGACTGAGACACCACAATTTGATCTTAAAGCGGCCCTGCTTTCGGATTCCATGGAACCGCCGCAGGAAATGCTTATCCGGCGAAGGCCGCGCCGTCCGAGGCCAACCGAGCCATTGAATCCCTGGTCAGTCCTATTACCCTACACAGTCTCATTTGTAATTTTTCTTTTTCTCTTTACGCTGTACCTGTTATCTGGTCTTCCCTACATTCGCGTGGAATCAGCCAGACCACAAACATCGACGGACGAACTGGTCAGTCAAATACTCACTTCCATCCCGCGTGCAACGGCAACTTTAAAACCGACAATTACATTATCACCTACCCGAACTCCAACGAAAATTCCTACCATCACTCAAACTTTTACCCCGCAGCCAACCAGTACCCCAATTCCTCCCACTCCGATACCAACAGATGATGGTATAGATACGGCAATATCCATTAATTTTGGAGATATTTCGGCTGACACATTGGAAGATGGCCGGTGGATCGATGTTGACCTGGCCCAACAGAAAGTACGAGCATACGCTCGCGATATCTTGATTAAAGAATTCGTGGTCTCAACGGGAACGGCATCCCATCCAACAGTTAAAGGAAACTTCCATATTTATATTAAGAATCGGTACGCAGACATGCGCGGCCCGGGTTATTACTTGCCCAATGTTCCCTATACCATGTATTTTCATCAAAGTTATGGGCTGCATGGAACCTACTGGCATCATAATTTTGGCACACCCATGAGTCACGGGTGTGTTAACCTCAAAACTGAAGACGCCGGATGGCTTTTTAACTGGGCAAGTATTGGTACTCTGGTTCATGTCCATTAATCTCTAACAACTTTTTTACACTCCCCGCGTATTCAAATATAGTATATTTGGAGCAGGAAAGTGATCAGTATGTATACACACCCTCTTTTTTCAGGTTTGATTTTTGATGAGTCTGGCAAAATTGTTGAAACAGTCTCTGTTAATAATGAACCATTTTATGTTGTAAATGACGCTGGATTCAGACGGCATATTCCTGCTATCGATGTGGATAAACAGGTATTTGGACACCTTGTAGAACAAATGCGTGGACATGAAGATATTATTATTGAGCAGGCAGCCAAAATGCTGAACCAGGATAACCTTTTTTCCAGGGCAGTTTTGATGAATCAGCTTCAAAACATGGATAAACAGTTCGAATCCCTCCTGGAGACGGGTATTCCAGAATCCAGCCGGCAGTATCTTGGTATGATGGGGTTTCACGTTATCATTAACCTCCACGGTGAAGTGATCTCCGTCGAACAACCCGGACATATCGCTCCTCCAGAAGATGAATAAGATCAACAGCAATCTATCAAAATCCTTTATTCTTCAGGAACAACATGGTGTCATCTGAATTCATTCTCAATGTTGATGAAAAGAGCTTCGAGTTTGAAGTTCTCTTTTATTCCCGAAATATCCCTGTGCTGGTTGACTTTTGGGCAAACTGGTGTCAGCCTTGTAAGCAACTCAGCCCAATGCTTGAAAGAGTTGTTACAGAAGCAGATGGAGCGTTGCGTCTTGCCAAAGTCGATGTTGACGCTAATTCAAAACTGGCCATGCAATATCAGATACGTTCGATTCCCACAGTAATCGCGTTTCAAGATGGAAAGGTGGTTGCTGAGTTCTCCGGTTTGATCTCTCAAAACCAACTGGATGAATTCATAGAATCATTGCTACCGCCAAGCCAGATCGATCTCGCGTTGGAAAAAGCGGTGTCACTTCTCGACCTGCATGACTGGAAACAGGCGGAGGAGGTCTTCCGGAATTTAACTACTTCAGAAGATTGTCCTCCGGCAGCGTATCTGGGTCTGGCGAAATCATTAATTCCGCAGGGTAAATCAGAGGAAGCATTACGGATAGTAAAAAATTTTCCCGCCAGTCTGGAGTATCGACAGGCTGAAGCCCTGCTGCCTCTTGCAATAGATCTCTGCACCCAGATGGAACAGGAATCAGATCTCGATGCCATGTATACCAATTGCCTGAAATTGGTTAATCGTGGGAATCTTCTGGCAGCGCTTGATGGATTACTTGAAATATTAAATACCAACAAGAATTATCGAAGGGGAAAAGCAAAGAACGCGTTCCTCGCTCTTCTGGAATTGCTTGGTGAACAGGACCCACAAACCCGGTCGTATCGTGATGAGCTCTCGCGTGTCCTTTTTAAATAACAAATCCATCCGATCGGATGGATTTGTTCACAATTCTGGTCTTTTCAGGTTACTCGACGAGCGTCAGGTCGCCCCAGGTTGTCGGATTTGCCAAAACACGTTTGCGGATATTTGACAGAAAAGTTTGCTGAATATCACGCGTGACATCATCGTTATCCGAAACCCCGAACGCGAAACCGTAATGGGCTCCTGTTGCCGGCACTACATTAAACGTTCCCCAGGGAATACCAACCTCTATACGGGTAATGCCTTTGGTGCGCTTGGTGGCAATATCAATATCGTCACGTGGGCCAACCTGATTGGTTGGATAGAACACATAAGCCTCTTTAGGTCCTGCCGGGCTGCCATGACCGGGATTTATTCCTATTTGATAATCATCGGTGTTTAACCGCGCATTATCAAAATCGCCATAGAAATCTGTGTCAAATAAGATTTCGATTGAATCTCCCTTATAAAGCTGGTCAATACGGGCATTTTGTACGTATTTGTCATCGCGTACTTTGGCCGCAATATAAAGATAATTTTCGTCCCATGCCAGCTTGTAGGATGCGTCCAGATCCTCAACGCCGCTTCGATGTTGTCCGCCTACGACCACAAAACGAGCCGGCATTTCTGGAGCTGTCCAATCTGTCCAATCGCCGTCGATAGACGGAGCAATGCTAGTGTAATACGCTTTTACTGTCCCGTTCATACGAACACGGATAGGTGTTGGCGTGGGACCCCCACCCTGGCCATCGGGGACCGGTTCCTCCGGATTCAAATCATCAACCAGTCCATTGGAAGCGTTAACCACGCCGGCAAATGGAAAAGCAATCCCTGCGATGACGACCAGAACAAGAAGTATTTTAGAGATATGTTTCATGCTTCACCTCCAGAAATTACGGTTTTGCTTCCAATTGCGCGGGGACCAACTGATAATTTACTTGGTAATTTCTCATTCGGGCTGCCAATTTGTACCCTGTGAGAATAGTCCCGGCAGGCTGACCGGAAAGCTTCGTTTACCGTCGTTCTGAAAGTAGCAAGAAGCGTACCATCATATTCACAAGCAGTCATAAAATTGTGATTTATGGCTGTCTGTCACTTATTGAAGAACAATATCACCCCAGGTGGTTGGATTAAGAAATCGGCGCGTACTGACACTGGATACCATGGATTCCTGGATTGTCTGGCTGGTATTATCGTTGTCAGATACCGATAGGGCAAAACCATAATGTTTACCACTAACTGGAGTGATATCAAACACACTCCAGGGAATGGCGGCTTCGACCATATATCCGCCATCAATGGCGCGGGAAGCAGTAACAACCTGTGTCCGTGCTCCACGTTTGGCAGCCGGATACCACAAGTAAGCCTCCTTCGGACCATCTATGCCACCCTTCCCTGGTGAAATACCCAGTTGGTAATCATCAGAGCTTAATCCCTTAACATAATAATCTCCATCCAGATTGGCATCCATAAGGATCTCGATACTATCGCCCAGATAAATCTTGTAACCAGTGGCATTTTGCGCGTAAATATCATCAATAACTTTTACAGCCACGTAGAAATAATTACCATCATATGAAGCTTTGAAAGAAGCATTGAGATCGCCGGAATTGACCCAGTTGGAACCGCCAAATACAACATAGCTGGCGGCTGTTTCCGCGTTTGGCCATTCACTCCATTCTCCATCTATAGTGGGCGTGAATTGTACAGCCATAAGTTCAGAATTTGTGCGGGCAGTCGGTGCCGGACCCACGGCCGTTGCGGTGTAATGAGCATGCGGTGTTGCCGTATGGTACCCGGATGGGATGGTAGGTGGTGGAGTTGGAGAAGCATTTGGATTATACGGGAGCAGCGTATTAGTAGCTGTTTCAGTGGGCAGAACAGGGGTTATGGTAGCAGAAGGGATTTCTGTAAAGGTCACCGTTGGCGGTAATTCTGTACCTGTTGGTACCCCCAATGGAGGGGCAAATGTAGGGGGAAGTGGTTTGGTAGCTGTGTTTTCCGGCGTCGGAGGGATTATCTCCGTAGGTGTCGGCTTTGGAGCTGCGAATGTTATCAGATTACAGCTCATTATGGAAAAGACCATGATGATCACTCCCATGAACCCTGCGATATTCTTATTCATGATCACCTCCAAATGGATTCAATAAAGGCTCGAAAAGATGGTCAAAAAATGAGTAGAATCAATAAACTATACATCAATTTGAGGTGAATGTGAATCTGGATTGGGCAGAACAGTTTAACGCAGCAATAACAGTTTGTGATGAAACGGGTATTATTCTTTCAATGAATCAGCGAGCCGCCGCGACGTTTTCAAAAGATGGAGGGCTGGATCTTATCGGTAAAAATCTTCTTGATTGCCATCCGCAACCTGCCCGCGCAAAACTTGCTGAACTCCTCAAGCATCCTCGGGTTAATGTCTACACCATTGAAAAAAATGGGCAGAAAAAGATGATTTACCAGGCGCCCTGGTATAAATTCGAGAAATTTGCCGGACTGGTAGAGATTTCTCTGCCAATTCCAGCAGAAATCCCTCATTTTCTTCGTCAATAGATACCGGTAAAGGAATGGGATTTTTATATATGGGTGGATAATTATCCGCTCAAATCAGGTGGTCAGAGACATTATTGCCATGGTTTCAATATGATATGTCTGTGGAAACATGTCAAAAGGTGTGATTTTATCGATCTGGTAACCGGCATCCACTAGAATCTTGATATCCCTCGCAAGGGTGGACGGTTCGCAAGAAATATACGCAATTTGCGCAGGCCTGGATCTGACCAATGCCTTAATAGCCCCAGGGGCAATACCAGCTCGCGGCGGGTCAACCACCACGAGATCAGGTTTGATCTCCAGCCCGGGCAAAACATCTTCCACATTCCCCTGATATAGCTCAACATTATCATATCTGTCCAGATTAACAACAAAGTCATCACAGGCATCTTCAGATGATTCGATGCCAATCAATCTGGCAGCGTATTCTGCCAGGAATACGCTGAAGTATCCAACTCCGCAGTAACAATCCAGAATTGTCGAATCAGGGTCGATCTTCACCTTCTCAAACAAATGCGAGACCAGTTTTTCGGCTACGCCTCGATTGGTTTGAAAGAAGGAACCAGCGGATACCCTGAAAGTCTTTCCCTGAATATTGAATAAACTAAAAGTCTCACCGGAAAGGGGTATATCCCCGGCCGGCCCGCGGTAGACAACATTCAGGGGAAAATCAACCTCAAACTCAGGTGGATTGGGTGACTCCCCGGTTAGTAACATGGTGGGAGTGCCAATTCCATCATCTCGAATGGCTACCCGTTGTAATCCTGTGTCAGCGTCAAAATTAAGGGTACGAATTAGATCATTTAACGGATTTTCGAGAAGCAGGCAGGCATCAATGGGGACAACCTCATGCGAGAGCGCCCTTTGAAATCCAAGTTTTCCATTCTGATCCACATGAAATTGAACATGATTTCGATAGTTATACATATTGCCAGAAGGAACAGTCTCGCGGACTTGCGATGTTATTCCCCCTGCAATTCGTTCCATTTGTTCGGAAACGATGTTTTGTTTTATCAGCAGTTGCGTTTCATACGCAGCGTGCTGGTAATGACAGCCTCCGCACTCCCGGTAATACTTGCAGGGAGCATCAATTCTGCCAGTGCCTTTTTTTACTATTTCTTCCGGCCAGGCAGATAACGTCCCTCTTTTTTCTAAAATGGATTCCACCCTGACAATCTCACCCGGCAATGTAAAAGGAATCCAGACCACCCTCCCATCTGCTAGGCGAGATAATCCAGAACCGCCGTACACCATTTTTTCAATTCTTAGGTCCATACCAACTCCTTAAGAGGTGTCATAATACACTGATGCATTTCCATTTTTTATGACTAAACATTACTTCTTTACAATCTCTATCCAATTGTTTTGTACCACAACAAATTATACGTTTTATATCTTTTTTATTTGTATTTTTCTGTAAATAGATTTACATTGTAATAAATTTCATTTTGAAAGTGAGATTAAAATTTCCATGGGAAAAAAGATTGCGTTTGTTAACTCAATGCGCGGGAAACTGCTTTTGGTTTTCCTCAGTCTCTCATTAATTCCACTGATTATTGTAAGTGTTTTCGCGTTTTTTCAAAGTCAAAACGCATTGCGGGCAGAAATCACAGATCAGTTACAAAAGGCAGCGAATAACAACTCGGCCAATATTATCGACTGGCTGGAAAGCCGCAAAAAAGACCTGGTGGTCATGTCAAACAACGCGCGCATCCAATCCATGGAAGCGGAAAGCGCGAAGACGGCGATCGATCAGTTCTATTCTGGCTGGGGACGTTATGAAACCATGTTCGTTGTGGATACATCAGGGAAATCGATTGCCACTACCGATAACTCTCAAGTCGATCTATCTGAACGTCAATACGTAAAAGATGCTCTCGCAGGTAATGTGGTAATTTCGGAACCTGTGGTTTCAAAAGCCACAGGTAATCTGGTTTTGGCAATCGCTTCACCTGTAAAAAAAGATGGAAAAATTGTTGGTGTGGTTATCGCTAGTGTCCCTACAACCTACATCGCAAAACTGATGAGCAGTGCCCAGATGGGAAACACCGGGGAAGCGTATTTGATTAATAAAGAGGGTGTATTTATCACACCATCCCGCTTTACTGAAGAATTGGTGAAATCTGGTCTGGTTAAAGAGCGTGCCGAACTGGAATTAAAAATTGACACCTATGCATCGCAACAAGCGTTAGCCGGTAAAGATGGGTTATCGGAATACAAAGACTATCGTGGGGTTGATGTGATTGGTGCTTATAACTGGCTTCCTGATCAAAAATGGGGCATTATTGTTGAACAGAATTCCTCGGAAGCATTCGAACCTGTCATCACGTTAAGGAATATTTTGTTCGGTTTAGTTTTCTTAGCTCTAATAATCGTATTAGTTGTCGCCATCATAATCGCGAATTCCATCGCCAAACCCATTCAAAAAATGTCTGGTATTGCTTCCCTGATGGCAGATGGAAAGATCAACCAGGAAATAACGCACACTTCAAAAGATGAAATAGGCGAGCTGGCAGATTCCTTCCGTGAAATGATCTCCTTCCAAAAATCCATGGCCGCATCTGCTGAATTGTTGGCCAATGGTGATCTTACCGCCAATGTTGAACCCAAGTCTGATGAAGATGTGCTTGGTGTAGCCTTTGCACGCATGATCAAGAACCTGCGGGAAGCTGTCGGCGAAGTAGCATCCAATGCCCATAATTTGAATGCCGCGTCCTCGCAACTCGCCCAGGCTTCTGATCAGGCCGGTCAGGCCACTTCGCAGATCGCCACAACTATCCAGCAGGTCGCGCGCGGCACTTCCCAACAAACCGAAGCCGCCACCCACTCTGCCGCCTCGGTGGAACAGCTGCGCCGCGCCATTGAAAACGTCTCCAAGGGCGCCCAGGCACAGGCTGAAGCCGTCTCCAAGATGGCCGCCCTTACCGGTTCCCTGTCCGCCTCCATTCAGCAGGTCGCCGGGAATGCCAACGCGGTCTCCGTTGAATCCAACAACGCCGCCATGGCGGCCCGCGATGGTTCCTCCACTGTGGAAGACACCATTCAAGGCATGGAGTCCATCCGCGAAAAGGTCGGATTCTCCGCCCAAAAGGTACAGGAGATGGGCAACCGCTCCGACCAGATCGGCGCCATCGTGGAAACCATTGACGACATCGCCTCTCAGACCAACCTGCTGGCTCTCAACGCCGCCATTGAAGCCGCCCGCGCCGGCGAACACGGCAAAGGCTTCGCCGTGGTGGCCGATGAGGTCCGCAAGCTGGCCGAGCGTTCCAGCTCAGCCACCAAAGAAATCGGCTCCCTGATCCGCGGCATCCAGGACACGGTAGCCGAAGCAGTAAAAGCCATGAACGAAAGCGCCGCCGAAGTTGAAACCGGCACCGAACGCGCATCCCGCGCCGGAACGGCTCTTGAGAACATCCTGAAAGCCGCCACCGCGGTGAACGAACAGGCTCAACTGGCTGCCAGCGCCGTCTCTCAGATGGGTAGCCTGTCCAATGAACTGGTGGCTGCCGCTGATGACGTTTCCGCCATCGTGGAAGAAAACACCGCCGCCACCGAAGAGATGGCCGCCGGTTCCTCTGAGATTACCCAGGCGATTGACAACATCGCATCGGTCAGCGAAGAGAACTCCGCCGCCGTGGAAGAAGTCTCTGCCTCCGCCGAAGAGATGAGCGCCCAGGTGGAAGAAGTCACCGCCTCCGCCCAATCCCTCTCCAGCATGGCTGATCTCCTCCAGAAGACAGTGGATCGCTTTAAACTGAACTAACAATCTTGCTCTTTAATCCAAAAAGACTGCCTGCGGGCAGTCTTTTTTTCTGGCGGAGAGGGAGGGATTCGAACCCTCGATACCT
>CAYNJT010000064.1:5134-18522 GCA_964397625.1 uncultured Leptolinea sp. | reverse complement strand
GAAAGGATCAGGGCGGCATCCGCCGCGGGGGCGTGACGCTGGCCCCATACCTGCCCGGTGAAACCAATGGCTGTGGATACAACACCGGCATACGCGATGGCCACCCAGGCTTGAGATAGGCCGGAAAATGTGTCCAACTCAAAAAACAGGCCGCATATCAGGCTTAATACGCCGGCCACCACATACTGGATCAGGGAAAACCCGACCACATTCATCTTTGGAGATAATTTGCTGACCAATATCAAATGACAGGCCCACAGGAATGCGCCAACCAATTCCAGCAGGTCGCCTGAGGCGAAGGACAATGACACCCCGCCTGTGGATAACAATAAAGTGCCGATTACGGCAATCCCCGCCGCGAACCAGGTGACCATTGGGGCGGGTTTGCGGGTAAGTATGGCTAAAATAATGGGCACGATTACCACATATAATCCGGTAATAAAAGCGGCATTTCCGGCCGTGGTGGTTTTCATGCCGGCCTGCTGCAGGGTGCTTCCGCTAAAGAGCACGGCACCTGTCAGAACCGTCCAGAGCAGGTACCGTCTGGGGATATTGAAACGCCGGATAAAAGGGATCATCACCAGCGCGCCAAGAATATAGCGCGCCGCTCCAAACACAAAGAAACCCACATACTGTCCGCCGCTGCGCTGGGCAACAAATCCCGCGCCCCACACTGCCGCCACAAGGATCAGAACGAGATCCGCCTTAATCCGATCTGATTTACCAGCCATAGCGTTCCTTAAAGGCCGCCACAGTTTCCCGCATATCAGGCGTTAACAGTGACAGTGTGGTTTCGATGATGCTGGCAGGAATATCACGGTAATACGCCTGGGCAATACCACCGGTGATGCAGGCCTGTGTATCGGCGTCACCGCCAAGTGAGACAGCCAGACGTACCGCCTCTTCATAAGAATTGGATTCAAGAAATGCCAGAATGGATTCAGGCACACTTCCCTGGCAAGTCTCATCAAAAGCATATACAGGACGGATATCATCCAACCGCCGGGAAAGATCATATCGGAAACGTGTCTCGATTTCATTTTTAATCGTCGGTTTATCCGCGCCGTGTGCCGCCAGAAAGATGGCCAGAGCTGTCGCCTGCGCGCCTTTGATCCCTTCCGGGTGATTGTGCGTGATGCTGGCGCTTTGTTCCGCTTTCAACAGGACTTCTGCTTCCGTCTGACAGGCAAATCCCACGGGGCTGACCCGCATGGCGGAACCATTGCCAAAACTGTTATATGGCTGTGGGGGTTCTGAGAATATCCATTTTCTAAATCGTCCGCCATAACCGGCATGAGGAAATCGCCGGCAGTAACGCAGCAAAATTTCCTGATAGTCTCCATCCGTCAGAAAGGTCTCAGCCAGAGCGATGGTACACACCGTGTCGTCAGTAAAAAAAGAGCCCCTCGGCAGCAGGTCAAAGTTGACCGTTTTTACCGCGTGGAACTCGTACGTTGAGCCTATGATATCCCCTGCAATCGCACCAATCATAAAAAACCTTCCTGAATTGACAGTGCGGGAATCATATCACAGGAAGTCCCCAGACCAGAATTGACTGCTGGTTTTTATAAACGGGAATTTCTTTATTTTTGTGGCAAATCGGGATTAATAACTGACCTGGTTTTTTCCACCGGTCTTGGCCTGGAACATGGCCTGATCCGCTTTCTCAAGCAGGGCGTCAAATGTGGTGACATTGTTGTTGATCTCAGCCACACCCACACTCACACTGACACCGATTTCACCCATTGGAGTAGTGATCTTTGAACCGCTGATAGCCACACGCAGCCGGTCAGCCACCTGCACAGCGCTGTTCAGGTCCGTTTCCGGCAGCAAGACTACAAACTCATCTCCGCCATAGCGTCCCAGGATATCCACTTCACGGATGCTGCTTTTCCACCGGTCAGCCATAACGCGCAGGACGTGGTCACCCACCCCATGACTGTAGGTGTCATTGATCGATTTGAAATGATCAGTATCAATCATCACAGCGGAAAGACTGCGCCCGTAGCGCCGGGCTCTTTCCACCTCGCGGCGGCCCAGTTCAAATAGGCCGCGCCGATTATAAATATCGGTCAATTCATCGGTAATGGCGTACTGTTGCACTTCCGCGTACAACCGGGCGTTTTCTATAGCCACGGCAGCCTGGTCTGCAAACGCCTGCAGGCGATCCGCGTGTTTCTGGTTATAAAATCCCGGTTGCGAACTCTCCAAATTGAGAAAACCAAACACCTGGCCCTTACTGCGCAACGGGGCGGATGCCATGGAACGCGCCCAGTTAATATCGGTATGGCTCTGAAGCGCCGCGTAATCCTGAATATCGGCTACAGCCAGCGGCATGCCCGTTTCGTACATGCTCAGGTAATGGGTCTCTTGTGCAACCGGGATTTGCAGACTCATCATCCGCTCTTCCAGGCCAAGTTCCGCGTATCCGGTGGAGCGTACGATGTACGCCACGCCAGACCAGATCATCATAATATTGGCCGCTTCGTTGGGGACCACTTCGCTTACGCGGGCCAAAATTCGGTCAAGGACTTCATCAAAATTCAGAGTGCTGGTGAGTACTTCCGCGGTGTCACGCAGGGCGTTGGCCAGGGTGGCTTCTTCATCGACTAACGACTCAGTAGTAACCGGCTCAATAAAAGCTGCCAGCACAGAACCATCTGTGGGGAGAATGGAAAAGTGCGCGTTTAATCGAATAACTTCACCATCCGCCTTTTTCACATCCAGACACAAATCGCCACACGAATTATCTGAAAGCAGACCGGGCAGGATGGATTCAGTCCAAATACCCGCGGATTCCCCGTAAAACAAATCCGCAACCGGTCGTTTTAGGATATTGTCGCGGGTATATCCTGTGTCGGTCAGCCACTTCCGGTTGGCTTGCAAAATGAACCCATCTTTTGATATCTGTAATTGCCGGACGGGAGAGAATTCAAAAAGGACATCTTCTTTTACCGGTTCGGTTTTTTGCAATGTGACAATTACCGCGCCTGGTGTGAAAGACACTGTTTCTCTGGCGCAAATCACAAAAGGCTCGCTCCCGGCCGAAGTATTTAAGATTGCCGAATGTCGAACAAGCCCCTTTTCCTTGTGTGTTCGTTGAACAATGTTTTCGAGTTCTGACTTTAACCCGACGCGCAAGTTCACGGCACCGGTAGATGAATCTACCTCAGGGAAAAGTGTGTTAAAAAATTCGTTGGATACAAGGATTTCCAAAGAAAGCGGGTCAACACAAAACGCCGGTACAGGCAAATCAGAAATTAATAAAGTGAAGTCATCTTTCTGGTTATGGCGAGCCAGGGCCAGCATGATGACTTTCTTTAAATTCCTGCGGTCTCCCGGTTTGAGAACAAATCCTGTATTTTCCGGTGAATTACCCTGCAGGTAATTGTCATCCGGCGAAATCAGATAGATAACCGGAAGATTAAAATCTTCACTCAGCATCCTGGCTGTCTTACGGCCGTTGTCCGGGTCGCCGGTATCCAGACCGACCAAGGCAATATCAGCAGTACCGGCAAGGTTTTTTGCCTCATCTGGTGTGCTGGCAACCTGAGGACGATTAAATCCAATCTTATTGATCATCTCGGTAATCTGGTCAATTACCGATTGTTCATTTTCAACAAGAAGTATTTGAGGGGTATCGATCATATAATCCCATTTTGGCGTCAGAAGACCTGTAAATAAAAATTTCTCGCGATATTTCTTTTCTCAGGTCAATGGCTGTAATGATACATCCACGGGCAAGAGTGCAAGGTTTGAGCCAAATCAGATTTGGCTGCAATTCTTCACGGGAATTTAGATTATTATAGGAATGTATGTATTAATTTGAAAGAAATTTTATGTAAATTATTTGTTATGCCGCGGGCTGTCATGACTTAGTTTTTCAATAGTCACGCGGGTAGATTGAAAGGCCAACGGTGGCAGCGCGTTGAGCGGAAAGAAGTCAGCCCGGTCAGCGTCGTCGCCGGCTGCCAGAACACCCCCGTCCAGACTGGCCTCATAAATAAGGACAAGATCCGCTCCGTTGGAATGTTCCCGCCCGCTGAACACATCAACCAGCCGCTCGACATGAATCTCCAAACCGGTCTCTTCAAAGCATTCCCGACAGGCAGCTTCCTGCGGGTCTTCACCCGCGTCCATAAAACCGGCAGGAAGCGACCAGTATCCTTGATACGGAGGATTTACCCGGCGGGTAAGCAGCACGCAGTCGTCTTTCAGGATAATCACGGCGATAGCAACCTTGGGATCGGTAAAATGGATCCATCCACAGGCCGGGCAGACCGGCCGCTGGCGGCCAAATCTTTCCTCTTGCCGCAGGGCTGTCCCGCAATTTATGCAATAAGAAATGGAAGCCGGGATATTCATGAGCGGCCGCGGTTCTTGAGTATATAACCGCCTGCTGCCAGTAGAAGGGAAACTACCAGCAACAACCCGCCAATCTGCGCGAAAGTCATCCCACGGGTTTCCTCAATCACCGGGGTTGCGGGGCGGATCTCTGCCATACCCGCGGTCGGGATGGAAAGCTTTCCGGTGGGCACTGGCGTGTGAGCAATGGTAGGTTCCACGCCTTTTTGAGGTTCAAGCTCAACCGCGGACGATGGGGCTGGCGCTTCGACTGCCATTGCCTGATCTGATTCTGTTGGTTGGGCGATCCAATCCATTACAGTTGCCGTTGGAAAAATGACGGGAGAAGCAGGGGATTCTGCGGCGCCGGAGGGAATGTTTTCCTCTGGAGGAGCAGCCATTGCCGCTTCATCCTGCGTTGACGTGGTCAAAGGTTGGAGGGGAACGGATTCTGGTCCGGCTGCCTCCAGTTTCGTGGAAGGCGCTGTATCCTGTGCCGGAGGCGCATCCGGTTGGGCGAATTGTTCCGGTTCTGCAAAAGTTGCGAATACCGCTCCTGCTCCCTCCGTCTCATTCACCAACGGTGCGGTTTCACTTTTTTGCGTGAATTGATCGGCGGCCGGCGCCTCTTCGGCGGCCATGTTCTTTTCCATAACCGGTGGAAGTGAAGTCTGGGTGTAGGCAATAACCACAGCGGGAACGGCAGCCTGTTGTCCTGGTGTAGAGAGTTCCAGCGCGGTGGATTCTTTAACCATCTGGAAAGGCACAGGTATTTCGTTAAAAGGAAGCAAATCCATAAAAAGAAATATGAAAGCCAGAATACCCGCGGCTATTGAGCTGTAATTCATTGTCGGGAGGAGCCACCCCCACCCGACTGGTTTGACCATTTCCGGTGTCAGGAAAAAACTTCTGCGTCGTTTAATCCGCGGAACAGACCGCATGATCCCGCGGGTTTTCAGTAAGGAAATATAAGCCGCCTTGAATTCCTCATCCCTGTCCATTCGGGCTTGGACTTTAATTTGCTCATCAGGCGGCAGTTCGGAATCCAAATAGGCGGAAATGGTTTCCCAATCGCGGTCATTTAATCTGGTGGTCATCCGGCACCTTCATATTTTTGACGGAGATTGAGGGGTAAAAGTTCCCAGAAATCTTCCAGGCATCCGCGCAATTTCTGTCGGGCGCGGGCCAGTCGACTTTTTACAGTGCCAAGTGGATTTGCCGTCACCCGGCTGATCTCTTCATAATCCAGCTCTTCCACATCCGCCAGTACAGCCACAATCCGAAATTCTTCCGGTAATTCCTGCAGGCAGTGTTGTACCGCCTGTTGCAATTCACGGGTCTCCATCATCTGGTGAGGTGAGGGTGAAGGATCAGGATAACCATAGTCCATACCCAAATGATCATCATCGAGCGGGTCGGCATCCATTGAAATTTCAGGATGGCGTTTCGCCCGCCGAATCTGGTCATAACAGGCATTGATGGTGGTACGCAATAACCACGCGCGAAACGAACCACCGCGGAATGACTGAAGGCCGCGATAGGCGGAAATGAATGCTTTCTGGGCAGCATCTTCCGCTTCATCATACCCGCCCAACACACGGAACGCGGTATTGAACACAATATCCTGATAGAGCGAGATGAGCTGGTTAAATGCTTCCAGGTTACCCTGGCGGGCGCTGGTGATTAGTTCAGATTCAGAAGCCGTTTGTTCTGGCAGGGGCATATTCATCTACCTGGTGAATAATAAAGATTATAACGACTCCATGAAAATCGAACCAAACAACAGGATGGTTAACATTTTATTAATAACAAAACCGGAGCATTGAATTAAGGTATGATAGTAGCGTGTGAAAATTTGTCATCAGTAATTAGATCAGGAACATTCCGGTATGAAAACTCTTCTGCTCATGCGGCATGCAAAATCCAGTTGGAAACATCCCGATCTTCAGGACCAGGATCGACCCTTGAACAAACGCGGCGAAAAAGACGCGCCGCGCATGGGTAAGTACCTGCGTGAGAAAGAATTGGTGCCCCAGCAAATTTTGGCTTCTCCGGCCAAACGGGTCACCCAGACGGTTGATGGACTGCTTGAGAAAATGAATTTTAAAGGGAAAGTGGAATACATTGATTCCCTTTATCTGGCAGAACCAACCGCCTATCTATCCACACTGCAGAATGTGCCCGATAAATTTGAGCGAGTCATGGTCGTCGGGCATAATCCCGGGTTGGAGGGGTTGCTGCAAATTCTTAGCGGTCAGGTTGAATCACTTTCCACGGCATCCATTGCCCACCTGATATTGCCCATCGAACACTGGGCTGATATTAAAGAAGATACGCATGGTGAACTGGTGGAATGCGTCAAGCCGCGCGACCTTAAGTAACATATTTCCATTATTTGAAAGAGACAAACAGGCGGACACCTCCGCCTGTTTTTTATTACAATAGACGTATCTTTTTATTACGAGGCAATCATGTCAAACATGCAATCCCTGAATATGGCGGATTTCTCAGAAAAAGTACTTAAGTCATCCGTCCCTGTGATTCTTGATTTTGGAGCAGAATGGTGCTCACCCTGCAAACGACTGGCTCCCATTCTGGAAAGTCTGGCGGCAGAGTGGGGCCAAAAAGTTACCATTTATTCCGTGGACGCAGATTCCAACAGTGGACTGGTAATGCAATTTGGCGTAATGAGTTTACCAACTCTGGTATTGGTCAAGAATGGAAAAGAAGTAACCCGCACAGTAGGATTGCAAAGTAAAGAGAAACTGATCGATTTCGTCACTTCGCATATATAGAGAGAAACCATGACAGAAAACAAACAGGATTGTCCCTACGGTTTATGGTCAAGCCCGGTTACGGCCTCGGCAGCCGGTCAAAAACTGCGCATGGAAGATGTTCAATTTGATTCATCCGGTGAGTCAATCCTGTGGGTCGAAGGACGTTCCGGCTTGGGCGCGCTGGTGCGCCAAAAAAGCGGTGACGCGCGGCGGGACCTGACCGGTGCAAGTTTTTCGGTGCGCGGGAGTGTAGGCTATGGAGGTGGAGAATTCTCGACTCACGGTGGATCTGTTATCTTCGCGGAAAAAAACGGCCGATTATATAAAAGCGGTCTGGATGAGGGCGATCCTGTGCCTTTGACTCCGCCCTATGGCGCTTTCGCTGACCCTCAAATATCACCGGATGGATTATGGGTTCTATCGGTTTTCTCAGATGGGAATACCGACCTGATTACACTCGTAGATGCTGACGGACAATCATGGCCGATCCAATTGGTGAAGGGAGCGGATTTTTACATGTGGCCCCGCTGGCACCCCGGAGGGAAGATCGTTGCCTGGGTCGAATGGAATCACCCCAATATGCCCTGGGATGGAACACGCCTTATGCTCGGCAGACTGGATGGCACTCCCCCCCGCCTGATAGATTCACACGTCGTGGCCGGTGACAGAAGCGAGTCCGTAAGCCAGCCGCAGTTTTCTTCTGACGGCCGATACCTGAGTTATATAATCACCCGTGGCGACTGGGAAGATCTGGTTCTGCTCGAGCTGCAAACCGGAGATTCCAGGGTTCTTATTGCCGGAGATGGCTTTCACCTCTCCCAACCCGCCTGGGTGCAAGGGGAACGATACTACGGTTGGTCAGCTGACAATCGCGAGATCTTGTATATACGCAATCATGGCGGACTGGCTTCATTATGGAAGGTGGATATTGATACAGGCATTTCTACGTCCATCAATACCTCACCGTACACCTGGATCTACCAACTTTCGGTTTCCCCCAAAAACCATGAAGCCGTCTTTCTGGCTTCCGCGCCTGGTATTCCCACCCGGGCGGTGAGATGGGATGGATCCATGCTGCAAGTGGTTGCTTACAGCGACACAGAACGACTGCCCGAAGCTTTCTTTCCTGTTTCAAAGCCGCTCCAATGGACCGCGGGGGATGGAAGCCCGGTCTATGGGACGTATTATCCACCCACCCATCCCAATTTTCATTCAGACGGTTTACCGCCTGCCATTCTTTACATTCACGGCGGACCAACCTCGGAACAACCGGTAAGCTTCAGCGCGGAACGGCTTTTTTTCACCTCCCGCGGGTATGCCTGGCTGGATGTGAACTACCGGGGAAGCAGTGGTTTCGGCCGCAGCTACCTGCAGGCTTTACGCGGCTGCTGGGGGCAGGCTGATGTGGAAGATGCCGCCCTGGCCGCTGGCGCTCTGATTGAAAATGAACTGGCTGACCCGGGCAAGTTGATTATTCGCGGGGGAAGCGCCGGTGGTTATACTGTGTTAAATGCCCTGATCCACTACCCCGGCCTGTTCAAAGCCGGCATATGCCAGTATGGCGTGACGAATATGTTTACCCTGGCTCAGGATACTCATAAATTTGAAGCCCGCTATCTTGATAGTATGGTAGGCCCATTGCCTGAGGCAGCCCAGAAATATCATGACTGGTCGCCGGTTTTTCACGCGGATAAAATCCGGGACGCGCTGGCTGTATTTCAGGGTAGTGCTGACCGTGTTGTCCCACCCTCTCAATCCGAAGAGATCGTTGACGCCCTGCGCAGGCGGGGTATTCCGATCGTGTATC
Organism: uncultured Leptolinea sp.; assembly: GCA_964397625.1. GTDB lineage: Bacteria > Chloroflexota > Anaerolineae > Anaerolineales > Anaerolineaceae > Leptolinea. The sequence goes on along the minus strand of CAYNJT010000064.1, from coordinate 9,594 downwards.
GGTTGTATGAGGGCGAAGGACACGGCTTCCGTAAGGAAGAAACTCTGACGGACTATTACCGCGAGGTGGAACGCTTCTTGCAACAATTTGTGTTGTTCGCTGTGTAGATTCATTATCCCTGTCCGGCGAACAGCACATTGCCATCCAATTCCTCCTGCCCGACGCGCAGACGCCGTTAATGTTTTGCGTCCGGGTGCTATGGGGAAGGAAAGAGAGTAACCAATTTGACCAGGAAATCGCTGTTCATCCTTTTGTTGTGCGTGATGCTTGTCGGGATTACCGGTTGTGAAAGGCCGTCGACAATCGCTCCGGTTGCCGTCGCCCCGACCACTGCGCCCGTTGTCAAGGCTGTCACTCCAACGTTAATGATCAAGACACCGGTAAAGGTTGCCACTCAGGCATCCGGTTTTCAGGAAATCTTAAGCGCCACCCAGACAGCCGTAGCCACAATACGCTCGGGCACACTCACCGCTACAGCAGCCGGGATTAACGGTATGACCACCGGCACTCCAGGTGTGAACGAAACTCCCGGATTGGGTACCGGTATGCCCGGCACGCCCGGTATCACCGCCACGCCGATGGCTCTGGGCACCATTTACCCGGCCACACCTGCCGGTTCGGGCACGCCGGCCGCCATGGTCACACCCGGCACCGGCACTCCTGGCGCAATGTATGGAACCATGGCTGTTCCCACAGCCACCAAATTCGTACCTAATTTCCCGATCATTCCCGGCGTTCCCACCTTCGGCATTCTCAGTGTGGTTGGCGACAGCACTGTTACGATCATGACGTCAGAGTTCCCGGCGAAATCGAAGTACACCATCTATATGGGCCCTTACGGCACATACGGGCTGGGTGGTACTTTGCTGGGCACGTTTGACACAGATGCCGGCGGGCAAAAGACACTTGTCTTCAACATTCCGGCCACCCTGAAAGGGTATTCCCCCATTGATATCCGTATCGAATTTCCTGACGGCCGTTACGCCTTCAATTTCTTCTATAACATAACTGCCAATTAATCCCAGCCCTCTGGTTCGATGTGGACATAGGCTCTGTCCACTTCAGGAAAACTCTCCAGCCGCTCAATCACCTGGTCGCTGATCATATGGACCTGATTGAGCGGCATGTTTCCATCCACATTCAGGTGCATATCGACCACCAATCGCGGCCCGCTGTATTCCGTGATCGCGTGGTGCACTTTGATCACTCCGGGAATGGATTCCGCGGCCGCAACCAGTTGCGACCGCAATTCTTCCGAAGCCCCAGCGCCGGTTAAGAAGCCCAGGTTATCACGGGCGGCCATAAAGGCGGCCCGGAAGATCCACGCGGCCACAAGAAAACCCGCCACCGGGTCAGCCAGTGGGTGAATAAAATCCGAACCCACAATCCCAATGAACGCGGCGGTGGATGTTAAGACATCACTCAAATTATCCGCCGCTGTCGTTTCAAGTGTGGGACTGTGCAGTATTTTTGCCAATCTGCGAATCCAGACAAACATCCCAGCTTTTAGTACGGCTGCCACCAACAGAACGAATATTGGTAATCCCAGCACAATGGCTTTTCCACCTTCTGTAAACCGATCATAAGAAGCCTGGGCAGCGGAAAAGCCGGCATATGTCATTGACAGAGTGATCATTAAACCAACCAACGGCTCAAAGCGGCTGTGTCCCTGAGGATGGCTGGAATCAGGTGGACGCTGCGCCATCCACAATCCAAGAACCATTAAAAGAGAATACAAGACATCCGAGGCGGAATTGGCCGCATCGGCGAAAAGAGCTACTGACCCACTCAGGTAAGCGGCTATCCACTTGATAATAAGCAGGATCAAATTTCCGGAAAATGTGATGAGTAAAGCCGTTCGATACGTGGCCCGTTCATTCGGTTTTTTCTCATTTGGTCTGACAGAAATCATTAATACTCCGCATATATGATAACGACCTCAAAAGCGCGCTCGTTTTTCGATCTTTCGAGTGCACCCTTGAGGTCGTTGAGGTTATTTCAACGTCACAGGCTGGTGGCTCTGCCTGCGATATTGTTTGGTACCTGATTATCCCATAAATTCTTCCATTAGTCCAAGCAATGTGTCCACATCGCTCATGGTGATCTCACCCATGTGGGCAATGCGGAATGTTTTATCTTTCAGGTCGCCATATCCATTGGCGATGCGCATTCCCTTGGTCTGCAGGAATTTATTCAGCGCGGCAATATCCAGACCTTTGGTGTTCTTGATCGTGGAAACCGTCTTTGAACGGTATCCTTCGGGAGCGAGTGGATCCATGCCATGGGCGGAAGCCCAACTCTGTGTCCGCTTGGCCATGGCGGCGTGGCGGGCGAAGCGGTTATCCAATCCTTCTTCCAGAATGCGATCCAACTGCACATCCAAAGCAAAGATCAATGGCATAACCGGTGTCATGGGGGTGGAATCTTTCAGGCGGTGCTTTTCCATAAGGACAAGGTCAAAGTACCAGCCGCGGTTGGTCACCGTTTCGGCTTTTTTCATCGCCCGATCTGACGCGGCTGCCAGTGATAGTCCTGGCGGCAGGGCCAGACATTTCTGCGATGAGGTCAATAGGAAGTCAATGCCCCAGGCATCCATTTCGATTTTGGTTCCGCCAAGCGATGAAACAGCATCCACAAGGATCAATGTGTCCGGCGAAATTTCATGCGCCACTTTGGCCAGTTCTTTGACCGGGTTTTCCACACCGGTAGAGGTCTCATTGTGAACAATGGTAATGGCTTCGTAGGATTTCTTCTTGAGGGCATCTGCCAGCATTTCGGGGGTTATTGCTTCTCCCCAGGGAACTTCGATTTTATCGGCCTGTTTCCCATTGGCAATGGCACATTTATACCAGCGATCGGCAAACGCGCCATTCACGCACGAGAGAACCTGTTCCTGCACAAAATTTCGGATACCTGCTTCCTGCATGCCAGAACCGGATGATGTGCCCTGAAAAACTCGATACTGGGTGTAGAACAATTTCTGAGCTTTTTCTGCCGTTCGGCGGAAAATCTCTTCGAAATCTTTGCTGCGGTGCGGCATCATCGGTTTGGCCTGCGCGGAAAGAACCACCGGAGCGACATCTACGGGGCCGGGGACGAACATGGGGGACATAATAACCTCCTTTGGAAAATTGAGGATTGGACGCTATTAATGAAGGAAGAATGTCAATATTATGAGGATCCCAACAAATGCTGCCATTTGAAAGAAAAGGAATTTCAGGTCTTTCTTTACATAGGTGTAATCTGGATTGAATTCGCTATTGCCGGGGCGAACTCCGCTTAAGCGCGGGCGGGCAACAGCCGCATCATTGGATGTTGTTGCAAATGAGACCTGACGTTTAACTTTTTTTGCCATTTGGATCTATCCTGATAGAGATTATGAGTTTTTCAAAACCGCGGAGACTACTATCCGGCGGTTATCAACCATATAAGGGTAACACGAAATCAGGGTTACGACAGAATCTGCTGTTGGCGACATGACCTCAACTTGCGAAGGTTCGACAATACGATTTTGATTGACGATGTAGGTATAGGTTCGCAAATTGGTGAACAGGATTATCGTATCACCAGTTTTTAGCCTATCCAGGTCGCGAAAAATCTCGCCAAAAACATCATTATGAGCGGAAAGCACAACATTCCCGGTTTCTCCCGGATTTGGCGTTCCGGCATGCTGGCCAACACCTTTTTTCAGTTGTTCCCAGCCATCCCCTTGAATGACCGGAGCATCCACACCGATGGCCGGAATCTGAATGCGTACCGCCTGTTCCGGGCTGGCTGTAGGTACGGGAATGGCTGCCAGTGATTGTACCAGAGGTCGCAGATGCGCCGGGATTTCTTCTTCATTGGGTTTAACGCCGCCGGGCGAATTGGGAGGGGTGTGACCTGATGGAAGCACCACAGCCCGAATAATCGCGGTTGGAGCCAGGGTTGGCTGTACAAGTGATTCGGACACCTCTTTATTAAGGTTGCGCAATATCGACACGCCATTTAATAACACAAAGATCAACCCAATAACAGCTACGATCTCAATACCCACCAGCAGTCGGTCAATCCACAGCTTGCGCCTGGAGGGTGGCGCGGCAGTCTCTCGCACCTCCCCGGCTTCATTGACAATCCGTCCGGGTCTATACCCGCTTTCAATAACCGATCCCGTGGCAATACGACCGGTGCGCCGGTAATACTCCAGCCGTTCGCGGCGAATTTTCATCCGCTTTTCCGCCACAAGCGACTGAAGTTCTTCCAGAGAGTAATCATCAACCGGATGGTTTTGTGTCACCCGTATTCCGTCCTGTAAGTTAGGATAGGAAATTATACAACAGATGTAAGCTGGTATCTTTTGTTTCTTCCATTTATATACGAGTAACAGAGTTTTTGAAACGATCTGGTTGCATGCTTAAAAAGATTACGGTTAACTAACCCTGTGCACTTTTAAAAACGTCCGTATAATGAGACTGTTGAAC
>CAYNJT010000064.1:0-5034 GCA_964397625.1 uncultured Leptolinea sp. | reverse complement strand
TGTACACACAGCGCGATCTGGCTCACCGCCTTAGCCTTATCGGACTGGAAATTCCTCCGGACCGGATCTTTACATCCGCCATGGCCACGGCGCTTTTTTTACGCAGTCAAAATCCCGATGGGACCGCTTATGTGGTGGGTGAGAGCGGCCTGACCCAGGCTCTGTATGACGTGGGTTATGTTCTCACCGATATCAATCCGGACTATGTGGTTTTAGGGGAAGTGAACAACTACAACATGGACCAGTTCACCAAAGCCATCCGGTTGGTGGTTCAGGGAGCAGCGTTTATCGCGACAAATCCCGACGCCAATGGCCCAGACGAAGCCGGCGTGGTTCCCGCCTGTGGGGCGATCGCTTCATTGATTGAAAAGGCCAGCGGACGCACTCCCTTCTTCATTGGCAAGCCCAATCCATTAATGATGCGGACTGCCATGAACTACCTGGGTGTGCATTCTGAAAACACGGTGATGATCGGCGACCGTATGGACACGGATATTGTCGCCGGTGTGATGGCCGGACTGGAGACCATACTGGTGCTTACTGGTGTCACGGGTGAACACACCCTGCACCGCTATCCATATAAACCAAGCCGCATCGTTAATTCCATCGCAGACATTCAGCCGGAACGTGAAGAAGACTGAGTTTTTGTGGCGTTCCAAAAAAATCTCTTACCATGCAGAGCGGATTTTCGTCCGCTCTTTTTTTTTCGCGGTACAGGTTGTAGTGAAGATTAATAACTTGAAACCGGAATGTTATAATCGAAACACTCCATAATGAAAGAGTCGTAAGAATGGTCTTAAAAAGCAACTATCGTAAATATCTTCTTCCTGGAATACTCCTGGTCGGACTGTTAAATTTTTCCGGATGTTCTTCGGTTCCTTTCCTTGCCCCACCCACCCCAACTCCAACAGACGTACCGCCAACGGAAACCCCCATCCCATCACCCACACCCATTCCGCCCACAGCAACCCCTATTCCAACCAATACGGCCATCCCGACGGAAACACCCACAGCCACACCCCTCCCACCGCTGGCTGTTGTTCCAGATGGGATTAACCCATGGTGCCTGACCAAAAAATATTTCACCGGTCACATTGATGGCCCCTACGGCCCGGCCACCATGCCGGACAATGCCACAGCGGGTTCTGTAAACAAGAAAACGAACGTGGTAAATTTCCAAATACCGGCCGTATCCTGCACACTGGTACTGGCCTTCAACCAGCCTGTGCCTGCCGGCATGAAGCTGCAGATTTGGGATGCCCGCCCCCAGGAACCGTTCATTGAATATGACATGCTGGCAAATCCAAATAATCCCAATGAAGCCTACGGAGTGATGACGCACACCTACATTGTGGATCCTCCAAAATGGTGGATGGACTACACCATGGTGGTGGTCACAAAAGAGGGCACTCAGGTATTCAGTGCTCCCATGCATGTTCAGAAACCATTACCGGAGAAATGTTGGGACGGTTCGTATCCCAATCCGATCACACTTTTCTGCCCCATCCAGGATTCTTAGTAGAAACGGTTTTATGCACAATCACGAAGACTCAAAATTGGAAGGCCGCTACCTCTACTCCATCCTGATTACCGCCGCTGTGTTGGTCGCGGAAATCGCGGGTGGAATCTGGACAGGCAGCCTGGCCCTTCTTTCTGACAGCGCCCACGTATTCACCGATATCCTGGCGCTGGCCATCAGCTACGGGGCATTCAAAATGGCCAACCGGCCTCACGATACCGGACATACCTTTGGGTATCACCGAGTGGAAGTGTTTGCCGCGTTAATCAATGGGATTTCCCTGGCAATCATCAGTATCGGTATCTGGTGGGAGGCCGCCCAGCGATTCATCTCCCCGGGTGAAGTTCGCGGCTTGCCCATGTTGATCATCGCTGTCATAGGCCTGGCGGCCAATATTCTGGTTGCTGTTGTCCTCAAAGCAGAACACCATCACGATGGGCATGAACATACCCACAACCATACTGAACCTGGCGTAAAAGATGACCTGAACCTGAACAGCGCCTACCTGCATGTACTGGGAGACGCGCTCTCTTCTGTCGGTGTGATCATCGCCGGCATCGCCATCTGGCTGACCGACGCTGTGTGGATTGATCCACTGATCAGTGTCCTTATCGGCATTATGATCGCGATCAGCAGCTATCGCGTTCTGCGGCGTGCCATTCATATTCTTCTGGAGGGAACACCGGAAGGTGTATCCGTTTCAGATATATCACGGGCAATAGAGAAAATCGATGGTGTGGCTGACGTGCATGACCTGCACATCTGGAATATTTGCTCTGGTAATATTTCTTTAAGCACGCATGTGGCGCTCACACCGGAGTGCTGCGATCGCCAGAATGATATGCTTCAACAAATTCGCGATGTTCTACAGAACCAGTTCGCGCTGGATCATGTAACCATACAGATCGAAGTGGAGAATTGCGGGCAGGGCACCTGTACCGCAATCGGACCGGCTGCCTGATCCGATGCGATTCTCTATTCCGTCTTTCACCTCCTTCAACCGGCATTCGAAAACCGCTGTTCTAATGTGTCTGGCAGCCGGTATGCTGGTTTCCTGTAGTCCACTTGCCGCGAAAAATTCCGCTCCACAGAACTCAACCGGTACCGTAACCACTACAGCGAAAACAGTAACGGTTGAAGTCACTGGAACCATCTCCCCTACCTTGAAGAACGTGGGCACCACGACACCTGTTCCTTCCGCGACCATACCCGTTGAACTTTCCAGCCTGAAAGACACGCAGGTTCGCATCATCCATCCCTGGGTGGGACAGGCGGGAGTGGAATTCCACAACTTGATCGATGAATTCAACAGGGAAAATGTGTGGGGGATAGAGGTGTATGAAACACAGAACGGCAGCGTCACCGAAGCCGCGCGTACTTTTACCGGAAATTTGAACTCGTCCGACCGGTTGGATATGGTCGCTCTGCCCCCTGAATATCTAGCCGGGTGGTTTGCTGACGGCACCATCATTGATCTGGCACCTTATATCACCAATCCCGAGTGGGGAATTCCCGAAAAAGAGAGAGGCTCCTACCTTAAACAATCCTGGGAAGCCAATAAGAGCGGTGATGTTCAGCTCGGCATTCCCGCCCAGTTAAATCTGCAATTTCTTGTGTTCAACAAAACCTGGGCGGCTGAACTGGGATTTTCTGAACCTCCGGTAACTCGCAGTGACCTTGAGAACCAGTTGTGCGCGGCAGCCACTGCCTACAATAAAGATTCGAAGAAAGAAAATGACGGAACCGGCGGATGGATCATCAATTCGTCTTCCACAGTAATACTCTCCTGGATAAACAGTTTTGACGGAAACGCTGCCAACTCGGAAAAATGGATCGATCAGCCAGCCACAGGAGAAGCTTTTGGCTTTCTCCGCCAGCTCATGGAAAAAGGATGCGCCTGGAACAGCCGTGTAGCCTCACCATTCACCTATTTTGCCGACCGGCAGGCATTGGCTATTTCGGCCACCCTCCCCGACCTGTTGGAATTGGAAGATACCCTGACTTTCGCGAAAAGCACAGATGATTGGATCATTATGCCGTATCCTGGCGAAGAGAAATCCGCGCCGGCATTGTTGACCGGCCTGTCTTACGGGATATCCAAAACCGATGCGGTGAAACAGTTGGCCTCCTGGTTGTTCTTACGATGGATGATGCTCCCTCGCAACCAGGCACGACTGGCGGAAGCCGATGGTTCCATCCCCCCGACGAGCACCGCGGTTGATCTGATGGCTGATTTTGGCCAGACCCACCCCTGGTGGCAGGAAGCTCAAAAGTTTTTAGTCGATGCCCGCGTTCTTCCTGTGTCTGCCAGCTGGCGCCAAATCCGGCCGGTATTGGAAGATGGATTCTGGCAGATGCTCCAACCCACCCCCATGCCGGTCCCCACCCTGATTTATCAGATGGGTGAAACCATCAAAACGGTACCGTAGAACTCATGCCAGATTATGTGATCTACACGGACGGAGCCTGTGACCCCAACCCCGGCCCCGGTGGCTGGTCGGCCATATTTACCGTGGACGGAGTGAAGAAGAAGGTGTTAAGCGGCGGCGAGAAGCCGACAACCAACAACCGTATGGAATTGACCGCCGCGCTGCGGGCTATGGAAAGCCTGCCTGACGGCGCGAGCGCGGTGATTTTCACCGATTCGCAATATCTGATGTTGGGTATCACCAGCTGGCTGCCCGGTTGGGTTAAACGCGGCTGGAAACGCCAGGGCGGCAAATTGGCCAACGAAGACCTGTGGAAGGCGCTGCACGCCCAGACCAAACGCGTTAACATCAAATGGAACTGGCTGCGCGGCCATGTGGGCACCCCCATGAATGAACTTGCCGACCGCGAAGCGCGCAGGGCCATACCCCGGTGATTTATATTTAGGCATTTGGGAGGATATTATGCCAAAACCAACCACGCGTGAAGCCTTACTCAAAGAAATACACGATGAACGCGAAAAACTGGAATCATTACTGGCTACCATTCCGGCGGATGTTTTCGTCTCAAAGAAGGTGATGGGCGAATGGGCAACAAAAGATGTCCTTACCCACCTCGTTGCCTGGGAACAGATGGTTATTCTTTGGGTGCAAAGCGGGTACGCAGGAAAAACAATCCCGGTACCGGCAGAAGGATTCAAGTGGAGTCAGCTTCCCGCCCTGAATGACAGGATCTTCCGCGAACACAGGGTTGACCCACTGGATGTCGTCATGGCAGAATTCCAACGTTCCCATAATGAGATACTGGAACTGTTGAAATCAATCCCGGAAGAAGACCTGTTCACCCCCGGTCTGCACAAATGGCAAAACAAGAACACCCTTGCGGCATATTTCAAATCCTGCACGTCCAGCCATTACCTATGGGCGCGCAAGGAGATCAGCAAGGGATTGAAGGGGTAAAGAAGATACCTTGGTAGGGTAGATGCAAGCGGTGAAATGCCTTATACAAGAATATATTCCCTGCTCCGCTTGCATCTACCGGGATTATGCATCAACCATGTCCGCGGTCAAAGCATCCGGAGCATGGTT
>CAYNJT010000063.1:13925-18795 GCA_964397625.1 uncultured Leptolinea sp. | reverse complement strand
TTCCGAGGATTTTGCCCAGAGGCAGGAAGACCATTCCGGCGAGGGCAGCCGCGCCCCCTAGAAACATGGCTGCCGGTTGTACTGGCAAAACAAGAGGATTGACCAGGATTCCAATCAACGGATATGTTTGAAAATGATAAAGAAGGAAGGGAAGGGTAAACACCTGGGCTGCCAGAGTAATAATGACCGAATCCCCCAGGTTTCGCCATAGCCAGTTAACCTCCGAAGGCTTTTCAGGACTGGTCATACGGGCAATAAAAAAGTCATTTACCGGCGCGCCAATCAGCAGGATACCGGCGGTGGCTGCCACGGACAGTTGGAAACCGATATCCCGCAGAATTAATGGATTAACTGCCACCATTATCCCGGCAGCCAACGCAAGGGTGTTAATGGCTGCCCGTGTGCGCCCTATGGACCGGCCGATCATTGCCAGGCTTCCCATGATAGCCGCCCGGATAACAGATGGACTTGCCCCAGCCATGACCGCGTATCCCCAGAGGAGAATTACAGCCGCCAGAACCGCCCATTTCCTGGGAAGAAGCCGGTTGGCGATCGCCAGAATCAAAACACTCAAAATGGTAATGTTGAATCCGGATATGGCCACCAGGTGAGACGTTCCGGTGTTTTGAAAAGACTGTTTGAGGTTGTCAGAAATGTCTTCATCGCGGCCGACCAGCATGCCGCTCAGGAAAGCCGCTTCGGGTTGCGGCACAGTCTGCTCACAGGCCGCTGTGATCCGATCGCGCAGGGCGTAAATTGCAGTCATCAGGAAGTTGCCCTGGTCACTTTCCATCATTGCAATTTTGGGGTAGGACAGATATGAAAATACCCCCCGGTTTTCAAGATATTGTTTGTAAGAGAAATCCGCGCGTTCCGGCGGAGTCTCCAGGTTGCCGGAGATCTGCAGAAGATCACCATAACGATAGGATCGACCAGCCGGCAGAAGGATCACGGCTTCACCCTTCACCGGAACAAAATTCGATCCGTCCACAGCGATCTCACGCGCGGACACGGTGAGAAGCGTGCTCTTGTCGTGATTTTCGACTGGCTGTGAAGTAAAAGCCTTGATGATCACCGCCTGATTTCCGTTGTAGTAGGCTAAATCGGTGTCATTGAAAAGGGGTTTACCCGCCTCTCCGCGCAGAAAACCACCACAAAACGCGGTTATCAGCAGAAACAGGGGGGTGATCAGGGTTCCGCGGAGTCTGGAATAATTGGATTTCTGTTTGAAAAGTCGGTTTTCGAAAACCGCCATGATCAGGCTCAGGCCGCCCACGACGGTTGGAAACGGCCACTGCAGGGATGTGAACAGCGAAACAACCACACCGGTGATGAAAGCCAGAGAGATCCAAAGCAGCGGCATGGATTATTTGCCTGAATCTAAACGGTCTTTTTCAAACCCGGGATCAACATGGGAGTACGCAGGCGGTAGGCCCGATAGACCTCGCCGAATTCAGCCACCAGTTTCTTTTCTTCAACCATCCCCCCGATGATGAAATACAGGGTAAACGCCAACCGCAAAGCCAGGCTGTTCCAGGTCATCTGCGGAGTAGCCCACAGGAAAAGGATGGACCCTGAATAGATGGGGTGGCGCAAGTACTTATACAATCCATCCGTTACCAGTATGCCCGGTGTTGGATTCTCCCCTTTTTCCCTGAGCTGCGACAGGCCGGCCAGATGACCCAGTCCGGTTTGAAAAACCGCAATGGTAGCGATAATCAGCCCTGCCAGCTGAAGGATAAGTACGGGAATATTCCAGGGAAAATGAAAACTGTACAGCGGTTTGTCAGGCAAGATAACTGCCAGAGCCAGTACCGGCAGCAGGCTGAGAAAGGCGAATATATTGTAAATAAGCCGGTACCACTTGTAATGTTGTCCCAGTAGTATCGACGCCATCTCTTTTGCTTTCAGACCGGCCAGAAAGGAATGAAGCAGGCCATAGACCGCAGTGGCACAAAAAATTATTAGAAAACTTGGAATAATTTTCAGCATATCCAATTTCATTGATTCTACATCAAAGGATTGATGAAAAATACATATCTCTATTTTTGCGTCGAAACACTCCAAATTTGGATAAAAAATGTATATTTTATAAGATATCTGTTTTTTGTTGACTCCCCCGCCATGCATCACTATACTGAATCAATAGAAGTTGTTGCATTCGCAACATTCAAATGAAGTGAGATAGTTGATCGGAGGAAAAATGGGCAAAAAGTATGATGGTATAGAGTTTTTCAAAATGATGGCTGCGAATGAAAAAGCCGTCGCCGCTTTATATCGTCAGGTAGCAGGGAATGCTACTTTGGGGGGGAAATTCTTCGAAAGCCTGGCCAAGGACGAAGATCGTCATTTTGATATCTATACAGCCCTGCTAAAGAAACATGCCGCCAGCAAAGACCTGACGATTGATGTAACTGACGAACAGGAAAAATACTTGACACTCCTGATCGAAAACAATATGTTGAAAGATCCAGATCAGATTCTGAAAAAAGCGGCAAAAGCCACTGATAAAGATGAGATTTATGATCTGGCAGAACGCGCTGAACGAGATTCTGTTCTCTTTGTGGAGGAATTAATCTCCCTTTACCCAACATTACAGCCGGCTGATTTTAAGACCGTACTTAAAGAGGAGAAGGATCATCTGACGCAGGTACTAAGTCGTCGAATGGAGAATAAATTAACTTCAATACGGCTGTAAAAACCACCTTTCAATAATATATTTGAGGCTGATAGACAGGAAATTAATAGTCTATCAGCCTCTTTCTAAATTTAATTGAGTAATCAGTCTATTGACCGGTCAATTACAGGACTAATCCTCGCAGCCAAATCCTAGCCAGTCACTGAGAATTCGACCGTCCGGTCAAGCTTGCCATTCAAATAGAGTTCCACTTTATACTTGCCGACCGGCCAGAGGCCATTGTTGGTGGCCGTAAAAATGATAGGGCTCTCTCCGGTGACCATTTCTTTCTCCACAAACTGGGTGGCTTTGCCCGCTTCGTCCACCGAATACCACACCGCCTTTACCTTTGTGTCATCCGGCGCGTTAGCCTGGGTGACAATAAAAATGAATGGCTGATCCTGGGTGTATTCCGTGGTTTTTGTGTTGCCTGATTCGTCGGTTGCCAGATAGGCTTCCTTAATATTAGCCGTACTGGCGCTGAATTCACAGGCCAGGGTTGCCAGCACCAACACACCGATTGCCAAAACAATCTTCCATTTGTTTTTCATAAGATCCTCTTTTCCAATCAATCAGACCCAAAATTGGAGTACAAATTCATACTAGGACTCTGAGTCATACCTGTCAATAGATGAATGAACCTTGTACAAACAAGGATCCGGCCTGCCTCATCCGATTCCCGTCTAATGAAATATTTCCTTGGAAATGCCGAATTCCTGGTCGATTGCCTAAAATCGAATAAAACGTAGGGTGGCGTTGAACGCACATTCAACCATCATTCTCTAAAGCAAATTATTAGGAATAACCAGGCGTGCGTTCAACCCACCACGGCGTGTTATACTCGATTCATATCCAATTGAAGTTTTTCATGGAAATGTCAGATAATTGGTCGATTACTCTTTTCGCAACATTCGCGCTACCATCACTACTCCCACAACCAGCGTGATCCCCGCGCCAATCAGCAGCAGATTCGTATACGCCGCGTCCGGGTGATTGCTGACCACTTTAATGGCCAGATCCACCGGCGTCACGGGGAAGTTCGGCGCGGCCACATTGACCCGCCATAATTTGAGGTGCTGCCACAGGTCGTGCGCCAGCAGGAACAGTCCAACCAACCCGGTCCAGCGAAGCAGGTTGGATTCGCCGTGTTTGTCAGCACAGCGCTGAAAGGCATACACCGCCGCCAGCATGAGCAGCACGAACGGCAGGGTGATCAACCGCGCACTGACCCGTTCTCCATTAATTAAAGGAATGGGAATGTACATCACCAACTTATAAATGCTTCCCATGGAGAGCACAAATAACACCAATGCGGGCACTGCCAGCGATTTCAGCCAGGCAGGAACATCGCGTTTTGAGAACCAGTAGCCGAGCCCGAAATAGATCAGGAAGACCGCGCCCACCAGCCCGGTGAACAGGTCAAACTCCCACCAGCCCAGATTGGTCAACTGGCCGGTGTGGGCGAAGGCTTTGTCTGGGCCGACCATGCCGGTCAGCGCCGTCCACACGTCCATCAGCGCCGGGTAGCCGGAGAGGAATTCGCTGTCAAACTGCCCCAGGTGCAGCGCCGGCGGCAACAGGCGCACGGCAGACAGCAGCCCAGCCGCGGCGATACCTACCATGGACTGCCAGAAGTTCCGCCAGCGGAACAATCCCACCAGCCCGGTGAGCATCAGCGCCCAGATGAACTGGTGGAATGAGCCGTTGAGCAGCATGAAGAACAGCAGGAAGGCGTATCCCGCCAGCCAGCGCCAGCCTGTTTTGCTTCTCAAACTGAAAGGCGTATCGGTTTCCACCATGTCCATCAACAGCAGGAATACGAAGGGATACAGGAAATAGCCGGTGTAGTTGACATGCCCCACGCTGAAATGCGACAGCATGGAGCCGTTGAAATTAAAAAGGAAGAACAACGCGCCAAAGGAGACCGGTGAGAGGCGCAGGCGTTTCCAGAGCTGCGCCAGGCCGACCAAACCCAGGGTGTACATCAACCACACATTAACCAGCACGAACCAGCCGACCGGCATCACGCCGAGCAACAGCATCTGCGGGGCGAGCATCACGTCCGGCAACGCCATGTAGCGGTCGGTCACATTGCGCAGGGCGGATCCGTCGGGCATGTGCAGGGGGATCTGCCCGGTCTTGACGGCATCCTGCACAAAAGCGATGCGCGGCGCGGAGATCTCCGCCCAGTCA
>CAYNJT010000063.1:0-13825 GCA_964397625.1 uncultured Leptolinea sp. | reverse complement strand
CTTGACGGCATCCTGCACAAAAGCGATGCGCGGCGCGGAGATCTCCGCCCAGTCATGGAAATCAAAGGGGATATTGCCCCAGTTGAAGAACTGGCCGAACAGGAATAGGCCAATCACCCACAATGCGGCGATCCAGCCCCAGTGCCAGCGGGATAATTTCGCGTTACTTTGAAACAACCATGAAAAGACCGCGGTTACCCGGTCCTGCAGGGATCTCTGAGTGTTCGACACTTATTCCTCCAACAGGTAGGCTATCAGCCAGCGGGTGGTGGCCAGCAGCGCGTCCAGATGGGTGCGTTCATAGTGATGGGACGCGTCCACGCCGGGGCCAATCAACGCGACGGCCATATCGGCGCCCGCCCGCCAGGCAGATTCTCCATCTGAACCGTAATGCGGGTAAACGTCCGCCCGATAGTCAATGTCATAAGCCGCAGCCAGGTGCCGCAGCCGGTTGGTAAATTCGTGGTGGTAGGGGCTGTGGGAATCTTTCACACAGATGGTCGCGTGGTATTCGTCAGAATTTTGGCCTTCACCCACCGCGGCCATATCAACAGTCAGCAATTCCACGGTATCCGCCGGGATGCCCGCCGCGCCGCCGTGCCCGACCTCTTCAAAATTGGAAAAGTACAGCGCTGTTTTCTGAGCAGGTTTCAGTCCTGCGGCGGTGATCGCCCTGACCGCCGTGAGGATGCAGGCCGCGCAGGCCTTGTCGTCCAGGTGGCGCGAGCGGATGAAGCCGTCCGTCACCTCTATGCGTGGATCAAAGGCCACAAAATCGCCGACTTCGATGCCCAGTTTACGGGTCTCTTCAGCCGAGGTTGTTTTCGCGTCGAGACGCACTTCCAGGTTGGTCTCGTCACGTTTGGCGTCCCACTCTTCCTTGTTATAGACGTGCATGGAAGCCTTGTTGAACATCAGGCTGCCGCGGACAGTTTTGCCGTCAAAGGTGAAAACGGTCACCCCTTCGGCTTCCACGCTGTTCCAGTTCAGGCCGCCCACCGCCGCCAGCCGCAGACGCCCGTTGGGTTTGATCTCTTTGACCACCGCGCCAAGGGTATCCAGGTGGGCGGTCAACGCGCGGGGACTGCCCGCTTTCACCCCCAGCCAGGTGGCGGTCAACCCTCCCTTGCGGGTGCGAGTGAGGGTCAACCCGGGGTAGTTTTTCAGTTCCTGCTCAACAAAGGCAACCGCCCGATGGGCAAAGCCGGTCGGGCTGGGCGTGTTTAACAATCCGGTGAGGGTTTTGACCAGATACGCCTCATCGATGGCGGGGAGGGATTGCTCTGCGCTCATTTCCAGCCTTCGTGCGCGGCAATTTTCTCGCGCCACTCGTCGGGGATGGGGCTGGTGGCGTGGGTGTGGTAGTCATAGTGCACCATCACTGTTTCCGCTTTGGTCAATACCGAGCCGGTGGCTTCGTCTTCGATCTGGTACTCAAGGGTCATGCTCTTGTTGCCCAGTTTGGCCACGCGCACACCCACCCTGATCTTCTGGGTCAGGAAAATGGGAGCGATGTACGAAACGTGCACATCCGCCACGATCCAGCCCAGATCAAAGTAGGACTCGCCGTCAAAAATCCCCAGCGCCTGCACAAAGTTAAAGCGCGCCGTTTCAATAAAGGTGACCTCATGGGCATGATTCACATGCCATTGGGCGTCAATATCGCCGTATCGAATTTGAATCGGGGTATAGAACTTGAATTCGCTCATAGAGAAAATTATACTGGAACGTAACGGTTTCAATATCAATACTACATAATTAATAAGGAAACAATTTGACCACCCTACTGGAAGAGTTGAAAAACCGGATCGACCTGGAGCACATCCCCTTCACCGAACGGGGATCTCGCATTCTGGTAATGAAGAATGAAGAAGGCCTGCTTATCCGCCTGGCCGAACGCTGGTACAAGCTGACCCGCAGCATATCGGCATACCGGCAGCGCCCGCCCATTTTGGAGGAATGGGTGTTCACCGATGGATCAGGGGTTGCTCTGAAAGCGGAACTGGATTCGCGGCCCGACCGGGTGGTCTTTCATACAACCATTGGCGATTTCACGCTGGCGTTCAACGACCAGGAAACCCTGTTTCTTGACCTACCCGAACACGCCTGCGGTATACGCTTCAGGGCGAACATGGACCTCGGGCAGATTGACCGGCGCGGGGGGGTGCTGCGGGTGACAGGTGATATCCGGCGCAACCTGGCCTACACCACCAACCGGGTGATTCGGCAAAACCAACTGGACTGCACGAAAAACAGCGGGCAGATAGTTACGCTGAAATTCGGGGAAGGCAAAGGCGGCCTGTTGATCAACCTTACACCCCGGCTGGGATTCAACCGCTACGTGATGGACGCCGGCGTGGTGCTGGAAAGGTCGCGGCAGCGCTGGGAGGAATGGTTCGCGGATATCCCGCCGGTGCTGCCGGAATACCGCCAGCAGTACCTTTATGCCTGGTGGCTGATGGCGGCGGGAATCATTTCAACGCGTTTTTTCACCACCCGCGAGGTGCTGACGCCCTCCAAGATCCATTATGTGGGCGTGTGGCAATGGGACGCCTTGTTCCACGCGCTGGCCTACCGTCACGCGCATCACCGGCTGGCCAAAGACCAGTTGCGTATCCTGCTGGATCACCAGCGTGAAGACGGCATGCTGCCCGATGCCGTGCACGACGAAGGCACGGTCACACACCTTGACTTTCCCATCGAGGCGGATGTGACCAAACCGCCGCTGCTGGCCTGGACGATCTGGAAAATCTATGAAACCACCGGCGACCGCGAGTTCCTTCAGGAAACCTATGAAGCGACTGTGCGCTGGATCAACTGGTGGCTGGAGCATAATGACCGCGACGGTGACGGATTGTGCGAGTATGGGCATCCGTTTTCTTCGGGTCTGGATGACAGCCCCTTGTGGGATGGAGGTATGCCGGTGTGTTCGCCGGACCTGAACGCCTACCTGGTGCTGCAAATGGAATGTCTGGCAGAAATCGCTGTCGTGATTGGTGAAGTTGATGATTCGTTGGTTTGGAAGGAAAAAGCGGCCGCCTTTCAACAACGGATGGAAGAATTGATGTGGGATGAGCAAGCCGGAATGTATCTCGCCCGGCGGGGACAGAAGGCTATGCGGTTGAAAACACCATTCAATCTCTTTCCGTTGTTGACTGGAAAAATAACGCCAGAAAAGGCTTCACGGTTGGTCGGGCACATTATCGACCAAAAGACCTTCTGGGCGGATTTTCCGGTTCCCAGTGTTGCGCTGGATGAACCCGTCTTTGACGCGGAACAAATGTGGCGCGGCCCTGCCTGGGTGAATGTGAATTATCTGCTGGTCGAAGGGTTGACTCGTTCAGGTTTCTCGGAAGAAGCCCGGCGTTTGCGCCGGGTCACATTGGAGAAGTTGATGACTCTCCCGGATTTCTACGAATATTACAACCCATTGACGGGCAAGCCGGGAAAGAAAGCCGCGCCGATCTTTGGCTGGTCAGCCGCGTTGTTTATTGATATGGCTATTCAGGAAACAGCCGCTGCCGGGTTGCCTGAATGAAGTGAGTATATAGGGGCTGTTTGACAAACGGATTTCCCTGATCGAAACAGACAATCTCAACTGGCATGACCTTTTCGTCAATTGGCTCGTAAATCCCCGACACCGCTTTCCCTCCCTGGCACATCTCTTGCAAAACGACATAGTAAAAAACCCGGTCTGGTAGAAACGCCAGTCAGGTTGTATACTTTTTAATCAAACAAATCTTATTTCGAGGAACCGTATGAAGACCAACGTCTCTCAACAGCAACTTGCGCACGGGTTAAGCATCGTATCCAAGGCAGTCGCGGCTCGCAGCACCCTGCCGGTGTTGAGCAATATCCTGTTGGCCACCGATGACGGCCGCCTGCGCCTATCTGCCACCAATCTGGAAGTGGGCATCACCTGCTGGATTGGCGCACAGATCATAGAAGACGGCTCCATCACGGTTCCCGCCCGCACCCTGGCAGACCTGGTATCCACGCTGCCGGGTGATATGGTTTACCTTGACCTCAACGCGCAAACTCAGACGCTTAACATTAAATGCGGATCTTCGAGCACAGACATCAAAGGGCTGGACGCGCAGGAATTCCCGCCCATGCCTGTTCCTGAATTGGAAAACGCGGTTGAATTGAATGTCGCCGATTTCCGCGAGATGATCCAGCAGGTGGCCTTTTGCGCCAGCACGGATGACGCCCGCCCGGCGTTGCAAGGTGTCTCATTTAACCTGAATGGCAGCGAGATTGTGATGGCAGCCACCGATGGATTCCGCATATCTGTGCGAAAATCCTCGCTTTCAACCCCGGTTTCACAGACTGTCACAGCCATTATCCCGGCGCGAGCTTTAAACGAGCTCTCACGCATCGCGGCTGAAAACAATGAAGTGATCAAGATGGTCATTCCGCAGGGACGCGGACAGGTGATCTTCCACCTGCCGGATGTCGAACTGGCTTCCCAGCTCATCGACGCCAACTTCCCGGATTACAAACTGATCATTCCTCAAAGCTGCAAAACCCGAACCATTCTTCCGACGCAATCCCTGCTGAAAGCCTGCCGCCAGGCCGAAGTTATTGCCCGAGATAGCAATAATGTCATCCGCCTGGATATCGTCAACAATGAAAATGAACCCGGTCGCGTGGAAGTACAGGCTACCTCCGAAGAAACCGGCGCCAGTGAGATCATCCTGGATGCCAGCGTGGACGGCCCCGCCCTGCCTATAGCCTTTAACGTGCGCTTCCTGCGGGAAGTGCTCGATGTAATCAAAACCCCCAATGTGGTCATCGAGACCACATCCAACAACAGCCCGGGGGTGATCCGCCCGGTGAACGATGACAGCTTCCTGCACGTCATCATGCCCATGCATCTGGGATAACCAGACACACCCTCTGCCGGCGGTCCGGTTTGATCCGACCGATCCACTTCACAATCGAGGCACAGGATGACCTTTACCGCGACATCATCTGACCGTTTGCTCAGCATGATGCTGACCTTGGGGCAATTCCCCATCCTCAGCAACCGCATCCGCATCCGCATGCGCCGCGAGCTATTCAACCGCGGGTTGATCAGTCAGGCTGGTTTTGAAGCAGAGGTGCGCGAGAAAGCCATGCTGTCACAGCGCCGCGAAGGGCTGCACAATCCTGTTTATGAAGAACCGAATGATATCTGGGAAACCCGGCTCACCAAGGTGCGCGACCAGTTGACCGACCTGTACTTCAGCCAACATCTTTCCTATTCTTTCTTTGAGCAGATTGTCAATGACGTACTGAAGGAACGCGGGGTGGACAAAGACGAACAAGTGTTCTCTATCAACCCCGAACTTGCTCCTATAGAACTAGTGTTCGAGCAAGCTATGACTATTGATAAAATGCCGGCGAAAGACCGCACCCGGCTGGAAGCCCGCCTGCAGGAAGCCAAAGTCGTTCTGATCCGATCCATGATCAGCGACCAACTTCGCTACATCAACATAGCCAAAGAGTGGTTGAACCTGGAAGACCTGATTGAGATCCGCCGCCGGAAGATCGGCAGCGGGCGTATTGGAGGTAAAGCCGCCGGAATGCTGCTGGCCGCCAGGGTGGTGAAGGAACGCGCCAACCCGGAACTTCGCGCCGCAATTCGCACGCCCGAGTCGTATTACATCGGGTCTGACTTACTCTACACCTTCATGGCCATCAACAACCTGTTCCACTGGAACGACCAAAAATACAAGACTGAGTCGGAAATGCGGGAAGAGTACCCTCAGGTGGTGAAAGAGTTCATGGCGGGAGATTTTCCGCCGGACATTCTTGAGAAGCTGGTCAGTCTGCTGGTCAATGTGGGTACCGTTCCTCTGATTGTCCGCTCGTCAAGCCTGCTGGAAGACAACTTCGGTACCAGCTTTGCCGGCAAATATGAGAGTATCTTCCTTCCCAACCAGGGCAACCTGGAAGAGAATCTGCACGCCCTTTCCCAGGCCATCGCGCGGGTGTATGCCTCCACGTTGAATCCAAACGCGCTGCTGTACCGGCGCGCCAAAGGACTGCAGGATTACGATGAACGCATGGCCGTCCTCATCCAGACGGTGGTGGGTGAACGCCTTGGGGATTACTACCTTCCGCATGGCGCCGGGGTGGCTTTCAGCCGCAACCTGTACCGCTGGTCGGAACAGATCAAAGCGGATGACGGTTTTCTTCGTTTGGTATGGGGATTGGGTACCCGCGCTGTTGACCGGGTGGGCAATGACTATCCCCGTCTGGTGGCGCTCAGCCATCCGCTTCTACGGCCTTCCACCAGCGCCAAGAACATCCGCCGGTATTCTCAACAGTATGTGGATGTGATCGACATCAAAGAAAACAGTATGCGCACCCTGCCCATCCAGGAAGTGCTGCAAACCGACTATTACCCGTTGCGTTACCTCGCACAAATTGATGAAGAAGGCTACTTTGTCTCTTTACGCTCGCGGCTGGTGGAAGGCGATCAGGCGCGATTGGTACTGACCTTTGAAGACCTGTTACGGCGTACCTATTTTGGCCGCCATATGCGTGATATGCTGCACCTGCTGGAAGAGAGCTACAAGGCGCCGGTTGATCTGGAATTTGCCGTCCAGCTATCCCCTGGTGAGAACGGGGGTGCCATTCTGTCCATCTATCTTTTGCAATGCCGGCCTCAGAGCCATCTGATGCGCGGCGAACAGGTTCCCCTGCCAGAGAAGCTGCCTGAGAAAGATATTATCTTTTCAACAGAGTTTGTGGTGCCGCAGGGCTGGATCGATGGGATCAAGTACGTTCTGTTCGTTCCGCCGGAAGGATACTTCGCTCTAAATCCGCCAACAGACCGTGTGAAACTGGCGCGCGCCATTGGCCGTCTGAATTCGGTGCTGAAAGGCCAGGTGTTTATATGTGTGGGCCCGGGCCGATGGGGAAGCTCGAATTCAGACCTGGGTGTGCCGATTGACTACGGGGATATCTACAATTCCCGCTCGCTGGTAGAGCTGGCCGGCCAGGGAATCGGCCCCGCGCCGGAACCATCACTGGGAACCCATTTCTTTCAAGACCTGATCGAGTCGCAGATCTATCCACTGGCAGTTTACCTGGAAGATGAAAAAAGTGTGTTCAATCGGAATTTCTTCTATAAAACACAAAACCGGGTCACTGAATTCATCGAAGTGGAACCGGAAGTGCTGCCTGCCCTTCGCTTGATCCGTGTGGATGATTATGCCGCCGGGCAGACCATCCGCATAGTCATGGATGATTCAGAGGGTAAAGCCGTGGCATACCTTGACACAAAAAAGCGTGAAATTCCGGTTTCACCCATCGTGTTAAACCCTTAAAATTGGCTCCAGGAAGCCCGCTGTTAAAAAATACTTCACGTTTCACGTGAAACATCTGCATTTAATTAAAAACGGCCTTTCTGGAGGCAATGCGAATTTTTGGTCATTTTAATATGTTTCACGTGAAACATTGAAATAAAAAAGAGGCGTAGATATGGAATCCACGCCCCTTTATTATTGCAATTCTTCATTATTTGGCTGTACTGATTTTTTCGATTTTGCGAAACTCCAGATAAGAATACACCATAGTGATTAACGCAGATCCCAGCGCCGTTACCAGCAGTACAAACGACGTGGCCGGCGGGTAGATGATGCAGGCAAGTGTGAGGATTCCCGAACCGATGAATAGATTCCCGCCCAATTGATGGGTTTTATCCCAAACAACATCATTAGACAGGGTCCACGGGGTTTTAATGCCAATGAAGAAATTACGTTTCGCCTTCTTCAAGATCATTCCGGTCAGGATGAAGAACAACCCTAACGCGGGCGCCAGCATGGCGTTCATGGAGAACTTCAAGCCCAAATTCCAGGCTATTGTTAATCCATGCATATAAAACATGAATCCGGCAAACCCCAGTATAAACAGGTTGTATTCCGAGCGGAATTTTTCAACATTTACCTTTAATGGGTCGATAGCAGGCATGGCCGCGAGCAGCAAAGAAAAACCCATTGCCATTAAAGGCAGAAGATACAATGCCGTAAAGGTGCTTCCATACCCATCTGCTTCACCGTTCGCGTTCCAATGAGTGGCCAGCCGGGGACCCATGTTTTGTCCCAACACATAACTTCCCAGTAAAAGCAGCGTTCCTGTAACCAAAATTCCTAATAATATATTGCGTGTTTTCATTCTTTCTCATTTTCTTTCTATTTAGATTCCAATTGATTGGTGATACCAGTGTTCTGAGCCATCGCAACCATGCCGCTGACCCCGCCCAGGTTCATCGATTCAACGGCGCTGCTGGGTACGATGACCAACGCGCCCTTTTCTTTCAAACCTTCAAACAGCATGTTCATGGCGCGTAAATGAAGCGCGGTCGGGTTGTTGATATACGCTTCCGAAGCCTCGGCAAAGCTGGCCGCGATCTGTTTTTCGGATTCGCCCAATATGACTCGCGCCTGGCGCTCCCGCTCGGCCTGCGCCTGCCGGCTCATGGTATCTTCCAAATCCTGCGGGATGATCACATCGCGGATTTCCACCGACTGCACGGAAATGCCCCAGGGAGTGGTTCGTTCGTCAATGATGTGCTGCAGGTCGGCATCCATTTTTGAGCGGCCTACGAGAATATCCGCCAGCGCCATTTGCCCGATGATCTCGCGCAGGGCCGTCTGCGCCGCCCAGGCAATGGCTGCCCGGTAATCCGCCACTTCAAGCGAGGCTTTCTGCGCATCCCACACCATCCAGAAGAGCACGGCATCCACGTCCACCGGAACGGTATCCTTGGTCAGGGTTTTTTCCGCGGCGAAGGGGGTGACCATAACACGCTGGTCAATCCAATTGACGATTGTGTCAACGACCGGAATGATCCAGAACACACCAGGACCGCGCAGTCCGTGAAACTTACCGAAGCGCAGGATGACCGCTTTTTCCCACTGGTTGCTGACTTTCAGAGAATACAGGACAAATATGCCAATGAGCGATAAAACAACCACATACCCACCGATGACATTATCCCCGATCCCAGTATTTTGCATAACAATGGCACCCATAATGGCCGCCGCAATGATCACGGCAAAAATAGTGCCTGCAATGCCATTTATGTGCAAATTGTCAACCTTTTCCCTTTTTCCCGGTTTAATGATCTTGTCATCTTCACTGGCTACATCCACCGGTTGATTTTTATTGTTTTTTCTCATTCTGTCTCCTCGGTTCTTTTTTCTACTTTCATTTTTTGAAGCGCTTCAATGGCTTCATCAATTGAATATCCTTTTGATTCAATGTCTTTCACCAGCTCACGAAGCATGTGTTCCAGAGCTGCTTCCTTTAACAAGTGCACAGTTTCTTCTGTCGGTTTCTCCCAGATATAGGTGCCTCTACCTCGTTGTGTTGATATGATCCGTGCTTCATCCAGCAGCCGGTACGCCCGGGCAACGGTATTGAAATTAATACTCAATTCGGTGGCCATTTCGCGTACCGTGGGGAGTTGGTCGCCAACCCGCAATTCACCGCTGCCCACCAGTTCCTCCACCTGCCGTGCAATTTGCAGGTAGATGGGTTCCTCGGACCGGAAATCGATCTTTACCTTTTCTGAGAGAGTGTTCAATCGATAGATTCTCCTGTTGTGTATTGTATTATTGTATCTTTGTAGTATTGTATACCTTTTTCCGGAAATGTCAATGGGGTGAAGGTATGTGAAATTTTTAGCCGTTCCTGGTTTCTACCCTTTGGGCAAAATTAAGAAAACGGCTCGATAATCCGATTGGTAGTATCGAGCCGTTAACGTCTATTGGATTTGTCTAATGTAATGAGCCTGCCAAGGAAGATTCAAACGTCAGCAATTGAGTGTATATTTTGTTATTCCTTTTTTGCGGTAAGCACAAGGTTCCCGCTCTTTTGCGGTTCAAAGGGGACATCCGCCAGGGCCCCGAACGCCTTGATCTGGTGGAATCCTGCAGACGATAACGCTCGATACATAAGAGAAAAAGGAAGAGGTAGCAGCCGTGTTTCCATCACCGATTGCTTCCATCCTTCCTCCCCTTCCCTTTTTAGGGTGAGGATATTGAATTGAACATGTCCGTCAGGAAGAAAATCGTAAAATCGCAGGAACACCCATTCACTCGCGGCTTCACGATACGATTGTGGTTCCATCCAGCGCTCGCGAGCGGTAAGCACTGAATCGAAATTGCGGTTTTGCAGGATCAACAGTCCTCCGGGAACCAGACATGAAGCGAAATCACGCAGAGCGGCAAGTAAATCTGCTTCACCTTCCACATGAGGGAGAGAGTTGCCCAGGCAGAGAAGAACATCAAATCGGGAAGGCAGTTTATCATCCGGTCTTTGAAGAACGGCAGACAGTTCTCCGAATCCGGCTTTGAAAAACCGGACATCCATATTTTGGCGCCTGGCATTATCACGCGCTTTTTCGATCATACCTTTGCTCAGGTCTGATCCACATACCTCAAATCCTTCGCAGGCCAGAGCAATGGCGTGCATGCCGGTGCCGGTTGCCGCATCAAGCACATTAATCAACGAAGATTCTTTATGGATCTCTTTAAGGATGGTGGCTTTCAAGAATGGGATTTCGGTTCTTAACCGATTCTCCCAGTTCACAAACCGATCATAATCCTGGCTAAAAGCATCATACATGCTGGCCTCCACTTATTTGAACATCAAACTAACATTATTATGGCAGTTTTTATCTGCTTTTTCCATCCGGGTAGAATCAGAACATGGACAAATTCCAGGAAGCACTCACCCATATATCTGTCCCTGGATTTCGAATTAAACACCTTTTAATAGATGACCTGGATAACATACTCGCGCTGCTCAAGCAATGCCCGGATTATTTTTTGATGGAGAGCGGTCATCCTGCTTCGGATTCGGACGCAAGGGCCATTCTGATGGACCTTCCTCGCGGAAAAACATTGGATGATAAAACCGTGCTGGGTCTGGAAACCAACGGACGGCTGACGGCTGTTCTGGAAGTGCTGAAAGATTACCCTGAACCCGGAACAGCATGGATCGGGTTATTGTTGATTCACCCGGATTTTCGTGGACGGGGACTTGGTCGGGAAATAGTGTCTTCATTGAGCGCAGCCCTTCAACCAGCCGGCGTGCGTGAGATCCGTCTGGGCGTGTTGGATGAGAACAAATCGGGGCTGGATTTCTGGCAGAAGCTGGGATTCCGGCAAATTGCCGTTAAACCGAACCGCCAGTTCGGCAGTAAAACTCACAAAGTGATCGTCCTGGCTTTGACCCTGTGATGTGAAGAAAAATAATCATTGTTGCAAAGCCCAAAATTTAATGGTATTATTTTTACCAGTTGACAATCAATTGCTTGCCACAGGGTAAAATCGCTCCATCCGGAGTGGTTTTTCGCATTAATGCGCAGTTGACAGCTCACAACCACAGGGGAAAATCCTGGGAAGCAAACCACATCATGCTGCAAGGAAGGTAAAATGCCAACCTCATTCCTGACCCGTGAAGGTTATCAAAAACTTCAGGAAGAGCTTGACTTCCTCCGTACGATCAAACGGCAGGAAATCGCCAACCGCCTCCATGAAGCCATGGAAGGTGGGGAACTCATTGAAAACGCCGAGTATGAAGCCGCCAAGAACGAGCAGGCTTTTACGGAAGGCCGTATCAAGGACCTTGACGTTTTGCTAGCCACAGCCCGTGTCATCGACGAAGAGACCGTTGCGGCAGATTCCATTCAGGTTGGTTCCACGGTAACCATCCAGGAAGAAGGCGGGCCCGCAGAGGTGTACACCATTGTCGGCGCGGCCGAATCGGACCCGTCGCACGGCAAGATCTCCAACGAATCACCGCTGGGTAAAGCCCTGATCAACCACAAAGCCGGTGAAACCATTACCGTTGAAGCGCCCGCGGGCGCGTTCACAGTAGCCATTATTAAGGTGGAGTAATCCACGGGGAAAATCCTAACCCCGCCCATTTACCACGGGGCGGGGTTTTTTATGCCTGAGAGGTAGCAAGCCATGGAAGTAAACGATCTCGAAAAAGTACGTCTTGAAAAAGCACTAAATATGCGACGGAACGGCCGCGAACCATACCCCACGCGGACGAATGTGACCACCAACATCGCCGAGGCCATTGATACTTTTACCGCTGATGAGACCGCCGAGCATATTTTCACCCTTGGCGGCCGCATCCGCGCCACCCGGCCTATGGGAAAGATCATTTTCGCACATATCGAGGATGGTTTTGGGCGCATTCAATTGTTTCTGCGCGTTAACACTCTTGGGGAAGAAGCCATGAAGCTCTTCCTTGAAGATTACGATTTGGGAGATTTCATCCAGGCTACCGGAAAGTTGTTCCGCACGCGCACCGGTGAGATCACCCTGGAAGTCACCGAATTCAAGATGCTGGCAAAAGCCATCACCCCGCTGCCGGCAGCCAAAGACGAGGTGGTGGATGGCGAGATTGTGCGGCATGCCACCCTGTCAGACCCCGAAACCCGCTACCGACAGCGTTACGCTGACCTGGCTGTCAACCCTGATGTGCGTAAAGTGTTCCAGACACGCGCCGGCATCGTGCGCGCCATCCGCCAGTTCCTGGACGGAAGAGGATTCCTCGAAGTTGAGACCCCCATTCTGCAGCCCATTTACGGTGGCGCGGCAGCCAAACCTTTCGTGACCCATCACAACCAGTTGAAACAGGATCTGTACCTGCGCATTTCCTTCGAACTCTATCTGAAACGCCTGCTGGTGGGTATGCTCGACCGTGTTTACGAGATCGGCCGTGATTTTCGCAACGAAGGCGTATCCTTCAAACACAATCCCGAGTTCACCCAATTGGAATTTTACTGGGCGTACGCCGATTACCTGAAAGTGATGGAACTCACCGAGCAGATGGTGGCATTCACCTGTGACCAGGTATTGGGAACCCGCAAAGTGATCTTCAACAATCTGGAGCTGGATTTCAATCCGCCCTGGAAACGGGTTGAACTTCGCCAGGGGCTGATCGACGCCTGCGGCATTGACATTTCCGCCTACCTGACGGACGCCGCTCTGGAAAAAGCCATGCTGGATAAGGGAATGAAGATGAAACCCGGTATGCCGCGCGGCAAGCTGATCGACCAGTTGATTGGCGACTACCTCGAGCCCAATTTCATCCAGCCCACGTTCCTGTATGACTATCCCCGCGATATTTCCCCGCTGGCCAAAAATAAGCCCGGCGATCCATCCACTGTGGAGCGCTTTGAAGGTTTTGTCGGCGGCATGGAACTTTGCAACGCCTTCACCGAATTGAACGAACCCATGGAGCAGGAAGCCCGCTTCCTTGAAATGGGACGGGAATATGACGCGGAAGATGAAGAGCGCCACCCCATGGATGAAGATTATCTGCGCGCCATGTCCTATGGCATGCCGCCATGCGGCGGTTTCGGCATGGGCATTGATCGCCTGACCATGCTGCTGGCGGACAAGCGCACCATCCGTGAGGTGATCCTCTTCCCCCACCTGCGATCTCAGGATAAGGAATAAAACAAATCCTCTCA
Source organism: uncultured Leptolinea sp. (assembly GCA_964397625.1). GTDB lineage: Bacteria > Chloroflexota > Anaerolineae > Anaerolineales > Anaerolineaceae > Leptolinea. The sequence goes on along the minus strand of CAYNJT010000063.1, from coordinate 333 downwards.
AGACCTCCCCAACAGGGAGGTCTTATTCTTAAAAAGATAGAATTTATCGTTTTCAGGTATTGCATTGGTTATAGAATCAAGGTACACTAAATCGGTATTGAACTTGACGCGGTTCTGGGGGAATGTCATCAAACCAGCCCTGAAACCACCGGCTCGATACATCAAAATCATTCCAGGATGTATGAAAGCGTTAAATACGGGATACCACTTCTCACGTTGTTTTTCCCGCGTTACTGCGTCACGCCCGGTAATGCCAGTCAACGACTCTTCCTTTATTATTAAGAAAAACTTGTTATCTACTCTCTGGTCGACCGGTAAGAATGGAACTGCGTT
>CAYNJT010000062.1:0-18800 GCA_964397625.1 uncultured Leptolinea sp. | reverse complement strand
CTTTTTCCACCCGAAGCAATCTTCTTTTCAGTGAAATGAGTTTTCTACCTACCAAACTATCCCACGTAGAAGAAGATTGCTTCGCCGGAAAGTACACCGGCTCGCAATGACAAGACTCTGCACTTTACTGCGAAGGAATATGCCCTTTGCGCACCCTGAGCGATTTATAAAAAAAGGATTGTTGTTGGTTTCTTCCTTTCCCTCCCATTGGTTATCATCCAGTGATAAAAACCACATAAAAAATCTCAAAAAACAAACGACAATCAAATCTGTTCATGTACAATGATAGATAGCTGAATTTAGAACAGCAGTATAGCTTATGTAAATCACGAAAAATACCCGATTAGTTCCATCAACATAACTTAATGAAGTAAGGCAAGGAAAATGAAACCTGCTCGTATCTTCGTTTTGGCTTTATTGATTTTCCTCACAAGTTTTATCAACAGTAGTAATTCAATACCAGTCAATGCCTTCACAGAGAACTCTCAGGATTTCTTGACTGGTAACGTCCGTTTTGAGCGATTGGTAGTCGAAGACGGCCTGCCCCATGCCACCGTTCTTTCAGTAATTCAAGATCGGCAGGGATTTATGTGGTTTGCCACAGCCAATGGACTGGCTCGCTATGACGGCACTACATTTACTACCTATCGTCACGATGTAGATAATCCAAACAGCCTGAGCAACAACAATACCTTTTCCCTGATCGAATCTTCTGACGGCTTGATCTGGATCGGAACAGACCCGGGTGGATTGAACTCTTTCGATCCGGCTACCGGCAATTTTACGCTGTACAAAAAAGAAGAAGGCAATCCCAACAGCCTGATTGACAACAGCGTTTGGTCGCTTATGGAAGCCAGAGACGGACGCATCTGGGTAGGAACGCGGGGCGGTTTGAGCGTTCTTGATCGCCAGACCGGCACATTCAAGAATTATGAAATTAATCCAGATAATCCCCGTGCACTATCCGGTGCCGTGGTGTACCGCATCTACCAGGATAGGAGCGGCACAATCTGGCTGGGGACGCGCAATGGTCTAAATCGGTTCGATCCAGAATCTGACGATTTCACGGTTTTTACCAATAATCCAGACGATCCGCAAAGTATCAGCCACAATAATGTATGGTCCATGCTTGAAGACAGCAGGGGGAACTTCTGGGTGGGCACACGCGGCGCGGGCCTCAATCTTTTTGACCGAAAAACGGGAAAATTTAAAGCCTATCGGAATAAACCTGGTGATCCACAAACGTTAAGCAACGACCGTATTTGGAATCTCTTTGAAGATAGCGCACACAACTTCTGGATCGTTACCGAAAACGGCGGATTGAATATTTTCGACCGCGACAGGGAATTATTCCGGTCATTCCAACACAATCCCAACGATCCCACAACCGTCAGCAATAACGACTTATTCTGGCTGGCAGAAGACCGTTCAGGCGTACTTTGGATCACGAGCCGTTATGGGGGGGTAAACAAACTTTATCCGTCATATCAGCGCTTCGGTCTGTACCGCAGTATTCCAGGGAATCCGAACTCTCTTAATTCCAATAATGTGTACAGCATCTTATCTGAGGATAATGGGACTGTCTGGATTGGCACGTTTGGTGGTGGTTTGAATCGTTTGGATCGAAAAACCGGCCAGATGAAGCTGTACAAGAATGATCCCGCCGATCCGGAAAGCCTGTCAATCGACAAAATTCAGCATATTTACAAGGATCCCAACGGGAATTTGTGGTTGGCCACTTCTGGGGGCGGTTTGAACAAAATGGATCCGTCCACTGAAAAATTCACGATTTACAGATCGCAACCCAATAATACTGATCTACTCAGCAGCAACTTCTTGACAAAAATCTTCCCTGCCGACGCGGATCACCTTTGGATTGGTACCCTCGGATTCGGATTGGATCTGTTCAACATCAAAACGGGTCTTGTTGAGGCCAAATATAAGAACGATCCAAAGAATCCAGATTCATTGACTGAGGATACCGTGTATGACATGGCGGTTGAGAAATCTGGAAAGGTTTGGATCGCGACTGCCCGTGGAGGGCTGGAACTGTTGGATCCTGTAAAAGGCACCTTCACTCATCATCGGAATGACCTTGAAAATTCCAATACGATACTGGACGATGCGGTTTTCTCGCTCTATTTGGATGAAAAGCGTGGAATGATCTGGGCTGGCACGTCAAACGGACTGAGCGGTCTTGATATAGCTGCGGGAAAATGGCAGAATTTTACCTCTAAAGAAGGCCTGCCCAGTGATACCATCGTCGGTATCCAACCAGGAAACAACAATGACCTTTGGATCAGTACCGGTAAAGGTATCAGTCATTTTAATATCACTGACAAGACTTTTGAGAATTTCAGCGTTCGCGATGGTTTGCAGGGAGACCTGTTTGAAATTTCCAGCTCCCACCTGGGGCCGGATGGTGAAATCTTTTTTGGCGGTTCGAACGGTCTGACCTTTTTCCATCCTGACAGGATAATAAAGAATTCATACAAACCGCCTGTCGCTTTTACGGGATTTGAGCTGTTCAACGAATCCATTTCTGGAGAAAATAAAGTTCTTTCCGGACCAATTGAAAGTACAAAGAAAATTCAGCTTGGACATGATCAATCGGTTATATCCATAAAATTCGCCGCGTTAAGTTACCAGTTGTCATTCAAGAACTTGTATCAATACAAGATGGAAGGTTTTGACAAAGATTGGTCTCCTCCAAAAACAAGAAATGAAGTCACCTACACTAACCTGCCCTCAGGTAAATACACATTCAAGGTCAGGGCGGCAAATAATGATGGTGTATGGAACGACGAGGCGCAAAGCCTGGAAATTTTAGTACTACCGCCCTGGTGGGAAACCTGGTGGTTCCAAATATTGGCCATTGTTGGTGGCGTTCTATTGGTCTATTCAGTGATCCAATTGCGAATAAAAGCCGTTCAGGCCCGAAACAGAGAATTGGAATCACATGTCCTTGAGCGCACGAAAGAGTTGGAAGAATCACAGAACCAATTAAACCAGGTCAATAATGAATTGCAGGCAAAATTGGAGGCGATCACCGCGTTGGAGAAAGAAGTGCGCGAGCTGGCTATTCATGACGCGCTTACCGGACTCTTTAATCGGCATTATCTCTCTGAGAGACTCAAAGCTGAATATAGCCGGGCGGAGCGGACGAAGAAGCCCATTTCATTTCTTTTGATGGACATTGATCATTTCAAAAAAATCAATGATGCCTACGGCCATCAGGCGGGCGACCATGCTCTAAAGATGCTTGCTCAATCTCTCCTCTCTCACATTCGACAGAGTGACATAGCATGCCGTTACGGCGGTGAAGAATTCATGGTCATCCTTCCGGATACGGATGCTGCGGCCGCTGAGAAAAAAGCAGAGGTATTCCGAAAAAGCGTTCATGATTTAAAAATTGAATTTGAAGGGCAGGTCTTTTCTATCACTCTTTCGATTGGGATTGCGGTGTTCCCAGAGCATGGAGTTGAAAATGACCAGATTCTCTCTCATGCAGATGCGGCCCTTTACGCGGCCAAGAAATCCGGACGTGATAAAGTTGTGATTTATTCTCCGGATGGAATGAACAATAAATAAAAAAAATACAAGAACTCCCTTTGAAATGCGAAAGGGAGTTCTTGTTATGCGTTTCCAGATCATTCGAACTTTACATCCACACTCATGCCCGGCAGCAAACCTTCTGGAACAAAGTCCAGCGAGATGATCGTCTGGTAAACAACATCCCCGCCCAGGGAATCTGCCATGGGGGCGATCTGTGTTACAGCTCCAGGAATATTCTCATCCAACGCTTTTACATGCACCGTTACAGGCTGACCGATCCTTACGTTAACTACATCCCGCTCGCTCAGGTCGGTGGTTTCGACCCGCAGGTTCTTCAGGTCAACCATGGACACGATTAACTGCCCCGGGTTGACCCAGTCACCGGGATGCACATTCAACCGCCCAATTGAACCGTCAAAAGGCGCCTTGATCTCCATTTCATCCAACGCTGTCTGGTTGGCCAGAACCTGTGATTCCGCGTTACTTACCCGCGCTTGAGCTAATGCCAGGGTTTCGGGATTCGGCCCATTCTTAACTCGATCAAATGCCTGTTGAGCACTTGCCGCTTCCGCTTTCGCTGCCTGCAGGTTGGCTTCGGCCTGATCTATATCGAGTTGGCTGGGCATACCGGTCAGGTAATTCAAGTTGGCCAGGGCTTTATCATACGCTTTTTGCGCCGCGGAGAGCGCTGTGAGTGCGCCAGCCTTATTGATATTGTCATCAGACAAATCCTGATAATAACTGTATGCTTCTTTTGCCTTGTCCAGATAATCCTTGGCTAATATGTAATCGGCCCGGGCAGAATTGATCGTGCTTTCGGATCCATTTCGGTAATTTCGGTATTCCCTTCGGCGAGTGGCATCATCTAGCGCTTTGTGGGCTTCCGCCAACCGAACAAGCGCGGCCGCGCGCACCTTATCCGCGTCACGGTAAACAGCATCCAACGCTTGTTTGGCAGATAAAAGTTCCAGTTTTGCGGCATCCACCGCCGCTTTCATCTTTTCTCGGCCTGAAAGCACGACCAGGATGTCTCCTTTGTTGACACTCTGTCCAAGGTTGACATTTACCGTCTGAACAGCATTACTGCCTGTCGCTACAAATTGCGCCTGATGAAGTGATGTGATCACCCCTGCTGCCGTAGCCCCCGCTCTGCTGGTGGCAAGGTTTGCGGCAAGTCCAGATTCCGGGGTCGATCCAGGAGTCGGTTGGGACTGTGTCTGCCCGGTTGAATCCAGAGAAATGGTCGGCAATGGCGTGGCTGTTTTTCCCATTCCCGTACATCCAGCCAGCAGGAAAAGAATAGCAAATCCTGATAGAACAAATTGTTTCATTTTGCTCCAGTAGCCGATTTTCCAGCGATTTCATCTGTCACGATCAAACCGTCCTGCAGGGTGACCACGCGGCGCGCGTATTGGATAACACGGGGGTCATGTGTTGCAAATATAAATGTGACACCAGTCTCCTTGTTAAGACGCGTCATCACCTCCATCACCTGCTTCCCATTGGGAGTATCCAGGTTGGCAGTCGGTTCGTCCGCCAAAATGATCGCCGGATTGGTAGCCAGTGCTCGGGCGACTGCCACACGCTGCTGCTGTCCACCACTTAACTGATCCGGTCGGTTATTGGCCCGATCGGACATATCCACCAACTCCAATAAAAGCCTGATTCGATCCGCGCGTTCCGCCGCAGGTCTACCTGCCAGAAGCAATGGCATCTCAATATTTTCATAGGCGGTTAAGGTTGGAATAAGGGCAAAGAATTGGAATACAAATCCGATGGAAGCCGCGCGAATATCCGCTCGCTGGTCACGATTAAGATTGGTAACATCCTTTCCGTTTACATAGATTTTTCCGCCTGTCGGTTGGTCAAGACAGCCGATCAGTTGCAGCAGGGTTGTCTTTCCAGAACCTGAAGGCCCAATGAGCGCTGTAAATTCACCTGAGTTAACGCTCAGGTTGATACCCCGTAGCGCATTTGTTTCTACATTCCCGATCTTGTATACCCGGGTAACATTTTCAGTTTTAACAACTTCCATGATGAACTCCTCTAATTCTTTCCGCCGCGCATGGCTTCCACCGGTTCAAGCCGGGCTGCCAGGATAGCCGGATAAAGTGCTGCCAGAATGGCAACAACAAAAGCGAGAATGGTTAAGACAATCGCATCATTGACCTGTAGATAGGCATAGATGCGTTCGCCGATCAAAAGATCCGTCGCGCCAACATCGCCAAAATAAAACCCGACAGTAGAGGCATAGTAGACCATTGCACCACCTAAAAGCAATCCGGCGATGATGCCCCCCAATGCCAGAAAACCGGATTCGAGGAAGAACATGGACATTATCCTGCTTCCCTTCATACCAATAGCGGAGAGGATGCCGATCTCACGGGTGCGTTCAAACACAGACATTATGAGTGTGTTGACAATGACTGTGGCCGTAATCGCCAGAACAATCAGGTAGATCACGATCATATAACTCCGCGAAAACTCCTCCATTTGCAGGATCATGTCATTCATTTCAAGATATGTTTTAACCTGCAACTGGTCACTCGAAAGGGCCTTGCTCACAATTTCCGCCTGTTCGGCGTTGTGAAGTAAGACATAGATCAGGCTGGCGCGGCCTTCTGTTCGGGTAATCGCCTGAGCTTTTGTGATGGGAATAAGAACTGTGTAGTCATCAAAAGCCGGCGTACGGGTAGTGTATACCCCGCGGATGGTAAACATTTGTTGGTCGACATCACCGTTGGAAGTATTAACCATCAGGTTGACCGTATCACCCGCCCTAAGATTCATCTTATTAGCCAGAGCGGCACCAAGCATGATGCCAGAGCGGTCATCCGCCTTGAGAAATTCTCCCGAGAGGATTTCTTTTTGAAACGGCTCATTGGCTTTCGATAGCGGATCAATTCCAATCAGTCTGATGCCATTTGTTTCATTTTTACTGGCAATAATTCCGCTGGCTATTAGCCGCGGAGTGGCTGCAGCCACCTGTTCCAAAGCGGCGATCTTACCGGCGATTTCCTCCGGATTGGCGATCAGGTCTTCATAATCCAGGCTGCTCCTGGATTCGTCATACGTTTTGGATTGAACTTGAAGGTGACCGCTCTGTAATTTGACCGCAGTCTCCATGGAAAACCGCATTTCTCCAGAAATCACGGAAGCCATGAGCAGTAATAAAGCCAGGCCAATTCCCAGCGCGAGCGAAGATAATATAGACCGTCGTTTATTGCGCAACAAATCGCGAAAAGCCATTTTGATTATTTGCGTCATAATATGCCTCACACGGTATGCAACGCGATGGCCGGTTCTTTTAAGGAGGCTGTACGCGCCGGGTATAGCGATGAAAGCACTGCTATCACCAGAACGGTGACCACTCTCTGCCATATCTTTTCGAGACCCAGAGTGGAATAGACACGTCCTTTTATCAAGGCAGTGTAATCTGTCATACCGGCAAACTGGCTGTAATCAAATCCTACGGAGGCAAAAATACTGTTGATCAGCAACCCCAGTGCCACTCCAGCAATCAGACCAACAATTCCCATCATCGCGCCTTCCAGAATGAACATCCATCCAATCTGCCGGGGTTTAATGCCCAGCGCGCCAAGGACGCCAATTTCTCGAGTACGCTCGAAAACGGCCATAAGAAGCATATTGAGAATCCCAATACCAGCGATCAGTAAAATGATCACACCAAAGATATCCATAACGCTGTTTTTTCGTTCCATGGTCGCGCTCATCTCTGGAAAGTTCTTGATCCAGGGATCAATTTCATAACCGGGAATGGTTTTGTCCAGTTTTTGGATGATTTCCTTTTCCTGCCCTAATTTCTCAAGAAACAAAACAATTTCTGTCGCTTTTCCATCCAATCCAAACAAATAGCCGGCTTCGCTGAGTGAGATATACACGGTTCGCTTCTCAATTTCAGGCAAACCGACATCATATATACCCGCGATAGTCATGGATCGCTTCACTGTCTGATTGTGAATTTCTGTCCCGGCCATCGTTATCCGATCCCCGACCTTCACATCCATGGCATCTGCCAAACCCTGGCCAATCAGGATCGTGTCCTGGTCAGTCGCTGTCAGGTCTCTACCCGATTTTATATTTGCGGCGACAAGGCTAATCGGTTTTTCTTTCTCCGGTTCAATACCTGTTATTGTCACTGAAAAAGCTCCAGTGTGGTTGGTTAATATCCCTCCGGTATTTATCCTACGCGAAGCAACTTGAATCCCTGGGATATCATTCGCGGCCATTAATAAAGCTTGATCATTCGCCACAGGTAATAGAGGCTTGCTGCCATTTTTCATCCGGTAGCCATCCGCGTGAATCTGAATGTTCCCGCCAAGGATTTTTACAGCATTGGCATAAATGGCATCATTAAAACCAACCATTAACCCATCGTACATCATCATCATGGCCAGGCTCATCGCAATTGACAGCACCACAATCAACGTTCGCCGCTTGTGCCGCCAAATATTTCGCCAGGCCAGGCGTATATATAAATTCATAAAAACACTCCTTTACCAGTTAAAGGTTGAGGAAATTCGCCCCTTATGTTCGGATGCCTGGAATCCATTCTTTAAGGGCTTCTGTTTCAACCAGGTGAATGGAACCGGTTTTTGCTCCAAGAACTCTCTCAATGGCATCAGTATAGGCCTTAACAACCGTGTCCATTTCTTTTATGACAACAGACTCATCAACAGGGGGATCGGTATTAACTCGAAGAAGAATATATCCCAGCGAATCGCTCATTTTTGTCATCAATGAAAACACAACTTGTCCAGCCATATCCGGATAAGCCAGATTAAATTCCCCTTCTTCCATTCCCTGTCGAAATACTTTATCCAGCTCATTACATATCAGGTACTCAAGATAGGTGATTAGTTTTTGACGAACCAGAGCGTTTTCATCGGAGTACCAGGTACTTAAGAGACCCAGCAGATACTCTTTTTGTGTGGCCTTCCATTTATTGGTGGCTGCATAGAATTTTTCCAATTTTTTAAGCGCCGGCGTGGAGGGATCACGCAATATGGGAAATGTCAAATCCACAGCCTGATTTGTTGTACGGTTTAATAAGGCTTCAAGCAATGCGGGTTTTGAATCAAAATAGTGATAGAACGCGCCTTTGGAGATACCCAATTGTGAAATAATATCTTGAATGGACATTTGCTCATAACCATTCGTATACAACAACCGCTGGGCGCAATCCAGGATCTCATTTAATTTTGCCTGTTGGGCGATTGCATCAATTTTTCGTGCCATTTGCATCCTTATTAAACCGACCGTCGGTTTATTTATAAATATACGTTCAACAAAAATACCTGTCAAGAATCTGGCAGGTATTTTTCACGGATTTTACAGAGCAGTTGGTTAACCCAGGGCCACATCCAGGATCATCATAACAGCAAACCCCAGCATCACTCCGATTGTCGCGCTGTGGGTATCGTGTTTTTCCATTTGCGCTTCCGGGATCAGTTCTTCCACAACGACGTAAATCATGGCGCCTGCGGCAAACGCCAGGGCATATGGCAGAATTGGCTTCATAAAGATAACTGCCGCCGCACCTATAACACCGGCGATTGGTTCCACAATTCCGGAAGCCTGCCCAAGTATGAAACTTTTCCACCGGCTTAAGCCTTCCCGTCTAAGGGGGGCGGAAACCGCCAATCCTTCGGGAAAATTCTGAATGCCAATCCCAAGAGCCAGGGCGGCCGCGCCGGAAATGTCCGCGGATGGTAATCCGGCGGCGATGGCTCCAAATGCAACTCCTACCGCCAGTCCTTCAGGGAAATTGTGAAGGGTAATGGCCAGAACCAGTAGCACACTTCTCTGCCATTTCGTTTTAATCCCTTCGGCTTCTTCATCCGGAAACCCGATATGCAGGTGAGGAAGTATCCTGTCAACACCCCAGAGAAATGCGCCACCCAACAAAAACCCGACAACAGCCGGTACCCAGGCAGGTCCGCCTTCCGCTTCCGCCATCTCAATGGAAGGCGCCAGTAACGACCAGTAGCTGGCCGCGATCATCACTCCTGCCGCGAAACCAAGAAGCGAATCCAGCAGCCTTCTGTTGATGGATTTGAAACCAAACACCGTGGCCGCTCCAAGGGCAGTTAAAAACCAGGTAAACAACGTGGCGCCAAGCGCCTGCCAGATTGGATGTAGTGATTGAAACCAGGAGGCCATATTCAAGTCCTATTCATGAAATTTGAAATCACTCATACATTGTCCGTCAATTTTTTCGGGAGCAGGCATTTTTCACCGGCGCTCATGTACCCGAAATTCAAAGATATCCGGACGATTGTAATGACCGGCCGCGTCAAAATCAAATTTTGCCCGCACAATTTCAGCCAGGTCCAATTCTGCCGTCAGGATTCCCTCCTGGTCAAACAACGGACCAGCCAATACTTCGCCCATCGGAGAGATGATCACACTTCCACCCCGGCACATTACTTCGGGTTGAGTTGCCAGCTCTTTATATCCTGGCAGATCAGCTGGGTACATGTCACGGCTTACAAACTGATTGCAGCCCAATACGAAGCAACGTCCTTCCAGTGCGATGTGCCGCATGGTTGCCTGCCAGGTATCCCGCGAGTCAGCCGTGGGAGCTAGATAGATTTGTACACCTTTCTGATACATGGCCATGCGCGCAAGAGGCATATAGTTTTCCCAGCAGATTAGACCGCCAAGGATTCCTAATTCGGTGGGTATGGCAGTTAAAGTACTGCCATCATCCTCTCCCCAGATCAGCCTTTCAGAGGCGGTAGGTTTTAGTTTCCTGTGTTTTCCCAGGATTTTTCCATCTGGCCCAAAATAGAGCAGGCTACAATATAAAGTTCCATTCAGACGTTCGGTTACCCCAACACCCAGGTAAACATTAGCCAGGCGCGCGGCTTCACCCAGCGCATCCGTTGCCGGACCGGGGACATCCACTGAATTTTCCCAGTAACGCTGCCAGAGTGCCCTACCCTCGGCAGAACGGCTGCCAACCACCGCCCCAAACGAGAATCCACGCGGATAAGCTGGAATAAACGATTCGGGTAATAACACCAAGTTCGCTCCAAGTTGAGAAGCTTCAAGTACCAAACGACAGGCCTTTTCAACGGTAGCTTCCCGATTAAAAAGCACAGGCGAAGCCTGCACGACAGCCGCTTTAAATTTGGGAAAGTGTTCCATTTTTCCTCCAATGACCTGAATTATCTTTCAATTTGTGTATTCAGGCAAACCGGTTCCCATCTACGATGGAAGTGAACACTTAAAGAGCATGAATCACATGAGAATAAACCAAATACGCAGTAAGTATTTGGTTTATTTCACAGCGTTCATTGCGCATGTGCGCCAGTTTATGTTCACCGGGACCAAACCCAATGGTTGGGATGCCCAGTGAAACGGTCGCGACCGCGTTCGTGCTGAAATCCCAGTATTCAAAATCTTGTGGTTCCTGACCAAGTACTTCGGTACTCGCGTTAATGAAAGCCCTGGCGAGATCACTTTCAAGGCTGATTTCCCAAGCAGGATGAAGGGGGCGGTAGGTAATTGGCTCTCCCGTCCAGGTTTTACGCTGAATCGTATCAACCTCCCATGTGGCATCCTTTCCTTCAATGATTCGCGTCATTTCATCGCGCACAGTTTGCTCGGTCTCACCGGGCGCCAGGCGGCGGTCGAGGTAGATCTGGCATTCAGAGGGGACGGCGTTCAACGATACACTCTGGCAGGAAATATTTGAGAGTACCAGCGTTCCGTGGGCACCTTCCTTTTTGAATAGTTCACGGTTGGTTTCCTCGACGCGTTGGATAATCTCTGCCATCTCATACACGGCATTTTTACCTTTTTCCGGGGCAGAGCCGTGCGCCGAAATACCATGCGCGGTGATGATGATCTGCGCCTTACCCTTGTGCCCGATGGCAATCCGATTGGCTGACGGTTCGCAGATCACGGCGAAATTTGGGCGTTTCGCGATTCCAGCCAATACCTGTTTCAGCGCTTCGCCGTCACAGTCTTCCTCAAAGGTGGAACAGGACACATAGACGGTCTTTCCATCCAACCAGCCTTTTTGTTTGGCCAAAGCTGCCGCGTACACAGAAGCAGCAGCGCCAGCCTTCATATCCACAGAGCCGCGTCCCCACAGGTACCCATCTTTTACCTCCCCGCTGAATGGGGGAACATCCCATTGATCGGCGTCATTTACCTGCACTGTGTCGATATGCGAATCAAACAAAATAACCTTGTCTCCGTGCCCCACTTGGCCGACAACATTGCCATGCCGGTCGATGGTCACTTCGTCATAGTCCAATGTCTTCATCTGTTCGGCAATAAATCGTATCGCGTCGCCCTCTTCACCGGAGTAGCTTTTTATCTGAACCAATTTCTGCGCGAATTCGATCAGTTCGTTTGATTTGTGTTTCCCGAAATCATCGTTTACCGGCATTTTGTGATTTCTCCATCATCCAATAATTTTTTTCACTTGTGAATATCGGAATTGTAAATCATCCCTATAGTACTGGTCATTGTTAATATTTCTCTTACGCTTTTCGCTTACAATTATCACAATTAATCCTATTTATCAGGGGAAAATACTATGGTTGATGCAGAGAATACTCCTGTTTCCATGCCCTTTCGGGCAGAAACCCGGCAGCTCTTGAATATCCTTATCCATTCCTTATACACAGACCGGGAAATTTTCCTGCGTGAATTGATCTCCAACGCGTCCGACGCTCTCACGCGAATGAACTTTGAAATGCTCACCAATCGTGATGTGCTAGATCCGGAAGCTGAGCTGGGTATTTGGATCACAACGGATCCCGCCGCCCGCACCCTGACCATCCGCGACACGGGCATCGGCCTAACTCGTCATGAAATGGAAGAAAACCTTGGAACCATTGCCCACTCCGGCGCGGCTGCCTTTATGCAGGCAGCCGGTCAGAATGAAGGAGCTGACCTTTCCAATATTATCGGTCAATTCGGGGTGGGCTTCTATTCCGTGTTCATGGTGGCAGATAAGGTGGAAGTGGCTTCACATTCCTTTGTAAAAGAAGAACCATCGGCCTTGTGGACATCAGATGGTAAGGAAAGCTTCAACATTCAGGATTATGAGAAAAAAGATCGCGGCACGCAAATCACAGTCTTTTTGAAAGAAGATGCCGTTGAATTCACAGAAGAAAGCCGCCTGCGCCAGTTGATCCAACGTCATAATGATTATGTAGCCTTTCCAATTTATGTAGGCTCATCAACCGAACAGGTCAACCGGCAGACCGCCCTGTGGCGGCAGAATTCGCAGCAGATCACCGCCCAGGATGCCAGCGAATTCTACAAGCAATTTACTCTTGATCAAAAAGAACCATTAACCTATACGCATCTCGCGGTAGATGCCCCTGTGCAAGCCTATGCCCTGCTCTTCATCCCGGCCAGCGCTGAACATTATCTGTATGCCCCTCGCAAGCAGGACGGCCTGCGACTGTACGCCCGCAAGATCCTCATACAGGATTACTTCCGCGATCTTCTTCCGGAATATCTTCGTTTTGTGCAGGGTATTGTAGATTCGGAGGACATTCCCTTAAACATTTCCCGTGAAACCATCCAGTCCAACCGCCTGTTGATGCAATTAAAGAAACTGGTTACCGGTAAGACCATCGAAATGATCCGCAGGCTTTCACAGGAAAAACCAGAGAAATATACAGAATTCTGGAACCTGTTTGGTCGCTATCTGAAAGAAGGAGTTGCTTCTGACTTCGCGGATTATGATGACCTGGTCCCCCTTCTGCGTTTCCATAGCCTGCACCATACCGAAGATTTGATTTCTCTGGAGACGTATCTCGCTGAACGGCGGGAAGGACAGGATAAGATTTATTACATTCTTGGCGACGATGACCATTCCATTATTCATAGTCCCCACCTTGACCTGGTGCGTCAGAAAGATCTGGATGTCTTGTTACTGACCGACCCACTGGATTCTTTCATGCTACTGGCACTCAAGAAGTTCAAAGACGTTCCGCTGGTGAATGTTTCTGACCGCGACGCCGACCTCGGCGAAGCGGTAAAACCGGCAGAAAATGATGTCGAACCAGTTCCCGCCGAAACTGTAGATATGCTGATCTCCCGCTTCAAGAAGCTTCTTGGCACGAAAGTGGCTGACGTTCGCGCCACCGACCGGTTGATCGAATCCCCCGCACGCCTGGTTGACCCTGATAACAGCCCTGCGCCGGAAATTCAACGCGTGTATCAGATGATGAATCAGCCGCTGGAAGTTCCTCGCAAGGTGTTGGAGATCAATCCGCGGCACCAGATCCTCGTCCAACTGGCTGATCTGCCAACAGATTCGGAGTTGACATCCATGCTGGTCGAACAAATTTATGAAAACGCCCTGTTGATCGAAGGTCTGCACCCCGACCCGGCGGAAATGATCGGTCGCATCCAAAAAATCATGGTTGCCGCGCTTGACAAATCTAAATAATGTCCCCTTGCCATTTGACATACATATAGCAACCTTTCTTTCGTACGCCCTGTCAGACAATTCTCCTGGCAGGGCGTTTCTCGCACATCATGTTCACAATTCCCCTGAATCGAATATGACATTCTTCCTATCAAATCCTATCAAAATCATCATTAATTCTACCGGTAAAATCCCGGTTTTTGTCGTAAAATAATCTCGATAATCTTTTCAACCGGTAAAATTTGTTTCACCGGTTGGTTTTGTGTGAATCAAGTTGATAGGTTTTGATAGCAATTATTAAAAATACATTCCTTTAGGAGGAACCTGACGTGAATAATGATGAATTGAATGCTTTATTGAAGCCGAAATCGATTGCTGTTATCGGAGCTTCAGCCACACCCGGAAAAATTGGCTACACCGTTCTGGAAAACCTGCAGAAATCCGGCTATAAGGGGGCGGTCTATCCGATCAATCCCTCGGCCTCAGAAATTCTTGGGATGAAATGCTATGCCAGTATCAGCGATGTTTCCGGCAGCATTGAGGCTGCTGTTATGTGCGTTCCCGTAAAACTGGTCAACACCATGGCGGAAGAATGCGGCAAAAAAGGTGTCAAAGGTCTCATCGTGATCACCTCCGGCTTCAGCGAAGTCGGCCGCAAAGATCTGGAAGACGAACTGGTCTCCATTGCCCGTAAATACAAAATGCGCGTTCTGGGACCGAACATTGTGGGTACCCTGTCCAACTCGGACAAAATGAACGCCTCTTTCGCCCCATTCCTGCCGCTGGAAGGAAAAGCCACTCTCATCACCCAATCCGGCGCCCTGCTTATCGCCATGGACGCGGCTTCTTTTACCCGCCGTGTAGGCTTTGACAAACTGGTCTCCATTGGCAACATGTGCGATGTGGATATTGCTGACATTATTGATTGGTTGAATGACGACCCGATGACTACATGCACGAGCCTGTATATTGAAGGTCTGAAGGATGGCCGCAAATTCATCAAAGCCGGCCGCGCATCAAAGAAACCCATCATCGCTTTAAAATCCGGCGTTTCCGCCCATGGAGCGGCCGCGGCCGCGTCTCATACTGGTTCACTGGCCGGCGCCGCCAAAGTGTACGGTTCTGCCTTCAAGCAGGCTGGAGTTATTCAGGCATCCGACCTTGACAATCTGTTTGACCGCACTCTGGCTTTGTCTCTCATGCCTCCGCTCAAAGGCGACAACCTTCTGGTTATCACCAATGGCGGCGGTGTAGGCGTGCTGGCAACAGATGCCGCTGAACGCTATGGCATCCCCATGAAATTCGCTCCAACCGATGTTCAGGAAGCCATGAAACAGCATATGCCGGAATTCGGTTCTGCCAAGAATCCGGTTGACCTGACCGGTATGGCTGGCACGGAATGGTATGCCGAATCCGTGCGCTTCGCCATTGCCCACCCGTGGGTCGACGGTCTCGTGGTTCTCTATTGTGAAACCGCCATGACCAATCCATTGGAGATCGCCAAGGGCATCAAACAGGCTCTGGACGAATCCGGTGTCAAGAATAAACCTGTGACCGTTTCCTACGTGGGCGGTGAAAAATCTGCTGCCGCCATGGCCTGGCTGGTGGAAAACGGCATTCCCGCGTACGGCGCCCCTGATCTGGCAATCAACGCCATGGCTGCGCTTCGTGAATACGCTCTGATGCGCGAAACCGCCAAGGAACCCGCCTATAAACGCAACGATGCCGCCCGCAAGGTAGCCATGCAGATCATTTCCGCCGCGCGCGCTGATGGCCGCGGCGCCCTGACCGAGATCGAAGCCAAACAGGTCTTCACCGCTTACGGCTTGCCGGTAACCGCCACCGAACTGGCCAAAACCGAAGATGAAGCTGTCGCCCTGGCCAAGAAGATCGGGTTCCCGGTGGTGATGAAAATCGTCTCCCCCGAGATTCTGCACAAATCCGACGCCGGTGGTGTCAAGGTTAACATCAAAGACGAAGCCTCCTGCCGCGAAGCCTTCAAAACAATCATCAAGAATGCCAAAGCCTACAAGGCCGATGCCAACATTCATGGTATTGCCGTTCAGGAAATGGCACCCTGGGGAACCGAGACCATCCTGGGTTCCACCAATGACGCCACCTTTGGCCCCACCATGATGTTCGGTCTGGGCGGTATCTTCGTGGAAGTGCTGAAAGATGTCACCTTCCGCGTGGCTCCTGTGGATAAAGCCCAGGCAGCCGACATGTTCGAAGAGATCCGCGCTGCCGCCATCCTCAAGGGCGCCCGCGGTGAATCTCCTCGCGACCGCAAAGCTCTTGCCGAAACCGTGGAAAAATATTCCAGCATGATCACCGACCTTGAAGATGAGATCAGCGAATCAGATGCCAACCCGGTGCTGGTCTACGAAGAAGGCAAAGGCCTCAAAGTTGTAGATGCCCGTATTATTCTAAAGAAGAAATAGACTAATATTGAAACGAAAAAGACGTGATGTGGAAATTCACTTCACGTCTTTTTTATTTAATCAGTTCTATTTATTCTTGGATTTTAATTGCCGGTACGCGCCCACCCATGGCGTTCCTACCCGAGCGCCGGGAGCCAGTTGGACTTTCATCAGCTTCTGGGCGATCATCCCGGAGGTTGATGCCACCCCGCCCCAGTCATCCGCCAGCACGGCTTTGCTCATCGCGGAAGCCGCGCGGTCACACCATTGCCATTCCATGCGGAATCGGTCCGCTTTAACCCAGTAATCTTTTTTCTCCCAGGCAATTACACTGGCTTCCACCGATTTATACATTTCATCACAGGCAATGGCAATAAAGGCAGCCAGGTCGCGGCTGTCATCATCCGGACGTTCCTGCTGCGCCAACAGACGGATGGCTTTTACAACGGCTTTACTCAAACGGGTTCTCTCCCGGGTTCCGCTTTCGGTTGTTATAACTCGGCTCATTGAAAGGCTCCTCAAAGAATCTGAGGGCTGATTATACACCGGAGAAAGAAACAGGAAGATATTTTGCCATATTCGATCTTTTGTTCTATAATATATACAGTTTTTTTTACGAGATCAAAAGATGAATACAGCCGATGCGCAATTGTTGGGTAACCGAATCTATGTATTGCTGGAAGAGGGAGAGACTGAAGACGCTTATAAGATCCTCTTTCCTGTACTGCATACCCGTTCACCCTTCCGATTGCTCGATGTGATCGGGTTGATCATCGGACAGGCTCATCCCTCAACTGTCAACCCATTTCTCAATCTGATTGCCGCTGATCAGACTATGGGGGGATGGATCATTATCGCCAGCGTGCTGCAACAAACGGCTAAAATTGATCTGACGGATTCACTTTCGGCCGTATGTGATTTTGTGATCAGATCGGATGTCTGGTATGCCGCCGATTCCTTCGGGGAACGGGTTCCCGGGCGCACACTGGTTGAACAGTTTGAACCTACGATAGCCATACTCTCAGACTGGCGGGATCATCCCAACCGGTGGGTGCGCCGCATGGTCGGAGTTGCCGTGCATTACTGGGCCAAACAGGCGCGCGGGAAGACTGCCTGTGCCTCGCAGGTTGAACGCCTTCTGGACCTGCTTGAGCCCATGTTCACAGAACAGGAACAGGATGCCATCAAAGGAATCGGTTGGGGATTGAAAACCCTGGGCCGGTATTACCCTGAGATAGTGACCGGCTGGTTATTACTTCAGGTCGATCGCCCGCACCGCGCGTTGATGTTGCGCAAAGCCGTCAAATACCTGCCCTCCCACCTTCGCGTAAAAGTCACGGGGTTGACCGCATGACCGACAAAGTATGTTTTGATCCCTACCGGCCCAAAACAATTCTCAACAGTCACAAGCGGGCGGATCACTGGTTCTGGTCGCGCTATTCCGCATACCCGTACACGGGCTGTCAACACGGCTGCGCCTTTTGTTTCGCGCGTGAAAGCAAGTACGCTCCGTACGAAAATGTGGATGAGTATTCCACCCACATCAAAATTAAGGAGAACGCGGCCGATCTGTTACGCCGCTCCCTAAGCCGCAAGCCAGTGGATATTGTCTGTCTGGGGGATTATCAGCCCGCCGAACGGAAGTACGAGATCACCCGACGCATGTTGGAAGTCTGCCGGGAGCTCGGGTTCCCTGTGTTTATGCTTTCCCGCTCTCCTCTAATCCTGCGAGACCTGGACATCCTGCGGGAGATCAACGCGCAATCGCCATCCGCGGTGGCGTTCAGTGCCATAAGCACCCCGGACTCACCCAACCATGCCATCGCGGTGCAGATGGAAAACCTCGCACCTCATGTTGAAAGCCGGTTTTCGGCCATGAAACAGATCGCTTCTGCCGGCATCATCACCGGCACATGCTTCATGCCCATTCTCCCCGGCGTGAGCGATGATGACGCCAACCTGGAAGCCGTGGTGCGCTGGACGGCGGAAAATGGCGGCCAGTTTGTGCTGGCCGGCAGCCTGACCCTGGCCGACCAGCAAAAGGATTTCTTCTTTTCCATCCTTCAAGACCAGTTTCCCGGATTGGTTGAATCCTACAGGCGCTGGTATCCGCCGGGGAGTTACGCGCCGGCCAATTACAACTGGAATCGGGTTGCCCTACGCATTCGGGAACTTTGCGAAAAATACAGAATCAAAGACCGCATCCCCCGCCCAATTAATCTCGCTAACAAATTCGCTCTGAATAAACGCATTGCCGAACGTCTCGCAAACCAGGCGTATGAACTTGAGATCACCGACGCGGCCAGTCACCGCGTGTGGGCCTACCGTAAAGCCGCCTGGGCGGTTGAAGACCTTGAGATGGATATCGGGCTCATATACAATTCGATGGGGATCAAAGG
>CAYNJT010000061.1:0-20276 GCA_964397625.1 uncultured Leptolinea sp. | reverse complement strand
ACCTCTTGCACCCCATGCAAGCGCGCTAGCCGGACTGCGCCACGCCCCGAACGTTCAATATTATAAGCCTGACTGTTAATTGATGCAAGTAAAATCAGAAAACAAACAAACTTGGAAAGAAAGTGGTCAATACAAGAATTGCCGCCAGGATGATTAAAATGATCACAGTGAACCAGGCCAGATAATTAAAAATCCGCCCATTCACATACTTCCCCATGATATGCCGATCGTTGATCAGTTTCAGCATGGTGATCAGTATGACAGGTAGAAGAACTCCGTTGAACGTCTGACTAAGCATCATGGCATCAATTAATGATTTTATGGGCAATAGGATGATAGCAGCCCCAAGGACAATTAATGTGGTATAAATTCCAAAAAACATAGGCGCTTCTTTCAGGTCATGACTAATGCTACTTTCCCAACCGAAAGCCTCGCACACTGTGTAAGACGTTGAGAGAGGTAGAATAGCGGCTGAAAACAGAGATGCGTTCAACAAACCCAGGGCGAACAAAACTGTGGCGTTCTCGCCAGCCAGAGGGCCAAGAGCCAGAGCTGCATCTTTAGCTCCTTCGATCCTTATACCCGTCTTGAAAAGCGTTGCCGCGCATGCGATCATAATGAAAGCCGCGACAAGCACGGCAAATATCGAACCTACCAGGACATCTACTTTTTCAAAGTTGTATTCTTCCAATTTGATACCCTTATCCACGATGGATGACTGCTGATAAAACTGCATCCATGGCGCGATTGTGGTACCTATAATTGTGACAAAGATGGTTACATATCCGGGATCGAATTTAAATGACGGCGTGATACTGGCCTGGAAAACAGCCCCCCAATCCGGTTTGGCCATAAAGCCGGAAATTACATATGCCAGGTAAATCGCACTGGCTACCAGGAAAATCCGTTCTGTTGTTTTATAGTTGCCTTTGACGATCAACAGCCATACGCCAACAGCAGCCAAAGGCACAGAAATGTATTTGCTTACTCCAAATATTTCCATACTGGCAGCAACCCCGGCAAATTCTGAAACAGTGTTTGCGAGGTTGACGAAAAGCAGCATGCCAAGAATTATGGTTGTCCACTTTACTCCCAATCCTTCGCGGATCAAATCAGCAAGGCCTTTTCCAGTCACCACACCCAAGCGGGCAGACATTTCCTGGATAATGATCAATGCCAGAGCGACCAGTGGCATCATCCAGAGCAGTGTGTACCCGTAATGTGCACCGGCTACAGAATACGTGGCTATACCGCCGGCATCATTGTCCACATTCGCGGTGATGATGCCGGGACCAACAACAGCCAGCAATAAAAGAAAGCGCGCCTTATAGCGCTTCAGGTTTTTGAAGAAGGCCATAAACTCCTCCTGGACAGGTAATTAATGGTACAGCTTGGGAAGACGTTTCTTCCAGGCGGTTGGGATGATCTTATCAAGGGCGTCGTCAGCGGTGACGATGCCGTGGATCACATTATTTTTATCTACAACTGGTACAGCAAGTAGATTATATTTTGAGATAATCTGGGCGCACCTATTCTGATCATCGGCAATATCTACGGTGATCAGATGCGTTTCCATGAAATCCTTGATGTGTTGTTTGGGATTGGCAAGGACTAACTGGCGTAGAGAGAAAACCCCAAGAAGGTGCTCCGCTTCGTCGGTCACATAAATGTAATAAATAGTTTCTGCTTCATTTGCAGTCTCACGAATACGTGTGATCGCCTGTCCCGCAGTTAGATCCACCGGAAGGGTTACAAATTCTGTGTTCATGATACCGCCAGCAGACTCTTCAGGGAAAGTGAGAAGTTTTCTTACATCCTCCGCTTCATCTTTTTCCATCAGATTCAAAAGTTGTTCGGAACGGTCTTCCGGTAGTTCGGCCAGAAGGTCTGCGGCTTCATCTGGCGACATTTCTTCCAGCACATCGGCAATACGCTCATTGGGCAATTGTTCGACAAGGCTTGCCTGGAAATCGGGTTCCACCTCTTCCAGCGTATCTGCCAGTGTCTCATCATCCAGTGATTCGAGCAATTTGCTGCCTTCCTGACGATTGAGGTCAGAAAGAATTTCCGCCAAATCCGCCGGATGCAGCACTGATAACTTATCACTGGGAACTTTCAACTGCATGGGTTCGTCATGCGAAATGAGTTCCACATCTTCCCAGGAGATCATTCCCGAAGGCAGTGCGCCTACCGCCTTATCGGCAACAGAAGCGGAGGAACGTTTGAATCCAAGCCGTCTTAGCAAGCCAGCGCCACCGATATCCACATTGGATACATAAAACTCGCCGTTAACCCGGGTAATCTCTAGGTCATTCACACGAACGACACGTACGCCATTGGTATCAATGATCTGTTTATCCAGCACATCCTCAACCAGTTCAAGATCATCATCCTGGATGCAATATTCCACCAGCTCATCTTGATGGCGGTTGAGTGGGATGATCGGAGCGAATAATGCCGCCACATCGCCTGCGGGGATGAGCATTGTGCTGGAATTCTTTTTTATTTTGATCGCCACAATTTTCGGGATGGGAATATTCTTCTGAGTGGCAATAATTTCAACCAGAGTGCCTAAGGTGTTGCCATCAATATCTGTAACTTTCCGTCCCATGAGTTCACTGACGAATGGCATTTTTCACCTCCTGGCATGCAAACGCCCCTAAGAAAACGGGGCGTGGTTTTTAGTTTTCATAACTTTGAGATAATAGCACTCTGACAGGTCAATGTCAATATAATTGAAGAAAAAATATCAATTGCAAGGCTTGGAACCCCAGGCAAAAAAAGTGGGGACAAATTGCACCCGTGAATTGTCCAAACGGGATCTAGTATCCATTTCCATCAGATGGTTTAACATTGTCTCGTCCATTTGCGTGTTAACATCTGATCGCAGGATACGTTGTTCAGATTCAATTGCTTCTTTTGAACAGGGATGGGACTGGAAGGAACCAAGTATTCCCTGTGAAACGTCTTTGAATCCGTTTCTTATAAATAGAGTTCCCAGTTTTTTACCCAAATCAGGATCAGCTCCCTGACTTTTCAAGGATTCTCTTTGCATCCTGCCAATCTGGACAAATCCTTCCGGGTAGTCGATCCGGCTGCCATAATCAGGTTCTGCAAGAGCTGCGAAAAATCCGCCCGGCCGAATAATCCTGTTTATCTCTTGCATGACCTGGTCAATATCTTTAACCCACAACAGAAAATAATGACTGATCACGGCATCGAACGTCCCACTGCAGAATGGGAGGCGAAGAGCGTCTGAACAGGACAGGGGTATTTGTGGGTATATCAGGCTGGCATATGAAAGCAAATCAAATTGAATATCAATGCCAAAAAAAAGTGCCTGACATTGATTGGATACAGATTCGAGCAGCGCGCCTGTGCCGCATCCCACTTCCAAAACCTTACTTCCGGCTTTTATACCGGAATTTGCCAGGAAAAACTGCTGGGCCTGTCTTGTCCAGGACGCCTGCTCGCGAAATCGGTTATGAAGATCGATGGAAAAGCGCATTACGCATGTCTTTGAGGATTATTCCAGATCTTCTCCCATGGATCAGATAGAATATTGCCCAATACCGCGGTGATCCCTTGGGCTTTTAATACATCTCCATCGGGTTCCACGTACAGCCAAGCAGTTCCAGCACCATCCGGTAAATCGTTTCCATTTTCTTTTTCCAACGCGACTGGATTTATTCCGGAATAAGGAACCGGCAAATCCCAGACAATTTGAAAGCCCATACGAATGGCGTTATTTCGGATCTTCACCAGATCTTCCCCCAGTTCTTTGTGATTTGCGGAGAGTGACAGGTTGCGGTTCTGCCCCATGTAGTTTTTCAGCCTTGACAGGATGGATTCAATTTCGGGGATGAGGTGGGCGGTCAGGGTCAGGTGGGTGGTGAGGAAAAGCGATTCTTTAGAAACATCCCGGATCGCTTCCCAGGCTTGATCTGAGTCAGGGTCCAGCGAAATCATCACATGATCCAATCCGGATTGCAGTAGTTTGTGCAGATAATCGCGTTCAGCAAGCCGTTTTCCATCAGTCAGGAGTCCGGTTACCTGCCCTTGATTTTGAGTAAAGGAGATTAATTCATTAAGGTCAGGTCGTAATGTTGGTTCTCCACCAGTAAAAACAATCTGGGGAATACCGACCTGCCATGCTTTTTGAAGGATGATTTTCCATTCGTCGGTCACAAGTTCGCGTTTTACCCGCTCAACAGGTACTGCATCGTGTGATTCATCCACTGTTTTATATGTCAGCGCGCAATCCAGCCGGTATGGCGCAGATACTTCTTTGGAATATGGTTCAACACGTTCGAAATCTAGAAACATTACCGGATCCAATGTCGGGGAATCGATGGCGGTTTGAATGCGTTCCTGAAAATCTCTGGCATCATCATAAATTGTTTGAAGAGGCACATTGTAGCGTTTGGACATATCCCTGGCGGTTGTATCCAGTGAATCTTTTTGCACAAGATGATAAGCCAATTCTGCAGCTGTAGGATTCAAATGCAAAACCGTACGCGCGTTAATGACCAGCAGGCCTGTCCCATCGTTTTCAAGTCGCAAATGCATTCGGTAAGGGGGATCAACTTCCGGAGGGGATTGAAATGAAAAGAATCCAGATGGAAGATACTGACTCTTTGGAAAAAAACGTTCGCGTAAAATTTCTAAAGTTTTCATAATTACCTCCCAAATATATCAGGCAAATTCTGGAAGAATAGGTACTGGTTGACTGTCAAGGCGATGCAACGGACACCCGCCGCCGCACTCATGTAAATAGGTACAATTCACACAGGCGGAAGGAACATCCTTACGCTCTCGAAGTGAGCGCGAGAGCGGGTGATCCCAGATTGATGACCAGCTATCCGATAAAAAATTCCCGAGAGATTGATAATACGACTGGCAAGGAATAACAGAACCATCTGGTTCCACACACATATTATAGAGCGCGGCAGTGCAACCTTTGATGCCAAGTTGCAGAGACATAGGGTCAAAATGGCAATATTGGGTGGGGGTATACCAGATCAATTTTTGGCCAAAGCGTGATGTCAGTGATTGCGCTTTTTTTAACAGGTCAGGCAGCGCGGATTCTTCCAGACCGGTTCCGACAGTCTCACCACGCCCGGAATAGATCAGAGCGTTCAATCCGACCGTAGGAACCCCGATTTCATTTAGCAGTGATAGTGTTTCTTCAAGGTGGACGGCATTATCACGCAAGAGAGTTGTATTGGTCATGACATATAACTGAGAGCCCAGCGCGTTCTTAATACCAGCTATTGTTTCCTGCCAGGCTCCCGGATGGCATACCAGTCGATCATGTTCTTCCGGGATTGCGGACTCTAATGTGATCTGTACATGATCCAGCCCGGAAGAGACCAATTGATGTACGAAGTCCATATCCGCCAAACGCCGGCCGTTAGTATTGATACCAGTGATCTGTCCAAGTGATTGCGCGTAATTCATTAATTCCGGCAAATCAACTCTCAGAGTGGGTTCGCCGCCGGTAAAGATGATATGCGGAATGCCCACTTCCCAACACCGGTCGATTATTTTTTTCCACTGATCGGTCGATAGCTCCGGGTAATTGCGGGGTCGAGCATTGTAACAATGTGAACAATTATTATTACAGCGATAGGTAAGGGCCAGATCCATTCGATATGGCGCAGATGGTTTTGAACTGAATGGTGCGTTAATCTCCAGGTCAAGATCGCACACCGGACAGGCTGAATCAGGGAAGATGAGAGCCTCGATGGATGGGATCAAGGAGAGATAATCTGTTCTGGCCTGGTCAACCGGGATCTGGTACAGTCTGGCCAGATTCGAAACAGCTTCATTCACTGTATTTAAGCTTAAAAACAAAGAAGTCATATATGTGGCGCTCGGATTCAAATGGAACATGCGAGCCGCATTGACTATGAGTACACCATGACCGTCTTCATCCACACGAAGGTGAATGCGCGCTTTTCCGCGGGGTTCATCTCGGTCAAAGACATACAATCCGGGTTTTAACGGAATGTTGGACCGTTGGAACCGGTAAAACAAAGACCGCGGTGAATTGACCAGGGATTTCCAGCTCACCTGTGAAACACTTTCTATCTTCCGCCGCCGGCGCAGGCACAGGCGCAACCGGCACAGGCGCAAGCGCACGCGCAACTATGTCCACCGCCACCGCCACCTCCAGTGGATCTGGTCACAGGCACCGGATTTGTCTTATCGGTGACCCCACTGGTAAATGAAGTCAAGTCGCCAACTACATTACTAGAAAAGTTTTGAATTCCGCCGACCATGGATGAGGCAAACTCTGCGCCGGGCAGGGAAGGCAACTGGATGCTGCCGCCTCCAGAACTGCTGGAAGACGGAACAGCATCTGCGCCCCTGAAGGATCCGCCGCCAGAAGAATACGTCGGATCGTAGTGACCCCACCAACGCGGAAGAATAACGGGACCGCTCCTGAATACATCCCGGGTATGGTCATCAAATTTATCATCCAGCATGGTCCAATCCATATACTGGTCGAATTTCTCCATTTTTACATCCGGAGTGGCGGCGGCTTCGACCTGCCCCCAGGCGCGTTCCATAATATCTTTGTAGTAGGCGACTGTCTCCTTTCGGGAGAATCCTTTCATCTTCTCACCAACATCCTTTACGAGATCGATGACCATGGTTTGGAGGTCTTTTTTCCTGTCTTTTCCATCCGCTTTACTGAAGGCTTCAAGGAAAGTTTTCTCATATTCAAAAAGACCTTCCGGTTGTGGGCTGATAGCTCTTATCTCCAATGGATCTTTCTTCGTCACCTGGGCCGCGTTCTTTTTAATCAGCGAGAAAAGGATCATGGTCATAATACGATCCACTGGTTGTTCCATGAGGATTCCAGCTTCCACGGCAGTCAGGCCGCGTTTAATTCCGTGCCCTTCAACCGATATCTTTGGGGGTAAATACTGCAATTTGCGCTTTTTAGCTCCCCAGATGGCTTCATAGATGCCCCAGATGAAAGATCCGAGGAATGCGAGAACTACTCCGCCGCAACAAATATCTTCGATATCGATACTTATGGGGGGTGTCTTTACGATCGAATCAGCGGGAATGAGTTTCGCTGGAAAACTGGCGCCAAACGTGTACTGCGTGTGGGCGTTGGCATTGTTCGCCGTCCACTTATAAAAGACTCTTCCCTCGTTGTCATATCCAGATTCGGGCTCTGCGTTTCCGGGCCAACCACCGCGGACAGAATGATAACGGGGTTCATCAGGGTTGATGCCTGGCGGCAGCAGAATAGTCACAGAATAATTGGTTGTTCCGGTGACATATTCAGATCCAAACCAGGTGGGGGAGAATTCAAGGCTGGCGTAGTCTTTTACACCTTCGGATGTGGAAGGGTAATACACTCGGTTCACGTTGTTGATGCGCGCGTGGACAATCCCGGATTTACCAGGCGGGATGGAACGGCTGCCCAATCCAAGAGCAACACCCGGCTTTACATACTGAGAGTTCTGAATGTCCGTGACACGAGCGCCGTCTATTTCCGCGCTTACATTGGAAAGTGAATAGGAATTATTGGGAACACCAATATCCACATAATCGATCGGATCAGCACTGGGACTGTTGGTGAATTTGATCGTGTAATCCAAAGAAGACGTGCCATCAGAATTCCCATATACAACAACATCAACGCTGTCTACCTGAAATAGATATGTCTGCGCGTAGGCAGCTGTGGCGGTCAGCGTCAGTAGAAGAAAAGCCAGAGTGATGCTTAACCATCGAAATCTGGACATCTTGAACCTCCCCGTTCTAACTAATATGAAAAACTACCACTTGGGTTCTTCTGTGATCTGGTAGGTGGTTTTACAGTATGGACAGGATACGACCGGTGCACCAGCCACCAGTGTGATGTTTTCAGGGCTGAGCACACCACCACAAGATTTGCATTTCATTGTGTCGAGGGTCACATTACCCGGAAGGTCTATTTTTACGGTTACATTCTGATCCGGACTTTCGGCAGGTTTTCTGGCAGCCCAGAAAATCATAATGAAACCAATACCTGCAGAAATCAGTCCGGTTACAATATTTCCTGGTTGCTGATTGGTGGGAGTGAATGCGGACCAAATGAATAAAACGCCGAAGAAAATAAGAATTGCAGATGCAATATACGCAATAATCTTGATTGCTTTCATAGTCACCTCCGGATAAGATAAGTGTAACATAAGGGCAAAGGAGCAAAAGTGGAACCGACCAGTAATATATCAAACCATCTTGTAAAATCAGAAGACTTGAACCATCATGGGACATTGTATGCTGGCCGAAGCGCCGAATGGTTTGTAGAATCTGGTTTTATTGCGGCAGCAAAATTAAAAAAACCTGAGAACATTGTTTGCCTGAAAATTCATGGAATGACTTTTTCTCGTCCAGTGAAGTGTGGGGAAATAGTCACATATAACAGCAAAATAATCTACGCAGGAACTACAAGCCTGGTTGCATTTGTAGAAGTTAGAGCAGAAGAAGAACTGGTAGTCAATGGTTTTATTACATTTATCCATGTTAATTCTGAGTCAAAGCCGGTTCCACACGGTATAACAATCACACCGGTTTCTGAAGAAGATAAAATTTTGTATGAAAAAGCTTTGCAGATCAATCGTAGAAAATGAGAGGGATGGATGGAAGAATCGGTTCAAAAAGAACGCCTTAATAAATTAAAGTCTGAAATTAATCTGCATAATTATCGATACCATGTACTGGATGCTCCAATAATCAGCGATGCTGAATATGATCGGATGTTGGTAGAACTTCGTGAGATTGAAACTCAGCACCCTGAATGGATCACACCTGATTCGCCGACACAACGTGTCGGGTCGATCGTCTCTGAAAAATTTAATAAACTGGCTCATCCGCAACCCATTCTGAGTCTGGCCAATGCATTTAACACAGAGGAAATTATTGCCTGGGTGGAGCGTGTTTCCAGGCTCGATCCACGTGTCCTGAAAACTGATTATGTAGTTGAGCCCAAAATCGACGGCCTGACTGTAGTGTTGCACTATGAGAATGGGATTTTTGTTCGCGGCGCTACCCGGGGAGATGGAGAAATTGGAGAGGAAATAACGGCAAATCTAAGAACCATCCGTTCCCTGCCACTTCGCATACCTGTCACTCCGGATGGTCCAACACCACCGCGCCACCTCGTAGTGCGCGGAGAAGCGTTTATTTACTTGAAAGATTTTGAAAAGTTAAATAAGCGACTAGAAGAAGCTGGAGAAAAAACGTATCTCAATCCACGCAATACGGCCGCCGGTTCCCTGCGCCAGTTAGACCCTGGTTTAACAGCGCAGCGTCCACTGGCTCTGCTTACTTATGATATTGTCGATGCCGATGGTGATGTTCCAAACACTCAATGGGAACTTCTGCAATACTTAAGAGCACTTGGATTTCCTGTTTCAGACCTGGTTGAGCACTGTCCTGATATCGATTCAGTGCTTTATTCCTGTAAACGAAGGGCAGATACCCGCGACACGTTAACCTTTGAGGTGGATGGCGCGGTTGTCAAGATCAACGACCTTGTTCTGGCCGACTCCCTTGGATATGTTGGCAAGGATCCTCGTGGAGCAATGGCTTTTAAATTTCCTGCCAGAGAAGTAACTACGAAGCTCATAGAAATCGGAGTCAATGTTGGAAGAACAGGGGTATTAACCCCTTACGCAATTATGGAACCAGTGGAGATAGGAGGTGTGATTGTCAGGCAGGCTACGTTGCATAACTTTGATTTCATCGCGGAGAAAGATGTGCGTATAGGTGATCGTATAATGGTAAAACGGGCAGGAGATGTGATCCCCTATGTTATTGGCCCTGTCAAAGATGCCCGCACAGGAAAAGAAATGCCATATAGTCCGCCAAAAGTATGTCCAGCTTGCCACGAACCAGTAGAGCACCTGGAAGGTGAAGTTGCCTGGTTTTGCGTTAATTCATCCTGCCCGGCACAGCTTTTACGCAATATGGAACACTTTGTTTCCAGGGGCGCGATGGATATTGCCGGGTGTGGGATCAAAGTCGTGGAACAATTGATCAATGCAGGTTTGGTTAATGATGCAGCAGATCTGTATGCGTTGAAACGGGAAAACCTGCTGACTTTGGAAGGTTTTGCCGAAAAGAAAGCCGATAATCTGCTTGAAGCCATTGAAGCATCAAAAAACCAACCCCTCAACCGACTGTTGACCGCAATTGGGATTCGCGGGGTGGGTGAGGTGATGGCAGTAGACCTGGCAAAGCGGTACACCGATCTTGAAGCTCTGGGAAAGGCTTCAGAAGAAGAGTTGATGACAATTGAGGGGATTGGCCCGAATATTGCCGAAGCGATCGTTGATTGGTTTTCACGTAAGGGAAACCAGAACCTGATCCGAAAATTTAAAGAACGGGGAATTTGGCCGCAAAACAAACCAGTCCAGGGAAATGAAAATGGAGCCCTGCCTTTGGAAGGAATGACTTTTGTCATCACCGGTACTTTACCGATGCTTTCTCGTGATGAAGCCAGGGATTTGATTCAATCGCGGGGAGGAAAGGTGACAGATAGTGTGAGCAGGAAAACAAGTTATCTGGTGTTAGGTGAAAACCCTGGTTCCAAACTGGATAAAGCCAGAGAGCTTAATATCCCAATTTTGGATGAATCCGAACTGCGAAAAATGACTGGAGCATAATTGTGACAAATAAAATGTTGTTGAAACCTGGAAGGGAAAAATCAGTTCTACAAAAACACCCGTGGATTTTTTCTGGCGCAGTCCAGGAAATTTCCGGTAACCCTGAATCGGGTGAGGTAGTGGATGTTTTTTCTGCCAGAGGAGAATGGCTTTGCAAGGCAGCTTTAAGTCCGCAGTCACAAATACGTGCCAGAATTTGGACCTGGCAACAGGTAGACATAATTGATAAAAACTTCTTATCCGAAAGAATTCGCAAGGCTATTTCCTTGCGCAAAGAACTGGGTTTATTGAACCGATCCGATGCTGTCCGGCTAATCCATGGTGAATCAGATAATATTCCGGGTCTGGTTGTGGATATTTATGGCGGTACGATCGTATTACAGGCTCTTTCTGCTGGAATAGAACCATGGAAAAAAAGCATTGCTGAAATATTTCTTCAGGAGATAGACGCTGAAGGGGTGTTTGAACGATCAGATGTAGAAGTGAGAAAACTGGAGGGATTACCTGAAAGCACTGGATTACTGGCCGGAAAAATGCCGAAAAGCAAGATCACCATTTCTGAAGGAAACATGAGGTTTCTGGTTGACATCATTCATGGTCAAAAAACTGGTTTCTACCTGGACCAACGTGAAAACAGACTTCTTGCAGGCAAGTTGGCTCATGGGAAAAATATCCTCAATTGTTTCAGTTATACCGGAGGATTTACCGTGCACGCATTGGCTGGCGGCGCTGATCGTGTACTTTCCATTGACAGTTCGGCCGAAGCCCTGGAAATTGCCCGCCATAATCTGGAATTGAATGATCTTCCACAGAATCGAGCCGAGTGGATGGAAGCGGATGTGTTTCAAGCAATGCGCGCTCTCCGAGATAAAGGTTCAAAATTTGATATTATCATTCTTGACCCGCCAAAATTCGCCCCAACAGCCGCGCTCGCGGCAAAAGCTGCCCGGGCATACAAAGATATCAACCTGCTGGCTTTTAAAATGTTAAACCCGGGAGGACTGTTGTTCACATTTTCATGTAGCGGTGGAATCAATCAGGATCTTTTTCAAAAAATTATTGCCGGAGCGGCGTTGGATGCGAATGTTCAGGCTAGGATCATTTACTGGTTGACACAGGCACCCGATCATCCTGTGGCTCTGAATTTTCCAGAGGGTTATTACCTTAAAGGATTGGTTTGCGAATCACAAAATTAGTAATGAATCAGGCTAATGAAAAATTTTGAATCAAAAAAGATAACCCATGATTGTCTTTTTTGATTTCAGGTGGAGATGGCGGGAATTGAACCCGCGTCCGAAAGAATCGACCCTCGAACCTCTACGAGCGTAGTTGATCTTTTATTTCACCGGCCACCCAGAGATCAACAGAAAAGATGACTGGCAATCCACTCAGGCCCGAAAGCCCTCTTTCATACAGAACGTGGAGATCTGCATGGCACTCCAGCCTTGTGACGCCCGCTCTTCCACCGGCAGGAGTTCGGGGAAGGCAGACGCCGCCTCACAAGGAGACGGTTGCGACTCTCCATCGCTTATGCAGCGAGAGGAAGAGCAGCGTAGGAAGTGCGGTTGGCACTTAAGGTTTGTGCGGATTTTACGAGTTCGGCACCTCTCGGCTCGCCATCCGGGACCAGCCTCTCCCGTCGAAGCCGATCATCCCCGTGACTGAATTAATTATACGTTCGAATGGATGTGGTATCAAGTAAAACTGTAAAAGATCTTTATAAGAAAAAAGGCTGCCTGTGCGGCAGCCTTTTCTATTCAAATAACTTTCTACTTGGCAGTTCCCTTGATCCACTTCTCGTTCAATTTATCGATGGTGCCTTCGGATTTGACTTCGGCGAGGGCTTTATTGATCTTGGCGAGGAGGTCGGTCTTGGTCTTGCAGACAGAAATACCATAGTCTTCGGTGGTCAACAGATTGCCAACAACCTTGATCTTGTCAGCATTTTTTCCAACGAATCCTTCGGAAGGAACATTGTCTGCGACAACAGCTTCAACCTGTCCATTGATCAGATCCTGGAAGGCCAGATCAACGCTGTCGTAGGCTTTAACATTGGCGCCTTCGATCTTCTTCGCAAGGATATCACCAGTGGTGCCCAGCTGGGTACCGATAGTCTTTCCCTTAAGATCCGCATCGGTCTTGATGGTCTCATCTTTGATACCAACGGTGATTGCCTGACCAGCCTGGAAATAAGGATCGGAGAAGGTCATATTCTGCTTGCGTTCATCGGTGATGGTGATGGCAGAAATGGCGGCATCATACTGGCATTGAGCCATACCGGCCAGAAGGGGATCAAAACCAACATTCACATATTCAACTTCCAATCCGGCTTTCTTGGCGATGGCATTGAACAGGTCAATATCGAAACCAATCAATTCCTTGGTTTTCTCATCAACCATCTCAAAGGGAGGATAGGCTGCATCGGAGGCGACTTTGATTTTGCTTGAGGTAGCTGCAGGCGCGCAGGCGGTCAAAACCATGGCGAATACAGCTACAGCGGCTAAAACAACAAACAACTTATTCTTCATTTTCTCTCTCCTATTAATTTGATAACATCTGATATTGGTTTGAACTACTCTTCTTGAAATACCTAAAAGGTTTGACCACCTTTTAATCACATTGAAGCGAAAAAGCCCGGCCCATCATTAAGGGTCCCGGGTTCTTCTTTGATCCACTCCTCACAAGAGGAGGAGTGGATCAGTATTTATCGTGAATGACGTTGGTTCTGAATCACTGGAACAAGATCGGGAATTTGCACTGGAATGCCCCTAACAGTTTGATTCCTGGGTGTAACCATCCCAAAACGGGAGGCACCAAGGTAAAGGATTTCCAGTATTATATCTCGATAATTCCAATTGTCGGCTTCCGCAATTACACAAAGATCACTAAAACCACGGGTTAATCCAGGAAGAGTGTTTATTTCCATCAGCCGCGGCATCCCATGTTTATCAAGGCGAATATCCACACGGGAAACATCCAAAGCGTTTATCGCGCAGTGCGCTTTAATGGCTAGTTCCTGTAATTCAGTGGCTAAAGGTTCTTCTACCTGTGCGGGGCAGATAAATTGAGGAATCCCCTCATCACCTGTATGCAATGTCTTGGCAGAATGGCCGTAAACACCTGGTGTTACAGATATGGAACTATCCACCTCAAGCAGGGGAAACCGATGGAAACCATCAGGTTCATATTGAGATGGACGCGGACTATATTGAGCAGCGTCCGCGCGACCCATTACAGCGACAGTAAATTCACGCCCAGGAAGATATTCTTCCACCAACGCAGCTTGGTGATAATTCTCAATTACCCAACGCACACGCCGCCGAAGCGATGTTTCATCATTTACTATTGAATCCTGATCCATCCCCATACCAGTACCTTCACTGGCTGGTTTGATAAACATGGGGAACTCCAGGTCTTTCGTAAGAGGTTCTTCACCAGAAATAAATTCCTGGAAAGCCGCGGTGGGAAGCCCTTTGTCTCTCCAGATCCGCTTGGTCATGGTTTTATCAAGCGCGATGGAATTGGATAGAACCCGTGAAGCTGTATATGGAATACGGAATAGTTCCAGCAATGCAGGTATTTGGGCTTCACGAGCATCGCCATAAATTCCCTCGGAAATATTAAAACAGATATCCGGTCGAATTTGAGCCAACGCAAATGGCAGATTGGCATCTGCTGGTATAAACACAGTAGTGTGCCCATCTGATTCAATGGCCGATTGAATTTCCTGGATTGTTTCTTTTCGGTCAAATTCCGCTCCTGCATCAGCGGGACCATCCATTGGTAATTCGGTTTCCCCCTTGATGTTGGCAATAACTGCTACTCTCCACGCCCGCATGGGACGCGTACCTGTACTGGGAGGCTTATCTTTTTCTGCCTCAGCCTCTTCCAACTGCTTTGTGGTTTCATCCATTTTAACTTTACTTTCCCTTTTTTAATAAACGGCTAAAATTTGCAACAGCCGTGAAGTATAGTAGCATCTTTTAAAATTGCAAGAGGTGAAAACTTACAATTTTGTGTTTATTTACTCTATACGGTGTTTTAAATTTTATGTTGCATCAAAAGAAAGTATATATTCTCTTGTCCGGTTGGAAACTCTGAAGTATGCTTGAACAGGGAATGGTAAGGTCCCGGTGGACTTCCCTGTCTTCAAAACTTGTGGCGGGCTGTAGGACAGTCCGCGGTGGGTTCGACTCCCATCCATTCCCGCCTTATAACAAAATCGATGGTGACATATGGATATCTCTGCGCAAAGTGAGATTTATCAAAGCATTATCGCTCGTTTCTTTCTTATTGAAGATATAACTATTGGAACGACAAAAGACAATTTTCTTATTCGTTATCGTGGACATTTGCATTCGACCGATTCCGAACAGGCGTACTCTGAATTGAATGACCTATTTCGTCCATACAATTTGACACCGCTTTTTAGAATTGAGGATGGCAGGCAGATCATATTATTGATAGAAGGATTTCCATCACCTAAGGCATCAAATCCCTGGATTAATCTGGTTCTTTTTATTCTGACTTTTTTTAGTGTTCTCCTGACAGGAGCAATGTACGGAACCGAACAACCGTTCACAAGTAACATCCTTGAAACGATTAGTAATATTTTTACAAAAGGATGGCCTTTCGCAGTCAGTATGCTTGCCATTCTTGCTGCGCATGAATTTGGCCATTACCTGATGGGACGACATCATGGCGTACATGTAACCCTACCGTATTTCATTCCTTTCCCATTGAGCCCCTTTGGAACAATGGGAGCTTTCATCAACATGAAAGAAATCCCTCGAAACCGCCGCCAGTTGATCGATATCGGCCTTGCTGGTCCATTCGCCGGGTTGATTATTGCCCTGCCTGTACTTTTCATTGGTTTGAAATTGTCCGCTTTAAATGTGCTGCAATCCACTGCGCCAGCCGGACAGGTTTTACAAATGGAAGGCAACAGTCTCTTATATCTTTTCATGAAATATCTCGCGTTTGGACAGCTTTTGCCCGCGCCCGTTTCCTACCAGGGAATGGACCCATTCCTTTACTGGATCATCTACTACTTTACAGGGAAACCATTTCCGGCGGGAGGTATGGATGTGATGCTGGACCCTGTTGCCTGGGCTGGATGGGCGGGGATGCTGGTCACCGCGTTGAACCTGATCCCGGCCGGTCAATTGGATGGAGGGCATGTGATTTATGTCCTTCTGGGGAAACAGAAAGCACAGAAGTTGCGCCCGGTAATTTTAGTGGCGCTGATTGCTTTGGGTTTCATATGGAGCGGTTGGTGGCTGTGGGCGGCCATCATTTTCTTCCTGGGCCGATTCTATGCCGAACCCCTTGACCTGATCACAGAGTTGGATGGAAAGCGAAAAGCGCTTGCCTTAATGGCATTGATTGTATTTGTACTGGTCTTTACACCGGTTCCATTAAGCCTTATCTACTAAACAGGCATCATATCTATCGTTTCGCCTTTAAGTGTAAGGTAACGACGCATGAGGTGGGCTGTCAGGCAGGAATGGGCTGGTACGATAAGCACAATATCACCGGGGTGGTAGGATTGGATACGATGACTTGGAACAGCCAGTATTCCATGTTCTTGTGATACTCTGAGGATTGAACAATCAGTTAATAAAGGTCCCCAATCGGTATTATTCATTTCTGTCTGAAATCCATAAGAAGGTTTTCCCGAGTGAACAAACGTCTCTTTGCTTAAATGAACAGCGCCGCCATACAATACAACCTCATCACGATTCGGGTGAACAGATACGACAGGGCAGGCTAATGTAATCGCTATCTGTGATGCATCACACGATCCCAGTTCCCACTGTTCTGCGTCATAAAAAATAAAATTACCCGGTCTAATCTCATCCACTTCCGTGAAACAATTTGCCAGGCTGCAACCCGGTGTATCACCGATGGAAAGTAATAACTCAGGAATATTTAGCGTGTTCCGTAGTTGGTTTAGACGTCTGTTGGTTTCATTATGTAAAAGCAGAATTTCTTCTTTTGAGTGAGCTATGTAGGTATTTCCCGCATGGGTCAGCAATCCAACAATCCGTATATTGGGAAATTTGGACGTCGTCTGTATTAATTCGATTACCTGTTCAGGACTATCATAAGGTATACCGGTACGATGTAATCCGCAATCAATTTTTATCCAGATATTGATCTTGCTTTTGAGATTACCACCCAAAAATTTTAAGGTTTCAGAATCTTCGACAAGGAGGCTAAGATTGACTCTTTTTGCAAGGGTCTGTATCTGGCTAATTTGGCGAATGTTAACTGGAAATGCGATAGTGATATCTTCCCACCCATCCGCTGCGAAATACTCTGCCATGTCAACTGAGGACACAGTAATACTTTGAACACCTTCATCCCGGAACCAGCGGCCGATTTCTTTAGATTGATGGGTTTTAAAATGTGGTCTGAAAAGCACATTCGAAAGCCGGGCTTTTTCTGCCATAGCATGAATATTAATTCGCGCTTTATCCTCATCCAGAAGCAGAGTGGGTTTGATGATATGCTTAAGTAAGAAATTTTCCATAATGGTTTACTCCTTTATCCATGAAAGAAACATACTTTGAGCACACAACCGTCACGTTTTATTGATGATCCAATAACAGTCGGGTACAGGGTGGAGCCATTTCTTGAAAAAAGACCCCGCTGCCCGGATCAATTCACATGGAATAATACTGTTTTTGAAATCAAAACTCAGATATTGGAATGGGCGGATTTTTCCCGGCGCGGGCGGATGGAAGGCAATATGATTGACGCGCACGCAGCATCTGCCGCTGCCAAAGGTTCCTGGGGAGTGGGACGGTATTTTTTTCGCGTGGAAACAATAAACGGCAGGATTTTTGACCTGTATTATGACCGGGCACCCAAAGGAATCGATAACAGAAAGGGGCAATGGTTCCTTTTTAGAGAGTTCTCTACAGCAGAGAATGATTCATTTTAAAAAAAGATAGAAAATGTCTGCATTAGCCAGGGGGATATGGCCAGCATAAAAAAGCCCGCAATGATTCCCAGTATTAATCCCGCAATCACATCAGACAGATAATGGACCCCTGTACAGACCCGTGCAAGACAGACAAATGGAACCCAGATTAAAACAATTACTCCGAAGAGCAGAGGCCCAAGTCCCATAGACATGACACCGAGCAATCCTGCCCGGGCGGCATGACCGGAAGGAAATGAATGTGGATCGGTATTGCGATAAATGGCACCCCAATCTCCTGGCGGCCGCTGACGACGGATTGTGAACTTTAGCGCGAAGACAAACAGAGCGAGTCCCGCTACACCGGCTGCCATAAGCGCCGCGTTCTTATGCCACATAAAATCTCCCAGCAGCCATACAATGAACAATCCAATCATCCAAAACCAAGAATCACCAGAATGGGCAAGAAAAGCAGCCAGTTTCCACAACGGAGCGGATTGAGATAGACGCAGCTTAGCGGAAAAGTCAGCGTCATATTGAAGAATTTTTCTTATCAATTCTGTCTCCCGGTAGATTGGAATGAGGATAACAATTCTGCCAATTGATATGGTTTGTCAACGTCCATGCCTACTTCAGCGTATGGGCAGATTATGGCATGTCCCCGGGCGCCAATTTTCTTGCTAATATTTTCTTCTGCTCTATGTAACGTCATTTTTTTCAAAAGAATGAGAAATAGCGTGTCGAAACCCAGTATGGATGCCTGTTTAAGGGGATTCTTGCGTGATCCGATGATTTGATCAAACAGGCTCTGTTTTTTGAAAACAAACAGGGGATCAATGGCATTAACATCTCCTCCACAAACTTCGACATCCGCCAGCTTTAGATAGGTTCGTTTTGAGGAAGGATACTTCTTTTCCATGGTTACGCGTTCGATCACGTTATAGTACAAATCATGATCCGATTGATGAACAGTGTTGATTATCCAATCAACCATTTCACCCGTTATAGCAGGAATATCTGATGACACCACAAGAACTTTGGGACTGATATCACCCATGTTTTGTAATGCCAGAACACCTGCCTGTAAGTTCGTAAGAATGGATCCATGGGTTTCCTGAATTGTCAGAGGATGATCGCAATAAAGGTCGGTAAATGGCGGCAACCCTATGATGACAACACGCTTGACATAATGTGAGGAGGATAGGGCATCTAAAACCCATTGGATCATGGGTTTTCCTGCGAAATCCAAAAGGGCTTTAGGTTTACCACCGCAATTTTCGAAAAGAGGTTCCCCTTCGCGAGGTGTTCCGCCGGCTGTGATGATCACATCCAGAGGGTTGTTTACAATATTTGATTTTTTCATCTTGGATTCAATATCTGGAATTGCGGTTCCAATTCTATGGACTGTATGGTTTTCTCTAAGAAAAGAAGATAATCACTATTCTTCGTATAGTCAATTTTCCCTTTCCATTGACTTACCGCAACAATCGCCGCTTCCATCATGTTGGTTCCAAAAGATCGGCCATCGAGAATGGGAGTGGTTGTCATCAGGGCATAAGCACCAGTCTGTTGAAAGAAATCGCGATCATTTTGAGTGGTAGTGTTGGTCACAATGATCTTTCCTCGCATGTTGTCAGGCATATATTTGTGCAGGTAGTGGCAGTCGCCGGCGATAACATCAGCCCAGTGGAAATACTCTTCCCATTTCGGTTTTCTTGAATCCTGTGAATCTCCTGTAGGATAAATCCATTCAAAAGGAAGATTAGAGACAATAGGGATTAATAATGAAGCCAATAATTTGAGTGAACGGATTGAGCGTACTGGAAAAGGCATACCAAGGGCGAACATGATATCGCCATAGACACATTTGTATCCAGCCATGCGAAATGATTCAGCCAATCCCCAGCGGTCTACCGCAGACGCCAATAAAACTCGCGAAGGTTTGTCAGCCGTATCCAGGTGTTTTTCAAGAATATCTGCAGCGCGTGATTCAAGCAAAATTTTGAGACCATTACCGTCTACAAGTGGAGTTTTTTTCACGGTTTTGATCATGGAATGAATACTATTTAGTGTGTGAAATTTGCCATCTACGCAAAACCCGAGATCGGTTCCACCAAGACCAAACGCGTCCACCTTCCCATCAAAATCACGAAACAGTTGGGCGGCTTTATTCATATCTCCATCAGTGCCAATTCTTTCAATTTGAACTGTTTCACCCAGTAAACTGATTTGTGTTTTTTTATTTCTTTTGGAAGACCCGATACTGATACTGATTGCCTGTTTCAATGTAGTCCCTTAGAAAATGTGATTTCTTAAGAATTCTTTGAAAAAGTATACCGTGATAGAACAGATACTGCAATTCAACGATGTCGTATTAATGTAATATTAAATTCAATTGACAAATAGAATTGCAAGATTATAATTACTTGATTAATATATGAAAGTGGCGTTAATCTTCCAGGAGGAAAATCGCCATATTCAAATATCCCCAATCTACCTATCTTTATAAGGAGGAGCAAGTGAACAAAAAGTATGTATCATCTGGTTTTGCTGTTTTGGTGATTCTCAGCATTGTCATGACCGCGTTTATGACCGCTGCTGCACCGGCTTCAGATGTTGCCAAAGCATCTGTTGCCAAGTTTGAACCCATGAAAGTTGCCGCGCCCAACTGCGAT
>CAYNJT010000060.1:16017-20545 GCA_964397625.1 uncultured Leptolinea sp. | reverse complement strand
CATGGATCAGGTCCTGCACTTCAGACAGGCCGCGGTCGATCACCTCGCTGCTCGGTGTGCCGGGGTATCCATCTGCCGCGTGAACTCCGCCGCGCACGCACCCCACGGCAAAGGCAATGTTGCCCTGCAAAATTTCGGTCTTTCCCGCTGGAGCTTCACACAACGCGCGAATTGATTCACCCATATTTTTTACTCCTGTAAATTAGAAATAGAAATAAAATGAAACAGCGTCCGCTGTTTCATTGGAAATGGAATTGCCTTTATTAAGCAAAAGATATAACCGGACCAAAAGCCTGTCAGGATCTGGCTCAAGTGGCTGAATAGAGGATATGTATTGCCTCGCATACTCTTCAGCCCAATCTCTCTACTCAAACAAGCCGGCAACCCACGCGCCGGACCGGATCGGGATCTTCTTCCAGCGCAGAAACTCTTCAATAGAGCAAAGAAAATCCATGATGTATTCGCGGCTGGTCGCCTTTCCCAGGTGTCCCACGCGAATGATCTTGCCGCTTAATTCTCCCAATCCAGCGCCTATGGCGATCTGACGCTCGTCCATCAGCCATTTGGTGAGCTCGCTGAATTCAAATTCCGGACGGGCGCTGACGGCTGTGGCGATTGGCGCGGCATACGCTTCTGGGATGAACATTTCAAAACCAAGGCTGGTCAACCCGGCACGCATGGCATGGCAGGCATGGGTGTAGCGCGCGTATTGCGCGTCAGTTCCCCGCTCCAAAATCTTGCGGATCCCCAACCTTGCTGCCAGGATCACATTAGTAGGCAGAGTGACTGGCGAAGGATGCCAGACACCCCATTCCTGAAAAAACTGACGCCAGAGCCGCAGGTCAAGGTACCAGCTGCCGGACGCCGGATGGTTGTCAATTGACTCCCAGGCTTTGGGGCTGACGCTGATAAATCCCACACCTGGCGCGGCTTCAATACACTTGTTGGCGCCGGTCACACAGATATCGATGCCCCAGTCGTCAACGGGCACATCCACGCCGCCCAGCGACGAGACCGCGTCGACAATAGTCACAAGACCGGCTGAACCGGCAATGGACATCAACTCCTTTAATGGATTCAATACGGTCGTGGAGGTTTCATGGTGCACCATGGTGAAAGCCACCGCGTCCGGGTTCTGTTTTACCAGGGTACGCAGCACTTCCGGTTCAAGCGGTTTACCCCACGGCGCGGTGAATGGCACGATTGTCAACCCGCGCGAGCGGGCCATATCCACCAGCCGGTCGCCGAAGAACCCGTTGGTCCCGACGATGATCTTTTTGCCGGCCTGCACCACACTGCCTATGGCCATATCAAGCAGGGCCGAAGCCGGACCGGGCACCATGTAGATGTCGCTCTTTGTCTTAAAGAGCTTATGCAGCAGCTCGTCCATTTCCACATGCACCGGCATCCAATCCGGGCCGTAGTGGCGCATTACCGGCAGGCTCAGGGCGGCTAATACATCATCATCCACATCCCCGGGACCGGGGGTAAATAATTTGATATGCGAGGTCATATTCTGGTTCTTTCCCGGCAATGGCGATTCCATGAGCC
Source organism: uncultured Leptolinea sp. (assembly GCA_964397625.1). GTDB lineage: Bacteria > Chloroflexota > Anaerolineae > Anaerolineales > Anaerolineaceae > Leptolinea. The sequence goes on along the minus strand of CAYNJT010000060.1, from coordinate 18,994 downwards.
GGCACAGGTGAATACCGGATGCATCCGGGTATTTAAATCCTACCGGGAAAATGACGTTAATAATGTAGTTATTGCTACATTATTCAGGTTTTACAGGAATTTTAGGAATCTAAAACTTCCACCAACCGTAGAAGTTCCGGGAAATCGGTGATATCCAGACATTTCTTGGAAAACTGCCGGATGATCCCTCTGCTTTTGAGTTGGCTGATGGCCTTGGTCACGGTGACGCGGTGCACGCCAAGCAGACGGGCTATGTCCAATTGGGTCATATCCGGGTTGATGACCACGCGTTTCTGCCCGCTTTCAATCTGGATCTCGCGGAAGCGCACCAGGTAGACCAACATCTTGCATACCCGGGTAAATTCATTGCTGATCAACTCATCGGTAAGCAGTTCGGTGAACATGCGCGCTTTGTACGACACCGTCTGTACCAGTTCGATCATCAATTCCGGATAATGCCGGGCAATGACCTGCTCGATTGTTTCCTTTTTAAAGTAATACAGCACACTATCTGACCGGGTCCTCGCGCTGGCTTCTTCCGCGTCTCCGCCGATGAAACAGGAAACCTCTCCAAAGATACAGCCCTTCCCCACAATAAACAACACCTTCTCCGGTCCATGAATGGTGTGCAGGTTGATCTCAATGGAGCCTTCCACAATGTAATACAGGCCATCGATCAGATCCTCGGTGAAAAAAATGCGACTGCCCTTTGGGAAGACTTCACGCACCCCCAGGTTTAGCACTTTTTCCCAGGAGGGACATAGATTCTCGAAGATGGGAAGCTGGTAGAACATGAATGTATTATCCATCAGGCGGCAATTCAGAGCAATTCCAAATCACCTTTGTACTCGCTTCGTCAACCGCTTTTCTGGTGACCAGGGATTGGAGAATTTTAAATCACCATCAAATACAAAAAAAAGCCCTCCCACTACAAAAAAGCCTTTAATCGGCGTACTATGAAGATGATACAATCTGTCCGTTTTTCATCCTTTCTACAGGGAAACTGCCATGGCTGAAAACCTGACACAAACCAGATATGACGTGATTATCGTCGGCGCGGGTCCCAGCGGGATTTTCACTGCCTATGAGATCCGCGAAAATGATCCGAATCTTAAGGTCCTGCTGATAGAAAAAGGCCATTCCATCGAGAAACGCAAATGCCCCAAACGCAAGACGGGCATTTGCGCCAACTGTAATCCATGCAACATCACCACCGGATTCTCCGGCGGGGGCAGTTTCAGCGACGGCAAGCTTTCCATTAATGAAGACGGTGAGATCGGCGGTGATCTGGCCCAGTACATCGGACTGGAGAAATTCCGCAAGGTACTGCATTACACTGACAGTCTGTATGTGGCCTTTGGAGCGGACACCACCATCTACGGCACAGAAAACACACCTACTGTGGATGCCATCCGGCAGAGCGCCGCGCGGGCGCATATGAAGTTGATCGACTCGGGAGTGCGCCATATGGGTACCGAAAAAGCCTATGATATTTATTCGCGCATCCAGAAAGAACTGGAAAAAAGAAAGATTGACATGCTGTTCGATTCACCGGTCACAGATTTCATTATTGAACCTCTGAAGGACAATGAAAAACGTATTACCGGTGTTATCACCGCGGATGGACGCAGGTACATCGCGGATCACATCGTGGTGGGTGTCGGTCGGGAAGGCAGCGAGTGGTTGAACGGTATGTGCCACCGCTATGGAATCCATTCCAAGGTCGGCCCTGTAGATATCGGTTGCCGCATCGAAACTGACGCGGCCATCACGCGAATGATCGACAACACACTTTACGAAGCCAAACTGGTCTACTATACCCCCACCTTTGAAGACAAAGTACGCACCTTTTGCTGGAATCCACGCGGCGAGGTGGCCGAAGAGAAATACGGCGAGACTCTGGCAACGGTCAACGGCCATAGCTACAAAGATGAAGCCCTGAAGACTTCCAACACAAATTTTGCCCTGCTGGTTTCAAAGAATTTCACCCAACCCTTTAAAACACCCATTGAGTACGGGCGTTACATCGCGGAAATGGGCAACATGCTGTCTGGCAACAAGGTGATGGTGCAGCGTTATGGCGACCTGAAACGTGGTCGTCGTACCACGCTGGAGCGTCTGGCCAAGAACATCATCCGTCCCACCTTAAAAGATGCCGTTCCAGGTGACCTGAGCCTGGTGCTGCCCTACCGTATCATGGTGGATATCATTGAAACCATCGAAGGATTGGACAGTATCATGCCAGGCCTATCCGGCGACAATACCTTGATCTACGGGGTGGAAGTCAAGTTCTATTCCAACCGCATCGTGGTGGATAAACATTTCCAAACGAATATCCGCAACCTGCACGTGCTGGGTGACGGCGCCGGGCTGACGCGCGGTCTGATGCAGGCCAGCATGAACGGCGTATGCATGGGCCGCATTCTGACGGGCAAAGGATAACTCAGGCTTTCAAACGCGAACTGAATTTCTGGCGGAATTTTGCCACCTTCGGAGCCACGACCATCTGGCAGTAGCCCTGTGCCGGGTTTTTCGCGAAATATTCCTGGTGGTAATCCTCCGCCGGGTAGAAGACATCCAGTGGGACGACTTCAGTCACAATCGGCTCGGCCCAGACTTTTTCTTCTGTCAGGGCGGCGATGGTCTCTTCGGCGGTCTTCTTTTGTTCAGGTGAATGATAGAAGATGGCCGATCGGTACTGGGTGCCTACATCCGCCCCCTGCCGGTTTAACGTGGTGGGGTCGTGGATGGAAAAGAAGACCTCGAGCAATTCCCGGTATGAGATGATTGAGGGTTCAAATTTGATCTGCACAACTTCCGCGTGGCCAGTCTCGCCTGTGTATACCTGCCGGTATGTGGGATTGACCTTCGTGCCGCCGGCATAGCCGGAGACCACATCAGTCACTCCTTGAAGGTTGTCAAAAACAGCTTCCAGGCACCAGAAACATCCGCCGGCCAGGGTGGCAGTTTGAGTTTG
>CAYNJT010000060.1:13715-15917 GCA_964397625.1 uncultured Leptolinea sp. | reverse complement strand
AAACAGCTTCCAGGCACCAGAAACATCCGCCGGCCAGGGTGGCAGTTTGAGTTTGTGGCATAAATTCCTCCTTTTACTATATCTTCAACAACGTACACTTATTTTTAGCTGAGGATTGAGAGTCCTTCAGGTTTATTTCCCGAGCCTGTCGAGGGGGCGTTGTCCGAGCCTGTCGAGGGGGCGTTGTCCGAGCCTGTCGAGGACTGTCCATGTCCCGGTTTCTACACTTGCATCAAGACATGCAGTGCAGACAAGCTCAGCCAGCGGAGGGTTCGTTCCCCGAGCTTGGCGAGGATTGTCCATGTCCTGGCTTCGACAGGCTCAGCCAGCGGAGGGTTCGTTCCCCGAGCTTGTCGAGGGTTCGTTCCCCGAGCTTGTCGAGGGGGAAACAAATCCAATCCAAAAGTCGTCAATGCTCTATTATTATTCGATAAACCGCACTATCCATCAAGTCAATGTGGAAGGAATATGGCATACACCCGGTGGATCCCTCCGCCCGGGCGGACCACTTCCTTTTCCAGGCGCATGCCAACCTTGATGGCCACCTTTTCTGAAGCAATATTCTCCGGCTCTACCAGCGCGATCAATCGGTTTAAATTACGCACATAATAGGCATAAGAACACAAGGCCCTGGCTATTTCGGTGGCGAAGCCTTTCCCCCAGGCGGATTTTGCCAGCACATAGACCATCTCGTATTCCAGCAGGTTATCCACTTCTTTTTCGAGGATGCCACATTGCCCGATCACCTGACCGGTCAGCTTTTGGACCAGCGGCCAGAGCACAAACTGTTCCTGAAGAGGATTGCCGGCCATGTCAGCCAGATTTTGCCGGAGGGTTTCAATATCCCTTGGGCCGCCCAGATATCGGGTGACCTCCGGATCAGTCCAGAGATTCACAAGAATGGGAATGTCTTCATGATGCAGGTAACGCAACAACAACCGTTCCGTTTCCAGTATGATCATAGAGCTCCCTGTTATTGGTGATACCGTTCAGTTTCCAGATATATACACTATACAACAAAATGAATTGTATGGTTTTTACCACACACCGGTATGAACTCCATAAAATACTTATCGTGTTTTTTAAGATTCCGTTCTGTTCGATTTTTTTATAACCCATTGTGCGCTTCTAATCCGGCACAGGGGAAGCAAATGAATACATTCTCCAGGAAATAATTCCAACCCAGGCAAGCAGCAAAGGAAGAGACAGAAATAATATATAACGCAGAATGACCTGATCAATAATAAAGCTTAAACCACCCAGGAAAAGTGATATCCCAAGAACGATACCCAACGCACCGATCCACGTGGGCAGCTTCCTGGTTTTGAATATCGCGAAAGATACAGTCACACTGAGTGAGACCAAAGCCAACAACTTAAAGGTGTCCAGATTATTGACCATCAACAAGATCGCACGAACGGGCACATCACCTGTGGATACCAGCGGACTGGCAAGAACCTGCTGAAAGCCTGCCTGAACCAGTGAGACACTGGCCGCGGCGATTCCTGAACCTGACACAATGTGAGACAAAATCTGACCATCAGGATGGATATTTTTTACATATTCCGCGCACGCGGCGGCAAAGACCAGCAACGCAATCCCGGCCAGGCCATCGATCAGATACGCCTGGATGATATGGATTTGCCGGTGTGATTGATAGAATGCTTCAAGCTGTGCATTTGAGGCGCTTACACCTGGTGAAGTTGGTTCCATGATAAGGCCGATTATCCAGATAAGAATGTAAATCAACCCTGAAATGGCAGGATATTTCAATCTGTTCATTATTGCCTCCAGATATAAAGCAAGGTCAGATTAATCATTGAAATGATTGCGAACCCCACTGCGAGATACGGCATGCTAATGGATATCAATGCTAAAACTGCCAACAGGAAAATAACACCTTTGGCGATAATCAATCCAGGCTCTTTCAAGCGAGTTCGGGAGGCAGGAGCCAGATACCTTCCCCAAAAAAGCGTGAGTAGTAAAGGAAAGCCCGCCCCCAGAAGTATTTTCAAGGACAATTGGTTCGTGAGTGAGATTCCCCGGTATGCAAAAATTACCAGCAGACAAATCTCAAGGACAAATGCCAATGCAAGGTTAATGTTTTTTATCCCGCTCATATACACCCGTTCATCAATACATCTATAATGGTATTTTGTTGCAGGATGGGTTTCAATAACCTTATACAAAACAAAAAGGCCG
>CAYNJT010000060.1:0-13615 GCA_964397625.1 uncultured Leptolinea sp. | reverse complement strand
ATGGTATTTTGTTGCAGGATGGGTTTCAATAACCTTATACAAAACAAAAAGGCCGTAAACCGGCCTCTTGTTTTCAGTATTTGGATAAAATCAAATCACTTGGCTTCCACCACCCCTACTGTTAGCAGTATGTTGGCATAGAGACGCTGTTCAGCAGAGGCGATTGCCAGCGTGGTATAGCTGGAGCTGACAGCCTCATAAAAATCCAATCGCTGGATTGGTTCCAGAGGCAGACCAGCCGGCAGGATCTTCTTAAAATCGTTGGCAATTTCCGGTTGGCTGCCATCATCTTTGATCATCATGGTTGCTTTTTCAAACGGAACGGCATCAAGAATTACCTTCAAAATGTCTGTCACAGTCAACATACCCGGCGCCAAATTGAGATGCACAATACGCGCGCCAGCCGGTACACGGGATTCTACGGGGAAGTTCCCGTCCGCTATCAGGATCTGGTCATGGTGGCCGGAACAGGCTAGAGCTTCAAGTAATTCAGGGTGAATTAGGCGGTATTTCAACATAAGAACCTCTCAATTCAGGCAAGGATGGTTGTTTCAGGATTAGTCTGTAGCCGGCGGAATTTTTCCACCATATCCAGGGTTGGCATGGCAGGTTCCGCGCCAAGGATGGTTGTGGCGAGGGCTCCTGCCGCGTTCGCAAAAAGTATAGCATTTTCCAGGTTATGATGGTTGACATACTCGACAGCCAGCGCGGCGCAGAATGCGTCACCGGCAGCCGTGGTATCGACCACGCCAACTTTGTACCCTTGCACATGAACAAGCCTGTTCTCTTCTGCCATCAAAGCGCCCCTTGCCCCAAGGGTAAGCACCACAGATTGAATTTTTTTATCCAGTAGGGCGCGGGCAGCTTTAATCGCAGACCCGGTATCGGCAACATTGAACCCGGAAAGCATTTCAGCTTCGATTTCGTTGGGCGTCAGGATGGTGAGCAACGAGAGCAATTCATCCGGCAGTTTGCAGGCCGGAGCGGGGTTAAGCAGCACCGGCACACCATATTCATGGGCGATCATTGCGGCATGTTGTATAGTCTCCACGGGGTTTTCGAGCTGCATCAGCAACATGTCAGACCCGGCGATCAATACTCGGGCTTTTTCAATATCATTTTTGGTCAATAGCATGTTGGCACCCGGCACAACGATGATGCTGTTATCACCAGCTGAGTCAATTACCGGCGAGCCGACCCCCGTCATGGCTTTTTCCGTACCGGTCACATGGTCAGATCCAATACCGGCATCTTTAAGTGATTTACGGAAGCGCGTACCAAAGTCATCCTCGCCGAGCTTTCCAACCATATGCACCGTCGCGCCCAGTCGTGACGCGGCCACTGCCTGGTTGAAACCTTTTCCGCCGGGGTACATGCCAAATGACTCCCCAATCAGTGTCTCCCCTTTTTGCGGTCTGCGTGGGGCTTTAATGACCAGATCCATCATGAAACTTCCAACGACAGTAATGGTGGGGGGTTGCCCTTTCATGAATATCTCCTTGTGAAGGAAAATTGACCTGGCTTCAATGGGTGGTGGATCATTCTTTTATCCTGAAATCTCTAAATTGTCTGACCTGATCGGAGCGGACTTCACTCCCCAAGCTCCCCCCGGGGTGAAATTTCCCAAAATTCTTGCGGGTAAAACCGCGCATATCCGCCAGAGTCAAAGCCAGCGCGTCGCCAATGGCGATGGTCGCTGTAGTGCTGGAGGTGGGCGCCAGGCCGCGCGAATCAGCTTCGGTTCTGACGCCGGTATCAAGGTGAACGGTTGACGCAAGGGCCAGAGTGGATCCCGGTCGACCGGTGATGGAGATAAGCGGGCAATGAAATTGCTTTAAATGAGGAAGCAGATTGACGATCTCGGCAGTCTCACCGCTATGCGAAATCAAGATAAGGACATCCTGCGGGGTGATCATCCCCAGGTCGCCATGCACGGCTTCCACAGCGTGCAAAAAGAAGGATGGCGTGCCCAGAGATGCCAGTGAAGCGGCGATCTTTTTTCCAACGTGGCCGGACTTTCCTAATCCAAGAACAATGACCCGCCCTTTGGTCTGAAACATCAGGTTCACCGCTTCAACAAAGGTTTCACCCAGTGATGCAGATAGGGATTGCAGTGCCCGGGCTTCTTTATCCAGGACCATCTTCCCTGACGCCAGAATGGCATCCGTTGCCGGACTGTGGGTCTTTTCAAGAACTGCTGTCTTTGAATGGTCCATGGTTTCCAAACCTAAAAAAGATGAATGGTTGATGGCAGAATTCTGTTGGGTATCCCCGATTACCGGGGATACCCAATCAACTATGAAGGATGTTTATTTGCCGCCGAATTGTTTGTACACGTCGGCTGCGTTGTCTTTGTTAATCTCGATGGTTCCCAGTATCACGGTCTTTTCGGGTTTGACGCCCTGCTCCAGGATCTTGGCAGCCCAGTCGATAGCTTCAGCGCCGCCAGTCGGGTAGACGAAGGTTTCGCTGATGCGACCTTCCATGACGGAGCGGATGCCGCCGTCAGGCGTGGGCAGGCCGTCGATGCCGATGACGAGCTTCTTGCTCATGTCGATCTTGGCGTTCGTGGCAGAAATGATGGCAGCTTCCGCCATGGGATCGTTATGGGCGTAGACAATATTGAATTCGGGGTTGGCCGCAAACATGGACTGCGATACCGGGATGGCTTTCTCCCGCAGCCAATCCGCATTCTGGCTGGCAATGATCTTCAGATCAGGATTGCCCGCAGCTCCTTCGCGAAACCCGTCGCCGCGTTCCTTGGCCGGCGTGGCGCCTTCCAACCCGCGGATCTCCAGTACGTTGCAGGGAGAGTATTTGTTGTCTTTGCACCACTTGGCGGCAAATTCACCGGCTTTCTTGCCGATCAATTTGTTGTCCGCGCCGATCCACATGGTGAACTTGTCGCCGTTCACCTTGCGATCCAGCATGATCACCGGGATGCCTTTGTCATAGGCTTTAGCCACGACATCGGTCAGCGGTGCGGCTTCATTCGGGGAGATGATCAACAAATCAATACCCTGTTGGATGAAGTTCTCCACATCGGCCACCTGCTTGGCATTATTCTGAGCAGCGTCGGCGAAAACCACTTCGAATTCCGGGTGGGCCTTGGCAGCGGCGGCAATCTGATCGTTCATCGCCTGGCGCCAGGGTTCGCCCTTGTTGGCCTGCGACATACCGATCAAATATTTGTCTTTCTTGGCGATCGTCGGGCAGGTTGAGGTCGCAGCGGGGGCGGCAGCCGCAGGGGCGGCTGCTTCTTCACCGCCGAATTTCTTGTAGATATCTGCTGCGTTGTCTTTATTAATCTCGATGGTTCCCAGTATCACGGTCTTTTCGGGTTTGACGCCCTGCTCCAGGATCTTGGCAGCCCAGTCGATAGCTTCAGCGCCGCCAGTCGGGTAGACGAAGGTTTCGCTGATGCGACCTTCCATGACGGAGCGGATGCCGCCGTCAGGCGTGGGCAGGCCGTCGATGCCGATGACGAGCTTCTTGCTCATGTCGATCTTGGCGTTCGTGGCAGAAATGATGGCAGCTTCCGCCATGGGATCGTTATGGGCGTAGACAATATTGAATTCGGGGTTGGCCGCAAACATGGACTGCGATACCGGGATGGCTTTCTCCCGCAGCCAATCCGCATTCTGGCTGGCAATGATCTTCAGATCAGGATTGCCCGCAGCTCCTTCGCGAAACCCGTCGCCGCGTTCCTTGGCCGGCGTGGCGCCTTCCAACCCGCGGATCTCCAGTACGTTGCAGGGAGAGTATTTGTTGTCTTTGCACCACTTGGCGGCAAATTCACCGGCTTTCTTGCCGATCAATTTGTTGTCCGCGCCGATCCACATGGTGAACTTGTCGCCGTTCACCTTGCGATCCAGCATGATCACCGGGATGCCTTTGTCATAGGCTTTAGCCACGACATCGGTCAGCGGTGCGGCTTCATTCGGGGAGATGATCAACAAATCAATACCCTGTTGGATGAAGTTCTCCACATCGGCCACCTGCTTGGCATTATTCTGAGCAGCGTCGGCGAAAACCACTTCGAATTCCGGGTGGGCCTTGGCAGCGGCGGCAATCTGATCGTTCATCGCCTGGCGCCAGGGTTCGCCCTTGTTGGCCTGCGACATACCGATCAAATATTTGTCTTTCTTGACAGGTGCGGCAGCAGCCGGAGCCGCGGGTGCGGCCGGAGCCACTGTATTTTCAACCTTCGCCGGTTCAGCAGGCGCCGCTGGAGCGGCGGGAGCGGCTGGAGCACAGGCAGCCAGTACCATAACAGATACAACAAGAACAGAAATCAGTATAGCGATCGAACGTTGTAACTTGTGACTCATAGTGTAGCCTCCCATACATACGGATACTATCTTTGGATTTCTTGCCTGTAGATCTTCCAGGCCGGACGACCAGCCTGACAGGGGACTGCCTTCTTCTCTTTCTCTATGTCTCAACCACCTCCTCCAGTTTCAATCTTGTAATCGATTACATTGCATTCAACTCCAGTTTCATATATTTCTTGGATAGAATGAACCCAGTCCGTCCCCTGACCTGATCTAGTCAGACTGGCGTTTTTGGGCAACCACAGCCAATACGATCAGCACACCTTTCAGGATGAGCTGGTATTCCGATTGAATATTGCGCAGACCGAGGATGTTATCGAGAATGCTGAGCACCACCGCGCCGATGATCGTCCCGAAGATGGTGCCCGAGCCGCCCGCCATGCTGGTGCCGCCGATGACCACAGCCGCAATGGCGTTCAGTTCATAGCCCTGCCCGTCAATATGACTGCCCTGATTGACCAGTGAAGCGTGCAGCAGGGCTGCCAGTGATGCCAGGAAACCGGAAATGGCAAAAACAAGTATTTTGGTGCGATGTACGGCTACACCTGAAAGGCGCGCGGCGATTTCATTCCCGCCGACCGCGTAAATATGGCGACCAAAACCCGTGCGTTTCAAGATGAGTGATACAAGCAGGCCAACGCCCAGAAAGTAGAAAACCTGAACCGGGATATCCAATCCGACCAGATTGACAGAACCGGCAAAAAGATCCTTGAAGGATTGCGGTGCGACCCCCGCACCCATACCGAAGGCCAGCGGGATGGCATACCCCCATGACCATAATGAAGCCACACCTCGAGACGCCGAGTACGTCGCCAGGGTCACAATAAAGGGCTGCATATTGATCTTGGTAATGATCAGGCCGTTGATCAGTCCGACCAGAGTGCCTATGGATAGAACCACCAGAATGGTGGGAACGGTGCCCCACCCGTAGCGCATCATGAAGGCGGCCGAACCCACCGCGCTCAGGGCCAGCACGGCGCCCACAGATAGGTCGATGCCGCCAGTGATGATCACCATGGTCATGCCGATGGCGATGATACCGTTTTCGGATGCAAATCGGATAATGTTGAGAAGGTTTTCCGGTCCCAGGAAAACATTATTGCCGTTGCGTACCGGAGAAAGAAAGGCGCATAAGATCAGGATGCCGATCAGCACAAGGTAGCTTTGAGAACGCGAAAACAGGCGGCCTATGGTTTTCCACGCGGTACTTGTTTTGTCGGATGAAAGGTTTGTTTTGACGGGTGTACTATCCATGATGATCAGGCTCCTACAGGGGTAACGGATGGTAAATTAGTTGTCTGGCGGCTGGTAGCCGCTTCCATAATGGTTTCCTGGGTCGCCTCGCTGGTCTTCAGCAAAGCGGTCTGGCGGCCTTCGCACAACACCAGGATGCGGTCGCTCATCGCCAGGATTTCCGGCATTTCGGAAGAGGCCAGAATGATGCTGGCGCCCTGTTCCACCAGTTTTCCCATCAGGGTGTAGATTTCATACTTGGCGCCCACATCGATGCCGTGGGTGGGTTCATCCAGCAGCAGGACGAGCGGTCTGGTCAGAAGGCACTTGGCCAGGGCCACCTTTTGCTGGTTGCCGCCGGAGAGTTTATCCACCAGAACGTTGGTGGAGGATGTTTTGATCTGCAATTTTTCCACAGAGCTCAAGATCGCCCGCATTTCCGCTTTTTGCTGGATCACCTGATAGCGCAGGAATTGCCTCAGAGCTGCCAGGGTGATATTGTGCCCGACGGACATCTTCAAGATAAGACTCTGCGTCTTGCGGTCTTCCGTGACAAAGGCAATGCCGGCTTTGATGGCTTCCTGCGGATCGGCGAAGGTGTGTTCCACACCGTTCAGAATGATCTTGCCCTGCACACGGTTGGGGTGGAAAACGCCGGACAGCGTTTCCAGCAATTCTGTGCGGCCGGCCCCCATGAGACCGGCCACACCCAGAATTTCGCCTTTGCGAAGGGTAAAAGAGATGTCATTCAGGGAACGGCTGCCGAACCCGGAATTGGGTAACAGCGAAAGGTGTTCGACCCGTAGAAGCTCGTCGCCGATCTTCACCTTTGCTTTGGGGAACATTTCATTTAGTGTGCGGCCGACCATCATGCGGATCAATTCCTTCTGGCTGGTCTTCGCTGTTTCCATTGTGCCGATGAAGCACCCATCCCGCAGTACGGTCACATGGTCTGAAATATGGAAAATTTCATCCAGCTTGTGAGAGATGTAGATCATGGTCACGCCGGTGGTTTTCAGCGAGTTGATGACAGAAAACAGCCGTTCAATCTCAGCCTCGCTCAAAGCGGATGTCGGTTCATCCAAAATCAATAAGCTCGCATTCAGGCTGAGAGCTTTGGCCACTTCAACCAGTTGCTGTTCTCCCATGCGCAACCCGCGCACACGCAAACCAGGTTGTATGTGCAGGTTCAGCCGTTCCAACAACTGCACGGATTCTATTTCCATTTTTTTGTAATCCAGCAAGCCAAGCGGCGTGTACATTTCACGGCCAAGGAAGATGTTCTCGGTAATGGTCAATTCGGGGATCAGGTTCAGTTCCTGATGAATGATGGCTATGCCGTGTTGTTGCGCGTCATGCGGATCATGCAGAAGCAGCCGTTTGCCGTCGATGAAGATTTCACCTTCGTAATCGGTGTATACACCGCTTAATATTTTCATCAGGGTGGATTTGCCCGCGCCGTTCTCACCGATAACGGCGTGCACTTCACCAGTTTGAACCTGGAAAGACACATCCTTCAGGGCTTGAACGCCGGGAAAACTCTTACAGACGGATTTAATCTCAAGCATGGATAACTCGTTCCTGTGGTGTTGCTATGAAATTTTCGAATAAAGTTAAAACTTAGGGGGTTGTTTGATGCTTTCCACTGGACGCCCGAACCATAAGCTGGGTTTCCAGGACCACATGCCGGAAAGGCCTTTCCGGCTCGCGCAGCCTGTCAAGCAAAAGTTGGGCGGCTGCGATTCCCAGCTCATAGGTGGGCTGGGCAACCGCCGTCAAAGGCGGCTGCAGTGAAGTTGCCCAGGGCATATCATCAAAACCGACCACAGAGATCTGATCGGGAATGACCAGGTTACGTTCGTGAATAGCCTGCAGGGCGCCGAGGGTCATCAGGTTGTTGGCTACCAGCACAGCGGTCGGCGGCTCGGGCAGGTTCAACAGGTATTGCATGGACTTGTAGCCGCCTGACTGGCGGAAATCGCTGAACTGCACCAGCTCTTCCGAACGGTCCAAACCGCGCCCCTGCACGACTTCCATGAATCCATCATACCGTTCGCGGGCTGTGCTAAGCTGCCGCGGGCCGCTGATCATAGCGATGCGTTTGTGCCCCAAGTCGGCAAGGTGCGATACGGCAGAAAACGCACCACGTGTGTTGGTGACTGAGACCACGTCTATGCTGAGCTGTTCGGGAGTACGGTCAATGCCCACCAGCGGAGTGCGATTGTTCACCAGTTGTTCGTATGATTCGGCATCCGACCGGGTTGTGGCCAGGATGATGCCGGCGACACCCTCGGATTTCAAGGTGGAGAGGTGGATTTTTTCCCGTTTGGGGTCTTCATCAGAGTTACACAGCAAGAGGACGAAATTCGCCTCGACAAGCACTTTTTCAATGCCTCGAACCACACTGGTAAAGAATGGGTTTTGGATATCCGAGATGACCACACCCACCGTCTGGGCAACGCGCTTGCGCAGGTTGCGAGCGGCACGATTGGGGTGATAATCCAGCGCGCGGACGGCATTACGCACCCGTTCTATTAATTCCTGGCTTACACCGCTGCTGTCATCCAACACGCGGGAGACGGTGGCGGTGGAAACGCCGGCCAGATCAGCGACCTGTTTGATGGTCGGATTCTTCTCCGCATCAACGGATGAATTGGTATCGGCCCGGCGACGTCCCATGGAAAGAGGCTCCGTGTGAAGAAAGGATTTAACAATGTAATCGTTTACTTGAATAAATAGATAATAGGTATTTTAGTGGTGCGAGTCAATATGATTCATGTAATCGTATACATTGACATTTGTCATATATTCCGGATTTTTGTAACACTTCCAGGCTTTAATTACAGCAAAAATCTTGATTACTCACGGAAAATCTGTCATTTTCCCATCTATGTAAATACAATGATGTAAACCATTACAACCACAACCAAACCGGAAATAAAGTGAGCACGTCATTTATCCAAAAAAATCGAAATCGTTTACAGGTGATTGGCAAGGTAGACGCGTGCTGCTTCTTCATGGATCACACAAACAGGCAGTATCCAACAGTCCTTCCCTTCGGTACAATACAAGTTGATAGATTTTGACGGATTCGGGAAGGTAACCTTGTGAGCAACCATCCTATGGAAAGTCTCGATAAGCTCAGGTTTTACGAACTGACCCTTCAGGAACGCGGCAAGTTTTTGCAGGATGAGACCGGCCTGACGGAATCTGACATGGACGCCCTGACCGGCCTGACAGGTCTGACCCCGGCTGCCGCCGACAAAATGGTGGAGAATGCCGTGGGTGTTTTCGGTCTGCCAATCGGTATCGCCCAGAACTTTGTGGTCAATGGGCGCAAAGTGTGGGTGCCCATGGTGGTGGAAGAACCCTCTGTCATTGCCGGCGCGTCTTTCATGGCGCGGCTGGCGCGCAGCGGGGGTGGCTTCTTTACCTCGTCTGACCCCCCGTACATGATAGGGCAGATGCAGATTTTGGACACGAAAGACCCGGCCAAAGCCCGCGACATCCTCCTTCAACACGGCGCCGAACTACTGGCTGAAGCCGCCGATATAGACCCCATCCTAAAAGATTTAGGCGGCGGACCGCGCGAACTGGATGTTCGTCTGATCGAGAAGAGTCCCATCGGTCCATTCCTGGTGCTGCATATCATTCTGGATGTGCGCGACGCCATGGGCGCCAACGCCGTCAACACCGCCTGCGAACGACTGGCGCCGCGTGTTGAGGCGCTGACCGGTGGACGGGTGCACCTGAAGATTCTTTCCAACCTGGCTGACCGGCGGTTGGCGAGGGCGAGGGTATCCATCCCGGCGAGCGAGCTGGCTTTCGATGCGTACTCCGGCGAACAGGTGCGCGATGGAATCATTGAAGCCTGGGCTTTTGCCGCTGCCGATCCCTACCGCGCGGCCACACACAACAAAGGCATCATGAACGGCATAGATGCCGTGGTCATCGCCACCGGCAATGACTGGCGCGCCGTGGAAGCCGGGGCGCATGCCTATGCCGCCCGCAGCGGCTCTTACACCAGCCTGTCAACCTGGGGCAAAGGCGCGGATGGATCGTTGACCGGATCGCTGGAAATGCCCCTTGCCGTAGGGATTGTCGGCGGGGCGACACGCGTGCACCCCGGGGCCAAGGCGGCCGTTAAATTGCTGGGCGTAAAGACCTCAGGCGAACTGGCCGAGATCATCACCGCGGTGGGACTGGCGCAGAATTTGGCCGCGCTGCGCGCGCTGGCCACAGAAGGCATCCAGCGCGGGCACATGTCTCTGCACGCCCGCCAGGTAGCCGTGGCTGCTGGCGCGGAAGGCGCGTTGATCGACATGGTGGCCGATCGTCTGGTGCAGGAAAAGAAGGTGCGGGTTGACCGCGCGGCGGAGATATTAAAAAAACTGAAAGGTAACTGAATTAGTCAATACCCGTTAGTTTAGACTATCGAAGTCACCACCGAAGCCCTCGACAAGCTCGGGCAGCGGAATTATCCGGTGGCTGAGCTGCCTGCACTACACGAAGTGAAAGTGACGAAGCCATAGCCGCCGAATCTCACTTAGCCAATATCCCGCCAATCTAAAACAAAGGCGGCGAAGATAATTACTACCGGAGACACAATGACTGAAGAACACATTCATAGAAACGGACTGCTTAAGCCCAACCAGCCGGTGGGTATCATCGGCTACGGGGCGTATGTGCCGCGTTACCGCATCCCCGCCGCCGAGATCTCACGAGTGTGGACAGGCGGCGAAGGCGGCACTCCCGTCAAAGAAAAATCCGTCCCAGGGCTGGATGAAGATGTGATCACCATGTCCGTCGAAGCGGCCCGCAACGCCCTGGCTCGCGCGGAGATCGATCCCTTCGAATTGCGCGCCGTGTGGGTGGGATCCGAATCACACCCGTACGCCGTCAAACCGACCGGCACGGTGGTGGCTGAAGCCATCGGTGCCACCCCGGCCGTCTCGGCGGCAGACTGGGAATTCGCCTGCAAAGCCGGCACGGAAGCCTTCACCGCTGCCATGGGATTGGTGGGCTCCGGCATGGCCAACTACGCGTTGGCCATCGGTATGGATACCGCGCAGGGGCGTCCCGGCGACGCGCTGGAATACACCGCGGCCGCCGGCGGCGCGGCCTACATCCTCGGCCCGGCGGAAGAATCCCTCGCCGAAGTAACCGCTGCCTATTCGTATGTCTCAGACACGCCTGATTTCTTCCGGCGTGCCGAACAAAAATACCCGGAACACGGCCAGCGTTTCACCGGTGAACCGGCCTACTTCACGCATATCACCTCGGCCGGAAAAGCCCTCTTGGAATTGAGTAACGCAAAAGCAGAGGATTTCACCTACGCCGTCTTCCATCAGCCGAACGCCAAATTCCCTCAGCGCGCCGCCAGCCTGCTGGGTTTTAAGCCCGAACAGATCACCCCAGGGCTGCTCTCGCCGGTCATCGGCAACACGTACGCCGGGGCGGCGATGATCGGCCTTAGCGCCGTGCTGGATATTGCCAAACCGGGCGACCGTGTGCTGGTCGTCTCCTTCGGGTCAGGCGCCGGGTCTGATGCCTTTGACATCCGTGTGACCGACAAGATTACCGGCCGACAGAAGAAAGCCCCCACCACCCAGGATTACATCGCCCGCCGAACACCCATCGACTACGGCACCTACGTCCGCTACCGCGGCAAACTGGCCATGAAATAGGAGCAGGCATGAGAGACGTCGTCATCGCCGGAATCGGCCAGATCCCTGTGGGCGAACACTGGGATGTCAGCCTGCGCAGCCTGGCCGCCAGAGCCATACGCGCCGCCATCCAGGACGCGGGCGGATTGCAGCCACAGTCCATGTATATTGGCAATTTCCTCAGCCCGGTGGTTTCACACCAGGAAAACCTGGGCGCCTTGCTGACGGATAACGCCGGCTTGTCCGGCATCGAAGCATTCACCGTGGAAGCAGCCGGCGCATCAGGTGGAGCCGCCCTTCGGGTGGGAGCCAACGCCATCGCCTCGGGTTTCGTGGACTGCGCCCTGGTCGTTGGCGTGGAAAAGGTGACCGACATGGTCGGCCCCGAGGTGGAAGCCGCTGTGATCCAGTCGGGTGACTATGATTACGAAGCCATGGCCGGAATGAGCGCCCCGGCGCAGGCCGCGCTGTTGATGCAGCGCTACATACATGAATACAATTCGCCCCGTGAAGCCTTCGGAGAATTCGCCCTGATCGCCCACGCTAACGGCGCGAACAACCCCAACGCCTTTTTCCAGAAAGCCATCAAGCGTGAGGCGTATGACACCGCGGGTATGGTCAGCGACCCGTTAAACCTGTTCGATATGAGTCCGTACGCTGACGGCGCCGCGGCTGTCCTGTTGACCGCCCGCGACAAGGCCCCGACCGGGCTGACCCATCCGCTGGTGCGCTTATCTGGCAGCAGCGTAGTGATCGACACACTTGCCCTGCACGACCGCCCCGACCCGCTGGCCTTCGAAGCCGCCTGCCGTTCGGTGGAGCGCGCCTGCCGTCAGGCGGGCATCCTGCCAGGCGACGTGGACCTGTTCGAGGTATGCGACGCGTTCAGCATCTACGCGCTGCTCTCGCTGGAAGCCGCCGGCTTCGCGAAGCGCGGTGAAGGTTGGAAGCTGGCGCAAAGCGGCGACCTGTCCCTTAAAGGAAAACTGCCCATCCTGACCATGGGCGGCTGCAAAGCGCGCGGCAATCCGCTGGCGGCCGTGGGCGTCTACCAGGCGGTGGAAGCCGCGCTGCAGCTGCGCGGTCAGGCCGGGAACAATCAGGTCAATAACGCGCGTCTGGCGATGATCCAGTCGCTGGGAGGACCGGCTTCTACGGCCGCCACCCATGTGTTGGAGCGGCTGGACTGATTTTTACCCCTCTTTGTGAAGAGGGGTTGGGCATATACAAGCTCGATCGTGACGTATTCCGGTCTACCGCAATTGAGCTGAATCCCCCTGCCCCCTTCCGGACGAAAAACGCCGTCCGCAAGGGGGTCAAAAAAGTCTTCTTATGCTTCACGGCGTGTTGGAATGGGCTGATTGACTGGCTTTGCCCCTCTTTGTGAAGAGGGGTTGGGCAAATACAAGCTCGATCGTAACGCATTCCGGTCTACCGCAATCGAGCTGAATCCCCCTGTCCCCTTCCGGACGGAAATACACCGTCCGCAAGGGGGTCTATGAATTAAAGCCCGCTTCCTCTCCCGAAGCATATTGGAGCAGCTGGACTGATCTTTGCCCCTCTTTGTGAAGAGGGGTTGGGGAGATTTAGTACCTGACCGTATAAAATTTATTACTTCCTTAAAGAAGAAAGAATCCCCCTGCCCCCTTCCGGACGAAAAAACGCCGTCAGCAAGGGGGTCTATGAATTGAAGCCCGCTTCCTCTCCCGAAGCATATTGGAGCGGCTGAACTGATCTTTGCCCCTCTTTGTGAAGAGGGGTTGGGGAGATTCAAGTCCTACAGTAACGCGTCCGTTGCCGTCCGTGTATTCCATTCGCTGCCCGAGCCTGCGACAGTACCGCATCGTGCTTTTTTGGTGCGGGTTTCGAGGGCACAGATTAGTGGCTTCGACAGGCTCAGCCGTCGGAATCTCCTCCCTGAAGTGCAGGCAGGCTCAGTCACCGGTGAGAATCTGATAGGAATTGAGAGTCCTGTCTGGATAAACTGGGCATACGTTAAACTTGGAAATAGAAAGAAGACGTAAATATGGAAATACCCCGTCACTGGAGACTGAAAAAACAACGCTACGGACTGATTGGCGAGGTCTGTCCGCATTGCGACGCCAAAATCTTCCCCCCGCGCGACGTCTGCCCACACTGCGGCGGCGAGGCCAAAAACGCCTTCAGCTTTAGCGGCAAGGGCGAGGTGTATTCCTACACCGTGATGCATGACGCGCCAGCCGGCTTTGACAGCAACACCCCCTACGCCGTGGCACTGGTCAAGCTGGAAGAAGGCCCCGTAGTCACCGCGCAATTGACCGACCTGGGCGAAGAGCAGCCACGCATCGGCATGCCCGTCGAGATGGTCACCCGCAAGATCCGTGAAGACGGTGATGAGCGGGG
>CAYNJT010000059.1:0-20898 GCA_964397625.1 uncultured Leptolinea sp. | reverse complement strand
CCATTGCTGAGAATATTTTCCTGGGGAATGAATGTGAAAAAAATGGTGTGATCAATTGGCGTGAATCGTTTTTACGCACAAGGGAATTATTAAAAAAAGTTGGGCTTAAGGAATCGCCCGAAACACTCATCACCAATATTGGCGTTGGCAAACAGCAGCTGGTTGAAATTGCCAAAGCCCTTTCCAAAAAAGTAAAATTGCTAATTCTGGATGAGCCTACTGCCAGCCTTAATGAGAATGACAGCGAAGCTCTCCTTAAATTGCTTCTTGAATTGAAAAACCATGGGATGACCTCCATTTTGATCTCTCATAAGATCGGCGAGGTCTCCAAGGTGGCGGATGTAATCACCATTTTGCGCGATGGCGCGACGATCGAGACACTGGATACCAGAAAGGATCAGGTTACTGAAGACCGGATCATTCGCGGTATGGTTGGACGCGATCTGACCAACCGTTTCCCACCGCGTGTATCAAAGATAGGTGAAAAAGTCTTTGAGGTCATTGATTGGACTGTCTACCATCCCATCCATGATGACCGGAAAGTTGTGGATAGTGTCAACTTGGAAGTCCATAAAGGGGAAGTCATTGGTCTATATGGGTTGATGGGCTCCGGCCGGACAGAACTGGCCATGAGCATCTTCGGCAAAGCCTACGGCCGTCGGATCACCGGCAAAGCGAAAAAGAACGGCAAAGAAATCGATGTCTCCAGTATCACCAAAGCAATCAAGAATGGTATTACGTACGCGACTGAAGACCGGAAAACGTATGGATTGGTACTTATCCAGGATATCAAAAACAATATCACCCTGGCCAATCTCGAAGATGTGTCTGACGGCATGGTTGTCAACAAACGACGTGAATTGAAATCCACTATGGAATACCGTGGGAAGTTGAATATCAAATGTTCCAGCATTCAACAAAAGACCCTGAACCTCTCCGGTGGAAACCAGCAGAAAGTTGTGTTGAGTAAATGGTTGTTCGCGAAACCCGAGATTCTATTCCTGGATGAGCCGACCCGCGGTATTGATGTAGGCGCGAAGTATGAAATCTACACCATCATTAACCAACTGGCCAGTGAAGGCAAGGCTATCATTCTGATCTCGTCTGAACTGCCGGAGATTTTGGGCGTTTGCGACCGGATCTACATCATGAATGAAGGCAGGATCGTTGGTGAAATGAAAGCCAAAGAGGCGACGCAGGAAAAAATCATGAAGTGCATCATGTCAGAACAAGAGGTGATGGTCAAATGAATACCTTAAAGGATATGTTTAAAAATAATATTCGCTCCTACGGCATGTTGATCGCCCTGGTCGTCATCATGGGGTTCTTCCAGGTGTTGACAAACGGGACCCTGTTTAAACCGGTCAACCTGACTAACCTGCTGCTGCAGAACAGCTACATCATCATCATGGCCATCGGTATGTTGTTGATTATCATCACCGGTTGGATCGACCTTTCCGTTGGCCGTGTGGCCGGTTTTGTTGGAGCCGTAGCCGCGACCCTGCTTGTCCAATACAACGTGAATGTTTACCTGACCATGCTGATCTGCCTCTTCGTAGGCGCGCTGATTGGTGCCATGCAGGGATACTGGGTTGCGTTCCAGAAGATCCCACCGTTCATCGTCACCCTGGCCGGTATGTTGATTTTCCGTGGTTTGACTCTGGCATTGCTGGCTGGAAAATCTGTCGGCCCATTCCCGACAGAATTCCAACAACTGGCTTCCGGGTTTATTCCTGATGTATTCAATGTTGAAGGTTTCCATCTTACCAGCGTTGTGCTTGGAGCGATTGGCTCAGCCATCCTTATCTGGCTGGACATCCGCAATCGTCAAAACAACCTGAAGTATGAATTCGAAGTGGCACCCATGCCGTTATTCATTGCAAAAAATGTGGTTGTGACAGCGGCGATCATGGGATTATGCTGGCTAATGGCATCTTACAAAGGCCTTCCCAATGTAATGATGCTGATGCTCCTGTTGATTGTCGTTTACACTTTCGTCACTGACCAGACAGTTCTTGGCCGGCGTATCTATGCCATGGGCGGCAACGAAAAAGCAGCCCGTCTCTCGGGCGTGAATACCCCGAAATTACTGTTCGGTACGTTCGTCAATATGGGTGTCCTCTCGGCTATTGCCGGTATGGTGTACGCGGCCCGTTTGAATTCTGCCACCCCCAAGGCGGGTGACGGTATGGAATTGGACGTCATCGCGGCCTGTTATATCGGCGGTGCCTCGGCCAGCGGCGGTATCGGCACAGTCGTTGGCGCCATCATCGGCGCGTTCATCATGGGTGTCTTGAACAACGGTATGTCCATTATGGGCGTCAACATTGACTGGCAGCAAGTGATCAAGGGTTTGGTTCTTCTGTTCGCTGTGTTCTTTGATGTGTATAACAAAAACAAAAACGGATGATGAAACACTCCTTATAAACGAAAGAGCAGGTAGAGTAATCTGCCTGCTCTTTCGTTTTATTCACTTGCCGCTCCGGGTTATCCGGCTTGAATTGGAGATTCCGCCAGACTGGCGCCTAATAGCTTCAAATCTGGATGATATGACAGGATCAGGCCGAACAGTACGACAATCCCACCTGAGATGGTGAACATCATCGTCAGGTCCCATTTGCTCAACACACCTGCCAGAGCCTGCGAGACCGGTACCAGACCGGTGCTGGAGAATGTAATCAAACTCATCATGCGGCCGAGCATCTCCCTGGGGGTCTTAATCTGCATCCAGGTGAACATAAGGATGGCCACATAACCATTTGCCAGACCGAGGATCAGCAGGGAGGCGAAATCAATCCAGGTCGATGGCACAAATCCGAGCGACACGACTCCAAGCCCGAAAGCGACGACAAAAAAGATGAGGATCATTTTAACAACCCCCGCGCCAGGGCGGGGTAACGCTCCGGCTGCCAGTATGCCGGCAAGATTCCCACCGGCAAAGGCGGAAAGCAGAAGACCGTAGGCCACCGCTCCTTCTGGAAGCCGCTGACTGGAAAGAACCGGAATACCCACCAGCAGAGGGCCCATCAGGAAAAAGTTGACAGACATGAGAACCAGGAACACAAGCCGTAGGGCGCGATCTGTCACCAGATATTTAATACCAGTCAGGATGGACGCCCATACAGATTCCTGATTGGCGGGTGATGATATTTTTCTGGCGGATTGAATAAGTGCCAGGGTTCCAGCTGAAACGACAAAGGTCAGCGCATCAATGACGAAAGCCAGCACAATTCCGGTGTTGGAGCCTGCGAAATGTCCAATGAGGACACCGGCAATCGTGGGGCCCACAAATCCGGCGAGCTGGGTGATGCCCATGATGATGGAATTGCCGGCCTGCAGGTCATCCTCTTCGACGATCATGGGAACGATGCTATTTTCAGCCGGGATGGCGAATCCGGCGACAATTCCAAACGCCAGACCAAACAGGTAGATCATCCAGATCTGGGCTGCTCCAGTGAAAACCATAAAGGCCATCATGGCAGTCAAGAAGAAGCGGATGACGCTTGCGATCAGCATGACAAGGCGGGGGGGAAATACGGTCAGTGATGGCGCCTCCGAGGAGCATGAAGAGCGCCCTTGGAATACCTTCCAATGCCAGTACCGTACCCAGCGCCATGGGGTCGTTGGTTAGCTGTAAAACGAGCCAGGGGGTGGCGATGAGTGTGAATTGATCACCCAGCAGTGAAGTAGTTGCTCCGGAGAAAAGAAGACGGAAGTCGCGGAGGCCCATTACCCGGCCCATCGGATTTTGCGCAGAAGTGGTTTCGGAAGTCATAGTAATATTTCCCTTTTATTTATCATAGAACAAAGATTTATTCATCAGAACGATTGCTGCCGCAAAGAGTGTCATGATGCCAGTTTCGACACATTTGGTAGTTTGTGTGATTTGCAATGCTTCCTGCGATAAATTAATGAAAAAATGGAGGATCACGGCGGCAGTAATACTTCCACGGTTGGACTTACAAATCCAACTTATGATGAATGCCAGGGGAAGGATGGATACAAGAAAATTTATACCGTACCAGATATTTTCAAGGATGATTTCATTTTGATATGTACCATTGATGAAAAACAATGGGAAGTGCCACCCGGACCAGAGCAGGCCAAAGATCAAAGAGGCTTTGAAGTAATTGTGACGCGCGTGCAGACTGTCCATGGCATAACTTCGCCATCCCAATTCTTCAAACGTGGCTGCCAGGATCAGGACGATAAGAGTGGGGACCATGCCGATGGTGAAGGAAAATCCTTCGGAAAACTGGAGTTGTGACGGGTCACCGCCCAGGGAGATGGAGATCCCCGCGGCGATCAAAATAGCAGCCGGAGTGATCAGCAGTGATGAAAAAAACACCAACGGGTTGATGAGCCGCAAATTGGTCAGCCGGTTTTTGAATGTTTCCCAGAGCACCTTTGAGCCGGAGGTACGGATAAAATAAAGAGCGACACAAAAAGGTGCCATTAGACCGGGAAGCATCCAAATGAAAAACAAGTTTTGACCCCATGGCTGATAACTGAGAAACGCGCTGATAAACCATGATAGGTAGGTAACAAGGTAAATAACGACAAAATAACGTTTTGGTTTGAATAGTTCAGATTCCATTTTTTCAGCCTAGTTAAGTAAGAATTTAAAAGTTCCAGGTTTTGCCCCAAGGAGTGTTTCGATAAGACCTGGAAGAGCCTTGGCGCGCCGCATCAAATCTTCCTCTGTCCACTGATAGATACCGGTATCCAGCAGGAATTGCGCGGTGGTGAGGATCAATTCTGCAGCTTCCAGTGGGTTTTCCACGGTGAATAGACCTTCTTCACATCCCTGACGAATGACCTGGGCGTAAAACGGGGCAGAGCATTTAACAGCGGCTGCCATCATGGAGGCATGCATACCGGCATTACGAGGGTTGTGAAGCTGCTGCATGATTTCGGGGTTTTCATCGGCGATGTTGCCGGCCGCGATCAATTGCCGGATGCGTTCCAACGCGTTCCCTTCGCCTGAGTCCACCACTTTCTGGAGCCGTTCCACGACTTCGGCAGACATCTGGTCAATCACTGCTTCCAGTAAGTCTTCTTTCGATTTGAAGTAGTAGTAGATGGTTCCCTTGGCGATACCCAGTTCTACCATCACGTCCTGCATGGTGGTTTTCTCATACTCGCGTGTCTGGAAGAGCTTTCGGGCAGTATGGATGATCTCGGTTCTGCGTGTTTCAGGATCTTTCACGGTTCTAGTCATGTTCTTTCGCTTTCTCTATGACTGACGGTCGGTCAATTGAATATAGTATACTCTATGACTGACCGTCAGTCAATAGGCAATTTTCACTAAATCAAAATTGACGCTTGACAGATAAAGTTCTTTGTTCTAATATATCCGTAACGGATATATCCAATGCGGATATAAGAAAGGAATATCTCATGACTGAATCACTGAATCCTGAACAACCCCTCACACCAGCCGTTTTTCATATCCTCATGGCACTGGCTGATGGCGAGAAACACGGTTATTCCATTATGAAAGACGTGGAGAAACAGACCAACGGGAAAATAAAACTGGGCCCCGGTACTTTATACGGTTCCATCAAACGTATGCTAGCGGCCGGGCTGATCGAAGAGTCGGAAGAACGCCCGGACCCACAAATGGATGACGAACGGCGCCGTTACTACCGGTTAAGTTCATCCGGTCAGGCCGCCTTGATCCTGGAAAGCCGTCGACTGGATGAAGCTGTCAAAGTGGCGCGTATCAAGCAGGTACTGGTCTGTTCATAAGGAAGCTTCCATGATGAAAACAAATCGCTGGATTGACGGCTCCCGCCGATTATTTGATATGTTGATACATATTTACCCGGGTGAACACCGGGCTGACTATGCTGAGTCAATGCGCCAGGTTTTTGTGGCGCAATGCCAGGATGCATACAACGCTCGGGGATTAACCGGTATCATCCTGCTCTGGTTGCGCGTTTTACCTGATCTGGGCTACACAGCCATACTGGAGCACTTAAGTTCTCCCCACGCCTCCTGGGGATTGATGGAACCTGTTCCCAATGCGCCCTTGCCCTGGAAGGGCATTCTGCTTATTCTACTGCCGGGTCTGGTTTACCTGGTCAGTCAGATCGCCCAGTTGACAGGCTCTCCCTGGTATTTGACCGTGTATTACCGGGCAGCATTCATCTTGATCATCCCGGTGGTTATTGTCTGGGCTGTAACCCGGCGTTTCCCTCTCTGGGGACTCATCCCGGTTGGATTGCTTTTTCGGCTGGTCATAGAGATAGGCTACCAGTTCATCATACTGCACCCGGGTATTTTTTCTACCAATCCATTCCTGAAAGCCATCCTTACCTTTGCCAGACTGGTGGAGGGCAATCTATTCATACCATCAGCCCTGTTCCTGGCAGTGAGTCTTGTTCTGGCCATACGCTACTTTCGAAAGAATATTGTCAACCCAAAAGGAAAGGTTTTGCTGGGAGTATTTGTGCTAACCATGTTCGTCAGAGTTTTCTTCGACTTTTTCGCTTATGTGTTCACAGTCCCATTTTTGGTAGTAGCTGAAAAAGTTCAATCACCTGTATCTGATTGGATGAATGCCAGCTTCCTGGAACGCATCCCCATGGCACTGGATATGTACAGACAGGCCGGGTTAATCGACATGCTGCTGATGAACGCTCAGTATCTTCTTTACAATTCGTCGGCTCTGATATTGCTCATCTTTATCGGTACTCTTTTTACAAAGCGGCATGGCTTCTTCACCATCTTCATTCTTGTGGGCTATTTTCTACCGGCTATGCTGGTTGGTTTGCCTACCGAAGTACAGAATGATCCCACTCAGTTGTTGTTAATCAGTCTGGCTGTGATGGTGTATAGATCTTTGCTTTCACTTATCGCACCCATCTGGATGTCTCGGACCACGTTATTAAAAGGGAAACAGCGGGTTATCCTGGTGTGTATCGCATTGGCCCTGATTGTGCAATTTGCCATGCAGTTTTATCCGATGTACTACCAGTATCCGGGAACCTTCCGTTTTGACCCGTGGCAAATTTCTGTCTTTTTGGACGAATTATTACTCGTAGTGGGTTTTTTGCTCGGAATCGTTTTATATCAGAGTGCTCCTCAAGAACCTGCTTCACCTGATATGGAAAAGCAAAGTCATCTAAGTCTTTCACTGGGAAACTCTTAAAGGGAGAATCACAAAAACGAGATTGAGGAGACCGGTGACCAGCCAGTCTCCTCTTTTTTACCCATTTTTGAAATATTTATTGATATTCCTACAAACCAAATTCTGAGAGGATTGGCCATTATCTGATCAATAATGAATCAAGCAAAATTGCATCCGCGCCGAAGCCTATGATGAGGAATGGATGGAAATCACTGCCCCTTTCAGGGTGAGGTTACGCACCATTCGAAGGGGAAAAATAGGCCGAGAACGGATGGCACAAGCAGTCAGGATTGCCCAAGGTTGACCGGACCAGGTCATCCAGGTTGAATTGGCTGTATCGCTCGAAGATCTGATACTGCCGGATGACTGGGCGGCAACGATTTGCGATGTTCCGCGTTGCGTAAGAATAATTACAGGGAGTAATTCCTGAAAAGAGTTTTTAATCACATCCCCGGTCTTTTGGGATAAATTTTCAGCCAAAAAGGCTGCCGATCACCCGATCTCTCGTCTGGGGCTACCAATCTGTATATAACACTTATGGGTTAAAAATAGCCTTATCTGAGAAATGACCATAGGTATTACTTCCAAGAGAATAGGTGACAAAATACCAGACTTTTACAGGCTTGCTCAGTGCGGCAAAATTTAATGGTTCATTTGGAATGCAACTGTAGGTATTCTTACTTGAGAAAGGATTTAGTGGTATGGTCACTTCCTGATCAATGGGAATGATTTTATTGTATGTGGTTTCAAGAATGGTGATCGGGTTTTCTTTCTCATCCATTACAATGGCATTGGCCGTAACCGATTCAATTACCAAACTGCTTTTATTGGCCAGTTTAACTCCAAAGACAACATCTTTCGCCTCACCGGGAATGACTGTCGGGCTGATCTCAACACTGGCTTTGTCTGTGATGGTCTTTTCATCTGCCAATGCATCTGATTTGATGGCAGTCAGTCGGTAGGTTTGTACCGATGAATCTTTTCGATCTAATTCAATCAGATCCAGCGATTTCGCGTGCGGCGGGAAATGCGCCGTGGAGACGGTTTTATTCAGTATCGCTCTATCGCTTCCGATCAGCGAATTTTCAAAATACACCTGAAGAGGTGTGCTGGATGTATTTTCCCAAACATTGATAATGGCATATTTATCATTTTGCGCGCATTCCTTATTGGGCCATGAGTACAACAATTTCATCTCTTTTATAGAGGAAGCGCCGGTGATTTGGTTGACCGGGAAAAGAACACTATTCATCACATAGACAATCCCTAAAACCATAAGCACCATAAAAACGAGCAAACCAAGCGCGCCGATAATGAGCCAGTAAAACTTGCGCTGCAACCCTTCATCTCTGGAAGCCAGGCGGGCTTTTAGCCCTTTAATTTCGCTGGTGATTTTTTCCAATACCTGTTGGGCGGAATCTATTTGCCCATACACCGCGTCCAAAGAAGTGGATACCGGCCGGGCGGCTTCCACGGCAGGCCCCAGTTCGATACACATCTGCTGAATCTCTGCCGTGAATTCTTTGAGTTTCTCATTGGCCGACCGCAGGTCTGCCTGGTTGACAGCTATCTGGTTTTCCAGCGGCTGCAAGGCGGCTTTTTGTTCTGCCTGTAAACCCGCGATTTGCAGCTCATATTCATTTACCTGGCCGGAATGGACCCGCAATTGCTCTTTTAGTGAATTGATCTCGATCTCTGTGGCGGTCAACTGGTTTGACGTATCGGCCAGCACAGATTGTGACGCGCGAATGGCATTGTTCAGACTGGTGACGCGAGTTTCTTTATCAGGCATGGTTGAATCGGTAACTTGATCCAATTGAGAGCGCAACAAGGAGATGTCGGCGGCGGTCTTCTTCTGCAGTTTTTGGGCCTGGCTGTATCGATCTTCCGCGGAACGCAAGGCATTTCTGGCCTGATTAGCCAGAGTTGCGGCAGTCTGTTTTTTCTGGTTGATGGCAGCAATTTTTTTCGTGTAGTCTTCGCGAATCCGTCCCAATTCGCGGTTAAATTGCTTGATTTGGCTTTGAGCCCGCTGGATTTCTTCATTTATGAGGCTGCGTTCCTCATCCATCTCTTCCAGGGCGGAGAATTCCGTTTGATATGAAGGATGACAAACCCGATTTTCCCAGGCCAGGCTGCCCAGGTTCTCGACCAGACGGATCCTTTGTTTTTCCACGCGAGCGGCATCTTTGTTCAATTTCAACAATTGAACCTGCCATTTGCCTGACGAAAATCCGGCGGATAGAATGTCTTTCAGTTCGGCAAACAGATCGTTCATGTGGACTCACTTTGATGAGAAGAGTAATTCATTCTATGGAGCGGGGAAATAAAACCATCAGATTGATTATTAATTTTTCATTCAATTGGACTATTATAGATGATTTGGTTTTTCCTTCACGCATAGTTGAAAAACTTCAAAGTTGTAAAAAAAGGTCCCATAATCATTTTTTTCTTGGACTCATGATGGGGTTTTCCATCTTGATACTATTGAATAATTTCCAAGTGCTTCAAGATACTCACTGAAATCCTCTGCGCTTCAATCCCATTGGCAAAACCATCCGGATTGGTAGTCTCCAGGTTGGTGGCGAAGAAGTACACATCATCTTTCGTTTCCAACCAGCCGACAAACCAGCCCTGGTATTTGTCTGCTCTGACCACCGATCCGGTCTTGCCGCGCAGGGTATAGTCATTCGTCTTTTCCTGGATAATCAGGTCTTTGACGATATTCATGCTGCGTTCCGAGAAGGGCAGGTCGCCGCTGTACAAACGTTTGAGGAATTCCACCTGCTGGTCGGCGGAAATCCGTAAACTGCCATCAAGCCAGAAGGAATCCGGGTTTCCTGATATATCCCTGTTACCATAGCCAACCGCGTCGACATACTGCTGGATCTTACCTTTTCCCACCCGGCGGGCCAGTTCCTGGAAATACCAGACCACAGAAAATTTGATGGCGCTTTTCAGGGTATGGTCCTGATTCCATTCTTTCACCGTGTATTGTGTGCCATCCCAGGGGATTAAAAAGTTTTCATCGGGAATCACCCCGGTTTCCAGGCCGATCATGGCGTTCATGATCTTGAATGTGGAGGCGGGCAGGAATCCTTCGGCGCAACGCTCCGGGTTGTAGCGGATGCTATGGTTGGTACTTGGGTCGAACAGTAGAAAAGCACTGGTTCGGTCTTTAAAATAGGATTCCAGATCAGGCCGGATTTCCGAAGTGGGTGCCGCTTTTGCCGGTGTGCAGGCTGCGATTAATTGAAATATGACTGGAATAACAAGTATTATCCTGCCCCAATGCTTCATATATGTCCCCTGATCTGGTAATTGGAATGAATTGTCTTGATTATAAAGCCGGTAAATATGGAAGGCCGATCGATGGAATACTCGACCGGTCTTCCTGAAACCAACATGTTATTTCTATTTAAAACGAAACATGAGCGATGGATATAGCCACCTTACCCTTTCTCCCATCACTTTCAACATAGCGGTGCGCTTCGGCTGCCTGCTCCATGGGAAAGACCTTATCCACAATGGCTTTGATCTTTCCAGCTTCAATCCATTCTTTTACTGTCAGTAGGTCTTCCAGACTACCTGGCGCGATGGCACAGATCAGTTTCTTGTCGGAACGGGAGGAGAGAAACATTTGGATAAGTTGTTTCATCTTGAAGCTGGCGCACAGGTGAATGCCGCCCGGGTTCAAAATTTTCCTGCACCGGGTTGGGTCTCCACGGCCGAGCACATCAAAGATCAGGTCGTACGTCTCACCGGGTTGAGTGTAATCTTCGCGGGTATAGTCAATCACCCGGGTGGCGCCTAATAATTTCACATAATCCACGCTATTCGTGCCGCACACACCCGTAACCTCGGTGCCCATGTCCCGGGCAATCTGCACAGCCGCCGAACCCATCCCACCGGAAGCACCAATGATCAGCACTTTCTGCCCTTTTTGAAGTCCGGCTTTGCGCAGCAGGTTGATTGCCATGACCGTTCCGTACGGCAGAACGGCAGCCTCTTCAAAGGTGGTATTGGTTGGTTTCAGCGTCATGACCTTATCTTGAGATGCTTTTATATATTCGGCATAGGCGCCCATCTTCTGACCCAGGTAGCCGAAAACCGCGTCTCCGGCTTTAAATTTTGTCACATGACTGCCGGTTTTTTCCACTACACCGGAAAATTCACTCCCCAGGATGTGGTTATTCGGTTTGTTAAGGCCAAAGCTGAATTTGGCCATAACCCAGATGAGAAATGGCATATTAAATTGCCGGGATTTGATGTTCTTGAAATTGCGAGCGGCAAGATCACCATAATTGACCGAGGTTGCGTGCACTTTGATCAACACATCCGTTTCACCGATCACCGGTTGTTCCACTTCCTGGATGTGAAGGACATCCGGCGAACCATATTGTGAATAATAAATCGCTTTCATTCTATACTCTCCAATTGATACACACAGTTGCTTATTTATCTTCTGCTTCATTGGAAGGATTCATGGGGAACCCTTTCACGATCAACCAGACCGCCATGACCATTTCCTGCGGTAATAACGACGCCTGGCCAACAGTTTGAAGTATGGACCATACCCCGCCGGAAATGAACAACCTGGCCACCCCGTCGACGACAACATTCAAAACGACGGTGATCAATCCCCACAACGAAATCCAGCGCGGAACCAGTTTCCCCTGATACAGCACGATATAGAACAAGACTGCCCCAAGGGAAAACACGATCGCGCAAATTGGCGGGACGTTCTCAGCAATACCCATCGTTAATCTGCCAAGGAGCTGCAAATTGGACGCGCCGGCGGGTAGAGCAGCCGCAAATTCACGGCTGAGGGGAATGAGTGCCAACCAGCAGAAAACCGTGATCATGTAAGTAAAGGTTTCCAGAGCTCCACGGAAAACCAGATAACCGATGGCAAGGGTCTCATTGTGTTCTTTCAATACCGGGAATACCACCACCGGCACAAGAGCCAGTGCCAGCCCCATGGTCAATACCAGCAGCGCGCCGATGATAATCGCGTTCGGGTTGGCCGAGACAGCGGGTAAAATATCCGGGCTATTCAATACCGGCAACGCAAAAACATAACTGAAAATCCCGCTAACCGTGCCGATGATATACAGCACACCGGTCAAAATGCCGATCAGCCTGCCTTTGCTCAGTTTCGTTTCCATTTCATGCCACCATTCTTTCTTCACGGGCTGAACCGAAGTTAATCCGGATCGCCACATTTCCTTTTTTATGACCCAACGCCACATACCGGTGAGCTTCCGCCATGTTTTCAAGGAGAAAAACCCGGTCAATAACCGGTCTAAATTGCCCGGCTTCAATAAGGACGGATAAAAACTCAAGTTCGGCTGCTTTCAATTTAGCCGGACGAAGTCCCGCGGCCATCATCAAAGCTTTCTTTCCACTTCTGTTTGTGGGCAGTGCCATCTGGAACAGAATATCCAGCGAAGGCCCTGTGGAAAGATAGATTCCATTAGCTGTAAGAGCGGATTTGCATTTTGAAAACGAGAGTTTGCCGACCGTATCAAAAATGATGTCGTAGGTTCGCCCGTATTGAGTAAAATCTTCTTTCTGGTAGTCGATCACCTGATCGGCTCCCAGCATCTTTACCCAATCCATATTTGAAGCGCTGCATACAGCCGTAACCTTCGCTCCGAAATACCTGGCCAGTTGCACGGCGGCAGACCCAACCGATCCGGACGCGCCGTAGATGACGACGCGCTGTCCGGGTTTAATGTTTCCCCTGTCACGCAAGTAGGGAAGAGCTGTCAGAGCGCCATTCGGAATGACGGCCGCCTCTTCAAACGTAAGGTTGATTGGTTTTATGGCCAACGCCGCGTTTTCCGGCATGCATTTGTACTCCGCGTGGGCGCCGAAGAGGTCAAATCCATACACTTCGTCGCCCGGTTTGAAACGTCTGACCTGGCTGCCGACGGCTTCGATCACACCGGCCAGTTCCTGGCCTAGAATGGGATGCGCGGGTTTGAACAGCCCGTTGAAACCGGGGGCTGAACGCATGTCAGGATCTTCTTTGACTACCGACGTTGCCTTGATCCGGATGAGCACTTCGTTGTTTTTCGGTTCAGGTTTTTCCACCTCTTCCAGACGCAGAACTTCGGGAGGTCCGAATTTCGTGTAGACTATGGCTTTCATTGGAGAACCTCTTTGCCTTCGATCGCCGCGGGTTTGCCATACAACAGGGCAATTCCAAGCGCGATGGACCATATGACCATTCCCAGCCCAAAGGCGAACTGTATTGCGGGAATTTGCGAAAGGGCGGGAACCAGGGTGAGTGAGCCGATTACAGCGAGGCAAATTCCAGATATCGCCATGAACCGGGGTAATCCGCCGTCGCGCAGCACGGCGATGCTCAATAACATCACCCAGATACTGCCGATTAATTCATTCCCGCTGGTAATCCCGATCTCCACCGCTTCCAGAATGGTCCAGGCGGTTGAAGTCAATGCCGGGTCTTTGACATATAGATCGGCAACCACGCGAAAATCATTCAACATGAGATTCGCGCTGGCTATAATCAGACCAGCCCAGATGATGCCGAACACCGTGCCGATTTCCACGAGGAATGACGAGCGTGATTTCAGCAGATGGTAGAGGGCCAGCGCGAGAACCACGACAGAGATGGCGGATCCCCAGTAACAGATGAGTATCCAGCTATTCATTAAGAACACATTGTTCTTGATGAATTCGAAATATCCAAGTGGGTTTCTTTCCAGGACCGGAAAGATCCATAGGACGGCCATTACAATGCCTGCAAGGTAGGCGAAAGCATGGGCCAGAGCGGCCAGGCCGCCTGCCTTTTGGTTCGTATTCATTTTTGCAACTCCTTTTCTAACTAACTAACCTGATTTTTCTTCACTCTCGTACGAGAATACTTTTTCCAGAGGTTCACCAAAAACCATCGCGATACGGAAAGCGAGTTCTAATGAAGGGGAATACTTGTCCTTTTCCATTGAGATGATCGTCTGGCGGGTTACACCGACCTTATCGGCCAGGTCCTGCTGAGTCATCTCGCCGTGTAGGAAGCGCAGTGTGCGGATGTTGTTGCGGATGCGGTTCTGTTCCATTTTAAAAACCCCGATGGTACATGCGGTTTTGAATAATGCCCCAGGTTAACTGCATGGCAAAAAAGGACAGGATGAAGCCATTGAACATCACCCAGGCGGGCAGCCCAAAAGCAGCCAACGCCATGCTGATGATAAATCCGCAAAAGAAGACATAGCTGCCGATCACGGTGCTTCTTTGATTGATCAATTTGTCCAGTTCATCTTCTTTTTCAGGGATGCGGTCCGTGGCGATTATGGACAGGGCAATGTTGAACAGGATCATGATCAGGATATTGACACCAATTTGGATGCCGATCAACTTCAAGAAGACCCCTGCCCAGAAGGACAATTCGTTTGTGCTGGTCAGAGTACCTGAACGATGCATATTTCCGATAAATATGATGTATCCAATGAGGATTATCACAACACAACCAAGCATTACCAGAGATTGTTTCTCCTGAAAGGTCATGCTGTCTTCTTCAGGGTTGGCGTTTTCGGGGTGACCAAGATTGCACATATATTCCTCGCGTAGTAAAAATGGTTTGACACAATGTAATATAACTTGTTCAAATAGTAACAAATATATTACATAATGTCAAGTATATATTACATCAAAGTTGATAAATTTTTTTAAAATTTGCATCAACTTCCTGTACTACAACAGGAATTCTCCAATAAAAAATGCCGGTTGAGAACTTTCTCAGCCGGCCAGTTAAGAACCCCAAATTTATACCAAGAATTTTGCTTACTAATACTCCGGACACTCAGAGTAAATCTTTTTGATCAAATTCCATAATTTTCCCGTATCAAATCTACCGTTATTGTCCCACAGAGCGCTGTAATCGTTGAATGCCATGTCTTGATTTCCACTGTAATACAAATAATCCATTTGCGCTGCCATGGCATAGAACTCCTTTTGAACTGAGCAGGTGCAACGCATCCCGCCATAGAATTCCATCCCGTGGGTCAACTCATGAGTGAGCGCGGCTGTGACTTTGGCATCTGGCTGGCCTGAAATCTCGCCCCGAGGCAAAAAGACTGTTCCTCCCCAACGTTTATCACAGGATTCTTTGGAGAAGCAGGCAAAAGCGTCAGCCCCGCATACATTTTCATCTACCACCCTAACCCTTGTCCAACCTGCCAGGTTGTCTTTTATGACTTGATTTAATATGGGAAGATTGGCATCGGAAATCATATTGAAATACCGCATGGCATCCGCGTCCACTACCTCCGCGGGAGTTGCCGGCCGATTTGGGCGCGAATTGCCAGAAGGCGCGGTTTCTTGCTCCTGTGTGACAGGCTGGGGTGTCGGTTCGCCAATTATTTTGAAGGTAGTTGTACGTACAAGTTCATCCTGAAGGTAAAGATTCAACGTATATTTCCCGGCAGGTAGAGGTTTATCATCCGTCAGGCTTGTGAAATGCATCCCGTTTTCCGAATCTTCCCACGGGTAATCTTTGCGGACCAATGTTTGACCGTCGCGCAGCCATTCAGCCGTATAAGTCATATCTCCGGTCATGTTGGAATAGGGAAAAACTCCGACTACCCTTGATAAACCATACACAAATTCCTTCGCGGCCCCAATGGGAAACGCGTTCTCCGCCGCATCTTCCGCCATTGTGATTGGTCCAAAGGCTGGAAAACCGGCCCCTTCAGCATCGGTCGTTGTTTGTTTGTGTTGAGCAGATTCGGTTACCTCAAATGCCGCCTTTTGAACCTCGTTCTTTCCAATGAGGATTGTTAGGGCGTACTTACCGGTTAGTCCATCCGGGTCATCCACGGAATACGCCACCCACCCATTTGTACCGTTATCCCAATCCTCGTCGCGCGTTTCATCATAGGTATCGCCATTCTGAGTCCAGACCCGGCTCCATTTGGTGCCATCCTTCATCCCATTGTACTTAAAAAGCGCATAGACTGACGTTGTTCCGGCAGGGAATGTGCTGCCTTCATCCACACATTCGCCTTCATCCGTTACATCAGTACAGAAGGTGATCGAGTCGATTCTTCCAGAAGACCCACCCAGTAATCCCGCGACATTGGCTGGTAAAGAGCAGGCAATACTGATTAAAAGTAATAATCCAACCGAGAGCGCCACTTTTCTCATTTCCTTCATCGCCATACCCTCTCTTTGAAAACAAGAAATTGATAACGTCAATATTTTACATGAGATTGACTTGCGGCAATAGCAGATTTGAATACATCATCATGCACACGCTCATGACATAAACCAGGAGCATCGACAATCACATTTTTTTATGCGGCGAAGATAATTAGATTATGCTGTCACCCATCGGATGGCTTTGGCCATATCTGTAAAAATTTTTACCCGAGTCCCGTAATTATTGCTCAAGGTCTCATAGAACTTCATATCATTTAAAGCACCAGCATCTTCATTAATCACAATAGCCTGGATTATTTGTTGATAGATATTCCCATACTTCGCGGCGTATTCCGCCTGGAATTTTTGAATTTTTACCAATTCATCTGATTTGATCTGAATTGTGGCTTTGCGTATATCTTCAACCAATCTAAAACATTGGTTATGCTCTACGGCCAGCATAAATCTTGGCGCGAGTTTTATGATGGTTTCCAGATTAAAAATACCATCAAAAGAAAACAGTAAATAGTCTTTTCCTGGCTCAAAAACCTCATGGACGATGGATAATGTCATTTTCCCTCTCAAAGCTTCTTACGTATTCATTCACCACGATTACATAAAAACCCGGAATCCATTCGCGGTGTTGCTTACGAACAAACCGTAGTTTTCTATTTCTTTCCTATTATCGGAATTATTTGTGAAATCTTGACCTTGATCATCTCATTTCACTATTATGCCATCCACGGAAACAAACAAAACTTTTCATAGACCATGGTAAGAATTGCGCCCATTTTGTGGGTGTGTAATGAATAATTGCGGTATCATGTATGGCATATTCTTTTGTCAATTGAGGGAGAATTTGTTTTGGCTCGCAGACGCGAATTGACCTGGTATGAATGGGCGAATCATCTCATCGGCGGATGGATGGACATACCAAAGAATACGATCGTTTCCTTCAACAGAGCCCGCGCACCGCAAGCCGCTGCCAGTCTTGCGTACTACGCTATTCTCTCTTTATTTCCTTTGTTGCTTATCATCATTGTTGGCGGCAGTTACTTCCTTGACAGCCAACAGGTTTACACGAATGTGGTACGTTTCTTCCGGGACGCTATCCCGGTTTCACAGAACTGGATTGAAGAAATTTTAAAACAAGTTCTGGCCACACGCGGACGCGCTGGATTGTTCAGCCTTGCGGCCCTGTTATGGTCTGCTTCCGGGTTCTTTACCAATCTGGTCTATAACATTGATCTGGCCTGGCCGGATATTAAACAAAGGAATTATTTTGAAAAGCGTCTGATCGGCCTGGGCATGATCGTCGCTTTCACATTGTTGCTCGCTTTTTCCATGATTTTTGAAAGTTTTGTCAACCTGATCCCGCTGGTTGAAATACCTCATCTCTCCTTTGGGGATATTGATCTCTTTCGGGTTTTTTCCAGCCTGGTTTCATTTATCACCAGTTTTCTTCTTTTCCTGGCATTGTATTACTGGGTGCCCAATGCCAATCTGCCTTTCAGGGCTTCGTTCTGGGGCGCCTTGATCTCCGCAGTCGCATGGAAAATTGTTACAGAAGCCTTTAACTGGATGCTGCGCAGTGGTCTCGCTGATTACAAAGTGGTTTACGGCTCTCTGGGAACCATCATATCTTTTCTTTTCATGATTTATCTGGTCTCATTAATCATCCTGTTTGGCGCTCACTTGTGCGCCGCGTTGGATCACTGGGAAGAAATGCACAAACGAAAGAAAAGCAAACGCCGCCCCGAAGCACCTCCGGGTATTTGAACTTTCAATTATTCTTCAACTGTTGTATTTCGGCCACATACTTTCTACAGCATACTTGGCTGTTGATAGATCGCAATTGGTTACCATACGATATATCTTGATGGCTTCTATTTTGTCGCCTTTTCGGATGGCTTCCTGGAATTGGATGTTATCGACAAAATCCGTTTGTCTTGGAATATTCCAACGGTCATACAGAAAATCTACGCGTTTTTCCAATTCGCTTACACGTTCCTGCAACCTGCGGATCGATTCGTCTTCCATTTGTCTCTCCCGAACATCTACTGTCATCTATACATCGTAATAATAATTCCATGAATAGATTCAATCATTTTTTCCATTGCAATGGTACGCCCCTATAAAGGGGATTGTTTCAGTCATTTCTGTTTATAATCAGGCCAGCTGAATGGTTGGCAAAGAGGTTAATTTGGCAGGGAAGGGCAGGAAAACAGGTCTGGCATTGGGCGGGGGTGTGGTTCTGGGCGCGGCACACATTGGTGTCTTACGCGCCATTGAAGAAGCCAATATTCTCGTTGATTATGTCACCGGCACCAGTGTGGGTGCGCTGATTGCCGCCCTGTATGCTTTCGGGAAACCACTCGAAGAGATTGAAAAAATCGCCAAAGATTTGGAATGGGTGGATACAGCCAGCCTGGCAATATCACAATACGGGCTGCTTTCCAATCAAAAACTGGGGAGTATCGTGCGCGGCATTCTGGGAGATGTCAACTTTAGCGACGCGAAAATTCCCCTGGGAATGGTGGCATCGGATGTGGTGAGTGGCGAGCGGGTCAGACTCACCCGAGGAAAAGTGGCTGACGCGATTATGGCCAGCTCATGTATTCCCGGTATCTTTAACCCGATTCGCATCCGGGGAAAAATGTTGATCGACGGCGGATTGCTGGAGAATGTACCCATTCTTATGGCCCGGGAAATGGGCGCTGAAAGGATCATCGCGGTAGATTTGTTCACAGCCAGCCATTCGCATCGGGTGCCGGACAACCTCGTTGATTTGCTCTTGAACACATATTATTCTGCCATGCGTAATGCCGCCCGGCCTCAAAACAAATTTGCCGATGTGTTGATCACGCCGGATCTTTCGGAGTTTAATCTATTAAATACTGACCAAATCCCCGCGCTTATTCAAGCCGGGTATGATGCCGCCGTGGAAACATTAAAAAATAAAGGAAAGAATTGGGCTAGACTTTAGGGGTGGGCATTTTAAACACCAGCTGGACGCCCCATATTCCAAACTGAATGATGTTCCCATTTTGCAGGTAGTAGCTTTCACCCGGATTTACTTCCACGCCGTTGAGGAATGTGCCATTGGTTGCCTTAAGAGGTTTGAGCATATAACCCATGTCTGTCTTAATGATCTCGGCGTGTCGTCGGGAGGAAATGAATAAATATTTCTCCAGATCCGTCAGGTCAATGTCCACCGTGTTGGTTTCATCGTGGCGTCCAATAACCGTGGTGGGTTCTTTTAATGGAAAGACAGCACCTTTCATGCTGATCAGGCTGGGTTTGCTGACCGGTATACTTTCCCAGAATGGAAGGGGGCCGCGTACCAATGAGGTTATGTCCTGTTCACGCAGTTCAGCCGTAGCCGCTGCTTTTAACCTGGGAGGCGTGATAAAGACGGTTTGAAAGTTCTCAATCCCAATCTGATCCAGCGACAGGTTCTGATTTAATTCCTGATTTTCAAAGGACAGAGTGTAGGCGAGTTCCTGATTGTCGGCTTTTGCTGGCCAGTGCAATGTTTTGAGTATCTCTGGGATCAACGTGGATATGGGTTGATCTCCGGGTAATTCAAGCGCGATACCGTCATTAAAAGCCACCGATCGAAGGGTGATTATTTTCTTTTGCATTTTGAGTCCCTTCCAGCAATAGAACCCATTATGAGGATTATAGCAACCGCAATGTGAATAGTATTATTGTACTCTCTTTACCATTTTCCAATGCAAGTATTGGGCCTAATTTTATTTAAAAGTGATTACTAAGATGTTTTTGTTTAGAAGATTTATCTGCTTTTCGCTGAACCTGATACACTATACATATCTGCCTTAAGAAAATCCATCGAGATATCCCCCCTTCTTACGGAAAAAATTAGATGAAGATAACCATATTTGCCGCGGGTTCCCGTGGAGACATTCAACCCTGTGTCGCGCTTGGGGCCGGTTTAATAAATGCTGGATATGATGTCCGTCTGGCTGTGCCGGCGAATTTCGCCAGCTTTGTTCGCGAACATAACCTGGAAGTCTCCCCGCTGCGTGGTGATGTCCAACAGATAATGAGCAGCCCTGAAGCGCGGAAGTTCCTGGAGAAAGGTGGAAATAACCCGATCCGTGCCGTAAAGGCTATGCGGTTATTAATCGCGCCTGTGATCAGGGAAATGATCAACGACGCGTTTGAAGCCTGCCATGACGCTGACGCATTGATCTGCCTGGGGGTGTTCAGCCCAATTGGCGTGTCCTTTGCCGAAGCCCTAAAGCTGCCACTAATCAATATTGAACCCACCCCGCTGCTGCCAACCCGTTCATTTGCGGCGCCTTCCTGGCCAATCCAAAGGAATCTCGGTGGATTACATAATTACCTGTCAGGCCTGATCATGCTATATTCTGTGTGGTTGTGGTATGGGCCGTTTGTCAACGAATTCCGAAAAGAAAAAGGATTGCCGAATGTAGCGGCAAGGTATTTTTATAATGCCCTGAAAGCCACTCCCATGCTGGGGGCGTACAGTCCATCCATCATCCCAAAACCGTCTGACTGGCCGGATAACCTGCATATCACCGGCTATTTTGAATTGCCGAAAACACCTG
>CAYNJT010000058.1:0-21229 GCA_964397625.1 uncultured Leptolinea sp. | reverse complement strand
GTCCAGCCGCGTTCCCACTCAAAATTATCCACCAGTGACCAGTGGAAGTAGCCTTCCACCCGGTAATTATAATTGGCCGCCCGCCAGACCTGTTCCAGGTGTTCCACCAGGTATTGCGGCCGCATATGATCGTCAGAATCTTCCACACCATTTTCTGTGACGATCATTGGCACGCCAAATTGCTTTCCCCAATGCAGGGCGCGGAAAATGCCCTTCGGCACACTGGCAATGAACCCGGTCTCACTCATCTCCGCGCCCGGAGGGGTGCTTCGCCGGCCGAACATGTCTTTTTCTGCTGTCAAATCAAATTTCACCAGGTCGCAGGTGTAATAGTTGATTCCCAGAAAATCCTGAGTTCCTGCAGCCTCGGGGATGGAGATCTTTTTAAAAACCGCGTCCAATTTACCGGTTTTCAACGCGCCCACAAAGGTCTCGTTATAGATTTTTGATTGAAGTCCTGCCATCCAACCGTCAGGGGGAAAACCCAGCCGCGCAGGCTGCAGGTCTCGGTAATTTAACGCAAAACCCACCCGCGCTTCCGGCTGGATGGTATGGATCGCCCGGTAGGCCGCCGCGTGACCGCGCAACATTACGGCCATGACCTGCAATCCCAGATTCATGTTATTCTTACCGGGAGGAAATCCCCCGCCCATATAACCGCCCCAGATGTACACATTGGGTTCATTGATGGTCACCCAAAGGGTGACATAATCCTTAAGAGCTTCCACCACCTTCTTCACATATCGTTCAAAATACGGCAGGATGGCATCTGTTTCCCAACCGCCCATCTCCCCCACCCAGATCGGGTCGGTGAAGTGATGCAGGGTGACCATAGGCTCAAGCTTGCGTTCACGCATGCCGCGAATGATCTGCCGGTAATATTCCAGCGCGTCTTCATCCCAGCAGTCGGGTGAAGGCTGCACACGGCTCCACTCGATGGACAGGCGATGTGAGTTTTGGTATGTTTCCGCTGCCCGGTCAAGGTCGTCCTTCCATTTTCCTCCCCACCAGTTGCAGGCAAGCCCTGACGTATGTCCTTCCTTGATCTTCCCACCCATGGTTTCCCATTGATACCAGTTGTTATTGGTGTTTCCTCCCTCCACCTGATGGGATGCTGTCGCTGTTCCCCACAGAAAACCGGCCGGGAAATGAATGGCAGTCTTTGGCATGGCGCACCACCTTGTTGAGTATTTCAATAATTATAGACCCTTCGGTCATTCTACCAATGAAAATAGATTGCGTTGACCATTGTACTGACCTACAATATTTGACAGGTAGAAGGTCTATGGTATCAGTTCCAATTACGCGAATGCTAATGGCAGGCTGGATTCTCATCCTGATCCTGTTTTGTTCATCCCCTGTTCCAGTCCAACTTTGGATGCTTTCATCCACGGGATCCCTGCAATCCATCTGGTTGACAGGCACACCGGCAACCAGTGTACAGGTCAAGTGCGGAATTGATTTGACCCTTGAAAATGGAAAAGTCTCCATCATTTCACCAGAAGGACGCTGGGACAGTCCGGGTAAATGGAATGTTCAACAGGCAGCCTGTTCTGACCTCAACCACGATGGCCAACCGGAAATTACCCTGCTTGTCAGCCGTCCATTTGCGCCGTGGCCAGTGGACAAATACCTTCCCCGGGGCGGCCGCATCAACCACAACCAGGATTCCGCGGGCATGAGCAGTCACATCATCCTCATCCAATGGAAAAATCATCGCTGGAGGGAACTATGGGCCGGTTCCGCCCTGGCCCGGCCGGTGCGCGAATTCATCCTCGCGGATATGGACGGTGACGCAAGGCAGGAATTGGTGGCGCGCGAAGGGGCGTACCAGGATGCTGATCCAACTTCCGCATCCACACTCGCCGTGTGGAAATGGAACGGTTTTGGGTTTGACCTGGTCTCAAGAGTTATAAAACCGTCCTCACAAATCAACCGTATAATGTCTACTTATGGAAACAGGGATTTAATCCTGCTTCAATGATCAGTCAGGGTACATGACAGGAGGAACCACACATGAAAAACTACCGAACGAAAAGCTGGTTATTAGTTAGTCTGGTTGTCAGTTTGTCTCTGGCCTGCAACGCGATTACCGGGGTGGAAAAATCGAACGAAAAATCGCCCGTTGAAAGTGGGGCGGTAAAAAACGCGAATCCGACTGTGCAGCAGGCCCTCCCACAGGCCGGGCCCACCCCCACTCCACCGGCGGATGTGTATCCCGCGCCATTTTCCGAATATCCGGAGATTAAAGCTGCCGTTCCTGCCAAATATATGGGAACCGATTCGTACACATTACCGGTCGATCTTTCTTCGGTAAAAGGTATGGAAAATCTAACCCTGAGTGAAAATCAGAAAAAACTGCTTTCTGCCAACGGGTTTGTTACCGCCCCGTATGAGACCGGGGCCTTTAAAGAGTTTTATCAGGTGTACGAAAGCGGCCGCTATGAGGGAACCGTGGCTTTCATTACCACAGATGCCATCTACCATTCTTATCACCTGCTTTTTGATAAGATGCTGCGAGATCTGGAAACCGCGCATTTCATCGGCCAGATCAGATCATTAACCAGTGCCATGTTGAAAACCAGTCAGGAACAGGTGACAGCTTTGAAAGGAACACCGCTGGAAGAACCGGCCAAACGCAATCTGGCTTTCTTCGCCGTGGCCGCCCAGGTATTAAAAACCGGTGATCCGGTGCCTCCCAGTGTTAAACCTCTGGTAGACGCTGAAGTGGCATTGATCGAATCCCATGATGGACAGGATATCTCACCGATCTGGGACAGGGAAGACCTCCCGCCGGCCATGAAATTGATCGAGGATTACACGCAATACATCCCCCGCGGGCATTACACAAAATCAGAAGATCTGAAGGATTATTTCAAGGGAATGATGTGGTATGGCCGCCTGACATACAGGCTGCGCGACGATTTTGAAACCCGCCGGGCGCTTTTATTGGTACAGGCCTTAAGAAAGGCACAAGGCGCGGATGGCACGC
This sequence comes from uncultured Leptolinea sp., assembly GCA_964397625.1. Classification (GTDB taxonomy): domain Bacteria; phylum Chloroflexota; class Anaerolineae; order Anaerolineales; family Anaerolineaceae; genus Leptolinea. The sequence goes on along the minus strand of CAYNJT010000058.1, from coordinate 18,237 downwards.
CCGCCATCACGCTCTGGCAGAATGTGTATGACCCAACTGTGTTTATCGTAGGTAAAACTGACGATCTCTCTTTTAAGGAATACGGAACACTGAGTGACAGTGTGTTTGGCGCCACCCCTGACCTGAAGGCGTTCGCTGATGAGGGCCTGTTCGGAAAATTTATGGAAGGAGCAAAAACACTGCCGCCTCCCAAGGTGAACTCCATGTGGGTCTGGATCAATGAAGACAAGGAACAGGCTATCAAAGGCTTTCGGTTCATGGGGCAGCGGTTCACCCTTGACCAGTATGTTTTTGGCCAGGTGATCTGGCGGGAAGTAGGATCGGATACCAATCCACGCACTCTTCCCAAAGGTTTGGATGTCCCGGCTGCCATGGGTTCTGCGGAAGCCTACAATATCCTCAAGGAAATGGGCGAGACAGAATATCAGAACTATGACAAGCAGTTGAATAAAGTAAAGAAAGAAATAGCCAGTCTGGAAAAAGATACCTGGACACAGAACCTGTACTGGTCCTGGTTGTATAGTTTCTTCCCGTTCATTGAGCCCAAAAATGAAAGCTATCCCATATTCATGCAAACCCAGGCATGGGCGCGCAAAGACCTGAATACCATGCTGGGATCATGGACGGAGTTGAAGCACGATACCATTCTGTACGCGAAGCAGGTGATGGCCGAGATGGGCGGCGGCGGGCCGGATGAAGAACCGCCGCACGGTTGGGTGGAACCCAACCCGGAAGCCTTCGCCCGCCTGAACGCCCTGGCGCAAATGACGGTAAACGGGCTGACTTCCCGCAATCTACTCACTCCCTGGGCGGATTCTGCGTTCAAGAATCTGATATCCGAATTGACTTTCCTGCAGGGTGTTGCCGAAAAAGAATTGGCCGGCGAGAAATTAAGTACGGATGATTACTGGCATCTTGTGTATTACGGCGGCATACTGGAACATCTTGCCGTAATATCGGCGGACACCGATGATGAATTTGGGCGTGTTGATATATCTGATATGAAAGCCGCGCTTGTGGCTGACGTGGCTTCCGGTCCGGCTCCTGATGGAACCGGCGTTGTCGCTCTCACAGAAGCAGTGGGCGAACCCGTACCGATCTATGTCGTCCTGCCGGATGCTCCCTGGCGGATTGGGGTTGGTGCCGTATACAGTTACTACGAATTTAGTGTCCCATCTGACAAACGTATGACGGATGAACAATGGCAGCAGAAAATCGAAACCGGCCAGGCGCCTGATCGTCCTACCTGGACAAACAGTTTCAATTCAGCCAATTGAAAAACGTCTGCATTAACAGGGCTGCCGGTTTCCTGGCAGCCCTGATCATTCTTACCGGCATCGCCCCAGAACCGTATATTCTGCGTGTCATCTTTTTGGGGGATGTCATGTTAGGCCGCGGAGTGGAACAGGCCGCCAGCCGGGAATCAGACTGGCAGCCCTTTACAGCGCTCTTGCCATTGACCGCCAACGCGGACATTCTGGCTGCCAACCTGGAATCTCCGCTGACGACCGCTCCTATGGAAACGCATGGGTATATGCTGTGCGCCTCCCCCTGGCAGGGAGACGCCCTGCGCGCGGCATCATTCGACCTGGTCACTCTGGCAAACAACCACAACATGGATTGTGGTCAGGCCGGCGCGGACCAGACACAGGCGGTTTTGCGTGGATTGGGTATCCAATATGCCAATTCAGGTACTGACATTGTATTTACAGAAAACCACAGGTATCGACTGGCCTTCCTCGCGTTGGATGATATTTCCACTCCGCTCAATACCGCGCGAATTCGCCAGGCGCTGGATGATGTAACAAACCGGACCGATATAGTGGTTGTTTCCATTCACTGGGGGGGCGAATATCAGCCAGCGCCGTCAAACCGGCAGCGGTCGCTGTCGGAAAGGTTGGTCGCTGCCGGCGCGGACGCTATCATCGGTCACCATCCGCATGTCATTCAACCGATCGAGACCCTCTATCGGGATGGCAATACCCCCCCCGTTCCGGTTTTTTTCAGCCTGGGAAACGCCATGTTTGACCAACATGGTCTGCCGGATACCCGCATGGGAAAAGCCGCCATTTTGGATATCGGGCCGGGGAGCACATTGAGATTCAGCTCTCGCAATTTTAGGATCGATCCAATCCATGCAAGAATCAGCGAATTGCTCCCATCCGAAGAATAATGACCTGGGATGCAAGTTGAAAAAAAAAGCATAATCTCCTATACTAAAAACAGGCTGAGTGAAATATTGATATTTTTGGTTACTGTTCCGGGAGGATGCCATGTCAGACCGCCGTACACTCCACCGCCGTCACCTGATCTATTACCTCAAAGTTTTTGAGCGTGATACAGATGAACTGCTGGGGCACCTGGTTGACATCACCGAAGAAGGCCTGATGCTTGTTAGTGAAAATTGCTTTGAAGAGGGCAAACTTATCAGGATGAAAATGCTTTTACCCCGCGAAATCGAGGGGAAGGAACAGATTGAATTTGACGCCCGCAGTATGTGGTGCCGCAAGGATGTAAATCCCAGCCTTTGGGGCATCGGGTTTAAATTTGAATACGTTGATGTCCTGAGCAGGCAGATCATTTTTGAATTGATCCATGAATTTGGCTTTTCAGATTAAATTTCTGCAATTGACCGGAAGACATTTTCATTCTTTCCGGATTTGAGGAAATGTATTGCTTTTTGCGGGTGATTCTTCAGAATTCGCTCCTTATTGTAAGGAACGCGCCAGTGACTTGATCACCACCCCTGGTATTCCAGATTGGACAAATTATGAAACGACCCTTTAATATCACCCCAATGCCGGGTGAATACGCTATTGTGAAACTCGGTCCGGTGGAGCCGGTTCCGGCCTGGGTGGAGTGCGGAGTATTTTGCAGCGTAACCCGCACCCCTGAGGAGTTATCTCTGCTGGTGGAAGCGGCGGCCGTGCCGCGTGGATTAGAAATGGAAGGTGGTTGGAGAGGGCTTAAACTGGAAGGCCCTTTTCCCTTCGATGCTGTTGGTATTCTGGCAGGTATCCTTGATCCACTTGCCAAAGCTGGGATCAGTATACTGGCTGTCAGCACGTACGACACAGATTATGTTTTTGTTAAGGAAACCCAGTTTGAACGGGCTGTCGAGGTTCTGGAAATTGAATATAAACCGTAATGCCATATTTCAGGCGGGGTAGAACCTGTCGGTTATCAGGTGCGCGGCCTGCCGGGTGGATACATCCTGATCTTCCATTTCGGCCTGAAGAATATCGATAAAATCACGGGTCACATTGCGGAAGATGGGCGGCCGCACCTCATACAGGGTCAGCAGTACAGCCAACAACATACTTATTGTCAGGCAGGCTTCCAACACGGGGGTGTTTTCACGCAATACCGGCAGTCGGAGGCGGGACGGGTCACAGCCCAAAAATCTTCCCGGCGCAGCCAGACGGGCGCGATCCAGGGCATCGGCGTCTTTGAGCAGCATTAACACCACGTCTACTGTTGAAGGCTCATCCGCGTAACCATGCCACTCAACGGCTTTCAGGCAGCGATCCAAAAGTTGTTCCGGGAGATGCGCCTTCAATAAATCACGATACTCCCGGGCTGCGTCTCTTCCGTGTTGACCGCCGGGAAAATCGTCTTTTCGAGACAGGTCATGGATCAGTGCGGCGTACATGGCTGCCAACGCGTCTTCTTCCTTAATTCCATACCCCAACCGGTTGGAAATTTCCACCAGATACAGCACCCAGAAGACCACCCGGATGGTATGGTTGGCCCCATGCAGACCGAAAGGTGTACTGTCAACACGGGCAAATTCTTTTACAAGGTCAATATGTGTGTACTGATCCACCATGGAAAGCTCTAAAAGAGCGTTTCCAAAGTCATCCAGCGGGACTCCACCCTGTTCCAATTGGATCAGCGTTCTGACCAGTTCAACGGCCGGCGATCCTACTTTTGAGTCATCTTCCATTTTTCCATTGCTCCTCGGTCGGCTGGCGTATAATTCCAGTATACCGATTTTTGGAGGATTAACCATGTCTGGACCCCGACCTGTTCGAGCACCGCGCGGCACGCAATTGACCTGTTTATCCTGGCAAACCGAAGCTGCCTACCGCATGATCCAGAACAACTTGGATCCAGAGGTTGCCGAGCGTCCGGATGATCTGGTGGTGTATGGCGGTCGCGGACAGGCCGCCCGATCATGGGAAGCGTTTGATGCCATTCTCGAAACTCTAAAAAATCTCAAGAATGACGAAACCCTGCTGGTTCAATCCGGAAAACCGGTCGCGGTATTCAAATCCCACGCGGACGCGCCGCGCGTGTTGATCGCCAATTCCAACCTTGTACCCCACTGGGCCACCCAGAAGCATTTTGACGAACTGGCTGCCAAAGGGTTGATTATGTACGGACAGATGACCGCCGGCTCGTGGATCTACATCGGCACGCAGGGTATCCTTCAGGGCACCTATGAAACCCTGGCCGCCCTGGCCAAACAGCGCGGCTGGGCATCATTGAAAGGGAAGGTGGTGCTCACAGCCGGTCTGGGTGGAATGGGCGGCGCCCAACCTCTGGCCATTACCATGAACGAAGGCGTTGGTCTGATCGTTGAGGTCGACCCGGCGCGCGCCCGCCGCCGACACGAGATTGGGTATGTGGATATGGTGGTCAACAACCTGGAAGAAGCAATGACCCTGGTTGAAGAAGCCCGTGACAGGCAGATTCCCCGCTCGGTGGCGCTCATTGGTAACGCTGCCGAGATCTACCCGGAACTGGTGGTGCACGGCGTCATCCCTGATGTGGTCACAGACCAGACCCCGGCGCATGACGTTCTCTATTACGTCCCTGCCGGTCTATCGGTCGAAGAGGCCAATGCCCTGCGCAAAAGCGACCCGAAGGAATACGAAAAACGCTCCCTGCAATCCATGGCCGCTCACGTGCGCGCAATGCTGGATTTCAAACACAAAGGCTCCGAAGTCTTTGATTACGGCAACAACCTGCGCCAGCGCGCCTTTGACACCGGTGTTCAGGACGCGTTTGAATTCCCCGGCTTTGTGCCTGCCTACATCCGGCCGCTGTTCTGTGAAGGTAACGGACCATTTCGTTGGGTGGCGCTTTCCGGCGACCCGGAAGATATCTACCGGACGGATGAAGCCATCGCAGAGCTCTTCCCGCACGACGAGCACCTTCTGCGCTGGTTAAAGATGGCGCGTGAGAAAGTCCCCTTTCAGGGACTACCTTCCCGAATCTGCTGGCTGGGCTACGGTGACCGCGCCCGCGCCGGGTTGAAGTTCAATGAGCTGGTGGCCAAAGGTATCGTCAAAGCGCCCATTGTCATCGGTCGTGATCACCTGGATTCGGGTTCTGTCGCCTCGCCCAACCGTGAAACCGAAGGCATGCGTGACGGCACCGACGCGGTCAGTGACTGGCCGATCCTCAACGCCATGATCAATGCCGTCAATGGCGCCACCTGGGTATCCTTCCATCATGGCGGCGGCGTGGGTATCGGTTACAGTCAGCACGCCGGGCAGGTCATTGTGGCTGACGGCACCCCCGAGGCAGCCCGCCGCCTGGAGCGTGTGCTAACTTCCGACCCGGGTATGGGCGTGGTACGCCACGCGGATGCCGGTTACCCGATTGCCATTGAAACGGCGCGGAAAAAAGGCGTTCATATGCCCATGTTAAAAGGTTGATCTTTTCGTGCGTAAACGCCGGTTCTTTTTCTTCTTTCTGGCCGTTCTGGTCGGCATCGCGGCCGGCATTGCCTATGGTTGGATGCTGCGTCCGATGCTGTATTCACAGGCCAATCTAAACAACCTGCGGGGGGATTTTCGCACAGATTACGCCCTGATGACCGCCGAAATATTACAGCGTGAGAATAACCTGGAGGAAGCCCGTCAGCGCCTGCAGGCTCTTGGACCGGACGCCCCCGACCGCTATGCCAGCGAGGCGTTGATCACTGCCGGGCAACTGGGCTACAGTCAGGCTGACCTGCAACTTCTGGCTGACCTTGTGGAGAAGCTCGCGCCTGCCGCATCCACCACGGCTACACCACCGGGGGCGCAGCCATGAGGGAACGCCGTATGCGCCGGGAACGCGCCGCTCGTGCTCCCTGGTATTTGTTGACCGGATTTCTGCTGGGATTGGGTGCCGGCTTGGTTTTTTCCGTCTGGTTCTGGCCAGTGCCGTATGATTTCGCCCTGCTTTCTGAGCTGAATGAAAAAGCCCGGGATGAATACCGTCTGATAATCGCCCGCGCTTACCGCGCCAGTGGAGACAGCGGACGCGCCTACCAGCGTCTTGGACTGTTGAAAGACAATGACCCGGCCGGCGTGATCGCCGCGCAGGCGCAGCGCAGCCTGGGTATAAACAATGAAGCCGATTCCGAAGCGCTGGCCCTGTTGGCAGCCGGACTGGATCCCGCCAATCGTGTTCAGCAGGCCGACTTCGGCAACCTGTCACTCTCCCCGGTTCCAACCCTGCCTCCGGAAACCACCAACACCCCACTGGGCATCATTCAGCAACTCCCCACCGAAGAAACCCCGGTGCCCGGCACATCCTACCCCACAATCCCCCCGTTGAATATCCCATCGGCAGAGATTCCCCGTGCCACTCCCACCATGTTTCCCACGATCAGCGCGCCGTACATTTTAAAAGATCGACAGGTGGACTGCGGTAAGAATTCGCGTCCCGGACTGTTGCAGGTCTGGATCGAAAATGCCGCCGGTCTGGCCATGCCCGGGGTGCGCGTTCAAATCAATTGGAAGGACGGCGAAGAGACTTTTTACACCGGGCTTAAACCGGATCTTAATAACGGGTACGCTGATTATGAGATGACCGTCGGTACAAGCTACAGCCTGCGGGTCGGTGAAAACGGTCAGACCATCACCGGCCTTGGCACGGCGGATTGTACATCAGAAGGCCACCCGGAGCGCGTCGGCGGAATTATTCTGCGGTTTACCGAGAAATAGATTTATTCAACTACAAAAGTACGCGGCGCTGAGGTCGTTTTATTGCCGGCCGCGTCTTCCGCTTCTACAGTCAGTTTATGTGTGCCGCGCTGTGGTTTATCCCACTCCAGAGTGTACGGCGCCTGCCTGCTTTCGCCGATCGACTTGCCATCAACCAGCCAGGTCACGCGGGTGACCTGCGAATTGTCGCTGACATCGGCCTGCAGGAAAACGGGTTTCAGTCCGGTAACACTGATTCCGTCCTGCGGATTGATGATGGTAACAACCGGAGAGACACTGTCTACAGTAACCTGTGACAGGGCGGTCTCCACCCGGTTGTCATCGCGCACCACCAGCAGGCGGATGGCGTACAACCCGTCTTTATTGGACGCGTCCCACTCTCCCAACTGGCCATCTGTCACTGCTTTGTCGCCCTGCGCGATCTCCACCCATTCCCTTGGATTTAAACCCTCCCCAACTTGCAGCCGGTAATTTTTAAAACCTTCTCCTCCGGCAGTACCATGGATGTCAATTTTCCCCTTGACCAGTGAGAAGAGCGCCGGCTGGTCTATCTTCACAGTTTCCAAGCGGCTTCCGGGTTGGATGGTATCGTATGTGGTGGGGGGTAGAGCTTTCCCGGCTGCTCGTGCCCATTCGCGCGCGTTTTCGGGCACAGATAGAAAAACACCGTCTTCCACAAGGCCGGGCGGGGTGAACACGGTGGCGATATTTCCCGTCTCGCGGTTGATGGACACCGCGCGGTACAGATCGTCCACGGTAGTCGGTTCGCTACCCTGCAGGAAGACTTCCTTAACCCGCGAGGGGCAGTTTTTTGTGGGAAGCATTCCCGAAGGGTCGCAAACTTCCAATATATTAACTCCCGCGGGCATTGACCAATCGGTGGCCGGCTGATCGGCAAGACTTTCCCGCATGATGGCGTTCCACACACCACCCGCGGCTTTGATCCCCAGCGAAGCCTGGAAGGGGCTTTCGGTAATGGAACCCATCCAAATGACCGCCGCGCGCTGCGGGGTGTACCCGGCTGCCCAGATCTCTCGCCCGCCGTCCGCGGATCCATTCTTCGCGCCCGCCGGCCGCCCCAGTTCGAATGGGTTGGGATACCCGAGTTCCGCCCGCCGCAGGTTTTCATCAGCCAGTACATGATGTACCAGGTATGCCAACGGCGGGCTGAGCACCGGTTGGCGGCGGATCACGTCCCTGCTGAACAGGGATTCACCATAATAATCTTCCACCGCCAGCAGCGTGGATGGCTGCAGCGCGGCACCCGGCACGGTTTGCAGGCCGTACAGGTCACCCAGGTTGGCGAACACAGACATTCCCTGCGCGATCTCAATCAGAGACACTCTGCCGCCTGCTTCCAATAATTTCTCCGGCGCGTAGGCGTTTTCCAGATTTTCCAATCCCAGCGGTCTGGCCAGCCGCCAGACGTTTCGCGCGCCCAGTTGATCCATCAAGTTTTCCAGCGCGTTCACCCTGTCGCTGATCAGGGCTGTACGCAGGCGGATAGGCCCGCGGTACCTGGCTGCCGTTTCTTTTGTTAAGGGTTCAGAATCGGTGGCGGATTTTTCTGGTAAGTCCCAGACAAGGCTGGCCGGGCTGTACCCGCGTGAGAACGCAGCGGAAGCCAGGAAAGGATTCAGCACGGTTCCGCCCTGCATACCGTCATACACATCACTGCCGGTTGACAGGCTGGTTTTTCCAGCCAGGGCAAGGATTTCCCCGCGGGAGGGGTCCATCAGGATACCGGCAGACTGAAGTTCTGCAGGGAGGGGTTTCTCAATGGGTGGTAGCGCAGGCAGCAGGCGCGCCGCCGCGCAGGAAGGCAGGTCTTCTCCCTTGGTGGATTCCAAACGGGTCATCTGATATTTCAATACGCACTCTAACTGCTCCTGCTCCACCAGGTCGAGCGTGGTACGGATCTGCAATCCACCCAAAGCCAGCCGGTCTTCAGAGACCAGTTTGGAAAGTTGCTGTATTGCCAACCGGGTGAAAGCCGGAGAAACGGCGCTGTATTCCGGTGTCGGCGGTTGAATGGACAGGCCGGCATCCAGCGCGGCCTGACGGGTATCCGCGGTGAACAACCCCGCTGTTTCAAGTCTATCCAGCGTGGAACGCAGAAGGTCCTGCGCCGCCTGCGGTGAATCATGCGGATTTAATGCCGGAGCGGTTGTCAGTCCAGCCAACAAGGCCGCTTCCGCTTCGTTAACATCGGCGGAGGATTTACCAAAATACACGCGTGAGGCGCTTTCCGCCCCGGTAATCCGCCTGCCAAATGAAACACTGTTCAGGTACCACTCCAGCACCTTTTCGCGGCCGTAGCGCGCGGTCATCTGCCAGGCAAGCAGGCGCATGCGCGCTGCCCGCATGGGCGAATCCGCCTCCTGCCAGAGAAGAAGGCGGCTGACCAGATTTTCGGCCAGTGTGCGCGGCTGCGGATCAGTCCAGTGAGACCAATCGGCGCCGGCAGACTGCCAGAAATCGGGCTGGTTAAGTGCCACCACTGCCTGCGCCAGAAGCGGAGAGAAATGAATTTCCTGCTGCGGGTCGAGCCACACATAGGCGCGCAGCGCGCCGGGGTTATCCAGGGTAAGCAATTCTGTACGACCATTTCGGTCATATAGACGCGAAGGCTGAAGAATCAGACCATCCTGCGGATTGAAGAAAACCTCCACTGATTCAACGGCGGGCAGGTTACCGGTGACCCGCGAATAGAACGCGGCAGAGGTGATGATCGCGGCAGCCAACAACAGCGAAAAGAACAATAGAAGGCTGAACCCCACCGGTTTAAGGCGGTTGGATAGTCGGGCAGCCCGGTCCGCTTTATGCCGGTTGCGTTCAATAAGCACACGGTTGAGATCATGCAGGGGCATGCGTTTAGTTTAACACTGAATTCAACCGGTGATGAATCGATGCCTGATCTCCAAATGCGTCCTTCTTGATGTCTATGGATTTTCTTCTATTTTGAACTGCGAAACCATGGCAATCAATTGCCCCGCCGTCTCTGCCAGCCGTTTCGCGGAATCCTTCACGTCTTCCACCTGCGCGCTCATTTCCTCTGTCGAAGCACTGACTTCCTGAATCGCGGCGCTGTTCTCTTCGCTCACGCTCGCGATGTTCTCAATCGCCCTCGTCACCTCGTCCGAATCCGCTTTCATCTCATCTGACGCCATTGAGTTTACCTCAGCGATCTTTGCCACCTTGTCCACCGACTTCACCAGCTCTTCTGAGAATGTGTTCATCCTCAATGCCGCTTCTGTCGCCTGGTTCGCCTGCTGCTGTACAGCTTCCGCTGCCGCCAAAATATTCAAAAGCGCGCTCCCTGATTTATTCGCCAAATCCACGCCGCCCTGTACTTCTGCCGCTCCTTCGTTCATCGCCATCACTGCTTCGTCAACCGTCTGCTGGATCCCCTTGATCAATTGGCCGATTTCCCTGGTTGCCACACTCGATCTTTCCGCCAGTTTCCTCACTTCATCAGCCACCACCGCGAATCCTTTGCCGTGCTCCCCCGCTCGCGCCGCTTCGATCGCCGCGTTTAAGGCCAACAGATTTGTCTGTGAAGCGATGTCATCAATCGTCTCCACAATCGCCCCGATCTGCTTCGACCGGTTCCCCATCTCCTGCACTTTTTGCGCCGATGCCCCCACTTTCATCTGTATCCGGCGCATCCCCTCGATCGTCGATTCAACAATCCCCGTGCCGCTTTTCGCCGCTTCCGATGCCTGGTTCGAGCCCTCAGTCACCGCACGCGCGTTCCCTTCCACCTGCTGGATTGCTTCGCTCAGCGAAGCGGTCAGGTCTGCCGCTTTTGCCGCCGCCATACCCTGGTTCTTTGCCCCATCCTCCACGTCGCGCATCGCCTGGATCATCTTATCAACAATTTCTGACGTCCGAGTTGAATACTCCGCCTGCTGCGATGTTCCCACTGCCACCTGCTGCACTGTGGTGCTGATCTGCTGCGTCGCGTTGGATGCCTCTGACGCCGATTCCGAAAGCTTTTCGGAAGACGAATTCAAATCATTGGCGCATGTAGCTACCAGTCCAATGGCCTTACGCAAAGAGAACACCATTTCCTTCAATGAATTCCCCAGCAAATCTTTCTCTGAACGGGGTTGAATATCCACTGTGAGATCACCCTTTGAAATGGAAACCACTGTTGCGGCCATATCTTCCAGATACGTGATCATCTCTTTAAATGACCGGGCCATATTTCCAATTTCATCGCGGCTGTCAATGTCGATCGTCTGATCAATATCTCCCACCGCGATATTGTGTGACGCTTTTTCAATAATCTTAATCGGCCGGACGATCGCGCGTGGAAGGATTACACCAAGAAGAGTGCCCACCAATACCGCGATAAATATGGAAAGAACATTTAAAAGGATCGCCTGACTAATAATGCCATCTGAGCGTTCTTTGCTTTTTTCAGTTAGAGTCCAGCCGGTCTTTTCCGCCTGGTTGACTCTGTCTTTGACTCCGACTCCAAGCTGATTCATTTTCTCCACATTCGCCAGGAGATCTTCATTACTGCTGTTCCATATCTTTGCCGCTTCATAATACGCTGTTGTTGATTTGGTAATGTCTTTCACCCGCCGTTGACTGTTTAGGTCTTCCAGACTCTTTGACAGATCATCCAGCGCGGGGAGGATTTTTTTGATCACATTTTCTGCTTCCGTCCAATATTTTGGATCGCGGGTCAGCATATATCTGCTTTGATTAACCTGCGATGAACTTGTGTTTTTCAACACATCTACAAGTACAGGAACAGAAACCTGATCGTTCTTCACAACGGCTTCTTTCATAAATGAATTGGTCAGGTTGATAACCAGGTTGCCATAGGTTTGCATGGTGGACGAAGCCGAGTTTTGTTCTTCGATCTTTAGAAGGACAACATCATACAGGGCTTTGTATTGATCCAGGTCTTGTCTAATAGCGTTGGTTTTTTCAAGAATATCCGTGTCATTATTTTTCTTCGCTATGATTTCCAATTCATCCACTGTGGAATACAACACGGAAATATCATTCATTACCAATTCCTGGCTTGATGCCATGTCCAGGCGCGAATCGGTGACCGCGGAAATCATACTGGCTTGATCAATGATCAGTTGTGATGTGGTCTTTTCCAATGTTGAAAGACCGGTCAGAACAGGCACACGCTTATTGACAATTTCCTGAATGATCCCGGATAGCTGCCCATTATTAAAATAACCCAGTCCGCCCAGGATTAAGGAAATTAATAGGACAGGAATTACAGAAGAGAGCATCAATCGGTTGGATAATTTCAAGTCTCGAAAGGATAGCTTCATTGGGTCTCCCTGGACATTGAATACCATATACTGTCTAAAAGAAATTTCGCTAATGATTTCCCGTTCGATAAAATTAATTAAACCAACCACCAAAATCCATATGGATAGGTTCAGGGTGGTGGCAAAATAGGGGAAGATAAATATATGGTATCGAAAACATCGTTAAGGTTCTATAAACCGGGGTTAATTTAAGGTAAATTTCAAATAATTACCCAAAAATAACACCGCAAGACTATTTCTGGTTTATCGCAATGGCGGGTCGTTATGCGTAAATGCAGGAAATCCTGTGCATACTCCATATTCTCTTTAATTCTGGATTGGTTATTGGTTTGTTGGAAGATCGTCAAACATTAAAAACACTTCGACTTGACATATCCGGAAAAAATGAAATAATTATTGAAGAAGCAAGTCAATTTTTTTTCAGGCGGAATGGTAACGTTACCATGCAATCTCACTCGAAATGATCCTTTTCGCTGTGAGAAAACCCAAAGTCAAGGCACTTGAAATTAACAGGTTCGAGGAGAAAAAATGTCTGACCAGAAAAATCAACCTTTTCCCAAAATCGGTATCCGCCCCATTATTGATGGTCGTCGTAAAGGAGTGCGAGAATCCCTTGAATCTCAAACCATGGGAATGGCAAAACGTACCGCCGATTTCCTGTCAGGCAATCTCAAGTATCCCGATGGTTCCCCGGTTGTCTGCCTGGTCGCCGATTCCTGCATTGGCGGTGTAGCTGAAGCAGCTCAGGCGGATGAAAAATTTCGCCGCGAAGGAGTTGGTGTATCCATTTCCGTTACTCCTTGCTGGTGTTACGGTTCAGAAACAATGGATATGGATTTGCATATGCCGAAAGCGATCTGGGGATTTAATGGCACAGAACGGCCGGGAGCTGTATATCTGGCAGCTGTTAATGCCGGCCACAACCAGAAAGGATTGCCCGCTTTTTCAATTTACGGCACCGAGGTCCAAGATTCTACAGATACGGATATACCATCCGATGTTCAGGAAAAACTTCTTCGCTTTGCAAAAGCCGGTTTGGCCGCCGCCATGATGCGTGGAAAATCTTACCTTTCCATTGGTGGTGTCTCCATGGGCATTGCCGGCTCCATTGTGAACCATGATTTTTTTGAGAACTATCTCAATATGCGGGTTGAATCCGTGGACATGTCTGAAATCACCCGACGGTTGGATGAAAAGATCTACGATCCAGAAGAATTTAACCGTGCTCTTGTCTGGACAAAAGCTAACTGCCGGGAGGGTCGCGAATATAACCCGCCCGAAAAACAACGCTCCCCATCTGAAAAAGCCAGCGATTGGGAAATGGTCGTCAAAATGACGATGATCGCGCGCGATCTAATGAAAGGCAATCCCCGCCTGGCTGATTTGGGCTGGGGTGAGGAAGCATGCGGCCATAATGCCATTCTTGGTGGTTTTCAAGGCCAGCGCCAGTGGACAGATCATTTCCCCAATGGGGATTTTATGGAAGCCATGTTGAATACATCCTTCGACTGGAACGACAAGCGATCGCCCATCGTATTTGCCACAGAGAATGACAGTTTGAACGGTGTTTGTATGCTTTTCGGTCATTTACTGACCAATACCGCTCAAATTTTCGCGGATGTACGCACATACTGGAGCCCTTCCTCCGTGAAAAGAGTGACCGGCTTTGAATTAACCGGTCTGGCGGAAAATGGATTGATCCATCTGATCAACTCTGGCGCGGCATCTCTTGACGCGACCGGTGAAATGAAAGAGGATGGAAAACCTGTGATGAAGCCCTTCTGGGAGATCAGTGATACCGACATTGAAAAATGCCTGAAAGCCACAACCTGGTATCCGGCCATGACAGAATATTTCCGGGGTGGGGGGTACTCATCCTGCTTTATCACAAAGGGTGGCATGCCCATGACGATGAGCCGCATAAACCTGATCAAAGGGCTGGGCCCTGTTCTGCAGCTGGCAGAAGGCTGGACAGTCGATTTGCCTCTTGAGGTTCACGAACAATTAAATGAACGAACCAATCCTACCTGGCCTACCCACTGGTTCACGCCTCGATTAACCGGCAAAGGCGCATTTAAGGACGTGTACTCTGTGATGGCGAACTGGGGTGCCAATCATGGCGCGTTGAGTTATGGCCATATCGGCTCTGATCTGATTACCCTGGCATCCATCCTGCGCATTCCAGTGTGCATGCACAACCTGGACGAAAGAACAATATTCCGCCCCAGCGCCTGGAGCGCATTTGGCACGGATGATCTGACAGGCGCGGATTATCGTACCTGCGCGAATTTTGGCCCCCTATATGGATAATCACCCCAAAAAAACCAGGGCGTATTTAGCTTTTGATCTTGGAGCCGAGAGCGGTCGGGCAATCATTGGCTGTCTTCGCTCCGGCAAGTTGGAAATTCGGGAAATTTATCGCTTTCCCAACCGCGCCGTAAGGGTTGGAGATTCGCTTTTCTGGAATGTTCTTTCCCTTTGGGAGGAAATGAAACACGGCCTCTCTCTGGCATTGAAAGAAAATGATTTGGAACTTTACAGCTTGGGAGTGGATACCTGGGGAGTGGATTTCGCTCTGCTGGATTCCAATGACATGCTGTTGGGGAATCCTCACAGTTATCGTGATCAGAGAACTCATGGGATGGTGGAAGCAGTTGGTTCTCTCATTTCTCCATTCGATGTGTTTCTGCAGACTGGCAATCAGAATATGGCAATTAACAGCTTATATCAGTTATTTGCCATGAAACTGGCCGGTTCATGCCAGCTGGCAGAGGCAAAGACTTTTCTTAATTTGCCAGATCTTTTCAATTTCTGGTTTTCAGGCAGGAAAGCATCCGAATTTACTATTGCCTCAACCACCCAGTGTTTCAATCTAAATAACAACGATTGGGCACGGGAACTATTGGAAAAAGTCGGAATTTCTGCTGATATTTTCCCCAAGATCATCCAACCAGGGACAATAGTTGGTGAATTATCGGATGATCTATCTGATGAATTTCACATCAAGAATTTAAAAATAATAGCCGTTGCCTCCCATGACACACAATCTGCCATTCTGGCGGTTCCATCAAAAGATTCGGATCATCTGTACTTGAGTTCCGGTACCTGGTCTCTATTGGGGATTGAAAATGATAAGCCTTTTGTAAATATAGAGGTTTTTTCAAATGGAATAACAAATGAGGGAGGATATGGAGGGTCATATTGTCTCTTAAAGAACATAACCGGTTTGTGGTTATTACAGGAGTGCCGACGAAACTGGATGGCAGAGGGTGTTTCATATTCATATGAAGAACTGAGTGAACTGGCATCGCGATCGGAAGCCTTTGTGTCTTTGATCGATCCAACAGACCCGGTTTTTCTTCCCCAGGGGGATATGATCGGCAGAATTAAAGCATATTGCCAGTTGAGCAGCCAACCTGTTCCAGAAACACCAGGCGCCATTACACGTTGTATTCTGGAGAGTCTCGCCATGGAATATCGCAGCGTCGCTGACGAATTAACCTCCATCACGGGGCGATCACTTCCTGTGATTCACATAATTGGAGGTGGTTCGCGAAACACACTCCTCAATCAATTCACGGCAAACGCGACCGGCAGAAAGGTGATTGCCGGGCCGATTGAAGCAACTGCCATCGGAAATATACTTGTCCAGGCGATATCAGCCGGAAAAATCGCAGATATTTCAGAGGCACGTGATATTGTCCGCAATTCTTTTAATGTTAAAGAGTTTTTCCCGACAGTGACCGACGTATGGGAAGCGGCTTACCAGCGTTACCTCCATTATAAAAAGGGGTCGGGCAGACCTAACTCTTAATAATGCTCCCGCCGGGCAACAACCCGCATGGCTCCCTGGATGGGCTTGTCAGAGGCGAGGATCAAGTATCCGCCTCCACCTGCCCCCGAAAGTTTCCACCCCAGAGCCCGATCACGGTACTCATTGATCAATTCCGAAACACGATTATTCATCATGTGCGGGAACATGGCAACCTGCGCCTCAAAACCCTCACGGAGAGTCTGGCCAAATTTTTGGATGTCTTGATTTAGAATGGCATTCCAATGTCCATCCGCCGCGTTTGCCAGTGCTCTGGCACGATCTTTATCAAACACAGTCTCTGAAAGCACATCATAATCAGAAAAGCGTGGTCCAAGTGAAACAAGATACAGCGAGTTTTCCACAAAACTGAGCAGAGATTCATCCAGACGGTGTTCAATGTACTTGGGCCAGTAGTTACCGTCATAATACGCGTAAGCCAATCCTGGAAACACCAGGCCAATGGCATCCTGCGATCCGCTGATGACTTTCGTGCCCGGGGGATTATCAAAACAAAACAGGGTTTTTGCCAGCAATTCATAATTCCCCGGTGGGATTTTCACTCCCCACAACTCGCGGGCATGCCGCCGGGTACTTGAAGCCATTCCACTCCGTTCGTTAAATTCTATGGTTGGCTCAAGAGAAATCGTAACCACCGGACCTGGATAATGTTGTGAGACAAAGGGTTGGTCTAGCCAACCACCTGCCAGATCAATGCGGTAAGGCAAATAATCTCTTTCACGCAGCGCGGTTGTTGACCGGGATGCCAATCCCTCAAAAGGAATACGTTCCAGAATTACATATTCAATTCCCAATTCCTGACATAACGCCCGTTTCTCGGGCAAGTGGCCGTCAGAATTGACAACAAAGTAATCCGGCTTAAGCTCGCGAATTTCTGCATCAAAATCAAGAATACCGGAACCTCTTGAGATAAATGCATCATGAACCCAGGAAATCGCTTTGATCATAAAAAGACGCTCTTTTTCACTATTAACTGTCTCACGTCCTTTTAAATCGTAAATTGTTTTATCAGAGCCTACTGCAACATAAAGATCGCCATAAGCGGCAGCCTGTCGAAAGAACTCCACGTGACCGCTGTGCAGCATATCAAAGCAACCACTAACCATGACTTTTTTAGGCAATGTAAACTCCTAAATTATTGTTTGAATTGAGAGACGATTGGTACTTGCCATGAAAACATGAAAATTCCGGGAAACAATCTAATTCATAGTAATCATAGGATCGAAACAAATTTCATTATTGGAATACGCCCTATTCTAAAACAACCTCACAAAAGTATAAAACGTGCCACCAGATTTTTACGGTCTTTTCATGCACGAACTTTATCAGCAAGACGGTTCGTGAAAAATACTCACGAACCGTCTGCCGCCAAATTGAAAGGATGGAGATGAGTGTTTTAGTACAGAACGTTCTTTGCTTCTTGTGAATCAATGTTGTCTTTGGTAACCATCAGGAAACCAGTGTCAACATATTTTTCAACTTTCGCACCGTTGTACGCCACATCGTAAGCAGTTTTGACGCCCAGGTAGCCCATGTTGTATGAGCTCTGAACAGCAATCGCCTGCAGTGTTCCGTCTTTGATGAAGCCAGCCAGAGCGCTGTTGCCATCGAAACCAATCGCGGTGATCTTGCCGGCGAGTTTGGCCTGGGCAATCGCGCGGCCCATTCCAATGGCGGTCGGTTCATTGGCGCCAAAGATACCAACGAGATCCGGATTGGCATCCAGAACGCTGGTTGTCTGGTTCAACGCGGTGGGCATATCAGCATTGGAGTACTGGGTGGTGACGATTTCCAATTTGGAATTCTTGGCAATGTAATCCTTGAATCCGCCAACACGGCCGATTTCAGAGCCTACACCCGCGACATAGGACATGACGGCGATCTTGCCAGTGTCTTTTCCGGTGGCTTTCTTGACACCTTCAATCAAAGCTTTCGCGCAGGCTTCGCCGGCGGCTTTGTTGTCAGTGGCCAGGAAGGTGACGTAGTTGTTTTCGTCGCCAGACAATGCCGAATCGATGATGATAACGGGGATACCGGCATCTTTGGCTTTCTTCACTGCGGGAACCAGAGCCGTTACATCAGAGGGAGCAAGCACGATGGCTTTGACACCGCGGTCAATGGCGCTTTCAACGATGTTGATCTGTTCGTTGACATT
>CAYNJT010000057.1:19007-21274 GCA_964397625.1 uncultured Leptolinea sp. | reverse complement strand
GACGCGATGGCAGCCAGCGGATTGTCCCTTAGCGAAGCCTGGCCGATGACAAGCCTGAACGCCGCCCGAAACATCGGCGTGTCAGCCCAAAAGGGAAGCATCGAGGTTGGCAAGGATGCCGACCTGGTAGTGGTGAGCGACGACCTGGACGTACAGATGACCATCGCAAACGGCGTAGTGGTTTTTGAGAAATAGGAAGATAAAATGTATAATATAAAAAGGACTTCTTCCGGAGATAGGAAGAAGTCCTTTTTTAAAGGATTGAGTAATAGGTTGGGACGCATGCCTGCCTTTGTTCATTGGCGTAAAACCTCTAAAAACCAAGTATGCAATTAATCATACAAAAAATGAAATGAAAAGTAAAAGATTGACGTAAGGATTGATAGAAAGAATGTGAAAAAACCAGTGTCAAGGTAAAATCACAATGCGTGATTGATAATTTAATCTTTTGTTTGAGGTGGAAAACCAGATATGCCGCGTATGGACACAGGTTGGATTAGTTTTATAATCCTTTAGACAAGTAGGGTTTATTAACTAATAAATTGAACAATTAGTTGGGGTGAAGAATTGATTAATGGAGATTTGTCCAATTGGATTTTACTCGGAACGATTGCAGCACTTGCTGTCTATTCTTCTCTTATAATCCTCTTTTCCAGAAGATGGTATCAAAACCAATACGTTAATAATCATGATGATGATGTAATCAAAATTGGAAAAGATTATCCATCCCCAATTTTGACCATCATTCGGAGATTTTTTAAGTTAATTCTTTATTACTATCCTCGGATTAAAAAACATCAATTTACGGTAAAAATAAAAGTAATAGGATTGGCAATTCTGAATTTTTTAGCTTATGGCCTTCTGAAAGAAATCAAGAATCTAATAAAAAGAAGTATCGTATACTTGAAAGTTGTAAATCAAAAGATAAAGAAGGTTTTAAATCTCGGCTGGAAAATAATAAAAAGAATCATTGAGACGTCAACGATTACTCTCTTAAAGAAAATTTGCTTTTTGGGTGGAATAATTACTTCAATAATGAAAAAATCTTTTGATAATGTGAATTCTTTTGATCATAGGGTACATTTTAAAATCTCATCAGTTGTAGAAATTTGTTTAATTATCATTTGGGCGATTTTTGTCGGTCGAAATTGTTTAAATTTCACACCCAATAGAGTTTTATTTGGTGAGGAGTTTTCGTTAGTCATTCAGTCACATTTCACATGGACAATCTTACCTGAGTGTGGGGACTGTGTTCTATGGAATGGGTTTATTAATGGAGGCGCTCCTGCGTTTGTTGACACTCATGGGGCTGTTCTTCATCCTGTTGTTGTGATTTGCACTTTACTATTTGGGGTTTCCAAAGGCGCACAGATTGTTTTAATCTATAGTCTGGCTCTGGCTGGAATTGCACAATGGTGGTTAGCCCGGGTAATGGGGTTAGGTAGATTTGCTCGTTTGTGGGCTGCGTTTCTTGTCATTGTGGGTGGTCATTTGGCCGGCAAAATGGAAAGTGGAAATGTAATCCTAGTGTTATCCACAGCATCTGCAAGTTTTGTCTTGCCTCCTTTATTTGATCTTGTTCACACTCGCCGTAGGTCATCTCTAATATGGACCGGCTTATCTCTGGCTCTATGGATAGTCTCAGGTCAAGGTTATATTCAAATAGGCTTGGCATTAGCCGTGCTTCCCGCATTCACTCTTTTTTTATTTGACAGAAATTTACATTTAAAACCAGTCGCGAAGGATGTTGCCATTGCATTTCTGCTTGGTGTACTTCTCGCCGGGATTTTTCTTGTTCCTCTTATCCATATCCTCCCCGAGACATATAAAGACACTAATCCAGGACTTACCAACAATCAACCGTTGGAATATATTCCACTGAATCTAGTTATCCATGATCCAGCCTTTTTTTATACATCGATCCTGGGGCGTGACGCATATTTATTTACCAATTACATATTTATTGGATGGTTTCCTGTGTTTTTTGCCATTGTAGCCATTCCATTATTATGGCGAAAGAAAGTCAAAACTGTTCTTTTTTTTATTATCAGCATTACACAGGTTTTCCTTCTATCCAGCAAAGAATTTTTCAGCATTGTTGTACCCATTTTCCCTTTATTTTCCGCAATCCGTTGGGGTTCGATTATCTCTGGATTATCAGTACCATTGGTTATAGGATTGGCTGCTGCAGGCATCGACCATATTATTCATGCCCAATGGTGGCCAATTTTTGAATTTGGTTTTAAAGGTTTTCAAAAAAAATCCCT
>CAYNJT010000057.1:0-18907 GCA_964397625.1 uncultured Leptolinea sp. | reverse complement strand
GTCATTTCAAATGAAATAACTACTCCATGTTTTTCTAAAGCTACTGGTGGTTTAATCACTGTTAACTGCTCAAATACGGAACCAGGAACACTGGTTGTTCAGGAAAACCAGTGGGACGGTTGGACAGTTAAAATCGATGGGACACCTGCAAAATTATTGCCTGGCAGGTTCTTAAGTGTTTTAGCCCCTTCAGGATCACATTTGTATGAATTTCGTTATAAACCATGGGATGTTCGAATTGGAATGGCATTAACATTTCTCGGTATTATTCTTGCTATATATATCTATTTCTTTTTCCCTGGCGAATACAATTGAGGCAATATTTTTTAGATGTATTCCTGATTATCATTCCATTCAGCTTGTATTCATTGTCTTTGAAATCAATGGGTAAGAGGGTAAATCTTGAGATAATTCGGACCAATAGCCTTCGAGAGTTACGAATTCCGAAGATATGGTGAAAAATTTGCGAAGGCCATGAAAACTGACACCGGCGACACCCTGACCTGGGTGGTGGGTAATCACATGCCCTTACAGGGAGCTTCGCGAGGTCCGCGAACACCACGGCCACCCCTCGACACGCTCGGAGCGTAAGCAGATGCTAATGGCACGCTGAACAGCGTGATCCAGTACACCGGCTTGGGGGAGATACGATTGACGCAGGGTGTAATGCCCACGAAATTCAGATATTCGGGTCAACTGGCGCAGGCTGACTCTTAAAGAGTGTTGCGCAGCCGATACCCCCAATACGCGTGTTCATCTTGAAACCCATCCCATTGCGGAGCGAGGGTTGGGTATACTGATAGTATGATTGAGCATCATCAAAGCATAAAATGATTGTATGGAGCCGTATATCCCATGGATCTAAAGAAGTATTCCCAATTTGATATCCATGTTCCGAGCCATCCCGACTCGCTGCAGGATAAAGTATTGACCATCATCAATCAGGATGTGGAGATCAAGACGCTGTGGCGCATCTCAAACGTCAATGCCATTGACCGCCTGCAAATGACGGATCACGGCCCGGTTCACTACCAGATCGTGGCCAATATCGCCACCCGTCTGGCCCGCATCCTGGTGAAGAATGAGGTCGAGATGTCGATCGTCAAGAATTACGGCCTCACCAACGAGCATGCCGAACTCGTGATCCTGCTGGCCAGTATTTTCCACGATCTTGGCATGTCCATTCACCGGGAAGGGCATGAAGGATACAGCCTGTTCCTGGCCAACACCATCCTCCACCGCATTTTGGATTTCCTTACTGTCGAAGAGCGGACGATCGTGATCTCTGAAGTGCTGCACGCGATTATCGCGCACCGCAGCGGTGGAACGCCCTACACGATGGAAGCCGGCATTGTCAGGGTGGCGGACGCGCTCGACATGAGCGAGGGCCGTTCACGCATCCCGTACGAAATGGGGATCATCGATATCCATTCCATTTCCGCGGCGGCGATCAACAAGGTGGAGATCACGGAAGGGGAGAAAAAGCCGATCCAGATCAAGATCTGGATGAACAACATGGCCGGCATTTTCCAGGTGGATGAGTTGCTGAAACACAAACTGACGGGATCCGGAATTGAAAAATACATCATTATCAGCACCTACCTGGTGGAAGAGCAGGGCAGCAAGCTGGTCAAGGAATTCGAGATCGAATGACCGGACGGTTTGCCGGTTTGAACAAATGAGTTGGTTCTGATCCGGTAGGGCAAGACTTCCCCGGCTGGCGGATTTGTATTTATCCCCGGTGGAAGGATGAATCAATCCATGTGGATATCGCGATTGGGGTAACCTGATGAAAAACATTCACATTTTTCGAATCCGGTCGCTGGCGCTCGGAATGCCATTTTCCACCCTGCGCCACAGGCCGTCCTGCAAGACTTCATAGTCGCGGAAACAGCAGGGCAGTCCCTTCGCGGTCCACGGGTCCGCGCTGTCCATCAACTGGAAATGCAGGTGCGGGGCGGTCGAGTTGCCGGAATGGCCCACCCGGGCGATTGGCTGTCCCGCCGCGACCGCATCCCCCGGCTTCACCAGGATCGACCCGGCGCGGGCATGGGCGTACATCATGTACCCCACAGCCGTTTCCATGAGGATGTAATTCCCGGTCAGCGGGCGTACATCCGCCGGGTGGGACGAACCAAAGCGGCGCGCGTTCTGCAGCATGTTCGCGCCATCCCTGAACAGGTTGACTGGATCTCGTTCCGGCCAGCCGTCTTCCGCGCAGATCACCGTACCGGCAGCGGCCGCGTATATCGGCCTGTCCCAGCCCGGGCAGTCGCTCAACCTGACCCCGAAGAGCAGGTAATGGAGCGGATTGGGACGGTAGAATTTAAGGCTGCGGCTGCCCTCGTCAAGGCCCACAAAATCGAAAGCGTAGGTCTCGGCGAACGCGTCCGTCCCATGGCTGGGGACTTTAGTCCCTGGTGTGTTGGGGGCAAACCATTCACCCCTCAGGGGAAATTCAACAATGACAGGAATCGGTGAAGACATGGCTACTCCCTGGCTGGAAAGGTCAATGTCAATTCTACCGGAAAAACAGGAACGTAAATTTTGCGTAAAAACCACTACAAATACTGGTAATATTACCGGATTAGTACTATACTAAATATAGAAAGAGCTTCGGTTGCCCCCCTCAATCGAAGCTCTTTCTATTTATTCAGTCAAGGCGTCCGGCATAATAACCCGGTTCCTCTCCCACAAGATTTACCCTGATCCGCTCTTTATTCTCATTCACTACCCATTTCAATCGTATAATTATTAATCGTTGCACATGACTAATCCGCGAACTGAAGGCAATGAAAAATGACCGAGCTGCTATGCCATACCGATTCCTACCTGAAGGTTTTTACCGCCCGCATAACCGGAGTGGATGAAGCCGGCCATGCCGTAATCCTTGACCGCACCGCGTTCTATCCCGGTGGAGGCGGACAGTTATGTGATTCCGGAGTGTTATTCACTGGTGATGCCGCCTATCCGGTGGTAAAAGTAAAAAAATCACCAGATGGCATTCTGCATGAGATCACTGCGGAAAGTCCTCTCCCGCCAGTTGGCATCGAAGTGAGGGGGGAGATCGATTGGGTAAAGCGTTACCAGATGATGCGCACCCACACCGCCATGCACATCCTATGCGGGGTGGTCTTCCGTGATTACGGCGCGCAGGTGACTGGCGGCGATATGGAACCGCTCAAAGGCCGCATGGATTTTGAATTCGAAAACCTGTCCAAAGACCTGGTGGGGGTGATCGAGGAAGCGGTCAACATAGAAGTGGCGGCCGCTCGGGATGTGCGCGTAAAGATATTGCCGCGCGAGGAGGCATTCCAAATCCCCGACCTGATCCGCACGAAGATTAACCTGCTGCCGCCGGGCATTCCCGAAGTGCGCACCATAGAGATCGTCGGTTTGGACCTGCAGGCGGATGGCGGAACACATGTGGCAAACACCCGAGAGGTTGGGCGGATGCGGGTGGTGGATTACAAATCCAAAGGCAAGATTAATAAGCGCATCTACGTGGAACTGGACGAATAGGTCAGGGCGCTGGACAGGTCACCCGGTTGAAGAATTCGGTTGAAGCCGTGGGAAGGCCGGTGGCTTCATCCATGACAGAGTAGCGCTGCCACATGGAACACAGCGCGGGGGTCATCCCGTAGACCAGGGTATGGGCATTCAGGCTGGTCTTGAGGGCTTTATCTGCATGGCCGGTTTGAGCGTACCCTTCAATGAAGGGCAGGTATTCCGGACCATTCTTGCTGCGCAAGCCTTTGGCTTCGACTTCGGCAGCCAGTGTGGTGATTTCATCCCAGCGCTGGTACTGCCTGGCCAGGTCGGCTTTCTGGTAGTAGTAGCACCAGTCGTGCGGTGGTTCGGCCCCGAACACATCTGAACGCAAGGCTGGCGAGCTGGATTCAGAAAGGATGCGTTCAGGGTGAGAGATGGGCAGAATATCGCGTTCGATGCCGCCAAGATCATCGCCCAGCCGGGTGGGCGCCTCCGCGTAGAACGGATCCAGCACACGCAGGCATTCACGGCCGGCAGCAAAGGAGATGCCGAGGATTTCGTCCGTGGTACCCGTATATTTCACGTCGCGCATTGTGTACTCGACAGGCAATCCGGGCTGGTAGGCGGAGAAATAATTCCCCTTCGCGCGCGGCCCGATAAAGAACCAGTATTGCGCCTGTTTGTTGACCGGCTCCTTCGCGTACATGGCATTCAGAGCGAATCCCACCGAGTAATCGGAGATGTAACTGGTGGGTAGCTTTGGCGCCATGAGGGCAGTGTTGGGTTTAAGTTCCGGAGCGCGCCATTTTAGCTGCCAGTAGAAGCTGCGCTGGATATCCCAGTTCTCGGCATACTTTTGAGCGGTCAACATCTGGGTGTAGGCGGCCATGGCGGTGATCACCGATAAGATCACAAGCTGGCGGCCGCGGTCGCGGGTCAGCCAGGAGGTTACGGCGGTTAGCAGCAGGGCGGACCCAGCCATCGGGGCTAGGGTGAATCGGTCAGACCACAGGCCAACCAGTGCCTGGCGATTGGTAGACCACACGGGAAGACCCCCCAACAGGAGGAAGAGCAGAGCGGTCAATGCTGCCTGGGTGAAAAAAGAGTCCTTTGATCCACCCATTTGGAGTTCGTCAGAGGATGTACGCCTGAACCAGAATCCGATGCAAAGCGCACCGGCCGCGGCCAGCAGAACAGAAAAGAGGCTGCGGAAATCCAGACTGGCTGGTTTGAACGCGTCCATCCACACGCTGAACGCGGTGGAGAAAGTATCCTGCAGGGCAAACTGGGTAAACTGTTTGAGCGTGGCAATAGGATCGGAGATCAGCGCGCCGAGCAGCGTGGGTGAATTCTCCGCAGACAGACGCGGATAGTATCCGAAACGCCAGGCAGCGAAGATCAGCAAAGGAAAAATATAGGGGATCCATAATTTGAATGAATTGCGCATAGCAACTTTCGGATGTTCGTTGCGATTGTTACGCAAATAATAGAACAACAGGACGGGGCGCACCAGTTCCGCCGCGGCAAAATATTCCATAGTCAGTAACTGGACAAGGGAGAGTAGACAAGAAAGAATGACCATCCGAACACGGATCCGACCACTGGAAACCGCCTTGAGCATCAACCACAGGCTGGCGAAGAACAACGCCTGGGCGATGAAATGCTGGCTGTACGCGATGGAAATGTTGGTCTGTGAAAAGCCGGGGAATACCAGCAGTAACACGGCTGCCCAACGGGCTTCCCACTGCCTGTACGGCCAGGTTTGGGTGAGGGCGGCGGCAAAGAACCAGGCGGAGGTAATGCGAACGAGAAGGGTGAAGATTTGCCATGGCAACGGAGATACCCCCATAACCGGTATGCTTACGAGGTATGTCCAGATGGAGAAAGGCCGGTCAGCCATGAAATATTTCCAGTACTCGACTGGAGAATGGATGAGATTCAAAAAGACAACCTGCCAGTCATCCCAGTAAATGCCCAGACGGGAGATATTGGGCAGGTAGATCATCGCGTAGACGAAGGTCAGGATGAGTGGGAAAAACCAGGGATTCTTCCAGTTGATCTTTGCTTTCATGGAACCTCAAAAATGGATAATCTACCGATTGATTGTATCCGAAATATTCGCACCTTACTGTCCTGTCAAACAGATGAATATGCTAAAATCGAGCAGGTATGAAGGAGATGCGGGAATGAAACGTCATCGCGTGCCATTGATCACGATCAGTTTTATGCTGACTTTGACATCAATCATGTGCTCAATATTTACACCAACCAGCCCTGAAAAGGTTACCGATGAGGAGAAACAGGCGACAGTCAGCCGGCTGCAACTAACCGTGGAAGCCATGGAAACTCAGGCGTCCACACCCACACCTCTCCCCACTTCACCCATTGTTTTGCCGACAATCGTAAAACAACCAGCAGGATCAATTACAGGGCAATTAACCTATCCATCAGAAAATATCCCACCATTGAGGATCGTGGCAGTCAATGTGGATAGCAGTGAGTTTTTCGCGACAGATGTGGTTAATGACGGAGCTTACACACTTTATGGATTGCCTGCAGGAAAATACCATGTAATGGCTTATCTTCAGGATTATAAAAATGTAGATCCAGGCTTGGCAGGGGGATATACACAGTTTGTGGTATGTGGTTTTTCTACCGCATGCCAGGATCACTCTCTTATCGAGGTGACCGTTGTTGCCAACCAGAATACTCCGGATATTAATCCGGGTGACTGGTACGCGCCGCCGGGGAGTTTCCCAAAGGACCCTACACGATAATCGACAGAGTTCCGGTGTACTGGCCGCATTCTTCTGCCGCGCGTTTATGGTAGAATATTTGTACTGGAATGCGTTGTAAAGAAGGATGATGAATGGATTTTAAACTTACTGCGCCGTATATTCCGACCGGCGATCAACCGGCTGCCATAGCACAGCTAATTGAAGGTGTGAAAAAGGGAATGCAGCATCAGGTATTGCTTGGAGCCACGGCAACCGGGAAAACTTTCACCATGGCGAACATTATTCAGGGGCTGCAAATGCCGGCTCTGGTGATGGCACATAACAAAACACTGGCCGCGCAGCTTTATGCGGAATTTCGTGAATTTTTTCCAGAAAATTCCGTAGAGTATTTCATCTCATACTACGATTACTACCAACCGGAAGCCTATGTTCCTCAACGAGACCTTTATATTGAAAAAGAGACAGATATTAATGAAGAGATTGACCGTCTTCGGCTGGCAGCCACGGCAGCCTTGATGTCGCGCAAGGATGTGGTCATCGTCGCGTCTGTGTCATGTATCTACGGGCTGGGTGATCCGGCCAACTATGGCAGGGTGGTGGTCCACTTGGAAAACGGGACGATATTCCGCCGCAACGCGTTACTGCGGCAGCTTGTGGAGAGCCAGTACCAGCGAAATGATATGGACTTGAAGCCGGGAACATTCCGGGTGCGAGGCGATACGTTGGAAATTTTTCCGGCGTATGAAGAACAGAAAATTCAAAGAGTCACATTCTTCGGCGATGAGATCGAAAAGATCACGACGCTAAATCCCCTGACCGGTGAGGTGTATGACCACCCACAAACAGTGGATATCTACCCGGCCAAGCATTACATTGCCAACGAAGACCGCCTTAAGAAAGCCATTGAAGATATTGAAATAGAACTGGAAGACCAACTTAAATACTTCAAAGACAACGGCAAACTTCTTGAAGCACAGCGGATAGAGCAGCGCACCCGTTATGATATTGAGATGTTGAAGGAAGTAGGTTATTGCGCCGGGATTGAAAACTACTCACGCCACCTGGATCAGCGTCCGGCTGGATCGGCTCCATGGACTTTGATGGATTACCTGCCAAGCGAATATTTGCTATTCATAGACGAATCGCATATGACTATTCCGCAGGTACGCGGAATGTACAATGGCGACCAGTCGCGAAAGCGTGTGCTTTCAGAATATGGTTTTCGGCTGCCCTCGGCGCTGGATAACCGCCCACTGATGTTTAAAGAATTTGAATCGCGCATGGGGCATACCATCTACACGTCAGCCACACCTGGACCGTATGAGTTGGAACATGCTGAACAAATCGTCGAGCAGATCATCCGGCCAACCGGTTTGATTGACCCGCAGGTGGAGGTACGCCCAACCAAGGGGCAGGTGGATGACCTGATCACAGAAATTCACAAACGGGTCGAACGAGGTGAACGCACACTTGTAACCACTTTAACAAAACGTATGTCAGAAGATCTGGCAGATTACCTGAAAGAGATTGGTATCAAGGTACATTATCTTCACTCTGAAGTGGATACATTGGAACGGGTCAGCATTTTACGAGACCTGCGTCTGGGTACCTATGATGTGCTGGTGGGCATCAACCTTCTGCGTGAAGGGTTGGATCTCCCAGAAGTTTCATTAATCGGAATACTGGACGCGGACAAGGAAGGCTTTCTGCGTTCGGGGACGGCACTTATTCAGACTATCGGACGCGCGGCGCGCAACGTCAATGGAACAGTCATTATGTACGCCGATAACATGACCGATTCGATGAAATTTGCCATAGAAGAGACCAATCGGCGCCGGGAGAAGCAATCGGCCTACAACCGGGAGCATAATATTGAACCGGTAACTGTAATGAAAGCGGTGCATGATCTAACGGAACGATTAACCTTGTCCACTTCCATTGCCGAAAGAAAAGCGGAGTACCATGCCGGGCAGGGTGCTGGAGTTATCCCCACCAAAGAACTTCAGCGTGTCATCCATGAGATGGAAAAGCAAATGAAACAGGCGGCCAAAGATCTTGAATTTGAAAAAGCCGCCGCGCTGCGAGACCAAATCTACGAATTACGCAACGAACTGGTTGATCAATCTGAAATGCCGCCCTGGAAAAAAATCCGTCTCTTAACCGGGGAAGATTGAATTAATGCGTTGACCGTACATCAAAAATGCGGAATTCCCCCCGGCCGGGTTCCCAGCTCTCCCGAACGTTGGTTACAAATGACGAACGAGGTCCTTTGCGCAGGGATTCGATCAACTCATCCAGGTCCTGGCGGGAACCTTCAGCCATGACTTCAACATTACCTTCAGACGTATTACGTACCCACCCGGTCAGGTTTAGTTGTTGCGCGCGGGTTAAAACAAAGTAACGGAAGCCTACCCCCTGGACATGGCCTTCCACGACCGCGTGTAGTCGGGTGAGGTTGGAAGATGAGAATGCCTCAGTCATAATCTTCTGATCGCCGGCTGGAACGGGATGTTTCATCAGATTCCTCATCATCCTCCACCAGGTCATTTTCGGAAAATTCATCATCAACGTCATCCTCTATGTGGTGTCCATGTGATAGACTGGCAAGATCCAGAAAATCAAGACCAAAAGAAGCCTCTCCAGAACCAACGTTGTCAATGGCCTCTTCGATGAAATCCGCCTCTTCATCAGTGGTGGCATTTTCCAGCAGCGCTTCAAGGGCGGCATTGGCTTTTTCGCCACCGATTTCCGAGAGAGCCCAGATCGCCGCGAACCGTAATTCCCGGGTCATTTCTCCACCTGAATCGAGCATCTCGAGCAAGGGCTCAACTGCTCGTGTAAGGGTTAAAGATCCAGCCGCTCGAATGGCTTCTAATCGTACGACCGAATCAGGGTGGAAAAGACTGCGCAAAATGTGCATCTCCCATTCCTCTGATGCCGATCGGCCCATGGCAACCAACGCGCTGGCCACCCAATCGGGATCGCTTTCTTCAAAGGCCTCAGAGATAAGATGGTTCATCTCTTTACGACTGGAGTACCCCAAGGCTTCCAGCGCGCTTCTTCGGACCAGGTCATCATCTGTGCCGGTGACCCTGGGAAGCAGGGCATGTTCAATGCGGGAGAGTTTTTCGTGGGAAATTTTATCCAATTCACCCAGCAAGACATATGGTCCCAGTCCACCCGCGGCTGCGGCTCTGACAATAAGCTCTTTATCGTGTTCCAGCAATTGGATAAATTGCTCCACAAAACGCGGATCTTCCGACTCGCGGAGGAGACGAATTCCGGCGGTACGCACACGGGCGTCGTCATCTTTAAGAAATAGACTGGCAACATCATCAAAACAGACAATGGTGTTATTCTCATTGAATTGGATGAGGTCTTCCACCAGTTTCAGCCGGCGTTTTGGTTTGATATCATTCCAATTCTGTTTTAATAAAGCCAGATCTTCCGGTTGAATATCGGAAAACCGGGATAAATAACTGGATGACAAAGTCTTGCCAGTTTCAATCAGCGCGTCAACAACAGATTGGAAAGGAACAGAGCTGCTTTTTTCGGGCATAGATGCGTGAACCTGTCAGGGAAGAATAATTCTGTTGGTAATATCCTGCGTGGTCACATACACCATGAGAGCCAGAAGCGCGGCAAAACCAATCAGATGGATCATATTTTCATACTGGGCTGGAACCCGTTTGCGAAACAAGAGTTCTGGAAGGACGAAAAGAATTCTGCCGCCATCCAGAGCCGGGATTGGAAGAAGATTGGTAAATCCCAATGCGATCGATATGACGCCCAGCAACCAGAAGCGATTCATAGTATCTGCTGCTGGACTGGATGGTTTGGATTCAGCCGAAATGTCACGGCTGCGTACCTGTGAATAGATATCATACATACCCACAGGACCAACCACGCGTGCATCCTCTGCAGCCACCTGTCCTCTGATTATCATAATCGGCATGGTGATCAGGGCTACTCCCTGCGCTCCCGTGGTCAATAACGAATACGGAATTGCCTGCCAGACTGTGATTTGCCTGGTTGGATTGCCCATGACAATCCCGAGAGATCCCTGATCGGGCGGTGGATTTACACGCGGGGTAGCTTTTATTTCAATGGTCTTGTCCTGGCGTGAAAGAGTTATGGCAACCTCTCGTCCAAGATTAGCTTTGACAATAGTTGAAAGTTGCGTCGAATCTTTTATTTCCGTTGAATTTACTTTAAGAATAATATCGTTTGGCAGGATGCCTGCCATTTCGGCGGGTGAACCCTTGGCAACTTCCATGATCTGGACTTTTGTGGTATCCGGCACGCCAGTCTTCGAAAACAGGATGGCAAATATAACTATACCGGTTAGAATGTTCAGGAATGGCCCTCCCACCAGAACACCAAGCCGTTTCCACGGATTCGCGGATGCAAGACCGCCGGGAATGGCAGGATCATTTTCTCCTTTGGGGCGCACGAACGCGCCAAAGGGGATCCAGTTCAGAGTAAATTCCGTTCCCTTCCAGGTGAAAAGACGAACCAGCCGGGGAGGGAAACCAAATCCAAATTCTTCCACTTCAATCCCAAACATACGGGAAGTTATGAAGTGCCCAAATTCATGCAGAAATAAAAGAACTCCAAAGGCAATTATGAATTCAAAGATCGTTTGAATAATTGTAAAATCCATTTTCTTTCCTATGTTTGTATATCAGGCAAGGATTGCCTGTCTTTTTGTATTATAGCCACTTTGAAGCTGATTTTTATCTGTCTTATAAACTTCTAATCAGATGATCAAGCGGGCCGGACCACCGCAGGAAGCAGACAGGATGGTTTCAATGCCATCAAGAGACTCCAATTTTTGCCGAACATCCTTTTCACTGGCTGAAGGGCAAAGGATGTGTACATTTGGCCCCGCATCCAATGTGTAGGCGCAGGGAATGCCTTCTTTTCGCCAAAAAGGAACAGTTTTAATGATTCGCAGCGAAGCTGGTTCCCAATAGAACAACGGGGGCGAAGAGGTCATCATCACAGCGTGCATCATATCGCTATCTAATTCCATGATAGATGCCAGGGAGTCAAAATCATGAGTGAGTATGGCTTTTCGGCAGAGGTCCAAACGGCGAGGCGCGTCTGCCAGGCGGGCTGCCTGCAGCGGACTGGTTGATGCCAAACCGTGTCCCTCACTGGAGCCAACTTTTTTTTCCCCGGCCGCGACAACCGCGATCACATCCACCAGATCCCAATCGTCGGCAGTTGCTAATGAGACCGCGTAGGAATCTTCATCTGAAGACCCCGGATACCATTCCACGAAACCG
Organism: uncultured Leptolinea sp.; assembly: GCA_964397625.1. Classification (GTDB taxonomy): domain Bacteria; phylum Chloroflexota; class Anaerolineae; order Anaerolineales; family Anaerolineaceae; genus Leptolinea. The sequence continues at coordinate 7,386 of CAYNJT010000057.1, read as the reverse complement.
CCCGGTATGGAACGGCAGGCCGATCCGGAGCCACGGCGTGCCAGGCGGGAAAGAGCTTTTTCATCCAGCGAGAGGCCTGCAGCTTTGCTTCCGGCCAGTGCCAGGGCAGAAAACGCGGCGGCTGAAGATGCAATCCCAGCGCCCGTAGGAAAGTTGTTGGCGCTTTCAACATGGGCGCGGATGGAGATCCCAGCCATCTCACGAATAAGGTCAAGGAAACCGGAAACACGTTGAGTTTGCAGTACATCTGCTGATTTCTTGTTTATTTCCAGTACATCAACCTTCATAGCGGCGTCAAAGGTCACCCGCGTTGTTGTTTCCAATCCGGCAAGATTCATGGAAATCGAACCGCTCATTGGGATGCGTAATGCGGCATTACGGTTGCCCCAGTATTTTATGAAGGCAATATTGGGATGAGAGACGGCGGCAGCCGATAATTCAGTCATACGAGTTTATCCTGGAAAAACTTATCCTGCCCTGTTCAGAATCTCAATCTGGTCAAGAGCTTCATTAACCGTAGATACGACAACCGCACCTTGTTTTGATAGTTCTTTCATCTTATTTTCATTACTGGCAATTCCCCATTTCTTCAACTGAACGGGAATACCCATGAAATCCAGAAGATCCATAGCTTTTTCCGTTCCACGGATGCCTACCGGCGAATCTTCAAAAATGTGCACATCCAATTCTGGGAATGACTTATAAAAAGTGGTCGGCTTGTCATTCATTAAATCCCAGGCGGCTTCAATGGAAGGGAACAGACTGCGGGTGATGATCATACCAATGGCGGCCAGAGCGTGAACAGGTGATGGTTTGATCAGGTCAATATATCCACAGCTAAGTTGATCGGCAGCATATTGAAGTTGTCCCAGGCCAAGTAAAGGGAATTGATGCCAGCCCAGCTGGTCCACGATGATATCCGCTTCTGGTGAGAACTCGAGACGGCCTTCACCTGCCGGATAATCTTCAAATGAAGGACGGGCAGTAATTATGGCCATATCAGCGACGCCGCTCTGACAAAGTTTCTTCAATCTTTCATTCCATTCGCGTGAAATTAGTGGCCGGTCAATAACCCGCTGGGTTAACTGATCGAAATTAATCGCCGGTCGATGGAATGTGTTTTCGAAAGCGGTCTGCCCCAGAAAAGCTTCCTGGAAAACACGGGTAATGATATTTTTATGTAAATTCCGGGTGTGCTGTAAGATATTTTCGAGCAAAGAGGTCTCGGCAAGTTTGCGAAATGTTGATCGGGCGGGTCCGGATTCGATCAGGTACAACACCATATCACTGTAAGCAAAACCGGATTTTTTAATAGCCGGTAATTGGCCAATCAAAGATATGGCGTTTATCTCCGGGCGTGTGATTCTTGCTTTTTTTACTATTTCACAAAATGTCAAGAAATCTTCCGGTATCGGTAACCAGGAGTTGTTCTCTAAAACTACCTCTGCCACTACGGCCAAAAATATTGGCGCAATATCCCACTCGCTGATGATACCTTTGGATTCAAAGTACGCGATGGTTTCTTCACCTGGATACAGGAAATCCCACCCCATGATCCTTCCGAAGTAATCGATGGTGCTCTTCAAGGATGCGCGGTAGCGCCTGGGTTCAACCAGAACTCCGTCCATATCAAAAAGCAGTATCGTCTTCTTCATTTATGACGCTTTTCCAGTTCCTCTTCAATGTCATCCAATGAGATCTCGTTCAGAGCGAGCAGCACAAGAATGTGGTAGGTCAGGTCAGACACTTCTTCGATTAGACGTTGTTTCCCCTGTCCTTTGGCCGCGATGATCACTTCAATGGCTTCTTCGCCGACTTTTTTACAGATCTCATCTTGACCGGCATTAAACAATCCGCTCGTATAAGACTCCGGAGAAGGGTTTTCTTTACGGTTTTGAATGATTTGATATAGATTTGATAATTTCATGGTGTCCGATCAATATATTCTAATGTATCTCTCGAAAAAAGCAGGAAATTTCCCCGGTATGGCAAGCCGGACCGGCAGGTGACACCCTGACCAGCAGGGTGTCACCATCACAATCCAACCACATGGATTTTAATGAAAGTGTGTTGCCCGATGTCTCCCCTTTAAGCCAGATCACTTTGCGGGACCTTGACCAAAAATGCACAAGTCCTGTCTTGCGGGTCAGGTTATACGCTTCCATATTCATCCAGGCAACCATTAGAACTTTATTTGTAAGGTCGTCTTGAACCACTGCAGGAATAAGTCCATTGCCATCAAATTTTAGATTTTCCATAAATTCATATTACCAGAACTTATCCCAATGATAAACAGCGAATTGGAATGGATTGATCACGAAGGTAGTCCTTTAATTCTGGAATAGGGAGAATGCCATCATGAAATAATGATGCCGCGAGAGCGGCTTCCGCTTTTCCACTGGTTAGAACATCGGCAAAATGCTGTTTATTCCCCGCACCGCCAGAAGCAATCACCGGTACCGATACTGCTTCGGCAACAGAGCGGGTTAATTCAAGGTCATATCCATTCAATGAACCATCTCGATCCATGCTGGTAAGCAATATCTCTCCGGCGCCCAATTCGACGCCCTTCTTTGCCCACTTGATGGCATCCAGCTCTGTCAACGTGCGACCACCGTGAATGGTGACACTGTAACCAGGCTCTCCGACTGTGTTTATCCGCCTGGCGTCAATAGCCAGCACAATACATTGACTTCCGAACGCTCTGGCGCCTTCGGTAATCAAATCGGGATTTTGAACAGCTGAGGTGTTAATGCTGATTTTATCAGCACCTGCGAGAAGTAAATTACGCATATCCTCAACCGTTCGGATGCCCCCACCAACTGTAAACGGGAGAAAAACAGCACGAGCAACCTGTTTTACCACCTCAATACAGGTGGCTTTTCCCGCAGCGCTGGCCGAGATGTCTAGAAAAACCAGTTCGTCCGCGCCGGATTCATCATAAATCTTCGCCTGTTCAACCGGGTCCCCTGCATCTCGAAGGTTGAGAAATTGAACACCCTTGACCACGCGGCCGTCTTTAATATCCAGGCAGGGAATGATGCGTTTTGTTAACATGTTATTGGTTTCCCTTACATTCCAATTTTAACAATTCAGCCAGGTCAATCGTTCCTTCGTACAATGCACGGCCAAGAATGGCTCCAGCTATGCCGTTGTTTTTTAAAAGTTCAACTTCCTTACATGTCGATACGCCACCTGAAGCGATGATTTTCAAACCTGTCTTTCGAGCCAGTGACACCGTAGTGTGAAAATCACTTCCGGTTTGCATACCATCGCGATCTATATCAGTATAGACCAGCCATTCCAATCCCAAGGTTTTCAAATTCTCGGCCAGATCAAACACATCCATCCCGGAAGCCTCTTGCCAGCCGGATAACATGACTTTTTGGTTGCGACTATCCAGACTAACGGCCACACGCTCAGCAGGAAATTCATTCATTAGAATACGCACATTTTCGGGCTCGCGCACGGCCATACTGCCCAAAATAGCGCGGTCAATACCTGAGGAAAGGATCGACCTTACTTGATCGAGCGTGTGGAGACCTCCACCGAACTCGATATGTTTCCCATATTCTTGAGCAGTGTGGATTATTGCTGACAATGCCGCCATATTTAGATCAGATGGATCGCCAAAAGCACCATCCAGATTGACCACATGCAACCAGTCTGCCCCCTGTTTAAACATGGAATGGGCGATATGGACAGGATCTGTACTGTAAATTTTTTGTTGATCGGGATTGCCCTGACTGAGGCGGACGACTTGACCGCGGCGCAGGTCAATTGCGGGAAAGATAGTGAATGATGACATAAAGATAAACCCTGATTACTCTTCTGATGATTCCATTCGATCACAATTCAAGAAAATTCTGAAGCAAACGCAATCCAAGCTTCTGGCTTTTCTCCGGGTGGAACTGCACCCCAAAAACAGTATCTTTTGAAACTGCTGAGGCAAATGGCAATATATATTCCGTACGTGCCTGCCAATGCTCTTCACAGGAAGGCTGGCAATAATAGGAATGATTGAAATAGAAGAAAGCCCCACTATCGATCCTTTTAAATAAGGGTGATGAGTGGGTCACAATGATCTCATTCCATCCAGTTTGCGGTATTTTCCACTCTTTTTCCTCAGGAAACCGTCGGACCAAACCGGGAATGATCCCCAACCCAGGAGTATCTCCCATTTCCTCACTTGAATCAAATAACGCCTGCATCCCAACGCAAATTCCCAGCAATGGTATTTTTGATTTGGCAATTTCCAGGATGGATTCCAGAAGATCACGGCGAATCAGCCCATCCATGAATTGCCGAAAAGCGCCGACACCAGGAAGCACAGTCTTAATATCCCCACAAAAAGAATTCGTGTCAGACACCACTTTTATTTCTGCACCGAGATGATTAAGTGCATTGTAGACAGACTGTAAATTCCCTGTACCGGCATCAATCAATTGAATGCGTGTGGTTTTCATATAATCTTGTTTTGGTCAGCAAGAGAACCTTTGGTGGAAGGGATCGTTCCCGCGCGCCGGGGATCCAGCCGGGTGGCAGCCAGGATTGCCCGTGCAGCGGATTTGAAGACAGCTTCCGTAATATGATGATTGTCCCTACCTTCCAGGATACGGATGTGCAGGTTGCAGCCAGCGGTAACAGCAAAAGACGCCCAAAAGTGCTCGATGAGACTGATTGGAATATTTCCAACAGTTTCCCCACTCCAGTTTCCCTTAAAAACGCAATACGGACGCCCGGAAAAATCTACGCAGGTGAATGCTAGACTCTCATCCATGGGAACGGAGGCATCCGCCATACGAATGATTCCTTTTCGCTCACCCAACGCTCTGGCAAAAGCATCTCCCAATGTCAGACCGACATCTTCGATGGTGTGATGACTGTCAACATTGAGATCGCCAGCAGCCTTTATGGTGAGGTCAAACATACCGTGGCAGGCGATCTGCGTGAGCATATGATCAAAGAAACCTATACCGGTTTGAATTTCACTGCAGCCAGTTCCATCCAGGTCTAACTGAACAGAAACTTCTGTTTCAGATGTTTTTCGATCTACCCGCGCTTTGCGGGAGATGGTTTGTAATTTATTACTTTCGCTCATAATAATTCCTCCAGATTACGAATCAGGATGTCGGTGTCTTCGGGTTTCCCTACAGAAATGCGAATGTAATTCTGTAATAATTCATTATCATAATGCCGGATAAATATCCCCCGCGCTGCCAGCTCCTGTTTAATCTGAATCGCTGGTTTTTCATTCGACTTGCAGAGAATAAAATTGGTGGATGAAGGATATGGTGTAAGTGCAGGAAATTTCCGCAATTTTTCGAGCAGCCTGGCGCGTTCGGATTGGATTCGAGCAACATTAGCTGCAAGGTATTCACGGTCTTCCAGAGATGCCAAAGCCGCGCAAGAAGCTGCCACGCTTACATTATATGGTTGTTTCGCCTTCCATAACGAAGGCATCAATTCAATAGGGAACGCACCAAAACCGACACGTAATCCCGCCAACCCGGCCCATTTACTGAAGGTGCGAAAAACCACCAGGTTATTCCTGTCCTTTACCTGCCTGATCAATGATTGATGATAACCCAGGTCCATGTCCTTTTGTGTAAACTCGACATACGCTTCATCAAGAACAACCATTGTTGGAAGAGAGAGCAGTGTATTGATTTCCTCCTCTGAAGCCAGCCTGCCGTCAGGATTATTTGGAGAACAGAGAAATATGAGAACCGGTTTATACGTGTCTACCGCGTTCCTGATGGCTCCCAAATCAAGGGAGAAATCAGATTTACGTTGAATGTTGATACATTTTCCATAATTCAGATTAGTGTCAAAGTTGTACATTCCAAATGTGGGAACGCAGTTAATAACCACCTGACTCGGTTCAAGTACTACCCGGGTGAGCAGATCGATAAGCTCATCAGCACCCGAACCAGCCAGCAGATTCTCCTCTGGCACACCGTAAATTTCCGACAACTTCCCACGTAACTCACGGCTTTCTGGATCGGGATATATATTTAAATATTTATTCTTTCCCAGTGCCTCGTTGACGCGTGGAGAGGGGCCATATGGATTTTCATTGGCGTCCATTTTTATGATTTTGTCTTCAGGAATCCCAAGTTTGGCAGCCAGGATCTCCACAGGTTCAATGGGAGTATAAGCAGTCATATCAATGATACGTTTCCCCACGTTCATAGTTATCCTTTCTTTAACGCCTGCAATAGTGCTGTGTATCGCGGAGGTTCTTCGTCAAAAATGTACTTAACAGGGGTAACTACCACACCGCTGCCGCCAATGGCGCGTAGTTCTGTGATCGCCTGATAAAGGTGGCTGCGCTGAACTATGATATTCACGGCAAACCATTTTTCTGATGGATTTCTAACGATCACCTGAGAAATGGTGGGGCCTTGCAATCCGGGTATGTGGCAGGAACTGAAAATCGATTGCGCGATTGCTTCGGGAGAATCACCACGCATATTTGCGAAAATTGAGAGGTTCTCATTAGCACGCAAGTGGGCTTCAAAAAATTCTAGAATGAACCGGGCGGCTTGAAGTGCCTCCGGTCGGTTCGTTAACGAGTCGCGATTGGCTATCAATACGGCCTGTGAGGTTAACAGACAGCCATCTGGCAGGGCAACCAGGCGGTTGTCTCGCAAGGTTTGGCCGGAAGAGACAATATCACAAATCATATCGGCATACCCGATGGATGGTGCCGTTTCCAGTGTGCCTTCTGCGGGGATCAAGGTGTGGGCAATATTGTGGGAGGTAAGAAATTTGCCGGTTAATTCTGGATACTTGGTTGCCACACGAATTTTTCGATTAAATGATTGGGCTTTTTGTCTGAGACTGGAAATCGAGTTGACATCAATCCAAGACTCAGGTACGGCGAGATTTAACCGGCATTGACCGAAACGCAGGTCATCATGAATGACCATGACCTCATTGAGTTCGCCTTTTCGTTCTTCCACAACATCCAGTCCGGTAATACCAAAATCAACTGTTCCTTCACGGACGCTGACAACGATATCCGGCGGGCGCTGGAAAAGCACACGCACCGAAGGGAGGTCTGGAATGACCGCTTCGTACTGACGGATATTGGGACGGTAGACGGTTAATCCACAGTCTGACATAAAGTCCAGGGTTTCTTCCGCCAATCTTCCCTTCGATGGAAGAGATAATCTAAGGTCTCCTGTTTCCCGGTTTAACATATTCTGTCCCTTCTAAAAAAAATCCCCCGGATGACCGGGGGGATTGAAAAACCTTTTGTTGGTAAACGAAAAAAGCCCGCCGATCAATTGGGGGATGGTAAATAATGATGATGCAGAGAGAGCGAGTAATAACTCATTGGTAACAATTATATGGAATGAAGAAAACCTGTCAAGGTAT
>CAYNJT010000056.1:0-21533 GCA_964397625.1 uncultured Leptolinea sp. | reverse complement strand
GGTGGAACAGGTTTATTTCTGCTTAACCGCTATCGCGCGGCACAACGTGAGGTTTTAGTAAGCGCCGACTGGCCTTCGACACAGGGGCGGATTACATTTTCCGCGGTCAGTGACATTGTCCCCGGCCATTCGATTAATGATAATCTGGATGACTCACATCGTGCCGTTGTTGAATACACATATACCGTCAATGGCATTGAATACACAGGCAATCGAATCGCATTTACAGCCGGTGGCACCTTCTCAGGAACCCGTCGTGAAGCGGATACCATTGCCCAACGCTATCACAAGAATGCCCCGGTTACTGTGTATTATGATCCTCGCAATCCGTCAGAGGCTGTATTGGAAAAGGCCGTAGGCTCAAAATCTGGTTTTCTGGTGCTCATCATCCTTTTAATTCTCCTGGGAGTTACATCCTGTGGCTTAAGTTTGTATGCAATTCTGCGTCAATTTATCGGGTAGATGTCTCTCCTTTTCGCATCCAAATCGGTTGACAACCGTATATAGATATATTCAACCAATGTGAAAGGAATTTGTAGATGACCGAGAAAATCCTTGTAACATACGCAACGAAATACGGTTCTACCCAGGGTGTAGCCGAAGCCATTGCCGAAGAACTCCGCAACAAAGGTCAAGTTGTTGACCTCATCCCTGCCAGGGATGTCAAAGCGTTGGATGTGTACAGCGCAGTGGTATTGGGCACGCCGCTATATATCGGGAATATTCTTGGTGATGCTTCAAAATTTCTCTCCAGACACCGATCTGAACTTCAAAGATTGCCCTCCGCGTTGTTTGTCCTTGGCCCGCTCGAAATAACGCCTAAAGATTTATCAGATGTTCAGGTTCAATTGGATTCTGTATTGAACAGGTTGTCCTGGTTCAAACCGGTGGTTGTCGAAATCTTTGCAGGTGCCATGGATCCGGATAAGTTCCGTTTCCCCGATTCACTGTTAAAGTTGATGCCGGCAGCCAGAGATAGTGCCATGTTTCAAAAACGTGACGGTCGTGATTGGGAAGCCATCCGCACATGGGCTGATTCCCTGCCACTCGCATTGATGCAAACTGTCTGAGGTGTTTTTTTCCTTTTTTCTTTCCATTAATTGAATATGGTCAATTCAATCTATCCTCGATGAACGGAATTTTTTATTCTCCAATTCACGAATTGCGTCTGATCCTGTCCACCGCGCGGCAGCTGAGCGGCTTTCCTGCAATTGATAAGCGGTATCAAGGGCGTATTTTTCCAGGAAAATAGAGCGCTTTCCGAGTTGACGCAAAGCCCAATTTGCTGCCTTGGTAACATAGATGCGCTCATCAAAGGAATGGTTAAGGATGAGCGGGAAGAATGGTAAAAATTCATTATCCGGTAAATTCTTCAAATGAACTGCCATCACAGCCATGAGAACAAATCCCGCCCGGCACACATATTCCGATTGACTATATACCCAATCCCGGGTGCAATCAAACGCATGTCTGGTTTTGTGAAATAGATTGATAATCACAATGTCACAAATATCCCACGCGTCAAAATCAGCCACCCATCCATCCATCTGATCACGGGTTACCTTTTCCATTTCATCTACCATGGATGCCAGCAATCGCGCTTCATGAATACCGCTATCCCAGAGTTCAAGCGCCAGATCATGATTCTTCTGGCAGCGTGCTAATTGCCGGATAGCTGGCAATCTAATCCCAAGGGACCTTGCCGGGTTGACGCCAAAGCCCATCAAGTCTTTTTTAATCTTCGGATCCGCCAGATTCTCCAGCGACCTCAGAAGTTCATCAGCGGTTCGAGCCGGCAAAACGGAACGCATCAACGCATCTCTTTCCAGGCGGGTTGTTTTAACAACATATCGCGGGCAGATTTTCTGGCGATCTTTGGGTCAAACCCCTGTGTACGGATGATAAATTCAGTCGTACCCTCCAATTTTTCATCAAAAGATTGCATACTTCCATCCGGTCGGGCGCAATACACGCAATACTGTTTTGTCTGATCTCCCTGGGGGAAGTCTTCCGGTGCTGACATGGGCATACCGCAGGATATGCAGGTTTTCATTATGATACTCCTTTTCCATTCTCGATTTGATCATAAATTTTGAGAGCATCTGCCAGGCATGTAACAATTCCGCGCACTCCGCTGACTGTTGTCGTGAGCAGGATCGTATCGCGGATTTCCATCCGTGAGGCGCCAGCCGCTCTGGCCATGGGAACGTGGGCGGTTACAGCCGTGGATTCACCCTGCGCGGCTTTGATGCCAATATAGATTAACTGGCGGGTTTTCGCGTCCAATCCGGGTTGTGAGGATATGGCTTTAATTAATCCATTGAAAGCCTCTGCCACTTCTGGGGCTTCATTCTGAAAAACCATCATGGTATTCTGTGAATTGCTCATAAGAAACCTTTCCTTCCTTTTCCGATTTTCAATTATTCCTGGTTTTTATCAATTTCATAAAATGATCCACCAGAGTCGGACCATACCTTTCAATCACCGGAGTATCAGGTGAAAATAGATCACCATTCATCAGATAGTAATCAATCAAACCGACCCAGGTATTAAACAACAGTGATACCGGCATAATAATGATTTCACCTGATTGCATCGACTTTGCAGCTGCCAGACTGATATGGAAGGAAATGACAGACTGAATGGAAATCACTGCCTGACGGGCAACTGGCGGCAAATTTCGTGATTCAAGCACGAGACGGGTATAAAAAGTTTCCTGTTCTCGAATCCCGATCAGATGAGCTTCCAGTATCTCGCGTAGAGTTCCGGATGATTTAGCCAATTCGTGAGTACGCCGGGCTATTTGTAAGCCATATTCTTCGATTACAGCCGAGATAAGGTCTTCCTGGCTTGTAAAGTGCGCGAATACCGTTCCATGCGATACACCCGCGGCTTCCGCTACATCAGACATCCGGGTGCCAAGAATCCCTTTTTCCGCAAACAGCTGGTGGGCGCATTCCAAGATTTTCTGGTGGGTTTCTTCTTTTTGTTGTTGTCTAGACATGGCAATCCTTTTTGTTGACTTCTTAGTCATTGACTTTATAGTCATTATAATCAATTCGTGGATTAAGTCAATAATACATCCCGCCCTTTCCCTACTTTCGGCAAGAATGTTCGCCATAATAGGCGCATTTGAATCCACGGGAATTCACACACTTTCGGTGATTTCACCAACTAAAGTGAAGGTGTTTCCCTGTGGAATTGGATGGAATACATACATGCGGATGAATCACGCTGGCTGGATTTTGCACCTTTTTCCATCCCGTCCTACTGAACCGATAAATTTCCTCATGAAGGGTTATTTCCGGTAAAATAAAGGACACCACTCCAACCGGGAGAGACTCCATGCCACCAAAAGTCCTGATAGCTTATTCGACAAAATACGGGTCCACACAGCAAGTAGCCGAATCCATCGCAGAATCCATGCGTGCAAAATACTATTCCGTTGATCTGCTTCCTGCCCGCGATGTGAAAACCCTTGATGGGTATGAAGCAGTAATCCTCGGGACACCAATATACGCGGGTCAAATACTTGGGGATACACGCAAATTTATCACTCGTTTTGAAGCAAGGTTAAAAGAGATACCCTCCGCGTTATTTATTCTGGGCCCGTTGAGCAATAATCCGCAGGAGGTTCTCGGTGTAAAAGCCCAATACGCAGTCAATCAGAAAAAATTCCCCTGGTATTCTCCCGTCGATGTTCAGATATTTGCCGGGGCGTTGGATCTAAAAAAATTACGGTTCCCCGATTCACTGATCAAGCTGTATCGCTCATCTCCGAAGAATCCCATGAAGAGCCAGGATAACCGTGATTGGAAAGCCATTCAAAGCTGGGCCGCGAAACTTCCGGGAATTTTGCATTTGAAAAAAGAATAGACATTCTCAATGAAAATTCTGGCAATCAATTCCAGTTATCGGGCAGATAGAGGTTACACAGCATTTCTAATCAACCTGCTCTTTGAGGGCGCCCGGAAAGCTGGCGCTGATTGTGAGCGGGTTGATCTCGCGAAACTGCGTATCAATCACTGCCTCGGCTGCGAATACTGTCAGAGACACGCCCGGCTTGTATCCGGAGGTATTAACACTCCTGATTATGAGGTACGATGCATTCAGTCTGATAAAGATGACGTGGAGATGATTTTTGATCGTATGCGCTCCGCAGATCTAATCATCTATGCCACACCCATTTACGTTTTTAATATTTCTTCCCTGTTAAAACTGCTGCTTGAACGATTTTTCGGTGCGTCTAATAGCGGTTATCTGAGAGCCACACGAACAGGATTGCTCTTCCATCATATTGATACAGGTATCATGAGCAAACCCTTTGTGCCCCTAATCGTTTGCGATAATTTGGAAGAAGAAACGCCAAAAACTGCCCGACAATACTTCAAATCTTTTTCAGTATTTTTGGAAGCCAAACAGGTGGGATTGCTTATCCGCAACGGAGGCACAATCACCGGTTGGGATGAGAATAGTGATAATTTTTCCCGTTTCCCCAGACTTTCAAGTGTCTTTCAGGCGTATCGACAGGCAGGGCGTGAGCTTGCATTAACCGGCAAGATTTCCAGGTCAACAGAACGTCGCGCCAATCAGGAAATTCTCCCGATACCTTTCTTTAGCATTATGAAGAAGATCAGGTCGTATTACCTGAAGAAGAAATTCGCGGAAAAAGCAAGAGAAATGGAATTGCTTGCGCATAAATAAAAACGAACCGGATTGAACAAAAATTCAATCCGGTTTTTTTATCAGGCACATTCTCCATTATCGCATTTTCCATTGCCATTGGAGTCTGTGTATCTGCGGCATCGTCCAGGATAGGAACAGTTTCGAGGGCATCGAACTGAACATTCCATGGCTTCATCAGTTGGCGAAATTACAACACGGGTCGGCTCTGCCACAGCAGAGGTCGTAGGTTGAACTGCAGTTGGGATTACCTCCATATTTGCTGTCTGCCCGGTAAGAACTTCTGTGTAATTGTTGGTCACCTCTGATTCCGGGACTGCATATTGCGCCTCTGAAAGGGCGTCTGACAATACTCTGTGCAGATGAACAATGCCCACCAGTGTTCCGGCGCCCAGGATGCCTCCCAGTTTAAGAAATTCACGCCGATTGACTGTTTTTGCCAACGGAACTGGACTATCCGTCGCGCAAGGAGGAACTTTCATCGGTTTGAAAACCAGGGTTTCGGCAACACAAACGATCCATTTTCGATGCAGGGCTACTTTTATGATAACCATGAACAGGGAAAAAACAGAAATAACAACATGCAAATCCACCCAGAAGGTGAAATTAATCAAGTCAAGGTTAAGCCATGTCGAAATAATCAAACCAGTAAATAGAATTCCGATGAATCCGAAAGCAAGGGCCGCATCGATCATTAAATACCAACGTGATCTCGTGGACGTGCCACTGAAAAGTTTCGAAAGGACTGTGGCAGTCCAATCGAAATGGAAGGCAAAATGAATAAATGCCAGTACTGTAATCATGATTCCCAGCCATTCATGAAGAATCACGCCAGTTAAATCCAGAAAGAAACAGATCATAAAACCCAGAAATAGCAGGGCATCCAACCACCAGTTTATCTTTTGTGTTCTCATTATGTCTCCAATAAAGTGTTGATAAGCTGATGGTAAGTAAAACTTATGGAAATCTTGTGAAGGTCCTGTAAGAAGTTAATGACACTTTATCAGTCTTTCTGAATAATTTCGAAAACAGGTTTAATCGTCCAGGTAAAACAACCTGATAGAATTACGACATATGGTTCATGGAAATCGATACGTGTTTTTTCGCGTGTCATTCTTACAGGAGTCTGAGAGGAAATAGATAATGACCATCCAGGAATTCATACGACGCATGCCCAAGGTGGAACTGCATGTCCACCTGGAAGGCTCCATCCAGCCGGAAACCCTGTTGATGCTGGCCAAACGCAATGGGATTACCCTGCCCGCCGATTCTGTGGAGGGCATTCACGAATGGTATCAATTCCGTGACTTCGCCCACTTTATAGAGGTTTATCTGACGATCTGCAGTTGTATAAAGACTGCTGACGACATGGAACTGGTTGCCACAGAATTTGTTAAAGGACGAGCCAGAGAAAATATTCGGTACAGTGAGGTCATATTTACTCCGTTCACCCACCGGTTGAAAATTTCCATGGATGACCAACTTGCCGCCATTAATCGCGCCCGTAAGTTCGGTGAAGAGACCCTGGGTGTTCGCATTTCCATGATGCCCGACATTTCACGAGAAATGCGGCCAGTGGAAGACAGCTACCTGATCGCCGATTGGGCGGTGGCAAACCGTAATAACGGAATCGTTTCATTGGGATTGGGCGGGCCGGAAATCGGCAATCCTCCCGAAGTATTCACTTCCACCTTCGAACGCGTTCAGGCAGCCGCTTTTCCGGCCACACCTCATGCTGGAGAAACCTGCGGGCCGGAAAGCATCTGGGGAGCAATCCGGTCGTTACATGCCATCAGGATTGGCCACGGTGTTCGCTGTATCGAAGATCCAGCCCTTGTCGACTATCTGCGTGAAAAGCAAATTCCACTTGAAGTATGCCCCTCCAGCAATGTTTGCCTGAAAGTTGTGCCTTCACTGGCGGAACACCCTCTTCCAAAACTACTTGCGGAAGGGCTGTTTGTCACCATCAACTCAGATGATCCGCCCATGTTCAGCACCAATCTCACTGAAGAATACCTGCGTATCACAAAACATTTTGGATTCGATTCCGAGCGACTTAAACAGTTTCAATTCAATGCCATTAAAGCAAGTCTTCTACCGGATGCGAATAAGCTGGAATTGACAAGAGAATTCACGGAAGAATTCACCCGTCTCGAGCGTGAATTGCTATAAAACCCGAATTATCTGACTGCAAACAAGGTACTATTTGATAACACCAGAATTCATGTGACCAGGATTAACGTATAATTTTGGTCCATGTTATGTGTTTACAACTTGCCATGCGACGTGCCATGTTTTAGCGTTCCACTCAAGATTTCTGCTATCATTATGAAGCAAGGGAAGATACATTATGAACATGAAAAAAATCGCCATGGAACACGACAAGAAAATTGCACTTGTCGCTCACGATAACAAGAAAAAAGACCTACTGGAATGGGCCAAGTTTAACCGCGATCTTCTGGCTCACCACAAAGTGTATGCCACCGGCACAACCGGAGAATTGCTTGAAAAAGAGCTTGGGTTTCGAATTAATAAATTACAGAGCGGCCCCCTGGGTGGTGACCAGCAAATTGGCGCGAAAATCACAGAAAACAAGATTGATTTTCTCATCTTCTTCTGGGATCCGCTTGAACCGGTACCCCACGACCCCGACGTGAAAGCTCTTTTACGTATGGCCATGGTGTGGAATATCCCCACCGCGTGCAACCGCGCTTCTGCTGATTTTATGATCTCGTCGCCATTAATGGATGGAGAATATGATCGACTGGTGCCTGATTACGAAACCTATCGAAATCGGCGGATTGAGTCGTCCTGATTCCCAAAAACCAGCAATTCTCCCCGTCTTATTCTAACCAATGAGTTTGCCTATTTCTGTTGAACCTTTTTTTCTTTGATCTGAAGCAGGTTCTCTGTCGCGTTGCTGTCCATTGGTTTTCCAAGATAAAAACCCTGTGCGAAATTACATCCCAACGAGCGCAGGATTTCTTTCTGATTACGAGTTTCAATACCTTCCGCGGTCGTATCCATTCCCAGGCTGTGCGCCATACGGATGATTGCATGGATCAATTCAACAAATTTTTCGCCATTTTCAACTTCTTGAATAAACGATCGATCGATTTTTATCACATCAACAGGAATATGTTGAATATAGCTTAATGAAGAGTAACCGGTGCCAAAATCATCGATCTGAATATGAACTCCCATTTCACGCAAGAGGTTAAAGAAAGATGACTCTGTCTGCTGGCTATCAAGCAACACACTTTCCGTGATTTCCAACTTCAGGCAGCCGGGATCAAGCCGGGTTTCTTCAAGGATTCCTTTCAGGTTCTCGATAAAATCAAATTGTGAAAATTGCTTCCCTGAAATATTCACATTGATGAATAACTGTTTGAAGGATGGAAATTGGTCATGCCAGGTTTTCATGCGGGTGCATGCTTCTTTCAAGACCCATTCGCCTATATCAATGATAAGTCCAGTTTCTTCGGCGATGGGAATAAAATTGGCTGGTAATACCATTCCCAACCGAGGATTTTCCCATCGGATCAAAGCTTCAAAACCCTGTATCTGATCTGTTTCCAGGGAAAAAATGGGTTGGTAATGTAAGGTAAATTCATGATACTCAATTGCATAACGCAGCTCATTTTCAATCATCACCCGTTCTATGGCTTGAGTCCGCATTTCGGAAGTGAATACCTCAAATCGAGATTTCCCAGCTCCCTTGGCATGATACATGGCAATATCCGCGTCGCGTAGAACATCGCTCGAATTATCATATTTCGCGATGTCGTCAACAATTCCTATGCTGGCCGAAACATAGAGATTCTCTCCATCTATCAGAAACGGATGTTTCAATTGTTCCATTATTCGATTGGCTGTCACCTGGCAGGTAGTATCCTCGGTTGAACATTCAAGCAAAATAATGAACTCGTCTCCACCCAATCTGGCGACAGTATCACTTGCCCGGATGCAATCGCGCAACCGTTCTGCCACCTGTTTCAGAAGTTCATCACCAGTGGCATGGCCTTTTGTGTCATTAATGTGTTTGAATTGATCCAGGTCAAGAAAGAAGACCGCATATAAGATATCTTTGTGTCGTCTTGTCCTTTGAATGGCCATTTCAAGACGGTCTAGAAATAAACCCCGGTTGGGGAGTTGGGTAAGAAAATCGTGCAGTGCATCAAAAGCCAATTGCTCTTCCGCTTTTTTGCGTTCACTAATTTCATAGCCTAACACCCGGTTGGCTTCTTCAAGCTCCTCCGCCTGCTGTTTAACAGTTGAAAGAGAAGACTCCACCCTGGCGAACAATCTTCTGGTTTCCACATTTGTCAAAATCTGGCGGATCACCACAATACACCAGATGATTATGCTGATCAATCCAATTTGTTCCGCGCTCATCGGCAATTCTATAAAAAAGCGATGATACAGCATAAAAGTAATCGCAAGCATCCAGAGTAAAGGATAATAAGAATACAAATTATTCGTTAATTCTGTAATGGATTGAGATAAATCATCTTGCCGGGAATGTTGTCTAATAATAATTATCTGCCACAGGGCGGCTATCCAGAAAAGGAGATCCTGAGCGATCCAGCCAGAATCTAAAAGCCCGCCAGAAACATAGGTTCCCAGAGCAGTTTGTACAGAGAAGCCAAAATCAGCTATGACCATAAAGAATACACCAATAGTCAGAAGAAATATCGGCCCACTGGATTCGCCATGTATACGATTATAAAAAATGATCAGGACTGCCCATAGCAAAATTAAATCACCGATGGGATAGGCGAACGCGAGGAATCGCTCTATCGTTGGCAGATCCTGGCTGTGTTCAAAAATCGGCCCAAGTATGTAATTCCAGAAGATGGCGAAAGCGCCGATCAACATGGTTACCAGATCAAGCGTCCTTTTAACCCAGTCTAGTGATTGTATTTTTCTTGTGGGGAAATTAAGAATTGCCACAAAAAACAAAGGATAATAAAGCAGGTAAAAAATATCAGCGGTGGAAGGGTATGGGGAAATATTGAACCCTACTTCAAAAACCGCCCAGAGTATATCTGCGATGGTATTTGTAACCTGCGCAATAGCCAGCAACAGCCATGCTCTGGCATTAGGTGATGAATGTTGACGAGAACGATAGGCCGCCCAGAAAAGGGCCAGGGTTGTTCCGAGTTTTACAATAACCGCTTCTACATCGGAGATTACGGTGAGACTATTTTCATCAAAAGAACCGAAAGAATAATATACATGAAAAATTATGATGGCTAGTATGGATATAAAAGAAAATAGAAATGGGCGATATGTCTTAATGATGTTCTTCATCATTCGGTCCAAAAGCTGATAATCATTGATATAACTATCTTACAACACCATTGTTACAGGTTCAGATTAATTTATATATTTTTTATCCAATTACTTTTCCATCAGGTGTGCTTGCCAACCTTAGATGAATGAAGAACCTGGTAACCTCATATCTGGATACCAGGTTCTGCTCCTAATTTCAAATTACCAGGAGATGCTTATTTGTAGGCGTTTTTCATAATTTGGATTGTCTCATCCATCGACAATCGGTATGGATCAACTTTAAACAGGCCGCCCATGGCGCTCCAGGCATTTTCTGCCAGACCCGGAATTTCTTTTGCTTCCACACCAAAAGCCGACATTTTCAATCCATCAACGTTACAGGCTTTCTGAAGTTTCACCAGGGCTCTAACAAACGCGGCTGGCTTTTCGTCCCGCGAGAGTCCTGACACATCTTCGCCCATGGCTTTCGCCATGTCCGTGTACCGGTCAGGTGCCTTCTTCATAAAAAAGGAATGATAGGCTTCAGAGAGCATAATCAAACCGGCGCCATGGGCAATATTGGGATGATAGGCGCTCAACGCGTGTTCCATGGAATGCTCGGATGTGCAACTCGAGATCGATTCAACCATCCCTGCCAGTGTATTGGCAAGCGCGACCTGGGAACGGGCTTCCATATCCTTTCCATTTTTGATTGCGGCAGGAAGGTATTTCGTGATCAATTCGATACTCTTAAGAGCCAGCGCGTCCCCAATGGGAGAAGCGATACTGGCAATATAACCTTCCACCGAATGGAAGAACGCGTCAAATCCCTGGTATGCGGTAAGGTCGGGGGGTACTGTCAGCATTAGCTCTGGATCAACAATAGACAAGACAGGGAAGGTGTACTTATTGCCAAAGCCTATTTTTTCGTGGGTTTCCTCTTTGGTAATGACCGTCCAGGGGTCGGCTTCGGTACCTGTGCCGGCTGTTGTGGTGATAGCTACCACAGGCAGTGCGCCGAATTCAGTGGGTAATCCCTTCCCGGTGCCGCCGTTAACATAATCCCAGTAATCTCCTGGATTTTTTGCCATCACGGCAATACTCTTGGCGGAATCAATGCTGCTTCCCCCTCCCAGCCCAATGACAAAATCACAGCTTTCTTTGCGGGCCAGGGCAGCCGCTTCCATAACATGCGATTTAATGGGATTGGGAAGAATTTTGTCAAAAAGCACCCATGAGATTTTCCGTTTCTCAAGAAGCTCAATGACTCTTCCCAGGTACCCATTCGCGCGCATGGATTTTCCGGCAGAGATAACAATAAGCGCTTTCGTACCGGGCAGTGATTCAGTCTCCAGTTTGTTCAGTGAACCAGCCCCAAACAGGATGCGTGTTGGAATAAAGTATTGAAATTCCATAGTAACCCTTTCTTTTCTCAAAAGGCAATTCTGAATTAATGGACTATATGATAATTCTACCGAAATTGTCTGCGAACAACCGCAAAGGTTATACCAAACCGTTATCCAACAGTAATGGCTCATCCTTGAGCAATTGGCGGGTGAGCGCGTCAGCAACGATCCTACCGTCATTCATAATGATCATCCGTGGAGTGAGTTTCTCAACCAGTGCAAGATCATGGGTGGCTACCAGCATTGTCTGCGGTAATTGTGATAACAGATCGATCAATTCGCGGCAAGCCCGTGGATCAAGCCCGGCGGTCGGCTCATCCAGAACCAGAACTTCAGGTTCCATGGATAGGACTGTCGCTATTGCTATACGTTTTTTCTCCCCGCCTGATAAATGGTAAGGATTACGGGTTTCGTAACCTTCCATCTGCACGGCTGTGAGTGCCTTTTTCACCCGGGAATTGACTTCTTCAACGGGTAATCCCTGATAACGCGGCCCGAATGCCACATCATCAAAGACAGTAACTGAGAATAGCTGGTCATCCGGATTCTGGAAAACGACACCAACCCTGGCGCGTATTTTGGCCAGGTTTTTCCTTGTGATTTCCAGCCCATCCACATGGATTTTACCTTCACCTGAAAAGATACCGTTTATATGCATCAGAAGGGTCGATTTTCCGGCACCATTTGCCCCGACAACCCCGATTTTCTCTCCCTTTTCCACAGAAAGATTAATATCTCGCAGCGCAATTTTCCCATCAGGGTAGGAATAAGACAATCGATCAATCTGGATTAATGCAGACAATGGATCACCTTGCTGTAATGATTCCAAAAATATAAATAATAAACAACAAAAGGAAAGCTACGGCTAACTTCCACCAATCATACCTTGGAAGAGAACCTGTTCCTGTTTCCAACGGTTCACCCGTGTATCCTCTTGACAACATGGCTTCATAAACCCTCTCGCTTCGCTCCAGTGACCTTAAAAACAGGCTGCCGGCCATATAACCAGTTACCTGCCCCCGCCAGAAAACCGAACCTCCCGCGTGGTGTGATCTATCCAATTCAGAACTTCGGCTGTTTCGCGCCCGGATCATACGGGTGACTTCATCAACAATTACGAATAGATAACGCCACATTAATTCGATTATTGAAATGATTACTAATGGAACATGAAGCTGATGAAATCCGGATGTTATTTCTTTAAAAGGAGTAGTAGCGGTTAGGAGAATAGCGGAAAGGACAGACAACCAGGCTTTGATGGTTATACTGACACACCGCTCAAAACCAGTGATGCTAACGGGCAATAATACGCCATCCATAATTCTGACCTGAAGATGTGGGTCAGGTCCCCAGAATATTAATGGGATCGCGGAAATGATGAATGGCAACGCGAGTAAAGATCGTTTAAAGAGATAACGGATGCCAACTTGTGAAATTAGAATAAGTGATACGAGTAGTGAAAAAAAGAAGATAAAAGCTGGCCAAGCGTTTGTAGGTGAAAGGTTTACAAACACAATAAACGCAAGAGTGAAAAGGATTTTCACCCTTGCATGTGTTCTGTGAAGAATACTGTTTTGAGAGCTGTATAATTCCAGCAAGTAATTTCCTCAGTTTATTCCTGCGTGGGTTTTCGCTTTCCAAATTGTGCAACACCAAAAGCCACACTAAATACTATGATTACCCCCAGTATACCAGCAACAATGGTGGCCATATTTGGATCAGAAATTCCAGGCATCGAATAATCTGGAATAATGTTGAACAGAGCTTCTTTTGCCGTTTCAAGGAATCCCTTTTGCTCGGCGACCCATTCCAACCCATCCGGATGACTGGAAGCCAGTGGTGAGAGGACCGCCAGAATCAGAGAGATCACTGCACCACCGATCAATATGCCTCTGTTCCCATCGATTGAAGAATTCGTTTTCGAAAAAAGGTCTTTGCGTGTGGCAGATAAAAATACTAGAGCGCCCAGAGTAATCAATCCCTCGCCCACCCCAATAAGTGCATGGATCGCGGCCATGGCTGGTACGGCTATATTCGCCGGAGATGTACCAGAAGTTGCCAATTCCAGCGCACAAGCCAATGAAGCCAGGAATATTGATGACCAGGCAGCAATGAAGCCTGAAGCGAATAAACCCCAGCTGTATGAAATAAGCAATTTCTTGAAAAGGGTAAATACAACATAAGAAACAAAAACACCCACAATACCCATATTGAAAATATTGGATCCCAACGCCAGAATGCCGCCATCCTGGAATAGAAGCGCCTGAACGGAAACAACCGATGTCATTACCAGTACAGCAGCCCAGGGACCCAGCAATATTGTCGCGATCGCAGCGCCCAATAAATGCCCGGAAGTTCCGCCGGTTACGCTGAAATTCAACATCTGTCCGGCAAAGATGGCAGCCGCAAGCACGCCCATCAGGGGCACTTCACGTTCGCCCAGTTCATTTTTTACTTTCTTCAAGGCAATAGCAATCAATGCTATTGATACGATCCAAAGAACCAAAGATACGACCACCGACAAGAATCCATCTGGAATATGCATCGGTTTTACAGTTGAATAAAACATGATTATCCTCCTGAAAATCAGTTAATTGCGGGCATCGAAATTATAACGCAACTTGTCGCATTTGCATATTATTGCATATTATAATTACACTATCAGGAGAAATCGTGAAAACATCCTCTGTCGATCAAATTATCCTGGAATTGTTGGAAGAGAAACAATACCATTTTACTTCGCAGGAAGTGTTTGAGCAGATAAAAAGCCGGCTTCCCGCGGTCAATCGTTCAACTGTCTATCGGTCGCTGGAACGTCTTGTCAATCAGGGCAAACTTTCGGTATCTGATATTGGGACAGGATCATTGGTTTATGAATGGACGGGGAATGGGCCGCATCACCATCTGGTTTGCCAGAATTGCCGCCAGGTCATACTAATTTCGAATGATGATGTGGACTCTCTGTTTGAAAAAATAGAACAGGATAGCCGCTTTCAAATCATCACCAATCACCTTATCTTGTATGGCATCTGTCCCATTTGTCAGGACAAAAAAATGGCCAACTAAAAATAAGACAAATGCCGGTCTGCGAATTCGCAATTGATAAAACCGAAATCCACAGGTTAGATTGCCATTCTATTTGATATCGTCGCTATCTTTATCCACAAACTCATTCGCGAAATCCATAAATTTTTTTACATCGGTAAAATTGGAAATCAAACCGACAGATATTCTCACAGCGCCGTTGCTTTTATCATCAATGCATTGTCGAAAATCCTGATATTCCATATTGGGGCGCAGCGCGAAACAGGAAGTCAGTTCTTCCGCTGAAATGCCAAGCGCGAGCTCTCCTCCGCCAGGATTGCAGAAACAACCTGTGCGAATGGAAATTTTAAGGCGGTTGGCGCGTTCTTCCACCAACATATGATCGATAAAATGTCCACTTTGATCAAAAAAATTTAAAGCGATCGTGCCGCCGCGATCCACCGTATCCAGTGGGCCGTAGATTTTTACGACCGGTTTCCCGTTGGAGTGCTTTAAGGCTGTCAATTGCTCCAATAACCAACCTGTCAAACAGGTCACCCGCGTATGAATTTTGTCGTATCCAATATTGGCGATGTGTTTCAGTCCATATTCCACTGCCGGAAGGCTTAAATAATTCAGTGTTCCATCCTCAAAGCCTGACGCCCCTTTGTGAAGATAATATGTATCGCCCTGTACAGAAGCAACGGTGATCGTGCCACCGGCGAACCATGGCCGGTGTAGTTTTTGCAGCACCCGCTTGCTGGCTATCAGCGCGCCAATTCCTGTCGGGTATCCAAAGATTTTATAAAAGGACATACTCACAAAATCCGGATGAACGACGCTTAAATCCAGCCGATTAGTGGGAACAAAGGCAGCCGCGTCAAGTAAAACATCCCAATCCTTTTCCTTCGCCCGCATAATCCAATCCATCGAGTGCTGAACTCCTGAGAAGTTGGACTGGGCGGGAAAGGCAAATAGATTGTTCCCGCCGGTTTTCTTGAACTCAATGAAATTATTGAGTTTTTCTTCATCTATGCGCATCTCGGGGGGCAGTACCGGAGAGTAATGAATGGTGGCGCCCCTCGCCCTCGCGAATTCACGTATCCCATTAACTGAATTGTGATTATCAAAGGTTAAGAGGTAGGTGTCGCCTGGCCCAAACGGATAGGATTCGCCAACCAGCTTTAATGCTCCACTGGCATTCTGCGTGAAAATGCATTCATACTCTTCAGGCGACGCGTGGAAGAAATCCAAAACGCTGGCTCTCGCGCTTTCCACAAGTTGCGTCATTGTAATGGATGTCGGGTTGGTTGAATGAGGATTCCCAAAAACATTCCCCAATAACAATGACATATGCGTCTCAACTTGTTTTTTGCTGTATAGACCGCCACCGGTAAAATCCAGATATGTATGCCCCAAACGATCCAACCGTTCGTACTCAGTCTTTCTGAGGTCGTTCAGCGATTCGGTGGATGTGTATTCCGGGTAAGCTGCCAGGAATTTTGCTTCAAGCGCGTACTCCTGGGTGTATTGGATCGGTTGCGTTACTTTTGGGCGATGTTTGAATATGTGCATGGGGTCTCCATAGTTTTTATATGAATAAGATGGATTCCAGGCTTCATCAATTAATCTTCATCCATCAATAAGCGACTCCTGGTAGGATATCTGAAGTCAGATTTTGGCCTATGGATGTCCGCAGAGCTTCCAAAACACGTTCACGTGAAAGCAGGATTTCTTCGCGCACCAGCCGTTCTGCCAGATTGGCATCCCGCGATAGAAGGGCATGCGAAAGTGCGACATGGTCTTCCCGCATCTTTTCGGCGCTATCTCGAATATCCAGGCCGAGATGAAATACCCGCGTCAATTCATCCATTGTCCGATTAATCTGATTCGCCAGCCGCGAGTTGCGTGAAAGAAGGGCGATGCTTTCATGAAATTTTTTATTTTGATCAAGAAAACGTGAGTAACTGGAGAAATCACGGTAGGTGTAGGTAAAATCCGCGGATTCAACCAGGCTGCGGAATTCCATCTCAGTACCTCTTGAGGCTGCCAATCTTACGGAAGAAGTCTCAAGAATGATGCGCATTTCATAAATCTCTTGCACATCTCTGGTAGTAATAGGGCTGACAATATAGCCCATCCGGGGAACCGGTTGGACAAAACCTTCCTGAGATAGCTGCCTTAATGCTTCACGTATCGGGGTTAATCCCAGGTTATGTTTTTCCGCCAGTTCCACCTGAGCAATGGATTGACCGGGTGCAAGCTGGCAAGTAACTATATCCGCCTTGATGGTGCGATACGCTTGCGCTGAAAGAAGGTTGCCGTTTTTCTTTTTATCCATACAGGCCTAGATATATTAGTAATATATTACTAATATATCTAAATGTCAATCAATGATTACCTCTTGTGTTTTTTTCAACAATGCCTATAATAGGTCTTATTTTCTATATGGAGGGAAACCCATGGATGTTTTTGAGGCGATTGAACGCAGAAAAACCATACGAGATTTTTCGAATGAACCGGTTCCTGATGAAATTCTTTATAAGATCATCAGCGCCGGATTTAAAGCGCCAACCAATAATCATATGCGCGATTGGCATTTTGTCCTTCTGGACGACCGCGAGAAACGGAATGAAATTCTTCTCCACACGATCAAACCCGTCTCCGGCAAAGGAGCTCTGGGAATTGTGAACCGCTGGCAATTGAAGGATATTAACCAGAGAGAGATGTACCTGGATGCCATTCCAAAACAGATCTCCATGCTGCGAGATGCCCCGTGTCTTATCCTCCCCTGTTATTATCAGGATGGAAACCTGTTGAAACCGAAAACCCTGTCTGATTTAAACGGCTTCGCGTCTATCTGGCTGTGTATTGAAAATATTCTAATCGCAGCCGCTGCGGAAGGAATCTTCGGGGTCACCAGAATCCCTGGTGAAATCGAACGTAAAGAAATTAAAGAATTCTGTCAGATACCCGACCCCTATATAATCCCCTGTCTTTTGGCAATGGGATATCCAGCGGAAAACGCCCACCGTTCGACTCAGGTGGAATTTGAACTGGCAGATCGAATTCATTGCGATATTTGGTGAATAACGGAATTAAAAATGGATTATAAGGTTACAAAACAAGGCTATAAGAAAATCGTGGAAATCCTTCCAGATAGCGGGTTGATAACCGATGAGAATTCAGCCCTTGACTTGATTTCCTTCTGTGGAGGTGAAAATTCGGATATTCTTCTATTGTTTAGCACTAATTTATCGGAAGATTTCTACGACTTGAAAACCGGGCTTGCCGGAAAAGTGCTTTTGAAGTTATCCAACTACCGCATTCGGGCTGCCGCAGTCATCCCGTCGGAAAAAGTGGGAAACGGGCGGTTTTATGAGATGGTTTTGGAATCAAACCGGCGCGATGAATTCAACGTCTCCTCTACTCGCGCTAATGCTCTGAAATGGATAGACCAGATTCGATAAAATTAATCTCTGGTTGCCATCCGCTTAACCTGATACATACGTTCATCGGCAAGACGGTAGGTATCCACCAGATTCTCTCCAATATCGGCAGTGGCAAACCCAATTGATAAATGCAGCATGGGATCGTCCAATGTGTGCAAATTGTTTTTTATACGTTTTACAATCTCTAATGCTGTCTCTTCATTGGTCTCAGACAAAAGAATGGCGAATTCGTCACCACCGATTCGCGCGGCTATATCTTTGGCGCGAATCGAATCCTGCAAGACCATTGCCACTTTTTGAATGGCATTGTCTCCCACGGCATGCCCGTATTGATCGTTGATCAATTTCAATTTATTCATATCAGAAATGATTATGCTCACCGGATACAACTGACCATGTTGCATCCGTTCCATTTCAATTTCAAAATAGTGCCGGTTGTATAACCCGGTAAGCGCGTCATAATTGCTTAACCGGATCAGTTCTTTCTCCAAATTTTTCCGTTCAGTAATCTCTTTTGAAATACAAATGACCAGAGCGACATTCCCTTTGGTATCAAAAACTGGTTTTACAGTTGTTAAATAGTATCGGTCCTGGTCCGATCGAGGAACTCTGACCTCTATTGTTTTTATCTCTCCGGTTTCAAACACCGTTTTTACGATAGCAAACCGCTTATCGGCTTCTTCTTTTGAAAACACATCCCAGATACGATGATGAATGATGTCTTCCACGGGTTTCTGCACGCCTTCGGCAAAGGCGTAGTTCACATATTGATATTCACCATCCCTGGAAAAAGAGAATATGGGATCACTGGAGCCATCCAGTAGTATTTTGTATTTTTCTTCATTTAGAATAAGTTGCGAGATTTGTTCAGTCTGTGATTCCAGTTGCGCTTCCAATTGCTGTACACGAGCCTGTAGTTCTTGCACCCTGTGAAGTAGAGCATCCTTTGAATTCGTATCAATACTGGTGGTTTCGGCTGCGGGCATTTATCCTCTGTCAACGAGACAAGATTCGCGATATTCATCAACAAATAGTTGCGCTACCCTGCGATAATGAAAAAGAAAATAAATGTTTGACTTATGGAGTAGTCCATTACTAATCATATACAATAACTCATCATTTTCCAAATGGTATCCATTAAAATACAGTTATGAGAGAAGAGAATCCTACCGTCTATTCCACATCAACCGGAAGGCTATGTCCAAAATGCGGCAAGCCTGTTGATGGTTGTATTTGCAGGAAAACGACTCATTCTGCCGGAGATGGTATTGTGCGTATCTTTCGTGATTCAAAAAGCCGCAAGGGGAAGACAGTCACATTGATTACCGGCATCACGCTGGGTGATGATGCCCTACGCACGCTTCATAGTGATTTAAAAAGACTATGTGGTTCAGGTGGCGCCATCAAAGACGGTGATCTTATTATTCAGGGGGACCACCGCGAAGTCATTTTGGCCGAACTAAAGAAACGCGGTTTCACAGTTAAACTGGCCGGCGGCTAAAGTTGCGAAATCCGGCTTTCAGGATGTTTTGATTCACAGCCGGTAAACCATTCCTCTCTATCCGGGGGATTCCGGGCATGAGAAAATCTATTAAACAGCTTTTGTATGGATTTAGCCTGGTTTTAATCCTTCTAACTGGAACTGGTATGACCGGTTTCGGTGATGGGGCAGATTTCAACGCGTACGACATGATCAATGCGGTCAATATTGTTCGCGCCTCCAGAGGATTGCCGCCGGTACAGGCAAATCCCATTCTGATGGCCATCGCCCAGGACCATTCCGATTACCAGGCAGAAACCCACCAGTCATCCCACGCTGGCAGAACCGGTGGAATCGTTACTGAAAGGGTGGCAGCTTCCGGCTATTCTCAAGGTCGGCCGTTTGTGGCCGGTGAAAATGTCGCCGCGCTTGACCTGCGGGTCACGGGTATGCTGCCAATCATCATAAACGAGATATGGGCTGACCCTGTCCATCGCGGAGCCATGGTCAATCCGAAATATCATGATGCCGGTGTGGGGATCGCCGCGGATGATGAAATGGTCTATATCACATTGAATCTGGCCGGAATTACTGGTAAGGCGGCAACTCCAACCGGTGAAGCACCCTTTTCAACTTCAGCTAATGCCGCGACTGGCTTGCCCTCTGTCCTGCCGCTTGTCACAGTAACAGCTGGACCCGATGGTTCGGTTTATCATACGGTTGGCTATGGCCAAACCCTGGGTACTATCGCTCGCATCTATGGGGTGGAAGTAAATGACCTGGTTCGGTTGAACCAGATCAATCCTGATAAGATCTACGCCGGACAACGCATTTTCGTAAGAAAAGTAAATCCAGCTGCTGCCACTGCCACAATGACGGCAACATCCACACAAAGCAGGGAAATTTCAGCCACTAAAACGAATACAGCGGTCAGTACGCCCATCCAGGTTACCGTTACCCCACTACCAATACAGGTTAATACCCGGCAAACCGGTATTATGATTATTTTCTTTCTTCTAATTCTGGTTCTAATTGTATTGATGTTTACAAGGATTCAGATTAATAGACCTGAATAGAAAAACAATCCATTCCCTTTCAGCGCGTGACCCCGTATAATCCCAGTTATCCACACCCCATCCCACCTGCTTCACAACAGGACCTCCATGTCAAAAAAACTAATTTTGGTCGCAGGAAACATCGGCTCCGGAAAGACCTCTCTAACGGAACGCATTGGGCAGCGTCTTGGCTGGCGAACAGCTTATGAATCTGTGGCAGATAATCCCTATCTGCCATCGTTTTACGCGGATATGCGTACCTGGGCATTCCACCTTCAGGTTTATTTTCTCGGACACCGCGCCCGCCAACACATGGATCTCTGGAACGATGAACGGTCTGCCATCGTTGATCGCAGCATCTATGAAGACGCCTTTATCTTTTCACGGGCTCTAAACAAAATGGGGAATCTGACCGACCTGGATTATCAATCCTACCTTTCAGTATTTGATCTTGTGATTAACAGTTTACCCGCGCCATCACTCCTTGTGTATTTAAAATGTCCCGTCCCTGTGTTGATGGATAGGATTCACAGTCGGGCGCGTGAAATGGAAAGTACGATCTCCGCTGATTATCTATCACTGTTGGATAGTTTCTACGAAGATTGGCTGGCTTCATTTGACCTTTGTCCTGTACTCACCTTACGCACAGACGATCTTGATTTTGTGCACAAACCAGCCCACATGGACCGGGTGATAACTACCATCCAGGCCAAACTTGCCGGGAAAGAAGAAATATCTTTTTGATCAAAATATGTAATCTAAAGCGCCTGAGAGGCGCTTTTTTTCTGCAACGAATCTTTACTGTTTCCGTATACTTTGATAGAGACACATACAGGAGACATCTTTGATCACAGCAGAAAATACCTGGTTAGAGCAGGCTCTCCAGGGAAACATGGATGCATTCTCGCAGCTGGTCGAAACTTACCAAAGGCCAGTGTTTAATCTTTGCTATCGTATGCTGGGTGATGCCCAGGAAGCGGAGGATGCCGCGCAGGAGACTTTTTGGCGGGCATATCAGGGAATGAAGAAATACGACCCTTCCCGATCATTTGCCACCTGGCTGCTTTCGATTGCGGCGCATTATTGCATTGATCAACAACGCAAACGGAAGCTGCCCATGGTGGATATTGACATCCTGCCAGAGGAGGACGCGCCGGAT
>CAYNJT010000055.1:16722-21553 GCA_964397625.1 uncultured Leptolinea sp. | reverse complement strand
TGAATGGATTCTTCCCGGATGCTTCTACCCTACGACAATGCATTGAGATTGTGAGGACTTACCATGAGACTCAACCAATTCTGCCCCCAAAAAAATTATCGGTGACTATATCAATTATTGGGTGAGGAATTCAATCCGTTTCCCGATAATCCGTCAAAATATGCGTGAGCACATTGGTGAACAGGGAAAGATGCTGGTCCAACCGGCCGGGGAAGGTCTTATCAATGTACTCCAGCGTATCAAATTTCGTGTGCCAGATTTTGCCTTTCACGCCATAAGGCCCCTTCACCTGCGTATAGCCGTCCATTTCGCCAAGATCCCAGTTGGTGGCTTCCAGGTAAGCGTACTGGATGCCACGGTATAAGAAAGCGGCGTGGTCGGATTCGTCGACAGTCGTCCCCTCCGGGTATTCCGGGTTCTTTCCGCTCTGCGTGATCAGGTTAAGGCCGTTCTCTTCCGCGTAATCCAGCGCCCAGTCGCGAATAACCCCCTCTTCGCCCTCATTCCCATAGATATAGGTGTAATCTCCCACCGCCAGGCTGTCCAGGTTGATCATGGCCACAGTGTTGGTAACATCCCGCGGGGACATTTTCCCCACGTAATACCCCGAACCTTCCGTGTCCGTTTCTTCGGAATCAAAAAAGATAAACCGGATGGTGTAGGGTGTTTGCGTGTCTTTCAGACGGTGGGCCGCTTCCAGCAAAACGGCCACTCCAGAGCCGTTGTCGTCAACACCGGAGCCAACCGCCACGCTGTCATAATGTCCGCCGGCAATGATCACCCGATCCGAATCACCCTTTTTCTCAACAATGATATTCTGGGCTTTGAAATTTTGCTGATTGGTAAAAGGTTGGACCACAGGCTTGTAACCCATATCTTCCAACACGGTGAATATAAAATCAGCGGCTTTATCGTGCCCGGGTTTGCCCATGGCGCGCGAGCCAAACGCGGAAAGGTCTTCGAGATACTTTCTGGCAAGCGCTCCGTCTTTATAATCTGATGCCTGTCTTACCGGACTATTGGATTCGGTTTCCCGGTTATTAGAAGCGGCGGCAGGTTTGATGGTTAGAAACAGCATGCCTCCAACCAGTGACAGGATCAGTAAGGCCAGGGGGATGTGGGCTGAAAATAAGGTTTTCAAAGGGTATTCCTTAACAGGGAAAAAAGGATTGTTACTTCTTCCACTGGTTGACCCAGGCTTCATCCAGCCGGATCAGGCGGTTCTTCTTCAGGTTTTCCTGCATCACCTGGCGTATGTCTTTGTCTGAGGATCGCAGCCATTTTTCCATAAGCGGTTTTCCATAATCCAGGTTGGCCGCCGCGGCAACGCTCCACCCGTAGGAAAGCCCTTTCTTAAGGACAATAAAACCGTCCTCTTTTCTGTTCCCATGCTGTGAAAATGAAAGAGTGATATCGTCCAGCAGTTCAAGGGCGAATTGACTGACCGCCGGATCGACCAGCAAAACCGGTTCGCAGATGGCCGCCACGGCACAGCGCATCTCATGCAGGTTGCCATTCGCCAGACGCGGAAGGATCTTCACCAGTTTCTGAATATCCTTCTTACCGATCCATTGCAGCGCCATGGCAGCCGCTTCACGGGTACGCCAGCGGGAATCGCTGGCCGCCTGGACAATCCGGTCCAGCGCAAGGGAATTTCCTTCGTTGAATAACTTTCCTTGACCCAGAACGCCGCAGAAGGTCAGGAATTCGAGCGCGGTATTGATCGGGGCTTCATCCGCGGTCAGTTTCGTCCAAGCGGTAAGCAGGTCTGCGGATACCTCCATCGCGGCAGCTTGAGCCAGTTCCAGGTTGCCCCGCGGGCCGGGCAGGTTGGAGTTTTCAAGCAGGTAGGCGCGAACATCTTTTTGTTCGTTTAATTTCTGCCGGTAATCTTCTATTTTTGCCATGATGACCCTTTCTGTGTGAAGTTTATATTGTAACGGTCAGGGTCTAACGGCGAACAACCTCAAACCGGTTTCGGTTGCCGCGGCGAGAAAAGTACCGTCGGGCGAGAAAGCTACTGCGTTGTAAACCTGATCGGTGGATGCCAGCATTTTAACATCCTTCCCTGTCGTTGCATCCCAGACGGACAATCCATTGCCTGCCGTGGCCAGCAGACTGCCATCCAGTGAAAAGGAGAGACCGCGGGCAGGAGCTTGTTTTAGTAGAATGTTCCCTTCAAGCAATCCGGTTGACGTATTCCACAGGTAGACCAACGGGACGAATTCGCCTTTCAATGTACCGCCGGTGGAAGTTGCCAGAATCGACTCATCTTTGTTGAAGGCATGAGATATGACGAAATCTTCATGCCCGATGTGCGTGACTGCTTTACAGGTCATGGGGTTGCTCAACTGAACGGTGGCACGCGCCAGCCAGATAAGCCAACGGCCTTGCGGCGAAGGTGACACGGAGTATACCGGAGCCGCTGTTTCAAATCCGTCGCAGGAGGATATCACCCTGCCGCTGGTGGTGTCAAAGCTGACAGCTTTGAATTCTTCCAAGGATGAAACCACAATGCGGCTGCCATCGGGATTGAAACCGGCGGATCCGAATCCTCCCGTTGGTTTGATTGCTGTGATCTCCTTTCCAGAAAGGTCGCGAATGGAAAGGATTTGACGGTCAATTGTTACGGCCAGCTTCTGGGAGGCCGGATTGAAATCCATCAGACTGGCGTTTTCCGGGAGGTTGAATTCCTGTTGGATCTTCAGGCTGGGGATTTTAAGAAGAATCAGCTTCTTTTGCGTTATCACAACCAGAGCAGATGAATCTGTAAGCCAGGATATACGAAAGATATTATCAACAGGGAATGTTCCAATCTCGGTCAGCGAGTTGACTGTCTTTTGAGAAATCAGCGAAGGATTCTCTTTCAAAGGTGTCGCGGTAGGCTGGGGAGGCACCGCGACCGGGATTATAGTGACCTGCGGTAAAAATGATGCACATGCTGAAAGGCATAAGAGTAGAAGAACGCAGGCGTGTTGAAGTTTCATGATTACCTCTTTTCCTGGTATGAAAAGTGCACCAAAATTATTATATAATCTTATTGTTCCGCGGAGGTAAGTATGAATACCGTCAACATCCTGGTTGTTGAGGATGATGAGATCGTAGCGCGGACTGTTGAGAGAAGTCTGCGCGGGCATGAATTCCGCGTGACCATCGCCAACAGCGGGGTGGAGGGGCTTAAGGTTGCCCGGCGCCAGGCCACAGACTTGATCATTCTGGATGTTATTATGCCCGGAATGGACGGGTATGCCGTATGCCGGGAAGTTCGCGCTGATCCACTGCTTGCCAATATTCCCATTCTATTCTTGACAGCCAAAGCCAAAGATGAAGATCGCATTGCCGGTTTCCTGGCCGGCGCGGATGATTACCTCACCAAGCCATTTAATATTGATGAGCTGATTCTGCGCATCAGGGCTATCATGCGGCGTTCGAAAACCCATCCCCGTCTCGAAGGGGATCCAACCATCGAAACCAGTTCACATATCGTACCGCCTCCTGCCGAAGAACCTGAAGTTAAAGATCCCAGCCTGAAACACCAGATCGCCATCCGCGATTACGTGTTAAATGTAAAGAGCTATGAACTCAAAACCCGTTCACGCGGTAAAGTGCGCCTGACCCCGGTGCAATTTGACCTGCTCTACCACCTGATGAGTCATCCCGGTGAAATCTTCTCACCGGGCCGCCTGCTCGATGAGGTTTGGGATTATCCGTCTGACGCGGGCAGCCCCGACCTTGTGCGTGTGCACATCAAAAACCTGCGCGAGAGAATTGAACCAGATCCGCATGACCCGCAATTTATTCAGACGGTTGCCGGGTACGGCTACACCATCCGCGCGGATGAGGACTAATAACCAGGGCATCTAAAGGCGAGTCAGGTTAGAGTTATCTTTATGACAACATTGCAAAAACCAGAAAAAACCCGATCCTGGGAAGAGTCGGTTGAATTCCTTGCCGGTCTGCTTGCCGGACAGGAACAATTGAACGCGGCTCTCCAATCAGGATTGGAATTTATTCTGGAGCGGCTTCAATTGACCGGCGGGCTTATCCTTGCCCCTGAATGGAATGAGGGTGATCCGTTGATCTGTCTGGGAGTGGGCAACACCCGACGGTGGGAGAATCAAATCCATTCCGGTAAGAGTTTTTTGAACTCATTGTTAAAACGGGCGGCTGAAGCTCCTGGCGGAGAGATCATCCTGGACTCAGTCGGGAAGGTCATTATTCTCCCCCTGGTCTCCGCGGATGGAAGCCAGGGTTTAATGCTGCTTACCCTGAAGGAGTTTATCAAACAGGAAAAGGATTTTTTAGAAGCAGCCAGTTTCCTATTTGGCCAGCGCATTTCCACCTATTACAACCAGTTACGCATGGTTCAATACCGCAAGGGAATGGAACTGATCAGCCGCATCTTTGCCGGGCTGAACAGTATGACAGCCGGAGAGGAATTGGAGACGAGCCTGGTACGCAGTCTGCGGGATATCTTCAACTGCCAGGCGGCATCCATCGCGTTGATCAGTGACAATCCGGAATCGCTGCTGGTTAAGAAATCCCTTTCAGATGGAGATGACTGGATCTATCAGGTGAGCATCACCCCTGGGAAAGGGTTGTTGGGCGCCTGCATGAAAGAACGGGCTTCCTTCATCATCAACCAACCCGTACTGGACAACCGTTTTGACCCCGAAATTGATTCTCTTCCGGGAATCGAAGCAACCTCGCTTGTTTTTGTACCGTTATTGGCGCCGGAGCAGGTTAACGGTGTGGTTGAGTTGATCAATCATCGGGAGGGTGGTTTCACCCGGGGCGATCAGGATTTGCTGGAAAAACTCGCGGAATCCAT
>CAYNJT010000055.1:12794-16622 GCA_964397625.1 uncultured Leptolinea sp. | reverse complement strand
GAAAATTGTCTGGTGACGGAGACATTCTACAATCACGTCATCACCAATCGCACGGAACGGGTATGGGAATCCAGCGACCACCCCACTGAATGGGATATCACTGCCTACCCCATCCTGGAGGAGGAAGAAGAAGTCCCTCAGGTGATCATCTTTGAACGCGATGTCACCGAGAAGAACATGATGGGCGCCATCCTGATCCAATCCGAAAAGATGGCGGCTGTAGGGCAGCTGGCCGCGGGTATCGCGCACGAGATCAACAATCCATTAACCGTCGTTCTGGCAAACGCCCAACTACTGGAGCGTTCATTGCCCAAAGATAGTGATGACGCGGAAGCCGTAGATTTAATCTCGAGGGCCGGAACCCGCGCGCTACAGGTAGTGCGCAACCTGTTAAATTTTGCCCGCAAAGAACAATCTGAAGTCAAACCGACAGATATCAACCAGTCCATCGAATCGGCGTTGGATATGCTGAAACATGAGTTTATGCAGCGCTCGGTGGAATACACCTTTGATCCGGCGAACAACCTCCCGTTGATCATGGCGTCACAGGAAAACCTTTCCGGTGTCTGGGTGAATATATTGATCAACGCCATGGATGCCACCAGTGGAAGGCCAGGGAAAGTGCGAATCGCGACCCAGTTGAACGGGAATGAAATCCGTGTGATTATCAATGACAACGGTCATGGTATTGAGCCCGACCGCCTCAAACGAATCTTCGATCCGTTTTATACAACCAAAGAAGTTGGCAAAGGGACTGGCCTTGGTCTGTCCATATGCCACCGTGTCATCAAGCAGCATGGGGGAAATATTCTTGTGGAAAGCAAAAAGGATGTGGGTACCACCTTCACCATAATTCTTCCCGCGTATTGATTTTTACATCCCGTTTATCCTGCTTTTACAGAGGTTTTATCAAAACCCGTCATTAAGAATGGTACAACAGAACCAGGCGAAAACTTGGTTCATTTTTTGGATTTAAACGATTCTATGATTTCCCTTACCCGGCTTAATGGCACCAAATACTACCTGAACGCTGATTTGATCATGTCAGTCGAAGGAACCCCTGATACTGTCATCACGCTCACCTCCGGTGTAAAGTTCGTAGTCAAGGAACACCCGGAAGATGTCGTGCAGATGATCGTGCAATACGAACGGTTGGTGCATAACCCGGAAAAGGAATACGTGCGAGGAGAATGAGATGGATTTAGCAACCATTATTGGGATTGGATTTAGTCTTGTCATTGTCATCATCGTCATGATCCTTGATGGTGGGTCGCCTTTAGAGCTTCTTGCGCATCCTTCTGCCATTCTCCTTACTCTGGGTGGATCAATGGTTGCCACAATCGCGACCATGCCATTCGAAGGTGTGATGAAAATTCCGAAATACATTGGGAAGGCCTTTCTTTCGAAGAAACCAAACCTTCCGGCAATTATTAATTCGCTGGCTACCATGGCTGATAAAGCCCGGCGCGAAGGGTTACTGGCGTTGGAAGAAGAAAGCAAAAAAATCCCTGATCCGTTCCTGCGGCAGGGAATTATGCTGGTTGTGGATGGAACTGACCCGGCCCAGGTGCGGGCTATTCTTGAATTAGAGATCAAGAATATGGAAGAACGTCATGAATTGGGCATCAATTTCTTCAATACCGCGGGCGGTTTCAGTCCGACCTTCGGAATTATTGGTACGGTTATGGGGCTTATTTCTGTGTTGAAACAGTTGGACGACCCGGGGAAACTGGCAAAATCGATCGCGGCGGCTTTTCTCGCGACTCTGTGGGGACTTCTTTCTGCTAATCTGATCTGGATCCCAATCGGCGGCAAACTGGCTCTGCGCAGCCGCGAAGAAGTTGCCTACCGGAAAATGTTGATGGAAGGCATCCTCTCCCTGCAAGCCGGTGAAAACCCGCGGATCATCAAAGAAAAATTGAGCGCGTTCATCCCGCCATCTGAACGGGGTGCTGAAGCCAAAGGCGGCGCCGGGGCACAGGCCGGTGCCAGACAGGGAGCTAAGAGTCAGGCATGAGTAGTCATGGCGGCGGTAATGACCGGTGGTTGGTAAGCTACGCTGATTTCATCACCCTGTTGATGGTGTTGTTCGTTGTGTTGTACTCCATGGGACAGATTGATGTAAAACGGTATAAAGCTCTGGCCCAGAACTTGAAAGCGGCCTTCACCGTGGGCGGCGCGCCGCCCAAGGTGGTTGATCCGAATATTGACCAATCCGGCGGGTTGGATCCCAACAGATCTGCCCAACCCATTGTGGTGGAAGGTCTGCCGATCCTTTCTTCGGTGGGGACTGAAGTCGCCGGGAAATTGACCGATCTATTAAAAGAGAATGGCTTGAGCAGCGAAGTCAGCGTGCAGAATAATGTGGAAGGTGTGCTGATATCCCTTAGCCAGAAGCTCACATTTGTAGAAGGCAGGGCGGAACTTCAACCTGCCGC
The DNA here is from genome assembly GCA_964397625.1 of uncultured Leptolinea sp. Classification (GTDB taxonomy): domain Bacteria; phylum Chloroflexota; class Anaerolineae; order Anaerolineales; family Anaerolineaceae; genus Leptolinea. The sequence continues at coordinate 14,184 of CAYNJT010000055.1, read as the reverse complement.
GTACCCTGTTCTGGACACGATCGTGACTATGATCCAGTCCATCCCCAATGAAGTCCGCGTGGTCGGGCATACCAACAACCAGCCGCCCGCCGATCCCCGTTACCCGGATAACTGGTCGCTTTCACTGGCCCGCGCCAATGAGATCGTCCGCTATTTCCAGGTGAAAGGGATCACACCCGACAGGTTGGTGCCTACCGGAAGGGGTGAATACCAGCCGTTATTCCCCAACGATAGCCCCGAACATCTTGCCATCAATAGCCGGGCGGATATCATCGTCGTTTACCCGATCAGTTCCGATGAAGCACAACTGGATATACGGAACATGCCCGGGGATATAAATCCACAGGCTGTTCCCGAGCCTACCAAGGAGGCGACAACCAATGAGCACTGACGCTCCTGCGAAAAGCAAACCGAATGTATTAAAGATCATAATTTATTTCGTGGCCGGTGTGATCATAATGACCACCGCGGTAACAAATCTGCTGGTGGTTTATGTATTGTTCGCGCCGGATACCTTGCCAAAACCGATCTACCTGGTATACCAATTGCCGGTTGGATCAGTTCCACAGACGGTTGAGGGAGAGGCTCCCCAGCCGGCGGCAACTATTGTGGAAGGTGGAAGCGCGAATCCAATTGCCATTATTACCGGCAAACCGGCTGCTGAAGGCGCTGCCAACACACACACAGTCGCAAAACCTTCAACAAACACGGCATCAAGTGGCGGAGGTTCTGAAGAGGTAACTCCTGGCAAGGGGATTATGATCGATACCAGCACCAAGATAGTAAATCTGGCTGAACCCGGAGGCAAAAAATTTATCCGGGTGACGGCAACACTTGAATTCGCTCCTCCAGCCGGCTATTCCACCCTGCCGGAAGAGGAAAAGACCGCAGAACTGGCGGCATTTACCGCAGAAATAAACACGAAAATCCCCATTCTGGATGACACAATAGTCACATTGCTTTCCTCAAAGGATTTTCAATCTGTGTATACCACAGAAGGCAAGGATGCCCTTCGGCAGGAGATCATAGACGCCGTGAATACCCGGCTTCCAGATCATAAGGTTATTTACGTCTACTTCAAAGAATTTGTAATGCAGTAGAAGAAGGTGCATTATGTTAACCCAGGCGGAAATTGATGCCCTGCTCAACGGGGCGATAGAAATTGAAGGAAATGACAACCAGGAGGGTGTCAACCTGGCCGATATGATGGGTAAGACCGGCCAGGCGAAAGATTCCTCTGGATCGGAAAAGAACGTACGCCCCTACAATTTCTGGTCACCCGATCGGTTTTCCAAAGAACAAATCCGGGCCGTTGAACTTGTACATGAGGAACTGGCTGAACGGTTAACCAACTCACTTCCATCATTTATCCGTACCAATCTGCGTCCAC
>CAYNJT010000055.1:0-12784 GCA_964397625.1 uncultured Leptolinea sp. | reverse complement strand
GAGCAGGGTAGATTCCATGATTTCATGGCGGATATGGCGCCAACCACGCTTTACCACCTGGTATCCCTGGCGCCTCTGCCCGGGCAGATCGCGATTGTGTTCAGCGATGATGTTAATTTTGTGATCCTTGAGCAACGTTTGGGCGGCGCTTCTGACAGCCGCGGCCGCAGCCATTCATTAACCGAGATCGACCAATCCCTTTTGCAAGACCTGGTCGAAAACATGTTGAATGACGTCAAGGCCTCCTGGGGAAAAGTAGTCAGCATTGAACCAAAATTGATTGACAGCACCGTCAATCAGCACTGGGTTCAGATGATGATGGGTAATGAACGCGTTTTAATGGTCACATTTGAAATGGTAATCAAAGACACCACGGGAACAATGAGTTTCTATATCCCGTATTCCATGTTGAAACCTGTGGCAAATGAACTAAATCCGCACGTTATCATCACCGGCAAGAAGGAGCAGGTGGTGGACTATGCCGCCAGGCAGACAAACCTGGAAAGCCTGTACCGAACGGAAGTGCCGTTAAGAGCCATCCTCGGGAATGTACGCCTGTCTATCAAGGAAATGTCAAACCTGGTCATTGGCGATGTGTTAATACTGGATTCCAGCCCCGGTCAGGATATTATCGTACAGGTGGCGGGCACAAACCGGTATAAAGGCCGAATTGGAAAACAATCCAATCATCTCGCCGTCCAGATAAGCGGACCGGTGAATATTCCAAAGAGTGCTCCGGGGAAATAGGAGATTTAACCATGAGCGATGAAATTCAGAAATCCACGGAGTCCATGGAAGGACAGGATGCAGGCATGGATGCGCTGCAGGAAAGTATCAATGCGGTACTATCTGGTGAAGCCGGCGCGGCGGTAGATAAACCGGCCGAACAGCCGGAGGAAAAAGCAGCATCCGTCACCGGGAATTCCGCCATCAATTTGCTGATGGATGTGAATCTGCTTTTTACAGTCGAATTAGGCCGCACACAAATGCCCATCAAACACGTGCTTGAACTTCAAAAAGGTTCAGTGGTTGAACTGGACCGGGTTGCCGGTGAGCCGGTAGATGTGTTTGTCAATGAACATCTGATGGCTCGCGGTGAAGTAGTGGTGGTGGATGACAAATTTGGGGTGCGTATCACAGAATTGATCGCCCCTGAAACGAAAGAATAATCCCATGATGGACCAATTGAAAGAGGCCTGGGAACGTTTGCGTTCCATGAAGGGCGGTTCAACGTGGGTCTGGTTGATCATTCTGTTTGTGGTTCTGGCTATTGGACTGCTGATGAATGATCCCCTGCCTCCAGCGCCCAATGAACAGGGCGGTGGAACATTTGGCAGCACCGGACTGGCCCTGTCTGTATTCTTCCGCTGGATGGCGGTCATTGGTTTTATCTATCTGGGATTTCTGTTCTTAAAGAAATGGAAGTTTAATAAAACCGGCCCTGAACAACGCAGAATAACTGTCATGGAACGATTTCATCTGTCTCCGAAACAAACTCTTATGCTTGTTAAAGCGGATGGCCGTGAATTTCTGGTGGGAGCCACGGATGCAGCCATTCAATTAATTGCGGAAATGGATCCTTTGGAATCAGCCACAACAGCATCTCCTGCCTCCCCTGTGTCTTTTGAAAGTGTTCTCTCTGCCCGAGAGGACAATTCAACGGGTTTGAACCATGACCAACAATAAAGCAACTCACCCCGATCTTCTTTTGAAACGCGAACGCGCGAAAAGTTTCCGTTTTTTCTGGGCTGCTATTGCCCTTATGGTGTTGACCGTATTGATCTCAGGATGTGCCGGTGCCGCGGAAACAACTGCCCCGGGGTTAACCCTGACCATGAACCCGACCGGACAGGCTAAAGAAGTAACCAGCGGAGTGCAGCTTCTGGTCTTGTTAACCATTCTCAGCCTCGCCCCTTCCATCCTTATACTGGCCACATCGTTCACCCGCATTGTTATCGTTTTATCCTTGTTGCGCAACGCCATTGGAACGCCGACCGCGCCCCCCAACCAGGTAGTCATCGGTCTGGCATTGCTGTTGACCTTCTTCAGCATGTCTCCGATCATCAACAAGATTAACAACGATGCCATCAAACCATACTCGGCAAATTTGATCGATCAGGACACATTCCTCAAAAAGACGATGGATCCTATCCGTGAATTCATGTTCAAAAACACCCGGGAAAAAGACCTTGAACTATTCCTTTCCATGAACAATTCTCCAAGGCCAAATTCTTTGCAGGATATTGATACCGTCGTATTAATGCCGGCATTTGTGATCAGTGAGTTGAAGACGGCATTCACCATGGGGTTTGTTATTTATGTTCCATTCCTCATCATAGATATGGTGGTTTCCAGTATCCTGCTTTCAATGGGTATGATGATGATGCCGCCTTCCCTTGTCTCATTACCCTTTAAACTGTTATTATTTGTCATGGTGGATGGCTGGTATCTGATTGCACGCTCATTACTTCTCAGTTTCAAGTAGGATATGCGATGACAGAAGCCTACCTGATCTCATTCGCGCAAAACGCGTTGACTGTAGCACTTACGCTGGCCGGACCGGTTTTGATTGCCAGTTTGATCATTGGCAGCCTGGTCAGTCTGGTACAGGCGGCCACTCAAATCAATGAAGTTACCCTTACATTTGTTCCCAAGATCATTGTCATTATTATTATCATGGTCGTTCTGGGGGGATGGATGGGGCAGCAATTGATCAGCTTTACATCTGGTATATTTAATGATCTACCAAATTTAGTAAAATAAAGTCCCCGGAGAAAAATGGTAACACCGCAGACCGATAACGCATTAATTATTGACAGGCGGGTCAAGAAAATTCTTCACTCGATTGAATTAATGCGTCCCATCCCCATGGTGATTACCCGGATCCTGCGCAGTTTGGACGAACCTGGATCCAGCGCGGGATATATTTCTGAAATTGTCGGCCTGGATCAGGCTCTGGCCGCGAATGTATTGCAGGCGGCCAACTCCGCTTTTCTGGGCTACGGCCCATCCTGCGCCACATTGAAGGAAGCCGTAATGCGGCTTGGGTATAAACGTATTCGCACTCTGGTTCTGGCTGTGGCTGCCAGCCGTGGAATGGATGGCACTCTGGCCGGATACAACATGGCCGCGGGAGATATGTGGGCCCACTCTGTGGCGACAGCCGTCGCCGCGCAGTGGTTTGCCCATGCCATTGATTATCCGGAGCCGGAGGAAGCGTACGCGGCCGGTCTGCTCCATGACATCGGAAAGATTGTCCTTAATAAGTTCGCGGAACAAGAATACCGTTGGGTTTTTAACGCGAACAAGAAGCAGGAGATGACCACCTGGGAAATCGAAAAAAAGACGTTTGGCGTTGATCACGCCTATATTGGCAGTCTCATGGCGCAAAAATGGACTTTCCCGATGGTTCTAACGAATGCGATTCAATTCCATCATGACCCCGCCGCGGCGGGTGAATTTCGAGCGTTGGCAGCCATATCCAATCTGGCCAATGCCCTTTCCCCTGTCGATCCGGAAACACTTTCCCGCCTGGGACCGCGCAAAGTTGAAGATGTGACCTATGAGATTCTAAAGCTGACCCCTGATCAAGTAACCAATATGAACAATCAGATGGTCACTTACTATAAAATGAACTTCGGAACGGGGAGATAACCCGACCATTGGTACCTGCACGCTCACACCGGGTATTGATCGCGGAAGAAGAAAAAGTTGTTGCCGACCTGTTTTCCCTGAGTCTACAGGAGATGGGATGCCAGGTTCGCGTTACCGCAAAAGAAGACCAGATTCGGGATGGTTTTCTACGCTGGAAGCCGCACATGCTGCTACTGGATCTCTTCCTGCCCGGTTGCAGCGGGTTGGATCTTTTACGTGAATTCCACACGCTGGGCATGCAATCCGGCAGACCGATCCCTATCCTGGTTGTCTCCGCTCTCGGGTTTCGCGAGGTGGTTCAACAGGCACGTGATCTCGGCGCTGTCGATTTTATTCTCAAGCCGGTAGATTTGGACAACTTCCGTCAGAAGGCTTTAATGTACCTGCCATAAAACTTTCTTTTATCGGCATTTTTTACGTATTCTTTAGCCCTGCTTCACATTCAATTTACTGTCTGATAAAAACGAATCCGGTATCCTAATTTCAGAGCGAACCGGGTCTATTACCTATGATTTTATCTATTGCGCAGACACAACTGTTTTTCCTGGCACTTACGCGTGTCCTGGCTATTTTGATCCAGGTACCCACATTTGGCAGCGAAATCGTCCCGAACCAAGTGAAAATTGGTCTGGGAGTTATCCTGACCATTATTGTTCTGCCCTGGAACCCAATACCGGCAGACGCTGCCGCCGTGCCCTGGCTGGCCTTTGCCGGGTTGATCCTGCGAGAGTTGATCATTGGTTTTCTGGCCGGTTTCGCCGCCTCATTGACATTCGGCGCTTTTCAAATGACCGGCAAATTGATTGATATGTCCAGCGGTTTTGGCGCGGGGCAGGTGTTCAATCCGGCCATGAGTGAAGCCGGCGGAACGCTGGATCAATTCTTTGTTCTGGTGGTTATGTTGTACTTTATGCTAACCAACGGGCATCATATTTTTCTCATTGGTCTGCAAAACACGTTCAAGGTTCTGCCATTGAATCAACCCTTACCGCAGATCAATCCCGAGGCACTCCTGCATATGACTTCCGGCATGATCACCTCGGGCATTCAAATGGCATTGCCTGTGATCGGGGCTCTCTTTCTCACAGACCTGACCCTGGGACTACTGGCAAAGGTAGCCCCGCAAATAAATGTGTTTTTCTTGGGTTTACCGATCAAAGTTTGGGTCGGAATTTTCTCTCTCTCCCTATTGTTTGGCATGTTCATCCCATCGCTTGACCGGGCGTTCAAAAACCTGGCTCCGCGTATGTTGGAGATACTGGGGATCTAACCATGGCAGATAAGACCGAAGCCCCAACCGCCAGTCGTATCCGAGACGCCCGCGAACGCGGACAGGTAGCCCGGAGTATTGAGCTCAATGCCGCCGTCGGCATGATTGTCAGTATCTGGTTGTTGACCGGGGTAGGGAAAAATCTGGTCTCCGGCCTGGGCAGCCTGATGCGCTATTCTGTGACAAATCTGCCCTCGATGGATGTGTCTGATATCTGGCTGCGCGAAAACACCATTCGCAATATGTCTTTCTTTATCAGCCCATTAATGCAATTGATACTGGTGATGATGGTAGTTGGTGTGGGAACAACCCTCGTGCAGACCAAATTCCTGTGGGCGTCAAAACGGCCTTTCTTTGACGGTTCGCGTTTGAATCCGATCAACGGTTTCAAGCGCATCTTCTCTTCCCAGGGCTTGATTGAGACGTTGAAAGCGCTATTAAAGCTGGCTGTGGTTGGTTGGCCGGTCTATACGTTCTTTCAGGCGAACATCAACTCCATCATTCAGATGATCCAGATGCCCTTGGACCAGGAGATCAGCCAGTGGATGAATCTGGCCGTCAGCCTGATGTGGCGTGTGGCGGGAGCTTATATTGTTCTTGCAGTGGCTGATTACGCCTACCAGAACTGGAATTACACAAAGCAATTACGCATGTCGAAACAGGAAGTGCTCGACGACTTAAAACGCAGCGAAGGTGATCCCTTCCTGCGCGGGCGAATTCGTCAGCAGCAACGGCGCATGGCTCAATCCAGGATGATGACCAAGGTTCCGAAAGCAGATGTGATCGTTACCAACCCAACACATTACGCGGTAGCCATCATTTACGAATCAGGCAAAATGGAAGCCCCGGTTGTAGTGGCAAAGGGTGCCTTTTATGTGGCACAGCGCATTGTGGAAATCGCCAAAGCGAACAACGTTCCCATCGTCCAGAATGTGCCCCTGGCGCGGGCCATGTATAAGCTGGTCGAACTGGATCAACCCATCCCGCCCGACCTTTACGTGGCCATGGCCGAAGTACTGGCGTATGTCTACCGCTTAAAAAATAGAAATATCCAGCCTGCGGCTGAACAATTATAGGAAACGAAAGAGATGACAACAGCAAAACCCAGTATGAATCGTTTTGATTGGAAGGCAATCTTCAGGTCGAATGACATGATCATGGCCGTGGGCGTGGTCATGTTGATTGGCATGATGATCGTTCCCATCCCCAATGGGTTGGTTGATGTGCTGGTCATCTTGAATCTGGCTATGTCGCTTGGCGTGATGCTGCTGAGCCTGTACATTGCCCGACCCATGGATTTTTCCATCTTCCCATCCCTGTTACTGGTCATTACCCTGTTTCGTCTGGGGTTAAATATTTCCATCAGCCGTCTTATCCTCATTGACGGCGATGCAGGTGAAGTTGTAAAAGTATTTGGCAATCTGGTAATTGGTGGCAATTATGTGGTGGGCGTGGTTATCTTCCTGATGCTCATGATCATCCAGTTTGCGGTCATCACCAACGGCGCAGGCCGTGTGGCTGAAGTGGCCGCCCGCTTTACTCTGGATGCCATGCCCGGCAAGCAATTATCCATCGATGCCGACCTGAATGCCGGCATTATCAACGAAGATCAGGCACGCGCGCGGCGCCGCGAGATCCAAACCGAAGCAGATTTCTATGGCTCCATGGATGGCGCCAGCAAATTTGTGCGGGGAGATGCCATCGCCGCTGTCATCGTGATCATCGTGAACATCCTGGGTGGATTTGTCATCGGCATGTTCCAGCGCAATTTATCACTGATGGACGCGCTGAAATCCTATACACTGTTAACTGTGGGTTCCGGTCTGGCTGTGCAAATCCCTTCCCTGCTGGTTTCAACAGCGGCCGGCCTGATCATCACCCGCAACGCCAATGAAGGCGCTCTGGGTGAATCTGCTTCGAAACAATTATCCAATTACAACACGCTGCTGGCTTCCGCTATTGTCATCGGTTTGATGATGTTCATTCCCGGTGTTCCGAAAATACCCTTTATTCTGGTAGCCGGTGTTCTGGGAGGCGGTGCCTATTATGTTCGCCGGCAGGAAACGAAAGCTGCCATAGCGGAAGCTATCCCCCCTGAAGCCGCTGTCCCTGCCCCTCTTGAATCGCCGGAAGAAATGATGGGTATGGTGGTTATCGACCCGCTTGAACTCGAAGTCGGGTATGGCTTGATCCCGCTGGTTGATGAAGAGCGAGCCGATAATCTGTTGCACCAGATTACCAACATTAGGCGGCAAATGTTAAGTGAGCTGGGTTTTGTGCTCCCGGTAGTTCGTATCCGCGATAACCTGCGCCTGCCACCGCAAACCTACAGGTTAAAAATTCGCGGCGAAGAAGTGGCGCGCGGTGAATTGATGGTCGACCGTTATCTGGCCATCCCCGGGTCGCAATCAGAAGAAAACTTGCAGGGCATAGCCACCACCGAACCCGCGTTTGGTCTGCCCGCATATTGGATCAGTGACGCGGAAAAAGGCCGCGCTGAATTGATGAACTACACCGTGGTTTCTCCGCTGGCGGTTCTTTCCACCCATCTCACTGAAGTTATCCGTTCCCACTCGGCTGACCTTTTAAGCCGGCAGATGGTTCAGGAAATGTTGAATAAATTGAAAGAGAAAACCCCGGCGGCTATTGAAGGTGTGATCCCTGAACTGATCCGCCTGGGTGATGTTCAAGACGTGTTAAAGAACCTGCTGAAAGAACGCGTACCCATTCGTGACCTGAGCGGAATTCTGGAAGTGCTGGGTAAACACGCTCCATCAACACATGATCCAGCCATCCTGGCCGAAGCTGTCAGACAGACCATGGCGCGTACTCTGTCAAATCTATACCGTGAAGAAGATGGTTTCCTGCACGTTTTCACCCTTTCGCCGCAGCTGGAGATGATGTTGAAAGATTCCCTCAGCGCCACTGACAGTGGTCTGGGCTTCTCCATTGATACTGTCTCGGCGCAATCCATTTTGAACGCGACCGGTGAGCGTATGGAAATGCTGGCACAAGAGGGACATCCGCCCGTTTTACTATGCCCGCGCGAATTAAGACTGGCTTTCCGCCGATTAATTGAACAGGCCTTCCCCAACCTGGTCGTGTTGGCTTTCTCAGAGATCAGTTCTGGCACACGTGTACAGGCGCATGGCATGGTGGATATCAATATTGCTCCTGAGAAGGCGGGTGTCAGATGATCACACGCACATTCCGCGCAGAAACTATGATGCAGGCGTTGGAACAGGTCAAACGCGACCTGGGGCCAGAGGCGCTTGTAGTTACTGCCCGTCAAATCCCGGCAGGGCAGCCCTGGCAGGTCTGGCGCAAACCCATGGTTGAGATTGTGGCTGTGCGTTTGGAAGCCGGAGAAGATTCTTCATCCGCCGTTTCCGGCACCCCAAAAGAGAATGCGCCGGTTAGCACAACAAAACCGGCAACCAAAGACTTGACCCGCAAAGATACTCCTCTTCCAAAGCAGATCAAACCTGCTCCGGTGCCGCAATCTGTCAAACCTGTGACACCAGCACCGCAACCTGCTCAATCGACAACATCAGCGCCCGAGGCTCAAATCAAAACTGAAGAGAATCTGCCAGCCGACCCGGTTGCGGCAAAAACAGTAGAAGCTGTGTTGCCCCGCGATGTGGTTGAAATCAAAGGCAAGAAAACCAGTGAAAAATCGGCAGCGGCTGCGAAAATAGATCTCCTGCACAATTTAGGTAAAGAAGAAACACTGGATGATGTGCGTATCGTCCAGATTCCCGAAAAACCAAAACAGGGCCTCCCCCCGCTACAGCTTCCGCAGATCCCCTGGCAGCCGCCCGTTGAACAGCCGTCTAATCTGGATGGCGCCTGGCCGCTACTGCAAAAGATGTATGACCAGTTAACCCGGCAGGGAGTGGAAACCAGGATGGTACGGAAGATTTGTCAGCTAAGCGCTGATACCCTCGGGTATGAAACCGCCATGGATGACCGCAAACTGGTTGATTATTTGCGCCGCCAATTGGAAGCGTATATTCGGGTGCTGCGCGAAACACCCCGCAAAGAGCGGCAGGTGATTTGCCTGGTAGGCCCCAGTGGAGCCGGCAAAACAAGTTTAACGGCAAAACTGGCCGTTCGTTATCGCAATGAGTTGAAACGATCAGTGGTCTGGGTATGTGCTGATACGGTTCGCACCGGTGGGATCGCCGAAGCCCGGGCTTTTTCTGAAGCTATCGATGTCCCATTGCATATTGCATATACTCCCGGTGAATGTGCCGCCATCATTGAAACCACACGAGATGCGGACCTGGTTATTGTGGATACCCCGGCCTGCAATCCGCGCAGCGAAGAATCACTCATCGAAACCGGCGCATTGCTAACCTCCATCCCGGATCGTCTGACCTGGGTCGTCCTACCAGCTACCGCTAAAGAGAATGATCTCATGAACGCGGCAGGAGCATTTTCCGTCTTTAACCCCAGAGCCCTCGTGGTAACCAAAATGGATGAAACCAATTCCTTCGGTTCGGTTTACAACCTGGGTTTGCGTAGTCAGCTGCCTTTCGCTTATTTTAGTTATGGATCGCGCGTTATGGACGACCTGGTGCCCGCGGCGGCTTCACGGTTGGTGCAGGCGCTTTTCACAGAAAGGTTTGACCGCTAATGGCTGCCAGAGAAATCTCACGCGGATTACCTGGACCAACCAGCAATGCAACCCGCCTGCCGCTTCTGGTGGATATCTGCTTAAATATTTCGCAGATCTTTGTTTTACTGGTGGCAATAGTTACAGCTGTCGCATCCATTCTGGCAAAGGTGGATGTTTTAACCGTGGTTTTACGCACGGGGGTTGCCATTATATCTGTTGGAATTCCCGTGTTTGTTTTGAATTACCTGCTCGGGCACTATTTCGTGCAGGCAACTTTCGCCGAATTGGAACAGAAACTGCCGAAATCGGAAACACCTTTGGACGAAAGCGAACATGGTGACCTGGAGACGGTCGCCTGAGTTGACTTATGGAAGATACCAGACCTGAAATGGAAGTGATCGAGGAATTTCTCTCAACCCGCAGCCCGGAGTTAAGAGAAGAATTAATCATGCGGTATGTATCGCTGATCCATTTCGTGCTGGGCCGGCTGGGTTTCAATCCCTACGGAGGAATTGAATATGAAGACCTGGCCAGTCAGGGAATGCTTGGTTTGATCGAAGCTGTGGATCATTTCGATCCCTCTTTCGGCACTCGTATCAGCACGTATGCAACCTTAAAAATCCGCAGTAAAGTGCTGGACTATCTGCGCGATATGGACTGGCTGCCACGGATCGCCCGCCAAAAGGTTCGCGCCATGCAATCGGCCATGGTTGAGCTTGAACATAAATTTCACCGTCTGCCAACTGATGAAGAGCTGGCCAGTCATCTGAACCTTGGGTTGGATGAATTGTCTCAAATTCAGATGGATTCTAGTCGGGTGATCATTTCATTGGATGAGACCACCAACAAATTAGGCAGTGAAGATGCCGATTCAAGCATGCATGAATGGTTGATGGATGAACAGCAGGAAAATCCCCAGGATATTTACGAAGAAAAAGACATGCAGAGTAACCTGGTTGAGGCAATAAAAGCCTTGCCGGAACGTGAACAGATGGTTTTATCTTTATATTACTTTGATGAGTTGACTTTTAAAGAAATCGGTAAGACTCTGGATATTTCAGAATCGCGCGTCTGCCAGATCCATGGCCGCGCGGTGACTGGATTGCAATCACTCTTGAATGGCGAGACGGCCTCGAGAAAACGCGGACGCCCGACCAAACCGGACCATCAAAAATCAATTAAAGCAGCTGATATGCCCAAACCACCCGCGCATTCGACTTTGGACAGGTACCGGTAGGAGGAGAGGAAATATGGAAGGTATTCAAAATAATCTATTGACTGACACATTGAGCCTGGTGCAACTGGCACGGGAAACCGCCCGTATTCGCGGCAGCCAGCAACAGGCCGACAAACTTTCGCCGGTTGTCGATCAATTGAAAAACCTGGTTGTTCAACAACGTGAATCAGTACCATCCCAGCCTACTGGTATTCTCGCTCAGGATGATTTCCAAAGCTTGCTTTCCCTTGAAAAGAAATCTGGCCCCGATTCGCTCTCGGATGCCAGAGAACGCAACCAGGTCATTCTTTCCATGGCATCTGGTGGAATGAATGAAGTGGATATTGCCCGGCAGCTGGGTATGCCCCGCGATGAAATACGTATGGTGGTAAACCTGGCAAACTCGGGCAGCAGGAGGTTCGCATGATCAAAGGATTTTACGCGGCTGCGTCTGCCATGGTGACCAACATGCAGCGCCAAATGGTTTTAACTCACAATATTGATAACCTGGACACACCCGGCTTCAAGCAGATTTTGACATCAAAAGAGGAATTTATCACCACTCCGGTGTCCACGTCCACAAAACCGGTAAATATTCCCGAACTGCCGGCGGTTCTACGCAGCCGGGGTTTCAATAAATTAACCCGCATCGGCGACCTCGGTCTGGGAGTGATGTCAGGGGCGGAGACCACCGATTATACGGAAGGATCTGTGCAAATCACCAACCGTGAGCTGGATGTAGCCATACTCGGTAACGGTTTTTTTCGCATCAGTACGGATGCCGGAGAGCGGTTTACGAAAGACGGACGCTTCATTAAAGACGCCACCGGTATTTTAAAAACCGCGGATGGTAATGATGTCTTGGCTGAAGGCGGTGGAACGATCACACTGCCAAATGGCGCGATCACTATAACAGAAGATGGACAGATTTCTGTGGATGGAAAACAAGTAGCCAAACTGGGAACTGTTTATTTTGAAGACCCGGCCGCTTCATTGACCCGTGACGGAGCCAATACCTTCACGGGAACCGGGGGTGAAGCAAATTCATCCAAGGTCACGGTCAGGCAATACGCGTTGGAATCCAGCAACGCTGACCTCACCCAGATTATGACCCAGATGATCCAGACCAACCGGGCTTATGAAGCCGCTCAGCGGCTTGTGCAACAACAAGACAGCCTTCTGGGGCAGTCAATCAATTCACTGGGTCGGTTCTAAGGATAGGAGGATACGATGCCGCTTACGTTTGGAGGTTTGTATCATCTGGCAACAAATGGAATGTTGGCCCGCCAGATGGATATGGATAATATCAGCAACAATTTGGCCAATATTCACACACCCGGTTACAAATCCAGCCGACTCAACTTTCAGGAATTACTCAATGAAGGTGCGATCAGTGGAACCAGCCCGGTCAGCAGCCAGATGGCTACAGGCCAGGGTGTGTTAACGATTACAGGAAATCCGATGGATTGGGGCATTGAAGGCGCCGGATTCTTTTCCGTAAATATGCCTGATGGTACCAAAGCGTATACCCGTGATGGTACGTTCTCGGTGGATAAATCGGGGAACATTGTAAACGCGAGCGGGTACAAGCTGAATTGGACGGGAACCATCCCGGCTGATGCTGACCTGGTCAATGTGGGTGTCGATGGTACGGTGAGAGCCCGGGTAGACGGCGAATGGAGTGACGCGGGAACTGTAAAGCTGTATATTTTTAACAACCCCACAGGTCTCGAAAGCGCTGGCAATAACATCTGGAAGGAATCCACGGCATCTGGTACGGCAAAAGAAGGCACTCCAGGCGATGAAGACTACGGAGCGATCCGTGGGTATACTATTGAATCATCAACAGTGAGTGTTTCAGAAGAAATTTCGCATCTTATCCGTACCCAGCGAGGATTCCAGGCAGCATCTCGTGCCTTGACGATCATGGACGGCATGGTTTCCCAGGCAATTCGTATGCGTCAGGGGTAAAGTTTTTACCACCGGTGCCGATAATAAGAGCAGCCGAATAAGCAATACCGGA
>CAYNJT010000054.1:0-21588 GCA_964397625.1 uncultured Leptolinea sp. | reverse complement strand
CATCCCCGCCTTCACCTGGTCCATCCCCACCGGCGCCAACGCCTACCAGTTCCAGTTGGACGATGACAGCGCCTTTGGTTCACCTCTCATCACCACCCCGGACGGCTCGTCCTCCTTCCCAGGCACGCCGCTGGCTCTCTACACCTTCACGCCTTCCGGCCTCACCCTCGGCACCGTCTACTACTGGCATGTCAAGGCCCGCGACGCCGCCGGTAACTGGAGCGACTGGTCTTCCGCCTTCTCCATGAACCCCCAGGCTACCCTGCCGACCGCTCCTTTGCTCACCTCTCCAATCAACGGCTTTGTTTCAAATAATAGCGCACCCATAGTATTCCAATGGAATACAGTATCCTCGGGGGCAAGCTATCAGTTCCAGATGGATTTGGATTCAACATTCACCACACCCGATATAAATGAAAACGGTCTTCTAAATCCATCAATGACCATATCTTTTTCAACTCCACCACCTGATGGCGTGGTAACCTACTGGCGGGTGAGAGCCTGGAATTCCACCGGCGGCGCTGGTCCCTGGTCTGCTGTTCGAACTTTTACCTTTGATACCACCCCGCCTGCCGTCCCAACATTGTCATCTCCGGCTGATAACGCCACTTCCACTGGGATTCCCCAGTTCCTGTGGTCATCACCCACTGGAGCCAACGCTTATCAGTTCCAACTGGCTGACGATAGCAGCTTCAGTTCTCCTCTGGTAACCACTCCGGATGGTGATCTTTATCCCGGTACTCCGCTGGCCGTTTACTACTACACCCCGACTGGCCTGGATTACAACATCACCTACTACTGGCACGTTCGCGCCCGCGATGCCGCCGGTAACTGGAGTGATTGGAGTACCACACGCAGCATGAAATCACTGCCTGCCAAAACCGTTGACACCGATGGAGACAAGCTTCCCGACCTTTGGGAACTGGTCGGATATGATGCCAATAATGATGGCGTGATCGATGTCGATTTACCCGCCATGGGAGCCGATCCAAAACACAAGGATATCTTTGTGGAAATGGATTACATGGTCACTCCCGGTGGTGTAGATCTGGGACCAGATGCCAGTGTGATCAGCGATATCGAAGCTGTGTTCAATAACGCACCGGTATCCAACCCGGATGGTACGACCGGTATTCATATTCATCTGGAAAAAAGTGATCAGGTCTCGTTCGATAATGACCTGAACTCTGTCTGGACTGAATTTGATATCATCAAGAATATTTACTTTGACTCAAGGCGGACGGCCACCCATCACTATATGATCTGGGCCAATGGATATGGTGGAGGCTCTTCAAGCGGTATTTCGAGAGGTATCAACGCGTCTCAGTTCATTGTTTCTCTTGGATTGTGGAACGCTGAAGGCGGCACGCATGCCGAACGTGTAGGTACCTTCATACACGAATTGGGGCACAACCTCAACCTTACGCACGGCGGCACGGATCATGTGAATTACAAACCCAATTACTTGAGCGTGATGAATTATTCGTTCCAAACGTGGGGGCTGTATAAAGACGGCCACTGGGGTGATGATGGGTACCCGTTGAATTTTGATTACCAACGCGTTAATACACCAATCCTTAATGAAAATGCGTTGAATGAATATAACGGCCTCTCAGGCGCGGATGATTTGAGCAGTTACGGCACCTTATACTACTGGTACAACAGTAGTGACGGCTATTACTACCGGATCTTCGCCTCCAGTGTTGACCAGATAGATTGGGATTATGACGGTTACATAGAAAGCAGTGTTTATTCTGATATAAACCTCAATGGCTCGCGTACCGCTCTAGCCAGCCAGAACAATTGGCAAAATATTTCCTTCAATGGTGGCGGTGTAATTGGATCCGGCGCGTCATTATCTAATCTAGTGGCCATGAGTATGGTGGTTAAACCCATACCGGAATGTATGACGCATGAAGATTTGTTAGAGATGGAAAAACACACTCGCCGCTAATGAAATAAAAGAGACTGCCAGTCAAAAGCTGGCAGTCTCTTTTTCAAATCAATGAAAAAAGTCAACAATTACACCTGTGCCAATCCAACCATAGCCCGAAATCCAGCGCTGGCTTCCACAATATCATTTCCGGTAAATTCAACAATCCTTCCTTCGATCCGACGCACCCCGGGAATGACCTGCGCCCAGTCCGCCATATCGGAACGGTAGAATTCCACACGTATGGTCACCGGTCCATTCAGTTGATACGGCCGTATGGCATTCGCGTTTTCAACGGCCGATTGAACCGTTCGGGTGATTAGCCCATGCGCTTCTTCAGAAGGCAGGCACTCCGCGTTCATGCGCCCGTTGGCTTTCTTGACTTGCGCGGTGTGGATGGCGGGTATCAACGCGGCGGCTTCCGCGCAGGCGCTCTGGTCGCCGCTGATGGCGATCACCGGGACGTTGAAATGACCGCAAACCGCGGCGTTCAGGGCGATCTCGCCGGCAAGTGTGCTATTCAGCCACAGGTTGTGCACCTTCTTGCTGGACCAGGTATGGTCAAGGATGGCGTTCTGCGTTCCCGCGCGGGCGTGATACCCGAGGAAAGACAACCGCGTCCGCTCCTTCCTGCACGCCTTGCACCATGGAAAGCGGTGACGGTGAGCCGTTTATCAGCCGGGCGGGGGATTTCACGTCTTCCCACAGGATGTTGCTGCCATCCCAGTGACCGTCGGTCACCATAATGTCTGTCACCCCGGCCTGCAGGGCGCCATCGATGGCCGCGTTGACGTCCGCTGTCATTAATCGGCGCCCGCGTGCGTATTCTGGATGCTCCGGGAACACCTGGTTCCAGCCGGTGATCCCGCTGATGCCTTCCATGTCTGCCGCGATCAAGAGTTTCATGAAATGAACCCTTTCTCAAATATATGGTTTATTACCCGGGGAATTATACAGTTTCCAATAGAATTCTTATACTGCAGGGACTGTACATGCCAGATGGCTGACTCGACAAAACCTTTTTCTTTGGTAGAATGGATTCAAGCTTATCGATAGAATTTTGGAAATATTTTATTATGGCCGGCGGATAATCTCCAAAGGCTTCGGATCGAACTGGAGGAGTACACCTTGTCAGGAATGGAACGCTTCACCCAACGAGCGCGGCGGGTTTTGACCCTGGCGCATCAGGCGGCTGAACGTATGCAGCAGAACACCATCGGAACCGAGCACCTGCTGCTCGGCCTGGTGGAGGAAGACGGCGGCGTGGCCGGCCGTGTATTGCGCGACCTAGGTCTGGAACCTGAACGCATTCAGGAAATGGTTGAAAAAGTCAGCGGTATGGGTACATACCGCGGCGGGAAGATCGACCTGGCGCCCGGCACCCAGGAGGTGCTGGAATTTGCAATTGACGAAGCCCGCCGGATGGGCCATCATTATATTGGTACGGAACATTTGCTGCTCGGTCTGGTGCGCTTACAGGAAGGCCCGGCTGTGGATGTACTGCGTAAACTGGGTGTCACCCCCGAGCAGATCCGCCGGCAAACCCGCCGGGTATTGCAGGAAGGCGGCACCGCGCCCGCGGGTGCTCCGGCGTCATCCGGCCAGAGCAAATCGGCCTCACAGAAAGAACAGGCCAACCGCGCCAAGACCCCGCTGGTCGATCAATTGGCGGTTGACCTGACAACCAAAGCGGAAGACGGCAAGCTCGACCCCGTAATCGGCCGGCAGATGGAAATCGAACGGGTTATCCAGATATTAGCCCGGCGCAACAAAAACAACCCGGCGTTGATCGGTGAACCGGGTGTGGGCAAGACCGCCATCGTGGAAGGCTTGGCGCAGCGCATTATCGAAGGCGACGTACCGGCGCAGCTGCTGGACAAACGCGTGCTGCAGTTGGATGTCGGCTCGCTGGTCGCCGGCACGATGTACCGCGGACAGTTCGAAGAACGTTTGAAACGCGTGATCGACGAGCTGAAAGCCTCCGGCGCCATCTTGTTCATTGATGAAGTCCACATGCTGGTGGGCGCGGGTGCGGCAGGATCGTCGGTTGACGCGGCCAACATTCTCAAACCCGCCCTTTCCCGCGGTGAGTTGCAGGTAATCGGCGCCACCACGCTTGAAGAGTACCGCAAGCATATCGAAAGTGATGCCGCGCTGGAACGCCGTTTCCAACCTATCGTTGTAAACGAACCCAGTGTGGATGAAACCATTGAGATACTCAAAGGTATCCGCAAAGCCTATGAAGAGCATCACCGCCTGACCATTTCGGATGAAGCCATCGAGGCCGCGGCGCGCCTTTCGGCTCGTTATGTGAACGACCGCTTCCTTCCGGATAAAGCCATTGACCTCATCGACGAATCCGGGTCTCGGGTACGCATGTACAAGAGCGAAGCTTCGAAAACCGTCAAAGAACTGATGGTGCAATTAAAAGAATTGCGCGTTGACCATACCAACGCCGTGGAAGACGGCCGCTTTGATGACGCGCAGGAGATCATTGAACGCCAGAACGCGATGGAAGCTCAACTGGATAAGATGCGCACCACCTGGGATCGCGCGACCAGCCCCGTGGTGGGAGCCAACGACATCGCCGAAGTGGTATCCATGTGGACCGGCGTACCGTTGATGCAAATGGCGCAGGAAGAATCCGCGCGCCTGCTTCAAATGGAAGATGAATTGAAGAAACACATTATCGGACAGGACGAAGCCATTGAAGCCATTTCCAAGTCTGTGCGCCGCGCGCGTTCCGGTCTCAAAGACCCTCGCCGGCCAATTGGTTCCTTCATTTTTCTCGGGCCGACCGGTGTGGGCAAGACGGAACTCACCAAAACGCTGGCCAAGTTCCTGTTTGGCAGCGAAGAGAACCTCATCCAACTGGATATGTCGGAATTCATGGAACGCCACACCGTCAGCCGGTTGGTCGGCGCGCCTCCCGGATATGTAGGCTACGAAGAGGCCGGCCAGTTGACCGAAGCCATCCGCCGCCGCCCATATTCCATTGTTGTCTTCGATGAGATCGAAAAAGCCCATCCGGAAGCCCATAACATGCTCTTGCAGATCATGGAAGAAGGCCACCTTTCGGATGCCAAGGGGCACAAGGTGGATTTCCGCAACGCCATCATCGTGATGACGTCAAACATCGGCGCGGATATGATCAAGCGGCAAAGCTCACTGGGCTTCGCGCTTTCAATGGACGAAAACCAGAAAGAGCAGGAAGCGTATGAAGACATGCGCAAGAAACTGCTCGATTCACTCAAACGCGTTTTTCGGCCGGAATTTATCAACCGCCTGGATAATGTGATCGTCTTCCGCGCGCTGGCCCGCGAACATATCCGCCATATTGTCAGCCTGGAATTGGATAAAGTGGCTGAACGCCTTGTGGAACATGAAATACAATTGAAGGCATCCGAAAAGGCGCTGGATAAACTGGCCGACGAAGGCTATGACCCGGATATGGGCGCCCGCCCGCTGCGCCGGGTGATCCAACAGAAGGTGGAAGACCCGCTCAGCGACGCGCTGCTGGCCGGAGATTTCAGCAACGGCGATGTGATCGTTGTTGATCTCAACGGTGATGGCGATGTGGTTCTGCGCCGTGAAAAGAAGTCGGCGGAAGAGCCGGAGACATCGGTGGAAGAGCCGGTGGTCTAACGAAATCAAAGGGCAGCCGAATGGCTGCCCTTATCATTTATCTACGGTACAATTTAACCAGATCTATGCCGAAACCTACCACGCAGTTCGTCTGTCAGCAATGCGGCCGAACATCACCTGTTTCATTCGGGCGGTGTCCTTCGTGCAACGCGTGGGGAAGCATGGTGGAAGAAGAACTGCCCCCGCCAGCCGGCGCGTCACCCAAACGACATGGCGGAACAGCCCAATCCAGACCGGTCAGACTGGATGAAATTAGCGGAGATGCCGAAGAACGCCTGGACACCCCCATCTCTGAATTCGCCCGCGTGCTGGGCGGCGGTGTGGTGCCCGGCTCGATCATTCTGGTCGGAGGCGACCCGGGGATTGGCAAATCGACCCTGCTGTTGCAACTCGCCATGGAGATGTCGGCTCCGGCTGGTGGAAATCACTCCTTCCTGTATGTCTCAGGGGAAGAATCAGAGCGGCAGATCAAGATGCGCGCGATGCGCTTACTGCGTATGGAAAATGGCAGCGAGATCACCGACCTGCCCAAAAAGCTCCTGCTGGTCACCGAGACCAATCTGGATACGATCATTGAACACATCCATCAGGTCAAACCGGAGATGGTGGTTATTGATTCCATCCAGACGGTCACGCTTCCCGAGTTCTCATCATCGGCCGGTTCGGTATCACAGGTGCGTGAAACCGCCTCGCGGCTGCGGGAGATGGCAAAATCCAGCGGGATCGCTGTGTTCGTCATCGGGCATGTTACCAAGGAAGGTGTCATCGCCGGGCCGCGGGTACTGGAACACATAGTGGATACTGTGTTGTACCTGGAGGGCGACCGCTATCAATCCTATCGGCTATTACGCTCCGTGAAGAACCGCTTCGGAGCCACGTCGGAAGTCGGCGTGTTTGAGATGCGCGACCGCGGCATGGTGGAAGTAACCAATCCATCCGAAGCCTTTCTGATGGAGCGGTTGGTCAACACACCGGGGTCGGCCATCGCCGTGACCATGGAAGGCACCCGCCCTCTGCTTGTGGAGATCCAGGGATTGACCACGCGTACAAATTTTGGCAACCCGCGGCGCACCGCCAACGGGCTGGATATCAACCGCCTGCTGTTAAACGCCGCTGTCCTCACCCGGCGGGCGGGGATTAACCTGACCGAACAGGATGTCTTCGCCAATGTGGTGGGCGGCCTGACGGTTGAAGAACCGGCGGCCGACCTGGCCATGTCAATAGCCATCGCCTCATCCCTTCGTGATATGCCGGTGCGCGCCGATCTGGTGCTTATCGGCGAAATTGGTCTCTCGGGAGAGTTACGCTGGGTCAGCCAGATGATCCCCCGTCTGCGCGAAGCGTCCAAGCTTGGTTTCAAGGCGGCTGTCATTCCACGGCGCACATCCCACGCTGAGGCGCTGCCCGATGGGATTCAGGTCATGGAAGCCCGTTCTTTGCAGGAAGCCCTGCGCCTTTCATTGATAGATCATGAAACGCCGCCTCCGAAAGGAAAAAATGTATGAATCCTCTTCTCAATATTCGAAAACATCATGCCATTGAACATGCCAGTATAAATATTCTTCACACTCGCTTCCCTTCCCTTCCACTGGCCGGTTATTCTGATTTGCAGGGTTTCTGGATTCTCGGAGAAGTTGAAACGGATAAACTCATGGCAGCCGTAGATGAAGCCCTCACCCGGCTGCGGGCGGGTGAACGCCGATTGGCCATTCATCCCAACTGTGGCACCAATTTTGCCGCGGCCGGTCTGGTTGCCGGCACAATGGCCTGGCTGGGCATGCTGGGGACCAACCGCTCCTTCCGCAAGCAAGTTGACCGTTGGCCATTCATCATTTCATTGGTCACACTAGGTTTAATCGCCGCGCAGCCGCTCGGTCCATTCCTCCAGGCAAATTACACCACCGATCCGCATGTGGGTAACCTGAAGGTAAAAGAGATAGTCATTTCCAAACGTGGCGCCATGAAAGTTCACCGTTTCAAACTGGGGTAAACCATTCGCATGTCAGACGCGCATATTTTCATTCTGCATGGTGATGATCCGGCTGGTTTAACCGAGAGAATGAACGCACTCGGCACGTTACCTGGCGATCCCGGTATGGCGGATCTAAATATAACCCGTTTGGATGGACGCACCTGCACAGAAAATGACATCCGTAACGCATCATTAGCCCTTCCTTTCTTGTCTGACTGCCGCATTGTAATTGTTCAAAACGCACTCTTTCGTCTTGCAGGTGAAAACCAACGTCAGAAATTTCTTTCTCTATTGGAAGAAATTCCTCCCACCACCCGATTGGTGCTGGTGATTAACGATGAAACCTCCTGGCGAAAGAATTCTCAAGGCAGGTGGGAAAAAAACTGGAAAACCCTGAATCCATCCAACTGGTTAATGGTCTGGGTGAAAAATCACAGTGAAAAAGTCTCAGAAGAAGGATTTCATCTACCAGACCAGAAGGAAATGCCCGCTTGGATCAATGAGGAGGCAAAAAAACAGGGCGGTCAGTTCACCATTCAGGCAAGCTCCGCCCTGGCAGAGTACACCGGGAGTGATACCCAGATAGCCCGTCAGGAAATTGCCAAGCTGCTTTCCTACGTTGACTTCTCGCGCCCAATTACGGACGAAGATGTGTATACCGTATCCATCTCACAAAACCAGGCGACTGTTTTCCAGTTCAATGAAGCCGTGGCGACAGGTCAAAAGAGCAAGGGGCTGTATCTGCTGCACCAGCTTCTGGAAACAGACGATCCCATTATGATCTTTGGCAGTCTGGTGGCACATTTCCGGCGTCTGGTGTTGATTAAAGAAGCACTTCAACAAGGGGGAAAGATGGATGCCATAGCCAGGGACTTTGGATTGTCTGGAAAAAGCGCCGAAAATCTTTTCCAGCAATGCCGGCGCTTCTCGCAGGAAGAGTTAAATAAGGTCTATCTGCGTCTGGCAGAAACGGATTTTGAGATCAAGAATGGGATAACTCCCGCGGACCTGGCTCTCGAAAATTTTTTGATGGAATTGAAATCTACGAAAACTTAAGTATCGTTTCGCGAATTTCGCCCCATTTCAGGGCATCTTCAATACCCTTTTCAATGGGTAATTCTGTTTTCCAGTTCAGAAGTTTATACGCTTTATCCGCGTTGGTGTAGGAACCGGCAATATCACCAGGGCGCGGATCTGTTTCCCTCTTATTGATGGTTTTTCCATAGACTTTTTCAAACGCGGCCACCAGTTCTTTGACGGTCACGCCATTTCCAGAGCCTAGATTGATCACCAGGTAGTTTTCTTCCGGATTGCCCGCGCGTTCAAACACGCCATCAAAATCTACCACCGCGTTGACATGCGCTCTGGCCAGATCCCATACATGGATGAAATCGCGGATGCCGGAGCCGTCACGGGTGGGCCAGTTCGTTCCGGTGATATTGAAGGTTTCCTGCTTGCCCAGGGCGGTATCCACCAGTTTACCCAGCACATGAGTGGGTTCTTTCACATGAATGCCGGAACGCATTTTCGGGTCAGCGCCTATGGGGTTGAAATAACGCAGGGCAATGCCCTTCATACCATAGGCCGCGCAGAAATCTTTAAGTATCATTTCCATCATAAATTTTGTACGCGCGTAAGGGCTGGTGGGCTTCAACGGAGCCTCTTCTGTAACTTTAAATCCGGGGACAACGTCATAGATGGAGGCGGATGAGCTAAAAACAAGCCGCGGGTATCCCAATTCAGAAAGAGTTTTGAACAGTTCCAGAGACTTTGAAACATTATCTGTGTAGTATTCGTACGGCTGGCTGACCGATTCAGGAACCACAATAAGGGCGGCACAATGCACCGTGGATTTGATATCAGGGTGTTCTTTAAAAATAGTTTCCAGAGCACCCCGGTCAGCAATATCGGCTTTATAGAAGATCCGATTGCGTGTAAATTCTTCCCGGCCTGTGATTAATGAATCAAGAATCACCGGAGTGTGACCGCTGTCTTCCAGGGCAGAACAGATGGTGCTTCCAATGTAACCGGCGCCGCCGGTAATGAGAAATTTCATTTTTTCCTCTATTATTGAAATGTTGAGATGATTATAACCTCACCGGAGGTATCATTTTTTTGTTATTGGTTAAAAAATATAGTTTCCACAGGTTTTACCGTTAAAATGAAATTCTGAAATAAAATCACATCGAGGTTTTCAGCATGTACATTGCCATTGAAGGTGTTATCGGGGTTGGAAAAACCACTTTAGCTCGTTTGCTGCAGCCGGCATTCAAATCCGGATTGCTGCTGGAAGTATTTGAAGAGAATCCTTTCCTTAGTGACTTCTACAGTGACCGGGCCAGGTATGCGTTTCAAACCCAGATTTTCTTTTTACTCAGCCGTTACCGTCAGCAGCATAACAATGTCCCCCGATTATTACAAGAATACGGCAGCTTGATCAGCGATTATACCTTTGAAAAAGATTCCATTTTTGCCCGCATCAATTTGCAGGGAGATGAGTTGACCATGTACCATCGGGTGCATGAAGCGTTGGAGGAAAAAGTAAACACACCCGATTTACTGGTGTATTTGCGGGCCAGCATTGACACCATCATGCAGCGTATTGCTCTTCGCGATCGGGCGTATGAACGGCAGATCGAGCGTGATTATCTTCAACAACTTTCCGATGCGTATGAAGATTTTCTCTCCCATCCTTCCCGTTTACCTTACCCAACTCTAATCATCGATACGGAAAACACAGATTACATCCGGTCAGCAGATGAGTTAAAAGTGATCGAAAATCGTATCCGCCAGTCTCTCCAGTTAAGTCCTTTCCAACCTACACTGCCCATCTCATGACTGGACTATCCGCATTTGTTATAATCCTTTCAAAATAAGGGAAAAAAAGGATGCGCATAACAAAAGAGGCCATGCTTCGCCTGGCGCGCGATATAACAGCACTGCGAACCAACCAGGATCGCAGTATTGTTTGCGCCTATCTTACCGGGTCACTGGTCAGGGAAGATCCTTTTATTGGCGGAGCGACGGATGTTGACCTTTTTTTCATCCATTCGGTGAAACCGGAAAAAAGCCGGGAAATCCTCTACTTGAGCGATGATGTGTCACTGGATATCGCTCACATTGAGCAATTCAGATTCCAGCAGCCGCGCCATTTAAGGGCAGATGCCTGGCTGGGTCCCTTTTTATGCGCCAAACCCAAAGTTTTATACGACACCCAGCACTGGTTTGAATTTACGGAAGCAAGCGTAGCCGCCCAATTCTATCGTCCTGAATATGTGCTGGAAAGAGCCCGCCCCATGGCCGCGGCTGCCCGTCAGCTATGGATGGATTTCCACCTG
Source organism: uncultured Leptolinea sp. (assembly GCA_964397625.1). Classification (GTDB taxonomy): domain Bacteria; phylum Chloroflexota; class Anaerolineae; order Anaerolineales; family Anaerolineaceae; genus Leptolinea. Next base: position 10,700 of record CAYNJT010000054.1, on the reverse strand, counting down.
GCACAACCAGAGCCAGCACCCGTCAATGTTTTGAAATATCTTAACTGCGTGCAAAACGCGGGAAATGCGATTGCTCTTTTAAGTGGAACTCCATTAACTGAGCGGCGATTTTTAATCGATCTGCCAGCGCGACTTGATACTGTTCGCCAACCAACAATTTTTAATGACTTTGAAAAAATCGTTCTTCCAACACAACTCTCCGACCTTGATTGGACCCAGTGGATTACTCGGTGGGAACCTGTTTTGACACGTGTCGCGAATTTTGCAAACTGCCCATCTCGATTGACAAAACCCCGGCATAATTATTACACTAGGGCGGTTCACACCCTTACCGACGAATATCCCTCCGCGGCCGCCTGGATATTGTTGAATATCTGGACGGAATCTGTTGCGTTATTCCCAGCCGATGATCCAATACTGGGGGAATGGAACCAAGCCTGCGTTGAATTCTTACAAATAAAAGATTCCTTTAATGCAGTATGGAACAATCTGGATAGTCTTCTTGATTCTGTGGAATCCATTATTGACGCTTTCGCATCAGAAAATGGTTTGACCGAATAACTAAACAAAACTGTGGATAAATCAGATTTATCTGTGGATAACTTCTGGAAAATGTGGATAACTTGCCTCTTTTTCGGGATTTAGCGTGGAGGAAGATATCAATTTGTACACAAGTTTTTCCTGTCTTATCGGAATAAAAGGCAATAAAAAGCGCAAATCAACTCAGCCGAATTTTTGATGGAGATTATCCACAGAATTGTCAATTCTTAATCTCTCTGGGAAACCCATATATTGTGTATTCTCTATAGGATGAGCCTGTATATTCCGGTAGCATATTTGAAATCTTAAGTTCTACACATATCCACAATCCCTACTAAGATTACGAATCCATTTTAAAAATATTAAGGAATTGGATGATGTGTGGACGCAAACTACGAAAAATATTTAATATTTTGAAAAGATTATTGATTGATTTTTCTCCGGTAATACAATATGATTGGATAATTACTTTTACGAGGGTTGAGAGAACTAATGAATACACCAATCATCTGTATGCATATTCTCCAATCCTAAACAAGGATAGTAAACGATGTTTTCATCTTCACACCGCCGGTTTAATCCGTTGACCCGAGAATGGATTCTTGTTTCTCCTCATAGATCCAAACGTCCCTGGCTGGGACAGGTGGAGAAACGTACATCGGAAGCTGTACCTGCTTACGACCCGGAGTGTTACCTTTGCCCGGGAAATGAACGCGCCGGCGGTATTAAAAATGAGGCCTACACAGGCACGTATGTGTTTAATAATGATTTCTCTGCGCTCCTTCCAGAGATTCAATCAGATAAGGAAAATAATCAACATCCATTAATGCGTGCAGAGTCTGAATCAGGCATCTGCAGAGTGGTATGCTTCTCTCCACGGCATGATCTCACCCTTCCTGAATTGGATATTCCCACTATATCCAATGTAATTCAAACCTGGACACGCGAAACGGTTGATCTTTCTTCCCGGAAAAATATCGCCTACGTTCAGGTATTTGAGAACAAAGGAGCAGTAATGGGCTGCTCCAATCCGCACCCGCACAGTCAGATTTGGGCTCAATCCATTCTGCCAACTGAACCGGCCAAGGAACTGGCATCTCAAACCGAGTATTTCAATCGGCAGAACAAAACCCTTCTTCACGATTATGTTGAAGTGGAACATCAACAGAAAGACCGGATTGTTGATGTGAATGATCATTTCACCGCGCTGGTTCCATTCTGGGGGATCTGGCCGTTTGAGATACTGGTCATAGCCCATGGAAAAGCATCCCGATTGGAAGACCTTTCCACCGTTGAGGTTGACGCGTTGGCGGATATTATGAAGCGTGTAACCACTCGCTACGATAACCTTTTTGAAACTTCCTTCCCTTATTCCATGGGATTTCACCAGGCGCCGGCGGATGGGCAAAAACATGACGAGTGGACTCTGCACGCGCATTTTTATCCACCTCTTCTTCGCTCCGCGACGGTTAAAAAATTCATGGTTGGATATGAATTGCTTTGTATGCCGCAGCGCGATATCACCCCTGAAGTTGCTGCGGCAAGGTTAAGAGAACTTTCTGATACTATTCATTATCGATCCCTTCGATAAATTTAAATAATTCTTTACCCTACAGGACCTATTATGGATTTACTGCAAACCGCAACCGCTGAATTTCAAAAACGATTTGATGAAAAACCAGCGCATATAGCCATGGCACCGGGACGGGTTAACCTGTTGGGTGAGCATGTGGATTACAACGATGGATTTGTACTGCCGGCGGCAATAAACCTGGCAACCTGGATCGCGTTTTCACCCACCGGGACTGACGAGACAATCCTTTTTGCCATCGATCTTAAGGAAGAAGTAACCTTTAATTCCGCCGGAATCCAATCAAAAAAAGATATTAATGGGAATGCTTTTTCCGACTGGGTTAAATACCCTGCCGGTGTGGCCTGGTCCCTTCAGGAAAATGGACTGCAGGTGAAGGGAATGAAAGCCGTTTTTTGTTCTGATGTCCCCCGGGGTGCCAGCCTCAGCTCTTCGGCTTCAGTGGAAATGACCTTTGGGAAAGCCTGGGAACTACTGGGTGGCTGGAAAATTCCACCCATGCAGCTCGCATTAATTGGGCAGCAGGCCGAGAACAAATATGTGGGAATGAATTGCGGCATTATGGATCAGTTTGCCTCAGCCTGTGGGGAAAAAGACCGCTTGTTGCTGCTGGACTGCCGCAGCCTGGAATATCGTACATTACCCCTTCCCGAAGATGTTGCCATTGTCATTGCCGATACAAGTGTAAGACGTACTCTTTTAACCAGCGCGTATAATAAGCGGCGTGCCAGTTGTGAAGAAGCGGTAAAACTATTGCAGAAAAAGAAACCAGGATTATCCTCTCTGAGGGATATCACGCCGGAAGAATTCAACAGACTATCTTCCGATTTACCGGAAGAAACCGAAATGCGAGCCCGGCATGTGGTCAATGAGATTGAGAGGACGTCAAAAGCGATCTCCCTGCTTGAAAAGGGAGATGTAGAATCCTTTGGCGCGTTGATGAATGACTGCCATGCCTCATTGCGCGATCTCTATGATGTCTCCGGCCCGGAGTTGGATCTGATGGCTCGATTGGCTCAACCGATTAAGGGATGTTATGGCGCGCGCCAGACAGGGGGAGGATTTGCCGGCTGTACGGTCAACCTGGTAAAAAAGGAAGAGACTGATAACTTTTCAAAAATCCTTTCCACCCAGTACGAAAAACAGACAGGCCTCCATCCCTCTGTTTATATCTGCCAGGCATCCGGCGGGGCGGCGATTATTCAATGAAGTAGAGCAATACGGATTTCTTAAATTTTTTGAAAATCCCACAAAACTTTGGAAATAACCGGTATTTTGTCTTATTAATACGAAATAACCGCTTGTATAACCTAATAATATTCTGTATGATACATTAACAGAATATTAATAAGCCCCCTATAAGTAGAACGCATATTCCCACAAACCTTGACCAATCAAGGAGGAGAATGATGGACGTCATCAAAGTGAAAGCTACCTCCCGCACAGCCGCCGTCGCGGGGGCCATCGCCGGTGTGATCCGCGAGAAGAAACATGCGGAAGTGCAGGCGATCGGGGCAGGAGCCGTTAATCAGGCCATTAAAGCTATGGTTCTGGCAAAAGGCTACCTTGCAGAAGAAAATGTAAATATATATTGCGTTCCTGAGTTTGTGGATGTGGATATCGATGGCAAGGTACGTACAGCCATCAAATTGATCGTAGAACCGAAATAGAGTTTTTCGCGTTTAGTTTTTTGCTTATCCGGAAAAGACAACTTCATCTTTTCCGGTTAATTTCTGTTGGACTTTTTCGGTGATCAGGTCGAGGTGTTCCGGCTTGACCACGTAATCCAATTCGTCTGCCGGAATGGTCAGAACCGGGCATAAGGTGAACGCGGTAATCCATTCGTTGTATAAGCGATTAACCCGGTCAAGATAATCGGGACTGATGGATTTTTCATATTCCCGGTTGCGCAGGGCAATGCGTTTCAGCAGGGTATCCACTGATGCGCGTAGATAGATTACGAGGTCTGGCGGCGGTAAAAATTCAGCCAGGGTCTGGTACAGTGAACGGTAGGTGGCATAATCGCGATCACTTAAATTTCCCTGCAAATTAAGATTACGGGCGAAAACTTCGGCGTCTTCATAGATACTCCGGTCCTGGATGACTGATCCAGTATGATGCAGAATTTGATGGTGAATATGCAGCCGGCGGGAAAGAAAGAAAACCTGGGATTGAAAACTCCATCGGCTCATATCCTGGTAAAAATCAGCCAGGTAAGGATTTTCCGTTTCCGGTTCGTAAAAGGGCTGCCAGCCCAATTTCTGGCAGAGCATTGTCACCAGAGTTGATTTTCCCACGCCTATATTTCCAGCGACAACGATGAATTTATTCATGGCTCAATATCCTGATAATTAAGTATGCTCAAATTATACCCATACCGGTCTTTCAATTAAATCAAAAAGCAGCCTCCCGGGCTGCTTTTGTTGGTCAACCAATCTGTATCTTAGGCGGGGTGGATGGAATCGCTGGGGCAGACATCCACGCAGGCACCACAGTCAACGCATTTATCCGCATCGATGACCATGTTGCCATCTATTTCGGAGATCGCGCTTTCGGGGCATTCGCTTTCGCAGGCGCCGCAGTTGATGCAGGTATCGGTATCAATTTTATGAGCCATGAGTTTACCTTCCTTTGGTTGTTCAAAATGCGAGAGTAATTGTACTCTCACGACCAATCTTTGTGAAGCGTAACACAATTGGATAAAGCGAGTCAATAAATTCATAATAAAAAAAGTAATCATATTTGAGGGAATAATGTCACTAATCCTAAACCCATAAGGATGCACATTTTTGTTTTACAGGTCGACCTTCCTTGTAGTATGATTCACCTATCCCATGAAAACTGTTGACCTGGTCATTCCTGTATATAACGAAGAAGAGGTCATTGAACTCTTTCACGCAAAATTGTCGGCTGCCATAAAGGATTTGCCGTATATATTCACCATTTTTTATGTGAATGATGGTTCATCGGATTCCACCGTACAAAAATTGGATATTCTATCGAAAGCAGATCCGCGGGTACAGGTGGTTGAACTAAGCCGCAACTTTGGACACCAGGCCGCGCTTACCGCCGGGCTTGACAGGGCGGAATCAGACTACGTTATCACTCTGGACGGAGATGGACAACACCCGCCTGAATTGATAGCCGAAATGTTAAACCTGGCAGAAAGCGGTTGCGATATCGTTCTGACTGAACGATTGGACACAGAGGGAACTTCCGCGTTCAAACGATGGACCTCTAAAACGTTTTACCGGCTGATCAATCGCATCGGCAGCACACATATTACCCCCGGAGCGGCTGACTTCAGGCTGTTATCCCGGCAGGTTGTGGAAGCTCTGCGCAGCATGCCTGAATACCACCGGTTCCTCCGCGGAATGGTCGCCTGGGTGGGCTTTAAAAGTGTGATCCTTCCGTACACACCTCCGGCGCGAATGGCCGGAAAATCAAAATATTCTCTGACCAAAATGCTGCGTCTCAGCATGGACGCGATTTTTTCCTTTTCCCTGGTGCCGCTGTACATTGGCATTTCGCTTGGAATCCTCATGCTGGTGCTGGCATTGATCGAGATGATCTATGTGCTCAGTTTCTGGGTAACCGGTAATATCAGCCACCTGGCGCCGGGGTGGAGCTCGCTCATGTTCATCATTCTGATCGTCGGGGGGTTTTTAATGATCTCCATCGGAGTAATCGGTGTGTACATTGGTTATATCTTCCAGGAAGTAAAAGGGCGGCCGGTTTACCTGGTGCGGGTACCTGATGATGAGTCAAAAAAAGGGAAAACCGCTGATTAATCAGGCATTGAAACGGTTGAAGTTCAGAACATGGATGGTGCCAGTCGGCCTTCTTGCCGTGTGTTTTGCCGCCTATGGTTTGCTTTTCCCTTTCTTGGGCTGGTATTGGGATGAGTGGCCGATCACCTGGATCGCCAATAAACTTGGCCCTGACGGACTGGCACGCTATTTTGAAACCAACCGCCCCTACTGGGGATTGATCTACCGCTTTACCACGCAATGGCTGGGCGCTGTTCCCTGGCGCTGGCAGTTGTTTGGCCTTTTCTGGCGCTGGCTGGGAACTGTGCTTGTCTGGGGGATTGTCCGCGCGGTGTGGCCGGGGCGGGAATTCCGAGCGCTGGCCGCGGGGATGTTCTTCGCCATCTGGCCGTCATTTGCCCAGCAATCCATTGCCATGATGTACGGGCATTTCTTTATCGTGTTCGACTGTTTCCTGGCATCATTGTGGTTGAACCTGAAAGCATTGGACCATCCACGCACAAGAAATGGGTTATTCCTCGCTGGGCTGCCGTTGGCGGCTGTTAATCTATTGGCCATGGAATATTTCTTCCTTTTGGAAATTCTACGACCGCTTTTCTTATGGGCTGCCCTCTCGGAACGTGACATCAAATCGGGCCGTCTGAAGTCGACATTTTTTTACTGGTTGCCATTCCTGCTGGTTTTCGGAGGGGTGGGGTACTGGCGGGCATTTCTCTTCCCGCATCAGACCCATAATTATCAGCCTGTATTGATGACCGCTATAAAAACCGACCCTATTGCCGGATTGCTTGGACTGCTGGCAACCGTAGTCAAGGACTTGCAGGCGGTGATGCTGGACGCCTGGGGGCAGGTTCTGCGGACGCCGGATGAAACCCTGTTTGGCGGACGCAGTCTGCCGGTGTATTGGATTGGGTTAACACTTCTGGTATTTGCCCTGATAGTATTTATTCAAAACGTCTATCCAAAACAGCGTGGATCAGTCGGCGCATCTTTGTCTATACTTGTAATCGGTTTGGTTGGTTTATTGGCAGCAGGGATCCCCTTCTGGGTGACCGGCCTGCCCATAGGTCTGGGTTTTCCCAACGACCGCTTCACGCTGCCTTTTTTGCTGGGAGCGAGTTTAATTCTTGCCGGCTTGCTCGATGTACTGCCGGACAGTTTCTTGCTGCGTTCAGCTTTGACCGCCTTTCTGGTAACGTCGGCTATCGGGTTGCAGGTGCAAACAACCTTTGCGTATCGCCGGGACTGGAACACGCAGCGCAACCTTTTCTGGCAGTTGTCATGGCGCGCTCCGGCCATCCAACCGGGCACCGCCATAGTAAGCACCGATTTGCCATTCCATTACTTTAGTGATAATTCACTCGTGGCACCGCTTAACTGGATCTACGCGCCGGATAACCACACCAGCGCCATGGATTACATGTTTTACTACGCCTCGGTCCGAAAGGATCGAGCCCTTAAACTGGAGCCGGGAAAGGAAATTTACCAGGGGTATCTGGCTGCGGATTTCATCGGCAGCAGCGATCGGTTGTTGATGATCGATTTTCAACCACCAGCCTGCCTGCGGGTGCTGGATAAAGAAGTTGACGCGGTCAATCCGCTATTACCGCCTTTGATGAGGGAGGCGGCCCGCTTGAGCAACATGGCTGTGGTGCTGGATGAAAGCAATAACGCAATACCTGCACGCAACCCCGATAACACCGTGTTTGGTCCCGAACCGGCGCACGGTTGGTGTTATTACTTCGAGAAAGCCAGCCTGCTGGCGCAGCAGGGGAACTGGCAGGCGGCTGCCGATATGGGAGATCAAGCTTTCGCGCTGGGCGACTACCCGAACGACCCCATGGAGCGCTTTGTGTTCATTGAAGCCTACGCGCGTATCGGCAGACTGGATCGTTCCAGGGAATTGAGTAACGAGGTTCTGAAGATCGCTCCTCTGGCCAAAGCACCGCTGGATAAATTGTGGGAACGCATCAATCGATAGATATAACCAATTCACAGGTTGGGGTATGGACGAAAATAAATACCTGGCGTTTGATCTGGAAACCTCCAAACTATTTGATGGTGACTTTTCCCGATGGCGGGAACACCGGCCTCTGGGGATCATTTGCGCGGCCACGAAAATGACCCGTGAAGAACCACGCGTATGGTTCAGCCGGACAAGCGGGGGCGAGTATGGCGCAAAGATGACCGGTGAGGACCTGTGGAGCCTGATCGATTACCTGGAAAACGCGGTTGCAAGCGGTTGCCAGATCGTCACCTGGAACGGCCTGGCTTTCGACTTTGATATCCTTTCCGAAGAGAGCGGTGAATGGGAACGCTGTAAAAAACTGGCGGTCAACCACATCGATATGATGTTCGATCTCTTTTGCCGCATCGGGTATCCGATCGGGTTGGAAAAGGCCGCCGCGGGATTCGGCCTGGGCGGCAAATACGGAGGAATGCACGCTGATCAGGCGCCGCTCCTGTGGAAGCAAGGCCGAAATGAGGAAGTGTTGAATTATGTAGCCCAGGATGTCAACCTGACGCTGGATGTTGCCCTGGCAGCGGATAAAGCCCACAAAGTAAGTTGGACAAGCATGCGCGGCCGCCCACAGGAAGTTCCCCTGCCTGAAGGCTGGCTGCGGGTCTCCGCGGCCGCCCGGCTGCCCCAGCCGGATGTATCCTGGATGAGTAAACCCATCCCCCGCCAGGATTTTTACCGCTGGATGAAGAAGGATTAAAAGCAATCAAAAAAAAGGGTTCCTGGAAAAGATAAAATATATGCAAATCTATTTTTCCGGTTGGTGGTACGATTAATCCATCATCCATCTTCAGGAGGCTCACGTGAACCTTTCCAGAGATCATAATAATAAAATCATTATCAGCATCACTGACGGAAAAGACCTCGGTGAGATCAAAGGCCTCTACCTGGACGCGGATATGCGCCAGGTGACCGGCATTTATACCGGCAAAGAGGGGATTATTAACCGCAAACAACTCGCCGTATCCCGCGCGGACATCCAGGTCTTCGGCGTGGATGTTTGGCTGGTTTCCGGGCCGGACGTGGTCAAACCATTGGAAGATATCCCCGAATCCGCGGCATTTATACCTGTGAACGAAATTCGCGGGCGCGAGATCCAGACGGACGGCGGCACAAAACTGTGTGTGATCGATGATGTAATCCTCGATAATGAGGCCAGAGTCCTTGGATTTTCACTGAGTAAGGTATACGCACAGGGGCCGCTGGCAGAACGTAAAGCTATCGTGCGCAATGCCATCACACACCTTGGCGGCAAAGAGCAGCCCATGACGGCTGACCTGACCCGCGCCGAATCAGAGACTATTCCAACAGCCTGATAAAAACATATTCAAAGACAATCATCTGCCTGTGCCGGCGAGTAAATTCCGGAGATTGAACACCCGGGTGTGTTGGTAGGAGGGAGGTTCCATGATCAGGTATGTGATTGTCAGTATTTTCAGCGGGATCAAATTTGGAACACTGGACGGATTGCCATCCAGCGGCCGTCAGGCTGTTTGACGTTATCAAACCAATCGCGAGGTCGCAGATCAATGTGCCCGCCGGGCTGGTCGTTGACCTGGCGAAGGGTTTTCTGCAGGCAGGCTTATTCCTGCTCCTCATGGATTGTTCTTGAAACCGGCCCGGCAATAAACAGATGATGGGCGCGGTTGGAATGAGTCGTGGTAGTGTGTTTTTTCCTTCGCCTATGCGCATTACTTCAGTGTAAACTGCCGGTTGAATTTCCGATATAGATTCTCTATAGTGAAATTGTCCTTTTTTCCGGATACCCGATTTGAGTTTTAAGGAGGTAGCCATGAAAGACTCTACCATCCTCGCCATTTTCATTACGTTCAGTCTTGTATTTTCGGGATGCAATATGCCTTTGCAACCCATTGTTCCCACCGCATTAACGGCTGACAAGCCAACCCCATTACCGCCCACGCCAATCCCAACTGAGGTAATCGCGCCCACTGAATCACCGGTACCGGAGATTGTGCATGTCATGTGGCCGGGATCACCGCTGGGCACTATGAACCAGACGGTGCATGACCAAACGGACAAAACCACCGCCCCGCAAAAGCAGGCGTTTGGCGGGGATGACTTCCGAACTGGCAAGTTCGAGCGTCCGTTCGACCAGAATATGAACTACATGCCCTTTGTTGATCTGGTCACTGTTTTCCTCAACCGCGCCGACCCGTTATGGATCTATGTGACATTTAAAGTAAATGGTCCGCTGACAGATGATAAAGAGCGCAAGACACTTTTCATGGTCGAAATTGACAAGGACCTCGACAGCCGCGGCGATCTGCTGGTCATCACCGGTATTCCAAAAACCAAAGAGTGGACAACCGAATCAGTAAGAATATTAACCAACCCGGATGCCAACGTGGGCGGTTCAACGGTTATCCTGCCGGATGTTCCACTTTCGGAAGGCAGAGGTTATTATCAGGAAATCTTCAACAACGGCAAAGGCGACGATCCCGATCTGGCCATGTCACGGCTTTCCCGGAACGATGCCGATACGGTTCTGCTGGCATTCAAGAACACGCTAACCGGCGGAGAAAAAGGAAAGTTCATCTGGCTGCCGTGGGCAGATTATGGGATGCAGGATTGGTCCCTATTTGAATACAACGACCACTTTACCTTCGAAAAAGCCGGTTATCCATTGAAAGAAGATGCCAGGAATTATCCATTAAAAGCCCTGTGGGGTGTGGATAATACCTGTCGAGTGGCTTCGGGCTTCGAACCCCGGGGAACTATACCAGGTCTATGCCCGCAAAGTTCAGCTCCAGAACCGGAA
>CAYNJT010000053.1:0-21600 GCA_964397625.1 uncultured Leptolinea sp. | reverse complement strand
CCATCATATTCTTTTCCCATGAATTTTTTCTTTCCCCATACACCATACAACTGGCATACCGAATGATCCACATCTGCCAGCAAGGTAAAGGGAAGATGATATTTTTCCTTGAATTTTTTATGCGCTTTGGGGGTATCAGGGCTAACACCCAAAATAACAATTCCAGCTTTCTCATACAAACTGTAATCATCCCGAAAATTACATGCTTCGGTTGTGCATCCCGGGGTATCGTCTTTGGGATAAAAGTATAGTAGAACACTTTTTCCGAGGTATTGACTTAAGTGATGATCCGTTCCATTTTCATCCTGAAGGGTAAAATCAGGGGCCTGAATATTTGAGCTTAATGGCATTATTGCCTCCTTTAGTTTTTTCTTCCTATCCATCATACCCACAATGCCACTAATAATACATAAAGCATACAACCTAATCCGGCAAATCCTGTGATTGACAGAAGCGCCCAGCGTGGTTTTATTCCATTTTTTATTCGCGAGATTTCATGTGAGGTAATAAGAAAAATCGGGGCAGGCAGCAGCAATGGCCAGGTTAAACTCCAGGGCAATCGTATCAATGATGCCGCGGCAATGAACAGATAACCAATCAATATCAGCCAGCTGTATGCGTTCATTGCCAGTTTCCATCCGAGCATGATCACCAGAGATCTTCTTCCAGTCACCATATCATTAAGATACCCCTCAAGGCTGGTGGCGAGTACGGTCGCCAGAAAGAATGCTGTCAGGGGAAAAGTCAGAACAGGTAACAGGGTGTGGATTGTATTCTCCTGTGTGACAAATGCCAGCGCAGGCACAAGATTGGCAATCCAAACCACCATTACCAATTCTCCATATCCTCTTGAAATGAGGCGAAACGGAGGAATGACGTTGATTAATTCCAGGACAAGTAATAAAAACAATAATGTGATCGTTTCCGAAGAACGGCTGCCTCTGAGTATGATTAGATAGGCAAAAACACAACTAACCGTCAGAGTAATCATTCCGGATGTGAATCTGGTCTGCCGGACCTCTCGTTCTGATTTTCCCTGTTTGCTTTCTTTTTCTCTTTTCAGTCTGCCTGTGGTATCAAAGAACTGGCCAAATAATGAACCACTCAGGAACAACAGTAAAACATAACTCAATCCAGCAATTGTCATCTCCCAATCAATGGATTGTCCTAAATAATGCCCTAGTCCCAATCCAATAAAGTAACATAAAACTACGGCACTTATATACAGCAAATTTTGTAAATCTAAGGGGAAATGGATAGAGTTTTTAGAACTATCAGACATGTCTGCATTCTAGCATGTAGGCGTTTGGCTCTCAAGGATAAATAGATAGAAGACACACCGAAAATCACTCCGAGAATAAGGGGCAAAAGTGATATACTGCGAAAATTGTCTTTTGAGAACGAATTTCCCTGAAAACAAAGTAGGAGAATGTAATGAGCAAGAAGAATCCAACCAAAATTCTATTATCGGACTGGTGAACAAATGGATATGCAAACGGATGCCATGGTACCGCTTTCACCGGAAAGAAAAGCAGATACTACGGGGAAAAAACAACGATTTGATAAATGGTGGCTATTAGTATTTTTTGTAATTTTTCTCATTATTTATCTGGCAACTGCAAAAAGCGATCCTTACTGGAGGATCATTGTCTTTGTACAAGATGGAATTTGGGTCTCCATTTCGACAACAGTAATCACATTTTTTCTTGTTCTGGTCGTCGGCCTTTTCATCGGCCTTGGCCGGCTCTCCAAGAATAAATTGATCAATGGTGTATCTACGGTCTATGTAGAAGTGATCCGCGGTATTCCGCTGCTGGTTCAATTGATGTTCTGGTATTTTGCCTTTCCTTCGGTCATTCAAAATATTGGCCAATCGCTAAATATTGATGCCCTGAAGAATTACCTCGCGAATCCTGTTGGCATGGCAATTTTGGGTCTGACCTTTTGCTATGCCGCTTATATGGCTGAGATATATCGCGCGGGCATTCAAAGTATCCCCAAAGGTCAAATGGAAGCTGCGCGAAGTCTGGGAATGTCTCATATTGAGGCTATGCGCTATGTTATTCTGCCGCAAGCAATTCGGGTCATACTTCCTCCAGTTGGAAATGAATTTATATCCCTTCTCAAAGATTCTTCCTTGATCAGTGTTGTTGCGGTATCGGATATTACGCGGCGCGGTCGCGAATTCGCGGGTACCTATTTCATTCCGGTTGAAACCTGGTCCATGATTGCTCTCCTTTATTTGACGATGACATTATTCTCAGCCCGGGTGGTCACATACATTGAACACAAAACCCGTCTGGAGAGATAACCATGGAACCTATCATTCATATCGAAAATGTAACCAAGAAGTTTGGCACACTTGAAGCGCTGCACAATGTGAGCCTTGATGTGCAAAAAGGCGAGGTGGTGATGATCATCGGACCGTCCGGCTCCGGAAAATCTACCCTTCTCCGTTGTATTAACCGTCTTGAAAAATATGATGAAGGCTTGATTATTGTTGATGGTATTCCACTTAAGACCGCTGAAAACATCAATGCGGTTCGCACCGAAGTGGGTATGGTCTTTCAGCAATTTAACCTTTTTCCACACCTATCTGTGATGGATAACATTCTTCTGGCTCAGAAGGTTGTACGCAAACGGAAGAAAGATGAAGCGGAAAAAATTGCCTTTGATCTTCTGGAAAAAGTTGGAATCCCGGAAAAGGCCTATGCCAAACCCGGTGAGTTGTCAGGCGGACAGCAGCAGCGTGTGGCTATTGCTCGCGCGTTGGCCATGAACCCAAAGATCATGCTATTTGATGAACCTACCAGTGCGCTGGATCCTGAAATGATCCAGGAGGTTTTGGATGTTATGCTCAATCTGGCAAAAGAAGGCATGACCATGGTGGTTGTATCGCATGAAATGGGTTTTGCCCGAGCAGCCGCACACCGCGCCATTTTAATGGACGGCGGACAGATTGTTGAGGAAGCGCCGCCCGAAATTTTGTTTACGAATCCACGGGAAGAACGAACAAGATTATTCCTGAGCAAAGTACTATAAGTGAAAGTGGTGGCTGATTAATTCAACCACCACTTTTTTGACTTTTGTTTTATTTTATGCTATTCTACGCTCTTGTATATCAAATTCATTAAACGCAAACACAATCCCACCAAAGGTTTAGGAAATAATAGATGCAGCACGAACGTGTATCAGAAAATGTTTACTGGTTTCAAAGCGAGGTCTTTGCTCAGGTAACGGCAGGCGCAGTCACTGGCACGCAATGGGCGGTAGTTATCGATACCCTGGCCATTCCCGATGAAACTCTGCAAATGCGTCAGTACATTGAAGAGACCCTGGGAATGCCTGTCCGCTACGTGATCAACACGCATTACCATGCGGATCATACGTGGGGGAATTGTTATTTCCCCGGAGCTACGGTTCTTGCCCACTCTCTTTGCCGCAAAGCTATGCAGGAGAAAGCTATTCCCGCGCTTGAATCCACCCGGCAAAACAATTCTGCATTTAGCAAATCGAAAATAGTCCTACCCCATCTAACCTTTGATCAGGGAAGCATGTCCCTCCGGGTGGGCAAAAAAAACCTCATTCTAATGACCACACCCGGTCATAGCGCCGATGGTATTTCAGTCTTAATTGAAGAAGACCGTGTTCTATTTGCCGGCGATGCTTTTATGCCGCTTCCGCACATAGTTGATGGTGATATTGATACATTGGGTGAAGTGATAAAACAAATCGGTAAGATGGGACTCGAAAATATTGTTCAAGGACATGGTGACATCATTCTTCGCGGAGAAATCGAAGGGGCTGTCAAGGAAAACCTGGCTTACTTGACCAATATTCGAAAAGCAGTGAAATCGGCTGCGAAAAAGAGGAATCCCGAAGAAGTCTTAAGTCTGGTGGATATCGAAAGTTGTGGAAAATCACGCGTCCATCTGGGTGGACTGGGTGAAGACCTGCACCGCCGCAATTTGAAATCTCTTTATATGAAATTCCTACGGGATGGCAGCGAAGCCATATCAGCCGAAGAGTCAGAAGAGAAACTCGTGTCTGATTAACCCGACTGGCTTAATCCAAATCATCTCCATTATAAAAATCAGGCCGTTTCCCGGCTTTTTTCCGCTGGATGTACGATCGTATTCCAACCGATCTTTCTGTGCCATCGATCAACCGTTTGATGTTCGGTCGTAATGCCCAGATCAACAAAAGTTCCGCTACTAAACCGTAAATCACATAGATCCAGGATGCATAGCCCATAGCAGCCCTATAAATGAATACCCCTGTAGCAATCAAGGCAATACTCATCGTTGTGACAGACGCAAAACCGATGAGAATATAAACAAGTAAAGCCAAAGGTAATATCACCGTCCATATGGGAGGCCAAATAGCAATCGCGCCTCCCAGACAGGTGGCTCCACCAGCCCCGCCTGTGAGCTGCAATCTCCCATTCTCATTGCGGTGTATAAGAAAAATGGAATAATTATGTCCCAATATGGCTGCCAGTCCGCACCCAACCTGAAGCCAGGCATTTCCTGCGGAAAAATACGAAACAAGAAAATAAGTCACCGCTCCTTTAAGAATATCAAAAACAGCCGTCAAGACTCCGGCCAGAACACCACCAGCGCGCATCGCATTCGTTCCACCAGTTCGCCCTGATCCAACTCCACGCACATCCTTACCTGTGCCGATTTTCACAATAATCAGCCCAAAGGGTATTGCCCCGAGTAAATAGGAAACAAGCAGGCAAAATAAGATGAGTAGTAATTCCATATTAAATAACTTTCTATTAAGGTATTCTGTATTACATACAACACTTATAACACTGGTGAGCGATGTTCAGTTTCATTTTTCGCCCACAAATAATACCAGACTCATCAAATGGTGAAAGAGATACAAAAGTCATGTTTATTACATATTTTGAGTCATGTTAGTAAATTATCAATGCTGTTCCCACCAGGAAAATAAAAAATAGGATCGGCTCTAATAGATTTCTCCTCGTATTTACGCCGAGTTCGATGAGTAAACCTATGGAAACCAGAGCGTAACATAACCCGGTAAGGATCAGACCAAATTGTATCGGTTGGATCGGCAGGTAATGTAAACCAATAGCTACCTGAGTAGTGACTAACGCAGTTAATACATACCAATGCCAGCATATACGGCCTGTCAACCTTAGGGAAAGGACCCTCCAGCTTATCAAACTGGCAGTCAGTAGAAATACAGGTAGAGTCAGATAGAGACGTAACCCAGCCCCACGCATGGCCACGCAAAGTATAAGGTAAACAGCATACCCTACTGCTGAAAGACCAATGATCGCCAATCCCGCCTGTTGGTCATTGGGATTGACAACAATAAATTCAGCATAGAAAACAGCTGCCAGAAGCAGACCGCCGAAAACAAAAACTGCCCACCATTGCAAGTTGATTCCCAGCGCGCCAAGAGGAACCCCTATCGCCCATGCTGTTAATGCCGGAAATAAGAGGTGTTGAATATCACGGCCATTTTGAAGTTCGCTATTTCGCGATTGAAGAAGCCAGGACATTCCTGTGGCGCCTAGCCCGGCCGATAAAATTGAAACCAAACCTGTGTAATCGACCCGAAGAAGGAAGAGAAATCCTGGTAATTGGAAATTCAATTCACGGCTGGGGATCTTTATGAATGGCGTTAATGAATAGGCCAACATTATAGAGGCCATGATCAGACTTAATCGACCGCCATTAATCTTCGGGATTGTGTGATCCATAATCCCATTTTATCACCTGCTCACCCATGGCCGTTTCCAAAAAGTACTTTTCAAATCATTTGTTCTAGAAACACCAAGATTTCTATTTGATGGTGGTAAAATTAACAGGTTATGGAAAACCAGTTGCCTTCTACTCAAGAAAATGCTCCCCGCCTGATCGCATCATTAACAGAGGGATTCAATACAGTCGCGAACCATATCTATCTTATTCTCTTCCCTCTACTTCTGGATACTTTCTTATGGCTGGGACCGCATATACGCGTTAAGAACCTTCTTCAACCTCTCATTACAGAAATAACCAGTCAAATGCCTGAACTTGCCACGCCCGAGATAATGGAAGTAGCCAACTGGAGTAAAGAAATCTGGGACATTATCCTCAATCATTTCAACCTGATCAGCCTGGTTCGCGTCTATCCAATTGGAATTCCGAGTCTTATGGCCGGCCTTTCTCCGATTGAGACGCCATACGGAACCCCATCTTTTTATGAATCAACCAATGCCGTACAGGTTGTTGTTTTATGGCTGGCATTTTCTTTGTTTGGGATCATTCTGGGTAGTTTGTATTTTGAAGCCATTTCGCGTTCAACAGATAATCAGGAAACTCAATTCTCCTTGACCTATGCAATCAACGATTTTTGGCAGATTCTTCTCTTTACAATGCTCTTTTTTGTTTTTTTAGTACTTTTTTCTTTTCCGGTGATGATCATTGTTGCTCTTCTCTCCCTAATTTCAGCAGCGCTTGGAGAAATCATACTTTTGTTTATCTTTGTTGTTTTATTATGGTTCATAATGCCGCTTGTTTTTGCGCCGCATGGTGTTTTTGTGGAACACAAATCAATCACCTCAGCTATCTCTAATAGCATTAAACTCGTTCGCAATTATCTACCCGGTACAGGGATGTTCATTTTGACAGCGCTTTTGTTGTACCAGGGATTAAACCTCCTCTGGGAAACTGCTCCGGATTCATCCTGGATGTCACTGGTTGGCATCTTTGGTCACGCATTTATCAGCACAGGGTTGATTGCTTCCAGTTTTGTCTATTACCGCAAGGGAATGGCCTGGATGGGAAGTAAACAACACCATACGGCTGTCCAAATTTAATTACACCCCTTTTGAGAGGAAACGCCATGCAACCAGCCGATGTTAGTTCGTATGGAGCAAAAGATATTCAAGTTTTGGAAGGCCTTGAGGCTGTCCGTCGGCGTCCAGGCATGTATGTCGGTGGAACTGACCTTAAAGCTCTCCATCACCTTGTTTACGAAGTAGTTGACAACTCCATTGATGAAGCTTTGGCCGGAGCCTGCACCAGCATTGAGATCGTTATCCACGCGGACAGTTCAGTCACGGTCACAGACAATGGCCGGGGGATTCCGGTGGATATTCATCCCCAGAAGAAGAAATCCGCTCTCGAAGTTGTTATGACAGTACTTCACGCCGGTGGAAAATTTGGATCCGGCAGTTATAAGGTTTCTGGTGGTCTGCACGGTGTAGGTGTTTCTGCTGTAAACGCTCTTTCTGAGTATTGTGAAGTGGAAGTTCGCCGAGATGGCAAGGTTTATGGTCAGAAATACCATCAGGGCATACCTGAAGAACCAGTGAAACAGATTGGCACTTGCAAACTTGATGAGACTGGTACGAAAACAACTTTTCGTTTCGACCGCCAGATTTTTAAAGGCGAAGGGTTGGATTTTAGTTTTTCCACATTAACTCAGCGTTTTCGTGAAATGGCCTTCGTTACTCGCGGCGTCCGTATCCACCTTTTGGATGAACGGTCTTTCCGTGAAATGACATTTTATTTTGAAGGCGGAATTACATCCTTTGTTCGGTACCTGAACCGCAATCGAGAAGGTTTGCACCCCATTGTTTACGCCGAAAAAGAACTTGAACATGTGGGTGTGGAAGTTGCCATCCAATACACAGACGCTTATTCAGAATCTGTGTATTCATTTGCCAACACTATCAACACGATTGATGGTGGAACCCACCTGACTGGCCTGCGTACAGCCACGACAAGAGTAATCAATGATTACGCCCGCAAAGCAAATTTATTAAAAGAAGCCGATGCGAACTTCACCGGTGATGATACTCGTGAAGGATTGACCGCCATCGTCAGCATTAAACATCCGGATCCACAATTTGAAAGCCAGACAAAAGTAAAACTGATGAACCCTGAAGTTCAGACTTTTGTTCAGCAGGTTGTTGTTGAGGCTTTTTCAACTTTTCTTGATGAAAACCCGACCGCGGCTAAAGCCATTGTTCAGAAATGCCTGACTTCTGCGCGCGCCCGAGATGCCGCGCGTAAAGCCCGCGATTTGGTCATTCGTAAATCTGCGTTGGAAAGTTTGACCTTACCCGGAAAACTGGCAGATTGTTCTGACCGTGATCTATCAAGAACAGAATTGTATATTGTGGAAGGTGATTCGGCCGGTGGTTCAGCCAAACAAGGTCGCGACAGACATTTTCAGGCCATTCTTCCGTTACGCGGAAAGATCCTGAATACTGAAAGAGCCCGCCTGGACAAGATACTATCGAACAATGAGGTCAAGGCAATAATTTCAGCTCTTGGAACCGGTATCGGTGATAATTTTGATACTTCCAACCTGCGTTATGGCAAGATTATCCTCATGGCCGATGCGGATGTTGATGGCAGTCATATACGAACCTTGCTGCTAACCTTCTTCTTCCGCTATATGCAGACCCTGATCGAAGATGAACACCTCTTTATTGCCCAACCGCCGCTATACCGGCTGGCTTACAAAGATAATATTCGCTACGCCTATACTGAACAGCAGAAAGATAAAATCATCAAAGAGATAGGCGGCAATCCTGAAAAGATATCCATCCAACGATACAAAGGGCTGGGTGAAATGAATCCGGGACAACTCTGGGAAACGACCATGGATCCCGAGAAACGCACCTTGCTCCAGGTTTCCATTGAAGACGCGGCCGCGGCTGACCGCACATTCGATATGTTGATGGGCGAAGCCGTTCCACCACGCAACAAATTTATCACCACCCACGCTAAAGATGTAAAGAACCTGGATATTTAGCATCCAGGTTCCTATACTAAAAAATTTCACTCAATGACGGCTGAATATTCTTCAGCCGTTTGTTTTATTTTCAGGCTGACTTGCACAGATGATCTCCGCAAGGATTATGGGCAACAGCCATATCATAAAGCGCATATTGACAACAGCCCCGAGCGTATGGCGGATCAATCCCGCGCTGTCCCCATAAAACGCAGCCAGATAAAGGCCATAGGTCATTGCCAAAAACCAGAGGACAAAAAAGAACCAGGCGATATTTTTCTTAATAGAATTTCGAATCGAACTTATCACCACAAGTACACCGGTAAAAATCGGTAAAGCAAAAGCCACACTGGAATATGGATGAAATATTTCACCGATCGCGATGACCATTTTTCGCATATGTGTCATGGGGGTGAAAAAGTAAGGTTGGATATTTTCTGAGAAAGCATCAGATAGGCGACCCAGTAATTCAGAGATCATGAATCCCGGATTATGAATAAGGAAACTCAAGTACGCTTTTGAACCCGATTCCTTCACCCATTCATCCGTCCATGGGGTGGGCATTCCCCAGGATTCAAAGAATGCAATGCGATTCTTATAAGGACTTACCCAGTCGTTGTAAATATCCAACCACCCCCATCTCCATCGATTCGCGGCAAAGGTGGTTGTCGAATACCAGTACGACAGGAAACATATCCAGATGGCCAACCCGGCAATCCAAAAGACCGGAATATTCTTCCGGATTTGTGGAATCAAGAAAAAAGCAGCGAAAAACACAACCATGATGATTAAAGTATTTGAATTGGAATCTCGAGAAAACGCCCATGCCGGTATAAGAAAAGCCCAGATCACAAACAAAATTTTTGTGATGATTCCAGGTTTTTTCTTTTCTTCCGGAACCCGAAAGAGCAACTCAAGAGTCACTGCCGCGATCAACGCGAACAAAGAAAAACATAAGGATTCCGTCATCAAGATGGAATCCCATTCAGACATTGATGGCATGAATGCAAAGGTCAAGATGACAAGGGCTGCTATTGGCCTGAGTATTTTTGTCTTAAGACGTCGACACAATGTAATAACCAGGGTAACCCAGGCAAACATGGCCAGAAAAGCCTGAACAACCACGATCTTAATATATTCCGGTTGAATTTCTTTATGTTTTGTACCCACTCCAGGAGCGGCAGGGTAGCTGATCGCTGATGGTGTGTGATACCCCTCATCCGGTTCGAAGATTTTGAACAAAACGGGGTAAGTTGGCAACCGACGGGATGTAAAAGCCTCCCAACTGAACAACGGAATATCAGCTTGAAGATAGTAAGACGAGGTATCGTTCGTGGCAATGGAGTACCGCATATCTCCATAAAAACTTACCCGAAACCATAACGCGCCGAGGATGATCAACCCGACACAAATATTAGCCAGGTTGCTTTTAAACCAATCCCATAATGATCGAAACAGGGCTTTCTTCATTAAATAACACCAACCTTTTTTCCTACTTTTTTGAATATACCGAGGACTTTTTCCAACTGATCATCTGTATGTGTTGCCATGTAACTGGTCCTAAGAAGTTGATTTCCGGGGGCAACGGCAGGTGAAATCACCGGATTGACAAACACACCTTCGTCAAATAATGTCCGCCAGAAAAGGAATGTCTTTTGATCATCCCCGATCATGATGGGAATAATGGGTGTTACAGACTTCCCGACATTAAAACCCATAGCTTTATAACCTTCGCGCATTTTTTCACCAATTTTATTTATCCGACGAATGCGCTCCGGTTCTTCCTTCATCACATGCAGGGCAGCTAACGCAGATGCCGCCTGGGCGGGAGTAATGCTTGCGCTAAAAATAAGAGCGCGTGCATGATGTTTTATGAAATCTACCACATCTTCATCACCAGCAATAAATCCACCCAGAGAGGCGAAACTCTTGCTAAACGTCGACATAATAAGGTCAACCCTGTCAGTCATGCCAAAATGCCACGCAGTACCATGCCCATCGCCGGTCACACCCATACCATGTGCGTCATCAATCATCAGGCGAGCGCCGTGTTTCTTGCATTCATCAACCAGTTCCGGAACAAGCGCCAGGTCGCCCTCCATGGAGAAGACCCCATCTGTCACCAGCAGTTTCCCTGAAGTTTCTGGAATACTCTGCATAACCCGTTCAAGGTGCTCCAGATCGTTGTGGCGGTAGCGTTCAAGCTTTCCATATCCCAATCTCGCGCCATCCACAATGCTGGCATGGTCATCCTTATCCAGAATGACTGTGTCGTCCTTGCACACAAGCGCGCTGATTGTCCCAAGGTTGACCTGCATCCCAGTAGAAAAAGTCAATGCTGCCGGCTTGCCCACCCACTCAGCCAGTTCTTTCTCAAGGGTCTCATGTATTTCCAGAGTTCCGTTCAAAAACCTTGACCCAGTGCAACTGGTTCCGTATCGCTTTATAGCTTCGATTGCCGCCTCACGCACCTTTGGATGCGTAGTCAGGCCAAGGTAATTATTTGACCCACACATGATCAGACGATGCCCCTTGAAGGAAACCTCTGTTCCTTCATTTTCTGTGAGGGGAATGAAATATGGGTAATACCCGCCTTTGATGGCATTCTTTACTTCAGTATATTGAAAACATTTGTCAAAAATATCCATCTTGAACTCCAATATAAAAAATGAAGGAAAAATTGAAGGATGTATCTCTGAATTTTCTATGATTTCAAAAAAGTTTCTTCTTATGTTTTCTGGGTTTGTATCTTTTTCCAGGCGCGCAAAGCCATCCAATCCAGTATGGTAAAGGTGGCCTTCCCCAGGAAATTTTGCAGCCAGTAGATCACTGTCGGTTCAAAACCAGGAGTGATCACATATCTATTCCTTTCAATTCCAGAAATGATTCCTTCTGCTACCTGCTTCGGTGAAAGCAGTCCGGCATTTCCGGCAATCATTTTTGTGATTTCAGGTTTAAATTGTGATTCATACGCCAGTTGGTCTGTATCGGTATCTGGTGGAAACACAACAGACACATGTATCCCCCTGGGTTTCAATTCATTCCGCAGCGAATCGCTGAACCCAGTTACAGCAAATTTCGAACCACTGTAGGCCGTATATCCGTAAATTCCAAGGAACCCCGCAACGGAAGATATATTTACGATGACACCATTTCCCCGTGAAAGCATGGACGGTAAAATAGATTTAACCATATTGACTGTACCAAAATAGTTCACATCCATGTTCTTTCGGTAGATTTCCATCGAAAGATCTTCGATTTTCCCTGGATGGGCAAAGCCAGCTGAGTTGATCAGAATATCAGGCGCGCCATTATGTTCGATCCATGATTTCATCGCTACACGTACCTCTTCATCTTTAGACACATCAAGAGGAAGACCAGTAACTTTTTGTAATGGATCAACAGTTTCTTTTTTTATCAGGGAGATTGCTTCATTTATTCGGGAGGAATCTCTGGCAATGATTGTTATATCCATTCCACGTCCGGCCAGTTCAATGGCAATTGCCAATCCTATACCTCGAGATCCGCCTGTAACAATGGCTTTCTTCTCCCGGCAGATCAATTTCATAAATCCTCCTGGTCACCTTGTGATAATCCCAATGACTTTCTGCCTGGTCATTGGGAAAAGAACTATATATTCAAAAGGAAGATTTCTAATCAGGGATTAATGTGATTACCGACCTAGTATACCCGAAATTGCTTGCTAAAGCCTGTTGGCTATGCTAAAATAACTATGCTTTTAACGCTTTTGTCGTCCTTGAAAAGTGGGTTTTCCCCCACTTTTCTGTTTGTAGAGGGATTTGCTCGGAGTTGGCAAAAAATGAAAAACGAATTCACATTGGCCTTCAATGAAGTACTGGAAGAAAAACAGCTTCCCAAGGAGATCATTCTTCAGGCATTGGAATCTGCCATGGTATCAGCCTATCGCAGAGCCGTGAACGCCTCCAACGCTCAACTTGTGGAAGCCAGGATTGACCCTGATTCCGGACAGGTAACCATTTTCGCGGAGAAAGAAGTTGTTGAAGAAACCCAGGATGATCGCACAGAAGTTACCCTGGAAAATGCCCGCAAAGTCAACCCGGATGCTGAGTTGGGCAGCATGGTCCTGGTGGAATCAACACCTAAAGATTTTGGGCGGGTTGCGGCGCAAACCGCGCGACAGGTTATTCAACAGAGAATTCGCGACGCGGAACGCCAATCACAATTGAGCTTCTATGAGAAGCAATTGGGCGAAATTGTTTCTGGTGTCGTGCAGGCAGTTGGCGCGCAAGGTTTGACCATTGGCCTCGAAATGAAAGCCGAAGGTACCATGCCGCGCAAAGAAATGATTGGCGGAGAACGTTTCCGCATCCATGACCGTGTTCGTGCT
The DNA here is from genome assembly GCA_964397625.1 of uncultured Leptolinea sp. Taxonomy (GTDB): domain Bacteria; phylum Chloroflexota; class Anaerolineae; order Anaerolineales; family Anaerolineaceae; genus Leptolinea. The sequence continues at coordinate 8,462 of CAYNJT010000053.1, read as the reverse complement.
TTGATCTCGGAAGTTAAAGATTCTCAGCGCGGTCCTCAGATCATTCTCTCACGCACACACCGCAATTTCCTGCGTCGTTTACTGGAAAATGAGGTTCCGGAAATTTATCATGGCGTTGTAGAAATTCGTTCCATTGCCCGTGAACCAGGACAACGCGCAAAAGTTGCCGTCTCAGCGGCCCAGGCCGGAATTGACCCGGTAGGTGCGTGTGTGGGTATCCGGGGCGTCAGAATTCAGGCAATCGTCCGTGAATTGCATGACGAAAAGATCGATGTCATTGAATGGAATAATGATCCCGCTGTGTATATCGCCAAAGCGATTTCCCCCGCGCGTGTCAGTGGAGTTTACCTAAACGAACTCTCTGATAATGGAAAAACCGCCACGGTAGTTGTTCCAGAAGATCAATTAAGTCTGGCAATCGGCCGAGATGGGCAGAATGCCCGACTGGCAGCCAAATTAACCGGCTGGCGTATTGATATTAAGAGCCTCCCGGAAGCGGCCAGCGACGCTCTTAATAAATTGTCAACCGATGAAACATACAAGCCACTGGTTGAAGCAGAACAGGATGTCATCCCCCTGATTGAAGCCATGTTGGCCAAAAAAGCAGACGGCCGCCCGTTGCCTCCTGAAGATTATGACATGATGACAAAGTTTGTCGATCGTGTGGAACGAAAAGCCATTGCCCGCCTCCAACCGGTGATCGCGGTTGAAGATACCAAGATCACCGAAGTATTAAAAGATATCCCTCAGGAAATGTTGGATGTGGATATTCTGGATTCTGGATTGCCGGAGCATGTAGCCTACCTGCTTCAGGAAGCCAGCATTTTAACTGTCCGCGATATGGCATATACCTATCGCACATCCCCTGACAGCATTCTTCGGCTTCAGGGTATAGGCCCGCGTGCCATGCAGGAAATTCGGAATCTAATGACTCGCCTCGAGGCTACGGCAGCGGTCCAACCTGTGGTTGAGGAAACAACTGCCCCGACCAAGACTAGCGAAGTAATGACTACTGGAAGTGATGTTGAAACGACGACATCCAAATTAGAGGTAGAAGAAGAAACTCCCACCGCCCCGGTTGAAGAGATCGAAGAGGAGGTTCCCTTTGATCAGCTCTTCGCGTTGAAATCCGAATCACTGGGTGTGATCGAACCGATCAATGAAGATGAAGAAGAATTGGATGATGTGGCGAAAAAATCTAGCAAGAAAAAGAAACCAAAACACGTTGAAGTCACATACGATCCAGATCGTGATATGACCACAGCAATTAAAAAACACAAACGCGGTGGTGGTTGGGATTGGGACGAATAAAAATTGGTTGTAAGAAAAAGGAAAGGTGGCAAAGAAAGCAGCTTCTCATGTTAGGCATATACCCCGGCGGACCTGTGTGGGATGCCGCCAGGTGAATGAAAAAAAAACCTTTATTCGCCTGGTACGCACAGCTGAGGGTGTTGTTATCGACCCTGGCGGCAAACTTGCCGGACGTGGAGCATATCTTCACGACAGCAAAAAGTGCTGGGAAAAAGGGCTGAAAGGCTCGCTTGCCAATGCGTTAAAAACAGAATTGACCGAGAAAGATCGTGAATTATTACGGTCGTACCTTGCAAATCTACCGGATGAACCGATCCAATCGGGTGCGGTTATTAACACGGAAGAATAGAATGTAAGGTTCCCTGATAGTACATCATTCTCGCGTCATTTCTAAACGAACGAAAAGATCGGGCCCTGGTTTCCAAATTAGCGGGGTGGGAAGACAGGCTCGCGAAAAACTGGAGGTGCAGTATGAGCGAGAATGGGCAAAAAACAATTAAATTAGCCGGTAATGTCACGGTACGTGATCTGGCTACAGCCACATCAACTAGCCCAATACAGGTAATAAAGATTCTGATGGCGAATGGTGTCATGGCAAATATTAACCAGATGGTTGATTTTGACACAGCCGCCATTGTGGCTTCTGAATTAGGTTTTGAAGCCACTTTAGAGGTTGAAGAGGAAACCAAAGAAACTGAAACTGGTGAAATCCCTTTCTGGCGACAGATCATCGCCAATGAAGACGAAACCAAGCTGGTTAATCGTCCTCCTGTCGTTACTATTCTGGGGCATGTAGATCATGGAAAGACGACACTGTTGGATGCCATTCGTCATAGTGAAGTTGCAGCCGGTGAAGCGGGAGGCATAACGCAGCACATCGGCGCGTACCAGGTTGAACACAAAGGACGCTTGATCACATTTCTCGATACACCGGGTCATGCCGCGTTTACTGCCATGCGTGCCCGAGGGGCGCAGGGTGCTGATATTGTGATTCTGGTTGTCGCTGCCAATGACGGCATCATGCCGCAAACCAAGGAAGCCATTGCTCATGCACGCGCAGCCCGTGTGCCGATTATTGTCGCTCTGAACAAAATTGACCGACCGGATGCCAATCCAGATTTTGTTAAAAAACAACTGGCCGATATGGGATTGGTTCCTGACGAATGGGATGGGAATACCATGGTTGTGCCAGTCTCTGCCAAACAGAAGACGGGTATCGATGATTTGCTGGAAGCCATTTTGCTGGTTTCCGAGAGCATGGATATTAAAGCCAACCCTGCCAGCAACCAGATTATCGGAACTGTAATCGAAGCCGAACTTGATCATGGCAAGGGTGTTGTTTCCACATTGCTTGTTCAAAACGGCAGCCTTGAAGTAGGTGACATTGTGCTGGCCGGGAAATCCGTGGGTAAACTGCGCGCCATGTTTGATTTCCATGGAAAAAAGATCCGCAAAGCCGGACCTTCCTCACCAGTTCAGGTAATGGGTTTATCAGACGTACCAGAAGCAGGCGAACTATTTCAGGTCTACTCCAGCGAAAAAGAAGCCCGAGCCATCGCACAGGAACGCAAAGCCCTACTGCAACAAAATTCCATCAATTCTCCCAAAGCGTCTTTGGAAACCTTATTCAATCGCATTCAGGCTGGTGAAACAAAAGAATTACGGCTGATCGTTAAAGCCGATGTTCAGGGCTCACTTGAACCTATCACAACGGCACTGAATGATATTGAAAAAGGTGATGTCAATATCAACATTCTGTATTCAGAAACTGGAGATATTGGCGAAAATGATGTTAACCTGGCTTCTGCATCAAAAGCCATCATTCTGGGTTTCAACGTTCAGGCAGATTCAGGCGCCAAGCGTCTCGCTGAAGCGGAAGGTGTTTCCATCCGTCTTTATGAGATTATTTATCGTCTGACGGAAGATGTTGAAAAAGCTCTTAAGGGCATGCTTGAACCGGAATTTAAAGAAGTCCAAATTGGAAAGGCAGAAGTGTTGGCCGTTTTCAAAATTTCTAAACTTGGTAATATCGCAGGTTGCCGGGTAACGCAGAACGAAATCCGCCGCAATGGCAAGATTCGTGTCCTTCGTAATGGAGAAAAGATCTTTGAAGGCGAAATGTCTTCTCTCAAACACGAGAAAGATGATGTAAAAGAAGTCCGTCAGGGTTTCGATTGCGGCATTTCGCTAAAAAACTTTGAAAATTTCCAAAAGGGTGATATCCTCGAATGCTTCACTCTTGAGCGTTCCAGTTAGTATTTTTTATCGCAGGAAAGAGTTTTTATGCCTTCAAGCTTAAGATTACAACGTATTTCCGATCGAATCCGCCAGGAACTGTCAGAAATGGTTGTCAAGGAAATTGCCGATCCTCGTTTGGAAGGAATTTCCATCACGGATGTAAAAGTTGACCGAGAATTAGCTTACGCTGATATTTTCGTTTCTGCGATCGAAGGGGCAGTCCGATCAAAAGAGGTGGTGAACGGTCTTGAACACGCTTCCGGTTTTTTGCGAAAATCACTTTCTGACCGGATTGAGTTACGAGTATTTCCGCGATTACGTTTCCATTGGGATCCGACTCCGGAGCGTGCAGACCATATCGAGACGTTGCTGGCTTCATTGAAATCTGATAAATCCTCAGCAGGGAAAAATGACCAATAGCATTGATCTGCAAATTGGCAGTGCTTTTCAAAAAGCCAATCGAATTGTTCTGACATCACACATCAGGCCTGATCAGGATGCTATTGGGTCTCTTTTAGGGCTGGGTGCCGCGCTTGAAGCGGCTGGCAAACAGGTTCAGATGGTTCTTACCGATTCCATCGCAGTAAGTATGCGTTTTCTCGAAGGCGCCGATAGGGTAAAACACACCGCGGAAGAACCTTATGATCTTTTCGTCTCTCTGGATTGTTCTGACACAAAACGATTGGGTGACGCACTTCCAGCAGGTGTCCAAGTTGATATCAATATTGACCATCATCTTTCAAATTTAGAATTCGGCAAAATCAACCTCATTGAACCAGAAAATGTGGCCACCAGTGCCATAATTGCAGAGCACTTGAAAGAATGGGGATTGTCTATCAACCAGTCCGTTGCTTCAGCCCTGCTTATGGGAATATTGGGAGATTCTCTGGGTTTTAGAACCAGTAATACATCCTCAAACACGCTACGCCTCGCGGCAAATTTGATGGATTATGGTATAAATCTTTCAGAGATGTATACAAAAACCCTTGTGGGACGGTCTTATCAGGCAGCAAAATACTGGGGAATTGGCCTTGAAAATTTGAAAAAAACAGGTAAGGTCATATACTCCAGTTTGTCTCTTAAAGATAGAAAAAAAGCCTCCTATCCTGGAAATGATGATGCCGATCTGATTAACATGCTAAGTACTATAGATGACGCTTCTGTAGCCATCATGTTTGTTGAACAAGGCAAAGAAAAAGTTAAGGTAAGCTGGCGCGCAATTCCAGGTTTGGATATCTCAAAATTAGCGCTATCCTTTGGCGGTGGCGGTCATCCTGCAGCTTCAGGTGCTGAAATTACCGGTTCTCTGGCTGAAGTTCAGGAAAAAGTATTAAAAGCCACTATCAATTATGTCAAAAATGGCGATAATTAATTTACAGGAATAACAGGTGAGGAAAAATAAAAAGATGGGAGAACTCAAATAACTATGTATGAGGAATCCTTCAATGTCAATAATGCCATATCGGGTGTCCTGGTCGTTGATAAACCGGTTGGATTGACATCACATGACGTGGTTCAAATTATTCGTAAAGGGACAAATATTCGTAGAGCCGGGCATACCGGAACTCTCGATCCACGCGCATCTGGAGTCCTCGTTGTGCTGCTTGGGCCTGCAGTCCGGTTAAGTGAATACGTATCTGCTTCCGACAAACGTTATCAGGCAGTTGTCCGACTCGGGCAATCTACTGATACATACGACGCAGAAGGTCGTGTCACAGGCGGCTCATCTCCAGTCGATATCACGGAAGAAAAATTTGAAAGTGAATTGAAAACCTTCATCGGCGAAATAGAGCAGGTTCCTCCACCCTACTCCGCTATAAAAGTCAAAGGCAAAAAAGCGTATGACATGGCTCGCGATGGAGAAGAGTTTGATCTAGCTCCACGTACCATTCATGTATATAATCTTGACCTTCTCGAATGGGCTCCCCCTGAAGCCGTGATCGATGTGTATTGTTCTTCAGGTACATATGTGCGCTCACTCGCGCATGATTTGGGCGAAAAGCTGGGCTGTGGGGCACATCTGGTTGGCTTGCGGCGTACCAAAAGTGGACGCTTTACCTTGCGGGATGCTGTTCCACTTCGTAAACTTCGAGAGTCATTTGATTCCGGAAATTGGTATCAATATTTGATACCCGCGGCAGAAGCATTATCTGACTGGCCGGCTCTTGAATTGAATAATGAACAGGTTGAAGCCGTCAGGCATGGAATCCGTGTTCAATCTCCACCTTTGCCGTCCACCTGGGCTCGCGGGATAAATGAACAGGGTGAACTGGTTGCCTTGATGGAATACAATAACGACACGAGCGAATGGCAGCCTAAAAAAGTCTTCTTCTCCTGATCCCATGATCCAGGCCGGCTCCCTTGAAGAAATCAACCTTGAAAAGGCCTGTCTAACCATAGGCTCTTTTGATGGCCTGCATCGCGGACATCAAAAATTGATCGCCGCGCTGGTTGATTCAGCAAACCAACAAAATGCTCCTGCGGTGGTGTTGACTTTTTTTCCCCATCCCGCTGTAATTTTAAAACACATTGAATCACCCTATTACCTATCCACACCAGATGAAAAGGCTGATCAACTAGCTAAGCTGGGCGTGGATATTTTGATCACCATTCCCTTTACTTTACAGCTAGCGGAAATAACGGCCGAAGATTTTATAGCGAAGCTTATCAAACATACCGGCTTCAAACATCTGGTTGTTGGCTGTGGTTTTGTCCTGGGGAAAGGCCGTCAGGGGACTGTGGATGTATTAACCGCGATTGGCCGATTAAAAGATTACACAGTTTGCTGCATTTCACCAGAAGAAAATGATTCGGAAATCATTTCCTCCAGTAAGATTCGCGGTCTGCTCGAGACTGGAGATGTAACTGCAGCTTCAAGCCTTTTGGGAAGGAACTACAGCATAACAGGAAAAGTTGTCTCGGGAGATGGCCGTGGCCGAACGATCGGTTTTCCAACAGCCAATTTACAGACCTGGCCGCAAAAACTCCTTCCTGCCCCAGGCGTATACCGTTGTATCACCGAATTTCAAGACAAAACATATCTTTCCGTTGGGAATATTGGTTTCCGTCCCACTTTCACAAATAATACGCGCCAGGTTTTTGTTGAAATACACTTGCTGGACTTCAATGAGGATTTGTACGGACAGGAACTTAAAGTACAATTCACCCACCGGCTGCGCGGTGAAACCCGATACCCATCTTTTGAAGAGTTGGTCCGGCAGATTAACCGTGATATTGAGGCCGCCAGGAAACTATGATCCATGCCACGCACAAGAGAAGTTTACCTGCTCGACCCTCAGGTTTATTCGCCTGAAACCATTGCTGTCGCTTTTGCAAAAACTTCACGCTCACCCGAATCATTTGGGAAAATTGCTGAAGAATTAACCGCTGAATCCAGCAAAGATTTTAATGAAAAGTGGGTGGTCGGGTATGGTCACTCCTCAGTGGCGGAACATGCGGTTTTGCATATAGCCCTTGAGAATATTTCCCGGCTGGCTGTAGAATGCCTGGAATCAAACCGATTGGCTTCTTATACAGAAAAATCAACTCGCTACCAGCAATGGACTGGCGAGGATTTTCATATTCCAACTGAATTTGCGGATGCAAAATCTAAAGAGATCTACCTTGATATTTGCCATGATCTTTTCCGGTTATATGAAACCTCTCTGCCGGTGGTAGTCGACTCACTGGAGAAAGACACACCAATTCTTCCAGACGAGACTCCAGCCCGGAGAAAACGGGTCATCTTGACGGCCGCCGGTGATGTCTGCCGGTTCCTGCTTCCAGTATCAGCATTCGCCAATGTTGGTATGACCATTAATGCCCGCGCGCTGGAGCATGCCATAACGAAGATGCTTTCCCACCCCTTACAGGAGGTGCGCTCGCTTGGGAAGGAAATTAAAGAAATATCGCAAAAGGCATTACCTACACTCTTGAAATATGCCGATGAGCAACTTTCCCTGACTGAGACAGCACAGTTCTTTGAGGAAAAAATTCCTTCACAATCAACTGGTTCACGTGAAAACAATAAACCTGGTGCGCAATTGATCCGTTTTGATGAGGATCTGGAAGATCAGGTCTTGCGGGCGGCCATAATTCGTTATCGCGGATATAGCTACGCGCAATCTTCGCAAATTGTGAGTTCATTGTCGCCTGACCAAAAAAAGGAATGGTTCGGGTCAGTATTCCGCAACCTTGCCAATCACGATATACCCATTCGAGAGCTGGAATATGGTAATTTCACCTTTGATGTGATCCTCGACGAAGGTGCCTATCTTGAATTAAAACGCCACCGCATGATGACCCAGACGCCGGCGCCTTTCACTCCCTGCTTCGGGTACGCTGTACCCCGGCAAATCGAAAAAGCTGGTTTGATGAATGAATATGACCGTGTTATGAAGAAGGCCGCCGAAGCTTACGGCAAACTGGCCGTCATTTCACAACCCGCGGCGTCCTATGTCCTACCAAACGCTTATAACCGGCAGGTCCTGCTCCAATCCAACATGCGCAGCCTGTATCATTTCCTCGCTCTGCGCTCCGCCCCCAACGCGCATTTTTCCATTCGTCGCATAGCTCATCAAATGGCCGATCAATTGCAGGCTGTAATTCCGGATCTGGCAGATATTCTCAAAGTTGAACGATCAGAGACGGCGACAGAAATAGAAAACCGTTTCTTCTCTCATGTCTGATCACGAGATATTTTCGCATTACTCAAGACTCCAGCTTTCCCGGGCTGCAGTTGGCATAGTGCTGTTCCTAAATATCCAGTGTGCCGTTCAATTTCTCGCATCTCCCGCAGATTACGCGGCGGGTTTTGAACTTTCAGGAACACCGGGCGAAACAGCTATTCGCGCTATGGGAATCTTATTCCTTATGTGGAATGTGCCTTATGCTTTTGCCTTAATCCACCCGGT
>CAYNJT010000052.1:0-22519 GCA_964397625.1 uncultured Leptolinea sp. | reverse complement strand
ACCACCGTTCATAACGGCACGCGGGGTCGGTCCAGAAACGTGAGGATAGGTGTCTCTGCCGAAGCAAAGCGAAACGAGTATACCATAAATCGAGTTGCCTGAAGTCAAAGATTTGAAAAATCGTCAAATCGGTTTTGTCTTTAACAGGTATTATCCCAGGGCTAATGGATCGGTCTGGTTTCCACTATAATCAACCTATGGAACAGACCATACTAACAAAACGATTTAAAGACGCACTCGTCCTGGCGACGGATTTGCATGCCAATCAGCGCCGCAAGGGATCAGGGATTCCATATGTGGCGCACTTGTTGGGAGTAGCCAGTCTAGTTTTGGAGTACGGCGGCACGGAAGATGAAACCATCGCGGCGTTATTGCACGATGCCGTGGAAGACCAGGGAGGCAAACAAACCCGGCAGTTGATCGCGGAAAGATTTGGTGAAGAAGTGGCGCAGATTGTGGATGGCTGCACTGACGCGGACACCAATCCCAAACCCGAGTGGCGGCCACGCAAGAGAGCTTATCTAGACCATCTTGCCAGCGCGGCACCTTCTGTCTTGCTGGTTTCCGCCTGTGACAAGCTTTATAACGTTCGTACTATTCTGACGGACTATCGAAAAATTGGAGATAAAATCTGGGAACGTTTCAGAGGCGGAAAAGAAGGCTCACTCTGGTATTACCAATCACTGGTCGTCGAATATAGGAAAACGGCAGTCAATTCTTCTCTCTGCGATGAGCTGGATCGGACCGTACAGGATTTAATTGCGCTCGTTCAATAACTTCAATTCCAGTGGTTCTTCTGACGTTTTTCTTTAGAAAGTAGAATTTACTTTTCTCTGGTTATTCATTTATTGTTTTTTCAGGAATTTTGGAGGTTTACTCATGCATATTGTGGTCACCAATGATGATGGCGTATACGCACCGGGATTGCTGGCGCTGGCCAAAGCCCTGATGAAACTGGGCAAAGTCAGTATTGTCGCGCCAGACCACAACTGGTCGGCTTCCGGGCATGTAAAAACCCTGCACCGGCCGTTACGAGTAAAAGAAGTGGAATTGGATGACGGCACACCAGCCATGGCGTGTGATGGCGCGCCATCTGACTGCATCGCGCTGGCCGCATTGGGATTGATACCTGCCCCCATCGATTTTGTCGTGTCGGGAATCAACCCGAATGCCAACCTGGGGCATGACGTGACCTACAGCGGCACCGTCACTGCAGCCATGGAGGGCGCCATCTGGGGTATTCCATCGGTGGCTGTTTCGGTTGACGCGCCGGAATATCACCGCGGTCCGTTGGACTACACGACCAGTGCCGAAATAGGCCGGCAAGTGTTGGAGAAACTGGCGCAGAATCCGATGTCTCCAAGTGTCCTCTTGAATGTGAATGTGCCATACCTGCCGTTGGATCAGATAAAAGGATTCGCTGTCACCCGCCAGGGATTGCGAATCTACCGCGATGAATTGGTCCGCCGGGAAGACCCGCGCGGCCGGCCGTATTATTGGATCGGCGGAGATGCCCCGACAGGTGTAAAAGAAGATGGGACCGATTTTGGTGAGTTGGCGGCGGGATTTGTCTCTATAACCCCGTTGCAGCTTGATCTGACTGCCCACCAGGCAGTGACCGAGATCAAGAAATGGAATTGGTCTGATTGAGCTTAAATGGGGGTTTTGCTATACTGAATCCATGAATCCGGTTCAGGCAACAGGAAAGGAGAAACGGCGATGCAATTCAAAGTGCGTGATTGGATGGTCGATCTCATTGTTTATGTTGACCCTGACAGTTCCGTCAGTGACGCGCTAGCCTTAATGCGGCGCAGGTATATTCACAGTCTGATCGTTCAGAAGACAACGGACAATCCTGATTACGGCATCCTTACGTCCACCGATATTAACGACAAGATTGTTGCGCTTAACCGCAATCCTTCCACTATTAAAGTCCGCGAAATTATGACAAGCCCCCTGTTCTCTGTAAAGAAGGATATGTCAATCCAGGAATGTGCCGAATTGATGAAACAGAAACGAATCCACCATATGCCCGTTGTGAATGAACAGGGAGATCTGGTGGGAATGATCTCGGCGACCGATTTTTTGGTAGCTGCCGAAGCCATGGGAAGGGAACCGGGGGAGCGACTTTCCTGACCGGTGTATTGAACTGATGTCAAAAATTTATCGGGTGATCTCCCAGGCAAGATGCTGCGCTTCGGGAGCGATTAATTTTTCCCAGGCGAGTTGGACGGCCGCAGGGGAGCCGGGAATGGAGATGATTACCTTCCCCGCGTAAATACCGGCTGTGGCACGCGAGAACATGGCGGCAGCGCCTACCTGTTCGTAACTGAGCAGGCGAAAAATTTCACCAAAACCCGGCATCGTTTTTTCAAAATGCCGGGAGATAACATCATATGTGGTGTCCCTTTTTGACAATCCTGTGCCGCCATTAAATATCACAATTCGCGCGTCTGTCCCGCGTAATTCCTGTAGAAGCGCTTCGATCTCAGGAGGTTCATCATGTACTATGTGATACGAACTGACAAGGTAGCCTGCCTGTTTGATCTGTTCCATTAGAAATTGACCATTCATGTCAGTTTCCGGTGTTCGCGTGTCGCTGACTGTGACAATGGACATCCGTACCGGCGCCATTTTTGCTGATTTTTCATGGTGCTCTTTTTTTCCAGAAGGTTGAGGGTCGGGTACCATCGTTGGATTTTTCTCTTTCAAATTTAGTTTGCCCATATTTAATGGGAGACTTTTTTAGCGAGACAATAATCCCGCCAGTAGTATTGTAGGCCTTTTACCTGAAAAAAACACTCACGAAATTTTCATCTGATGAGGGTAAAAGGGTTGAATCGCGAGGGTATAATGTGCGTGTGAAAGAGAAAATGAAGAAAATATTCATCCCGATGGCAGTTATTCTCGGCCTGCTGTTAGCGGTAGTTCCGGTTCAGGCCGAGTCTAACGTTTATGACATGATCGCGCAGGTTAACGCGGTACGCACCGGTACCTACGGGTTACCGGCACTTGAAACCGACGGCGCGCTGATGGCTTCGGCACAGGCGCATGCTGAATATATGGCCAGCACCGGGGTTTGTTCCCATACCGGCGCGGGTGGAACCAATGCCAAACAGCGTATGATCAATGCCGGTTACGGCGGCGGCGCAACCGTGTGGGGAACAGAAAATATTTATTGTGGCGGGCGCTCTGTAGCCGAAGTGGTCTCCTGGTGGCAGAGTGATGACCTTCACTTGCTCCCGTACAAAGAAGCCAACTACCGTTCGATTGGCGGCGGCATAGCCACCGGCGCCAACGGGCAGGAATATTTTGTCATCGATGTGGCGTACACTTCCGGTAAAGCCGGCAGCGGAACCACTACAGACAGTAAGACGGCTGTCGCCGCCGGGACAAATGTCTCTGGTACAACCGTGGCAGCCCAACGGGTGGCACCGGTATTAACGGCCACCCTGCAACCCGATGGATCGTTGATCCACGAGGTTCAACAGGGACAGGCCTTCTGGAGCATCGCCATTGCCTACGGTGTAAAGGTCAATGAGATTGTCCAGATGAATGGTTTGAATTCAGGTTCTGTTTTGCGAATCGGTCAGAAATTGCGGATCCACGGCCCATTTACCGCTACTCCGCAACTTTCTGAGACGCCGACGACCGTACCGGATACGGCCACGCCAACCATAACGCAAACTCCGACTATTACGCCTACTCCCACGCTTACCAGCACACCGACGCCGCGACCGTTGTTTGAAGGCGCTGCCGGATTGCAGAAGATCGACCGGCGCGGGCTGGGGATTGGGCTTGTGGTTGTCTGTGTGCTTGGCCTTGGTTTAATGGTTCTTGGCGGTCTGCGGAAAAAAAAGAGAGACTCTGAAGCCGATTACGATCCGCTAGATCCACCGATCGATTCGTTATAGTCAAATCACAAAATCATCCGCGCGCCAGATGGTACCGCCAGGACTATCAGGGGAGAGGAATAGTTCCAGTCCTGAATCATCCTTGTAGATCGGCTTGTGTCCGTTCACATGGATGTGCAGATTGGATTCCACCTTTTCCAGACGTTCCAGAATGTAGGTGATGGACGCGCTGATTGTGTCGGGCAGCAGGTCGTGATGCAAGTCAGGAGCGGTATCATGCGGCTTATTACGCACCACTACTCGGCCGGGAATACCCACCACCACGGAATCGGGCGGCACGGATTTCACCACCACGGCATTCGCTCCAATGCGGCTGCCCGCGCCGATGGTGATGGCTCCGAGGATCTTGGCACCGGCGCCCACCACCACCCCGTCTTCCAATGTGGGATGGCGTTTGCCTTTTTCAAGGCTCACGCCGCCCAGCGTGACCCCGTGATACAGGGTCACATTGCGGCCGATTTCTGCGGTTTCGCCAATGACCACTCCCATGCCGTGATCGATGAAGAAACCTTCACCGATCACGGCGGCAGGGTGGATTTCGATGCCAGTCGTGTTGCGCACGAAGTGCGAAATCAACCGGCCGATGAGCAGCATGTGGTGAGTCCAGAACCAGTGCGCGATACGATGCCCCCACAGGGCATGCAGCCCGGGGTAGGCCAGCAGGACTTCCAGCGTGCTATGCGCCGCCGGATCACGGTCAAATACAGAACGGATGTCATTACGCAGGGCTTTGAACATGGGAATCCTTACTCCACCAGGTCCGCATACAACGGAGTGCTGAGATAACGTTCCCCGAACGAGGGGATGATGGCGACGATCAATTTGCCCGCGTTTTCCTCGCGGCTGGCGACCTGCATGGCCGCCCAAAGAGCAGCGCCTGATGATATGCCGACCAGTAATCCCTCCAGCCGCGCAGCCGCGCGTGCTGTGGCAAACGCGTCATCACCTTTCACGCGGATGATTTCGTCATAAATCCTGGTGTTCAGAATATCGGGAACAAATCCCGCGCCGATACCCTGCAGCGGGTGTGGCCCTTTGTCGCCGCCGGAAAGAACCGGAGAAGCGTCCGGTTCCACCGCTATGACTTTGAAGGACGGTTTTCGGGCTTTGATTACTTCACCAATGCCCGTGATTGTCCCGCCGGTACCCACCCCGGCAACAAGGAAGTCCACTTTTCCATCGGTATCCCGCCAAATTTCTTCCGCCGTGGTTTTTCGATGAATCTCCGGATTGGCCGGGTTCTTAAATTGCTGCGGAATGAAATATTTCGAATCGGAAGCAGCCAGTTCTTCCGCTTTCTTGATGGCGCCAGGCATGCCTTCTGATCCTGGTGTCAGGATCAGATCGGCGCCGTAGGCTTTCAAAAGCATGCGCCGTTCGCGACTCATGGTATCTGGCATGACCAGGGTGATTTTATAACCGCGGGCGGCAGCCACCATGGCCAGTCCGATCCCGGTATTGCCGCTGGTTGGCTCGATGATGATGGAGTCTTTCTTTAACGCGCCGGATCTTTCTGCCGCGTCGATCATGGCCAGCGCGATGCGGTCTTTCACACTGTGAGCCGGATTAAAGAATTCAAGTTTGGCAGCGATGGTAGCTTTAGCCCCTTCGGCGAGGCGATTGATGCGAACCATTGGTGTGTTACCGATCAGGGAGGTAACATCTGACGCGATTTTCATGATTAAACCTCTGTTTTAGGTAAGAATATGTACAACAAAAAAAGTATCACTGCGTATATGAAATATGCGGAGATACAACAGAGGCCAGGTTATTCAGTTTATGTAATGGTTTGATAATAAAATAACCGAGGCGGCTGATCTATCTCCGCCCGGTACACAAGCATGAAGTAACTCGATAATCTTGAGAAAACATTTTAGTTTTCATAATAATTGGCATTATTATACTGAATGTTGGTATTGAGTCAATAATTAAACGCGACGTTGTACAAAATTATTAAGGTCAGGAGGATGTACATGCAAAAGGGCGGTCTTTTTTGGGGAATTGTGCTTTTACTGGCAGGAATTCTATTCCTGCTGGATAACCTGGGTTTCCTGCCCATCAGCGCGTTATCGCTATTCTTCCCTGGTATGTTGATCCTGGTAGGCCTGTGGCTGCTGATGGGGCCGTTGGTTTTTCGCCGGGTAGTTGAGACGCGCTCTCTTTCTGTTCCATTAGACGGGGTGACCGAAGCAGAGATCAAGATCAGGCATGGAGCCGGTGAAGTGACCGTCGCGTCAACCGCGGGAAACATGAATCTTTTGGAAGGAACATTTTCCGGTGGGGTTGAGGAGAAGATCGAGAGGTTGGGTTCATCTGCGAAGGTAAAATTGCGGGTTCCGGAAACGGAGTGGTGGGGATTCCCTACCACGTCTCCAGATACAGGTTTCAAATGGGACATATCCCTTAACCGAAATATTGCCTACGCGTTGGATATTCAGACAGGCGCCAGCCGAAACACCTTTGATCTACGCGATCTGATTATTACCTCAATGATCATGGAATCAGGCGCCAATAACAATGAGGTCTACATGCCCGCGCAGGCCGGTCTGACAAAAGCGGATTTTAAATTCGGCTCCGCGAGTCTGGAAATCCATATTCCAGAGAATGTGGCAGCCCGCGTGACAATCCAGGGCGCGCTGCTGGATACATCGGAAATTGATACAACCCGCTTTCCGAAAAATGGGGAAGAGTATTGCAGCCCCGATTTTTTCTCCGCCGCAAATAAGGTCGAAATCAAGATCGAGGCGGGTGTGGGAAAAGTAGTGATCCATTGAGGTTATCGTGAACAAGAAATTTCTCCTTGGTATATTCTTTTTGCTGATTGGTCTGGCTTCCCTGGCCTCCAATCTTGGTTATTTTTCTCTGGAAGGATTGATCTGGCCTGCATTGCTTGCCGGCGGCGGTTTAATCTTCCTGTTTTCCTTCGTGTCCTCCCGATCCAACTGGTGGGCAGCTATTCCGGGAAGTGTGTTGTTCTCCATTGGTGTAACGGCAGCCTTGCCATGGGTTGCCCCCGGACTGGAAGGCCGCCTGGGTGGACCCATAGTTCTGGCTGGAATTTCTCTGGGATTCTGGCTGGTTTATCTGCGTGTTCCAGCCAACTGGTGGGCTATCATCCCTGCCGGTGTGATGTTGACCCTGGCTTCCATGACTCTGATGAGCTCAGAAAATGGCCTGGAAGCTGCCGGCGTGTTTTTCATCGGGTTGGGGTTGACCTTCGCCCTGGTCGCTCTGCTTCCGGGCAGCGCGCTGCGCATGGCCTGGCCGTGGATTCCGGCAGGTGTGCTGCTGATTATGGGATTCCTTTTCATATCTTCCGCCGCGAACCTGGCGTCTTATGTTTTACCGGTTGCTTTGATCCTGGGCGGCCTGGTTCTGGTTGTGCGGGCAATTCGTCAACGTTGATAGGAGAGTATTATGCAAAATCGTTTGGTACGTCCTGAAAATGGCAGAGTACTGGCCGGTGTATGTGCCGGTCTGGCAAACTGGATGGGTATGGATGTAACTTTGGTTCGGATTATCTTTCTAATCCTGGGATTCATGACCGGTTCTGGTCTATTGATCTACCTTATTCTGTGGGTGGTTGTACCGTCATCTACTGAGTCTTATGGCGCTATAACAGACTGGTCGAGCCGTGTCGGGCAAATGCGCGATGATTTTATCCAGGCAACCAGCAAGCCTAACATGGACGCCATGAAGATCTTTGGCGGTGTGCTTGTGGCGCTGGGCGTCTTCTACCTGTTCAAAGAATTTCGGCCGGAATGGTTCTTCTGGGTGAACCGGGGGGTCATGTGGGCAGGTATATTGATCTTGATTGGACTCGTATTCCTATACCGGTCCATCCGTGGAGATAAATAATGAGTGAGCAAGAATCAAATGAAAGGCGGCACAGGAGCCGTGGAGGGATATTTTTCCCCCTGCTGATCCTCACCACCGGTGTATTGATGCTGTTGTCCAACTTTGGCTACCTTCCTGGCGGCTTCTGGGGATTTGTGGAAATCTACTGGCCGATTTTGCTGGTTTTGATGGGTCTTGACGGCTTGATCCGCGGAAATGGCATTACCGGCTCCCTGCTGGTCGCCGGTTTTGGAGGCATCCTGCTGGCGGGAAATTTGGGATATATTGAAATTTCGGCTTGGGAGGTTCTTACCAAAGGCTGGCCGCTGATCCTGATCGCTTTTGGATTGGATATTATTGTCGGGCATAGATCAGCCGCCCGATCCATTATTGGCCTCCTGCTGGCTTTCATGTTGATCGCCGGACTGGTATGGCTGGCAGATATGTCGCTTCCGGGCTCGGTGAAATCACAGGATTTTCAACAGAAATACCAGGAAGAAACGGAATTGTCGGTCAACATCCTACGGGTCGCCGGCAGTGTAGAACTGGTGACCGGCGGTCCATCCGCTCCCCTCCTGGATGCCAGACTCAATTTATTGAAGAATGAACACGTTGAACCGGTCGTTGAAAAGACGAATGGAACCGCAGTAATCACCCTTGAAGATATTCAGAACTCCTTTCCGGCTACCTCACGCCCTGTTAAGAATTCCGCCTGGAAGATCAAGGTGAATGCTAAACCGGAATTGACTCTGAAATCTGAGGTCGTGGTGGGTGAATCTCGCTATGACCTGCGCGGATTGACCGTGGATCAGGTGGAAACTTCCAATGCCCTGGGGCGTTCGATTATTTACCTGGCAGAAAATAACGGTTCACGCAACCGAATAACCGGAGCGATCGGACAAATCACCGTATTTGTCCCTGCAGACGCGGCTGTGCGGATTGATGTCAATAAAGCCATTGGTTCTGTTGACATGCCTGAACGTTATATCCGAAAAGATGGTGTTTTTGTGTCACCGGCGTATAAAGCCGGGGAACCATCCATTGATGTATCTCTTGAATTGCCTATTGGGGCGATACAGGTGGTTGAATATTCAACTTCTTTGTGAGTACTATGGAACAAATTTCTTTCCAGCAACGTCTGTCATGAAGAAATACTACTTACATGGAGGATAAATGAAAAAAGCTATTACCCTGACGATAAGTCTGTTAGTCTTGCTGGCCGTTGTGGCGGGTTGCGCACCCGCAGCCAGTATTCCCACGACCGTCATGCAGAATACCCCGGTCGTGGAAACTGTCAGGCCTGGAGCCGTTGGCAATGAGTATCAACGAACAATTAATGTGGTCGGATCAGGGCAGGTGTTTTTGGTACCTGATGTGGCTTATGTGTATATTGGTGTTCACAGCCAGTCGGATAATGTAACCACAGCATTAAAAGACAACAACGAACAGGCCAGGGCAGTGACTGAAGCTCTCAAGGGCTTAAACGTGGAAGAGAAGGATATTCAGACCACCAGCTTCAATATTTACCCCCAACAGCAATATGAACCGGGAACGGGAACAGTCACCGGGACATTCTACTCTGTGGATAATACTGTTTATGTCACCGTACGGGACCTTAAACGCCTGGGCGAATTGCTGGATACAGTGGTGAGGTCGGGCGCAAACAGTATCAATGGCATCAATTTTGATGTGATTGACAAGGAGACTGCCCTGACAAAAGCCCGTGAACTGGCTATTGAAAATGCCCGCAAACAGGCTGAGGAACTGGCCAAAGTCTCCAATGTCACTCTGGGTGAAATTTTAAGTGTTACCAGCGGGTACGCCACATCCCCTATGGCCAAAGAGGCTTTTTATGGGATGGGCGGCGGTGGCGGAATGGCTTCATCTGCGGCACCGGTTTCAGCCGGCCAGCTTGTGCTGTCAGCGGATGTATCCATCACCTATTCAATTAAGTAATTTAACACTTTCAATAACGAGACTTCGCCTTTTTTTGGGCGAAGTCTCGTTATTTCCAGAACTGGATCAGGTAATACCCGATCGGCACGGCCCATAGCCATGAATCAATACGGTCAAAAATACCGCCATGTCCGGGTATTAGATTGGAGGAATCTTTAATTTTTAAAAAGCGTTTAAACATGCTTTCGCCCAGGTCGCCCAAAATACAGACAAGGCTGAGCGCCACTCCAACGATCAACCCTCTTAAAGGTGTTATGGCTGCTGCGCGTACTTGCCAGAGCAATGCCAGAACAGGGCAAAAGAGGAGTACGAAAAGAATGCCGCCAAAGTATCCTTCCCAACTCTTATTCGGGCTGGCGTTTTTCGATATCTTGTGACGGCCAAAATGACGTCCGATCACATAGGCCCCCGCGTCGGCGATCCAGATGGAAGGCAGCACCATCAACAGCCACCACTCGCCATCAGGGAAAGCCCGCAGGGAGATAAAGTAACTGCCGAGCCAGCCCAGGTAGAGCGCTCCTCCCAACGTAATGCCGAAATCCAATGCGGATGTCTGGCAACCGCGTTCAAAATCGATCAGGTGAATGGTCAAAGTAACCAACAATATAATGACCAGCATTACATCAGAAAATTCAAAGGCATAAAGATGGCGCAGCAACACACAACTTACCGGCGCGCCGATGAGTATCACCGCAGAAGGCCTGTATCCTCCGCGGGTGAACATTCTCCAGTACTCCCAGCCAGCGATGCCCAGAACAATGGCCACCGCCGTGGTGAACAACCAGCCTCCGGCCATGACCAAGGCAACTGCGGCAGGGATGAGAGGAATGAGGACAAGCAGCCGTTCTTTGAGCATGAGGTGTATTACTGGTCGCTCGAATTTACTTTTCCAAACCGCCTGTCGCGTTCACTGAACGCGAAGAGCGCCTTGCGTAGCTCTTCTCCATCAAAATCTGGCCAGTAGGTGGGGGTGAAGTACCATTCGGAATAGGCGGACTGCCAGATCAGAAAATTACTGATACGCATCTCCCCGCTGGTTCGAATGATCAGATCAGGATCGGGAGTATCGCCGGTGAACATATAGGTGCTGAACAATTCTGGCGTGACCTTTTCTGGATCTACCTTTTCGGTCAGCATCTTTTTTACCGCGCAAATGATCTCATCACGGCCGCCGTAATTAAACGCGATGTTTAATATCAATCTTTTATTATTTTTTGTCAGTTCTACCGCGTGAAGCACTTTTTTTTGCAGAGTTGGGTCGAGCCTGTCCAAATGTCCGATGTGTCTAAGTTGTGCCCCCTCGCGATGTAATTCTCCAAGCTCCTTGTCGATTACATCTTCGATGATATTCATCAACCCGGCGACTTCATCTGCCGGCCGCCCCCAGTTCTCTGTGGAAAACGCGTAGATGGTCAGATATTGGATTCCAAATTCCACGCAGGCACGGATGATGCGCCGCAAGTTTTCAGTCCCGGCTTTGTGACCGGCAAGACGCGGCAAACCGCGTGCTTTCGCCCACCTTCCGTTGCCATCCATGATGATGGCTACATGCGTGGGAATGTGTTCGGGTAATCCGGTGAGTTTGGGTTCGGCAGCCATACGTCAGGAGGGTCAAACCTCCATGATCTCCTTTTCCTTCTTGACGCCCACTGAGTCAATGATCTGAATGGTTTTGTCGGTCAGTTTCTGCAGTTCATCTTCCCCGTGTTTCAATTCATCTTCGGAGATCAATTTTTCTTTTTCGAAATCACGCATGTCTTTCAAGGCATCCCGCCGTATGTTTCGGGCGGAAACGCGGGCTTCCTCCAGGCGGGCATGCACCACTTTGACTAAATCTTTGCGGCGTTGTTCGGTCAGTACTGGCAGGTTCAATCGGATCACTTTACCGTCATTATTCGGGGTCAAACCCAGCTCACTGGCCAGAATGGCTTTTTCGATGGTTTTCATGGTGGATGGATCGAACGGGCGGATCATTAAAACCCGCGGTTCTGGAACGCTAATTGAGGCTAATTGCATAAGGGGTGTTGGAGCGCCGTAATAATCCACCGGAAGATGTTCAACCAGAGCCGGTGAAGCCCGACCCGTCCGAATGGCTGACAGGTCCTCTTCCAGCGACTGGATGGTGCTCTTCATTTTTTGTTCTGATTCAGCAATCGACTCCTTGATCATATTGCCTCCTGTATTTGGTCAAAGCGGGGGATGATGGCGTAAAAAAATCTCAGGGCATTATTATACAGCATACCGGGTAAACGGTTTTGGCTCAATCCTTGCATCTATAAGGATGTTCATTGATATGAAGTCAGGTAATTGGAGGAGCGCATGAGCACCGGAATGCTCTGGTATGACAGCAACCCGAAAAACGATCTATTGGCCCAAATAGCCCAGGCTGCTGCGTATTATCAATACAAGTATGGACAATACCCTGAATTATGTTATGTTCACCCGGACACGTTGGGCGAATCGCAAATAAAAACACGCGACATAGTTGTGTTACCGGATAATCAGGTTCAACCCGGCCACCTCTGGCTGGGTGTTCGAGACGGTCCCATTCCTCTCGCTGCTTGATTTATTTTTTCAATAGCCTTTTGAAGAACTGCAAAATCCTGTGCACCAACTGCTGGACAGGATTTTCTGCATATGTCCTAAAAAAGTTGCGTGCCGCCTCTTCAAAAGAGATTTCCGAGTGGTTGCTTTCCATTAAATACCAGCGATGTTCCATGATCCATACGTACAAGTCGGCTTCGGTGCGTTCGGGAAAACCGGCAAGGATGTGATTCTCGCGAATCACCCTGATCATGGGCATGTAAATATTATCGAACCATGAAATAACAGTTTCATCGAAAGACACGCATGCCTGCCGTTCTTCACCAAGAAACCAGCCATGAGTTTGAATGTGTTCCAATAGCAGGGAATACATTTCGGGTTTACTCAATTCGATAACGGCTTCGGGACGGAGGTTTTTAAGCTTTGTTTTCTGGTAGAACCGCGCTTCCTCACGCTTTCCGATTAAGTCCAAAAGGTCAGTTTCGGGGGTTATCGGTATGGGAGAATCGATTTCAATGACCACCGCGTCAATGAAAGCCTGGCCTTTTTCGCGCGCCACAGATACCCGATGATTCCCATCCTTGACAAAATAGACTTCCCCGATCTTGTACAGCTCAACAGCGGGGAGGTTGACCTCCATAAGGTGGGCGCGGTCTATGCTTTCCCAACGGCCGCGCGTGGATGTTCCTTTTGGCAGAAAAGCCCGGTCAAAATCCTGGAAACGGCCAACACTGCCGATGATGGAATCGATGGGCACCTGGCGCATGCCTATATAATGCTGGCCATTCACCGGCAGCATCTTCAAAACCTGATCGTAGGGCAAAAGCTCGTTGGATTGCCGCGTCAACAGGCTGATTACACTGCGTAAGTTGCTTTTTCGATGAGCAGTATCGAAATCAGCCTGAGAGCGTTGAACAAAGGATGAAGGTGATGGGTCTCGTGAGTCGTTCATCCAATTCTCCGACTGTCTGTATTACTTTGAGGAAGATCAGTAAGTTGATAACCGTATGTATTAATAATTTTGGTGTTTCCTAAAAAAGTCAGTTTCATGGCATCCTGCCGGTAAAGGTGTACATGCCCGTGCAAATGGTAGGAAGGCTGGAAAACCTGATCCAACCAGCGGAATGCTTTGATCCCCTGGTGCGGACGGTCGTCCGCGTCATGAATTCCATGTGGCGGGGCATGGGTGACAAATATATCGAGATAGCGGCCGTAACGCAACCGGTTATACACCATGCCGGGAATAAGGTGGATAACATGCAGCCACATTTCACGCTGTGTGTACTGGCAGGGACCTTTGTTATAGCGCAAACTGCCTTCTACGCCGGCGATCAACAATCCGGCTGGTGTTTTAAGAGTCCGTCGGTGGATATTACACCCACCCAGAGGGAACTGCCGATCTCCCCCTGATCCATATTCCACCACGGGCGCGTGATTGCCGCGAACGTAATAGAGAGGACGGTTCAACATACTGATCATGTATTCGAGATAGTAATAAGGTAGGTCGCCGCAACTGATGATCACATCCACCTGCTGGAATCGATCCACAATTTGCGGGCTGTAGATCATATTCAGTTCCACATCACTGACCGATAGTATTTTCACACGGGTATTAATCCAATGGCTGTAACCGACGCGGCTGCAATGGTGCGTGTATGGGTTATGCTGACAGCCCACGAAGTGAGCCCCAGATCCGCGGCCATCTGTTTAGCCTTACCGTGCAGAACAATCACAGGCGCTCCATCGGCATCGTTCGTGGTTTCAATATCCTGCCAGCTTACCGTGCCAATCCCGCATCCAAGCGCTTTTGCCGCCGCTTCCTTCACACAGAAGCGGCCGCCCAGGGTTGGATTGGAATCGCCGGATAATTCAAGCTCTTTTGGAGTAAAAACGCGTTTCAAGAAACGTTGTCGGATGGCTGGATCCAAATCTTCAAGCCGTTGAAAATCCAGCATATCAAGGCCGGTACGCAGGATCAGGCGGGGCACGTATTATTTCTCCGGACCAGCGCTGATGATGGCTACATTGGCAGGGTTGATATACTTGCGGGCGGTTTCCAACACCATCTCAGGTGTCACCGCGTTAACCAGACTGGCATAACGGCGATAGTAATCCAACCCGAGCTGGAAACGTTCCATATTCAATAATGCTCCTGAAACACCACCATTCGATTCGAGAGACAGCGGAAGCCGGCCGGTAAAATTAGCCTGGCTGTCTGCCAGTTCATCGGCGGTCACAGGCTCGGCGGTGAAGCGTTTCAACTCGCTAATCACCAGATCGACTGTACGCTTGAGGTTGGATGGATTGACCCCGGCCGAGACTTCCCAGGAGCCGGCTTCGATCCACGAATTCAGACTGGCGCTGGCGTGATACGCCAGGCCGGATTTCTCGCGCACGATGTCACCGATGCGTCCCATCATGCCAAATTGACCGAGGACACTGTTGCCCAGTGAAGCGGCCATATAATCCGGTTCACTGCGTTTTGGCCCCAGGGTGCCAATAATCACATCCGCCTGACTCTTTCCAGGGATGGCGATGTGCCGGACTACTTTCTTGTTCAATGGGACAACGGGTGGAAAGTGGCAGATGGGGCGTGTGTTCTGAGTTTGCCAGGTGCCCAGCATCTGGCTGACCAGATCAAAACAGGCTTCCGGTTCAACCGCTCCGACCACAACCAGTACCATTTCACCAGGATGGTAGAACGTGCGCTGGAATTGGCGAAGGTCTTCCGCGGTTATACGCGCGATGGTCTCCACATAACCGTCTTCAGGCAGTCCGTAAGGGTGATTGGCGAAGAGTGTCTCGTCAAAGGTCAACGAAGCCATTTCTTCTGTATCTTGCGCGCGAATGGCCAAACCGGTCATCAGCTGCGTACGCAGGCGTTCAATCTGATCATCAGGGAAAATCGGTTCACGTAGTGAATCGGAGAGGATCTCGAGCAAGAGTGGCAGGTCTTCTGAAAGGCAGCGGCCGCCGAAGGAGGTGTGGTGCACGCTGGAACTGAAGCCGAGGCTGGCGCCTACACTTTCCAACGCGTCGTACGTCTGCTGAAAATCACGCCGGGCTGAGCCGCGCATTAAGGCAAGAGAGGTGAAATGTGCCAGCCCCAGTTTATCGCGTGGGTCGAACATGCTGCCGCATTGAATATAGCCATTTAAGACAACAGACTGGTTGTTGAAATTGGGCCGGGTAAGCAGAATAAGCCCGTTTCGCAGAACATAGCGGTGAATGTCATCCGGCCCGGGAAGGCTGTTCAGGTGGGTGAAGGAGGATGCGTTCATCAGGCGGCTCCTCCGTTCTTGTCTTCCGCGTGGTAATAGCCGATCACCCGGTTCTCAGGACGCAGGTATTTCGCGGCGGTCTCTCGCAGATTTTCCGGGGTGACCTGTTCCAACCGGTTGACGTAGGTTTCGAACCAGGCGTAACTGGCAAACATTTCAGAATAGCCCAGCCAGAAAGCCTGGTTGGTAATATTCTCGCTGCCGTAAGCGAACAAGGCACGCGCCTGTTTCACCGCCCGGGCAATCTCCGCTTCGGGAACCCGTTCGGATAGGATCCGGTCAATCTCAGCATCGATCACTTGCAATGGCTTTTCCACTGCACGATCGTTACGCAAGGTCAACATGATCTCATACAGGAAGGGGTCGATAGTGGCCTGCAAACCTCCAGCGACGGAAACCGCCAGTTCGTTATCGATGATCGCCCGGTATAGACGGGATGTCTTGTTGGAGATACCGCCGCCTCCGAACATATTCAGCCCCGATGGGCCGGTAAGAAGACTATCCAGAACGGTAAAGGGAAAGAAATCCGGATTGGATGCGGCAGGCGCCCGGTAAGCCAGTTGGATATATTCGGTCTCTCCCGGACCGGTCACGTCAACGCGTTTCTCTGCTTCGGGTGGGTTTTCTGCCGGAATGACGCTTTTATTGATCTTTCTGGCAGGGATGCTTCCGTAAATATTTTGAATGGTTTGCAGCATCTCATCAATATCAAAATCGCCGGCCATGGCCAGCACGGCATTCCCGGGGCTGTAATTCGCCTGATAATGCGCGTAAAGGTCGTCACGCTGAATGGTATTCAGGTCTTCCTTGCTGCCGATGATCTCCATGCGGTAGGGGTGCGTGTTGAAGGCCGCGGCTTGGACGGCTTCACTCAGGCGGAAAAGCGGTTCATTTTCACTGCCTTCACGTTCCGAAATGATCACCGTGCGTTCCGATTCAACCTCTTCCGGATCGTACAGGCTGTTGACCATGCGGTCGGCTTCCAGTTTAAGCGCCAGTTGAATCTTGTCTGCCGGCAGGGTTTCAAAGAAGGTCGTCCAGTCCAAATAGGTGAAGGCGTTCCAATAGCCGCCGTCTCGCGAGATGGCTTTGTCCAGAATACTGGCAGGAAAATTGGGTGTGCCTTTGAATTGCATGTGCTCCACCCAGTGGCTTATGCCTGTCTTTCCCGGCACTTCGTTGCGCGACCCCACACGGTACCAAACCCAATGACTGATGATGGGCGAAGTGTGAATTTCTTTCAGCCGAACTGCCAGCCCATTTTCAAGAGTTGTTTCGAAGATAGTATTCATAGTATCAGGGATTACTATAGCATATCCGTCTTAAAAAAGGAATTTGGTTTAAAGGCGCTGCCATCAAATAAATAACCGATAACAGACGCGTTAATATTTGACCGATTTAATACGGTGGAAAAAGTTCCCGGTTTTCGAAGAATACTTTCAGCCAGAAAGAGACTTCAGGTAGGCGTGAATATCACGGGCGGCTTTACGCCCGGCACCCATGGCCAGAATGACTGTCGCCGCGCCAGTGACAACATCACCACCGGCCCACACCTTAGCCTTGGAGGTCTTCCCGGTGGCTTCTTCCGCCTCGATGTTTCCCTTGCGGCCGATCACCAGATCAGGTGTGGTTGTTGGGATCAATGGATTGGGGCTGTTGCCGATGGCGTAGATGATGGCATCCACCGGCATGGTGAAATCAGAGCCGGGGATGGGGATGGGAGAGCGGCGGCCGGACGCGTCCGGCTCACCGAGTTCCATCTTCTGGCAGGCCAGACCGGTCACCCAACCTCTGTCGTCACCCAGGCACGCGGTTGGCAGGGTGAGAAAGTCGAAGATCACACCTTCTTCTTCCGCGTTTTCCACTTCTTCCAGCCGGGCGGGCAATTCATGCCGCGACCGGCGGTAGACGATATGCGCTTCGCCGCCCAGACGCAGGGCTGTGCGGGCGCAGTCCATGGCCACGTTGCCGCCGCCGATAACCGCCACGCGCTTGTGCTGCTTAATGGGTGTCTGAACGGAGGGAAAAGTGTAACCCTTCATCAGGTTCATACGGGTCAGGTACTCGTTGGCGGAATACACACCATTTAAGTTGTTTCCCGGGATATCCGAAAACCAGGGCAGACCGGCGCCGCTGCCGATGAAGATGGCGTCAAATTCTTCCAGCAGGCTGTCTACCGTGCGAGTTTTTCCGACGATGTAACTGGTCACCACCTCGACTCCCATGGCTTTCAGGTTGTCTACTTCAAGGCGCACGATTTTCTTCGGCAAACGGAATTCAGGAATGCCGTAGACAAGCACGCCCCCCACCTTGTGCAGCGCTTCGTACACGGTTACCTGGTGCCCAAGTTGGATCAGGTCGCCGGCAACGGTGAGTCCAGCCGGCCCGCCACCAATCACCGCCACTTTGCGGCCGGTTGGTTCAGGGCGAGGGGTGTTTTCAAGGGATTTATTCTGCGCGGCTTCCCAATCGGCCAGAAAACGTTCCAGACGGCCAATGGCGATTGATCCGCCCTTCTTCGCGAACACGCAGCCGCCTTCGCATTGTTCTTCCTGCGGGCAAACCCGCCCTGTCACCGCGGGCAGGCAGTTCTTTTGGCGGATGATGCGGATTCCTTCAGCAAAATCACCGGCGTTGATGCTGCGTATGAAGGCCGGAATGTCAATCTCCACCGGGCAATTCTGCCGGCAGCCTGGTTTCTTGCAATCCAGGCAGCGGCTGGCTTCAGCCATGGCCTCTTCCGGGGTGTAACCAAAGGCTACTTCGTCGAAATTCTGGCGGCGAACTTCGGGCGCCTGTTTTGACATTTCAACCCGTTTCAGGTTCATCTTTTTGGGGGCTGGGGAGGGAAGGGTTTCCATGTTGTCACTCACTTTTCAGGCGCGCTCGTGCGAAGAGTGACGGTTTCTTCGCGAAGATAGGCCAGCCGCCGGGTGGAAAGCTCATCCCAATTGACTTCGTGCCCGTCAAAATGCGGACCGTCCACACAGGCAAATTTGTTGCTGCCGTTAACTGTCACGCGGCAAACACCGCACATTCCGGTGCCGTCGATCATCAATGTATTTAAACTGACAATGGTTTTGATACCCAACGGGCGGGTTTCTTCGCAGCCGCGCATCATCACATAATTGCAGCCGTTAATAATCACCCGATCCACACCGCCATCGATGGAAGCGATAATACTGCTCAAATTGTTGATGTGTCCGCGCAGCCCTTTCGAGCCGTCGCGGGTAATGTATACCATTTGGTCCGACACCTTTTTTAGCTTTTCCTGCCAGTAAAACAGGAATGAACTGCGGGCTTCGACAACACTGATTACCCGGTTTCCCATGGCTCTTAAAGCTCTGGCGATCGGGTAGATACTGGCTATCCCATAACATCCTCCGGCCAGCAGAACAGTGCCGAAGGAACCAAGTTCCATGGGGTTGCCCAGCGGGCCGGCGGCTGTGGGGATGCTTTCACCAACGTTCAGGGCAGCCAGTTTATTGGTGGACGCGCCGATTTGCATGAAGACCACGGTGATCTCCCCTTTCGCGGCATCCCAGTCTGAGATTGTCAGGGGAATGCGTTCGCCGTCTTCCTCGGCTTGCAGGATGACGAACTGCCCAGGCTGCGCGGCGCGGGCTACATCCGGCGCCTGAAGCCGCAGGTTGTGAATGTTGGGCGCAACCATTGTGCGTTCGAGGACCGGGATCATTGCCCACCTTCTTTCTGCCCATCATGCGGGTAGAGTGCGCGCAGGCCGGGCACATAGCGGGAAAGCGGCGAGCCCATGAAGACAGGAAGGTCATTTAAACCATACTCGAGTCCAGATAGAGAAGACACTGCTCCCCACTCCCTGATATCCCCCGATTGTGTTGACAGGATTTCCCTGTAAATTTCTTCGGTTGAATTGAAATCGAATCCGGGGGCGCCCATCTTTTTCGCGATAGACGCGATGATCTGCCAGTCAGACAGACAATTCCCCACCGGTTCCACGGCTTTATTCAACCGCTGTGGGCTCAATTCCGCGTTGATGAATGTGCCATCCCGTTCCGTAAACAGGGTGGTGGGCAGTCCAAGGTCAGGCAAGCCGTCGACAGCGGGGAAAGCGTGTTGGTAAATGGTGAAACCGGCATTAGAGATGGGATTCATACCAATGCAATACTGCAATTTAGACTTGCCAGCTTCCGGCTGCGTTAAACCCAATGCTCCACTGATCCTCGCGCCATAGAAATTTCCCGCGAGAGGCAGGCAGATCACACTTGCGTTGATCTTATCCGCCAGGTTGGCAATTTCTTCCATCACCCCTTCATCATCCAGATATTCCGGCCCAACAAGAATAAATGGATGTTGGCTGGCGCGCAGTGCGGCAGCCGCCTTTTCCAACATGGATAATCCAGTCTGTCTGGAATCCATTGTTTTTTGTAGGTCTATGATCACCTTCCCGGCTTGTCCTTCACGCGCGTAAAGGAACGCGTCAACAAATTGGTCAATCGGTTTCTTTCCGTTGTTGACCGATATGAGGGTCACACCACCCGCGCGCAGTTTTTTCAGGTCATATTCAAGCCAGGAGAAGGTGTATCGTGTATCCAATCCGGCAATAAGAAGGCAGTCTGTGTCGCGTAAAACGCTAAATGCCTGAACGCGTTTCGAGAGACGGTCAAATCCCGTTGATCGGGTAGTGTCCACTCCCATGATCGGTTTCAAGTGAAGAACCCGGGTGGCAAATTTTCGCGCCACATATAGATCTTCTACGGGTAAGTTTGGCGAAATATGCATGGTTGTGGTTTCAGAGCTGGCCGAGGAGAATTTTTCGGCAGCCAGCTCAATGGCTTCATCCCAGGTGCATTCAAATTTGCGCCCTTCCGTGAGCCGCCAGGGTTGTCTTAACCGGGTTGGGTGATTGACCACCTCGGAAATGCCAAACCGGCCATGCACGCACAAATTGTTATGATCACCAGGCAGGCTGCCAATGACCATATTACCGCGAATCTGCAATTTGATGGAGCAGCCGACAGAACAATACGGACAAGTGGATTCCACCTCTCTGTCAGCCACGCCTTCCCATTTCCGTGTCTTTTCCGTCAGCGCGCCGACCGGACAGCGATCCACGCAGGCGCCACAGAAACTGCAGCCGGCATCCACATGGCTGCGTTCGAAAGCCGTTCCGACCACGGTGCGCGCGCCGCGCTCTTTGAACGTCAGCGTACTGAGAAAATGCAGCTTCTCGCACACCTGCACGCAGCGCCCGCACAGGATGCACAGGTTGTAGTCCCTGTCATAGAAGGGATCATACTTTTCCACCGGATACATGCGATATTTCACCGGAAGGCGTATGTCATCCACTCCCAGTCGTTTGGAGAGAGTCTGTAACTCACACTGATTGTTCTTCGGGCAGGAACCACAGCCGGTGGTCACGCCGCCTTTGCGGATGGTCATCATGCATTCTGTGCAATTTCCGTTTTCCGGGCAGACCAGGCAGCTCAAGGGGTGTTCACTTAGCAGCAGGTTAAAGGTTTCAAGGCGCAGGGATTGCAGCGCGGGTGTTTCCGTGCGGACCACCATACCGTCTTCTGCCGGGGTGGTACAGGCGGTTGGAAAACCGCGCATATTGTCCACTTCCACCACGCACATACGGCAGCCGCCAAAGGGCGGCAGGTCTTTGTAGGCGCACAGAGTGGGAATATCGATTCCATTCTGCTGGGCAGCCTGCAGGATGGTGGACCCGCGGGCGACCTGAAGCACTTTATCGTTGATTGTCAATGTAACAGAGGTCATGAAAGCGGCCTCCCTTCGATGGCATTGAATCGGCAGGCCTCATAGCATGCCCGGCAGCGAATGCAGATGGAACTGTCCAGCGTGTGGGTTTGTTTTGCTTCGCCGTGAATGGCATCCACCGGGCATACCCGGCTGCACGCCTGGCAGCCGGTGCAGGCATCCGGCAGGATGACATACTGGAACAGGTCTTTGCAGACCCCCGCGGTGCAGTAACCCTCTTTAATATGCGTCTCGTATTCCGCGCGGAACGAGCGCAGTGATGTCAATACTGAATTGGGGGCGGATTGCCCCAGGCCGCACAGCGAGCCCTGCGCGGTAGTTCGCGAGAGGCGTTCGAGAGTTTCAATATCATCCGCTTCTGCGGAACCGGTGGTGATTCGTTCCAGGGTTTCCACCAGGTGACGGGTGCCGATGCGGCAGGGGGCGCATTTTCCGCAGGATTCCTTCTGGATGAATTCAAGGAAGTAATGGGCAATATCGACCACGCAGGTGTCTTTATCCATCACAATCAACCCGCCTGAACCCATGATCGAGCCGGCAGCTTTTAGGGCCTCATAATCCACCGGGGTGTCAAGGTACTCTTCCGAAAGGCATCCGCCGGAAGGGCCACCGGTCTGAACGGCTTTAAAAGGTTTCTCTGTCCCTCCGCCGATATCGAAAATGATTTGACGCAGGGTCATACCCAATGGTACTTCAATCAAACCGGTACGTCGGACTTTTCCCACCAGCGAATAGGTTTTGGTACCCCGGCTGGAGGCTGTGCCGAATGAAGAATACCAATCCGCGCCGCGCCTGAAGATGTTGGGCAGGGCACTGAGGGTTTCCACGTTGTTGTTTACAGTAGGTTTGCCGTACAGGCCTTTAACGGCCGGGTAGGGTGGACGGGAACGGGGCATACCCCGTTTGCCCTCGATGGAAGCGAACAACGCGGTTTCTTCACCGCACACAAAGGCACCCGCGCCTTCTTTGATCTTGATCTCAAAATGAAAATCTGTTCCCAGAATTTGGTTGCCTAACAGGTTGTTCTCGCGCATCTGCTGCAACGCTTTGCGCAAACGGGAAACCGCCAGCGGATATTCCGCACGAATATAAATCACGCCGTGGTTTGCCCCGATGGCATAGGCAGCAATCAGCATACCTTCCAGTAAAGCGTGCGGATCGCCTTCGATGAGGGAGCGGTTCATGAACGCGCCCGGATCGCCTTCGTCCGCGTTGCACACCAGATAT
>CAYNJT010000051.1:4062-22533 GCA_964397625.1 uncultured Leptolinea sp. | reverse complement strand
CTAAGCTGAAGACTGCGTATCTTCACTGTTGCTCCAGTTCCCAATCATACATCGATACTCGGTTGGCGTTTTCCCCGTACTTTTTTTAAAAATAGTGGAAAAGTAATGGGGATCACTGAAACCCACTTTTTCCGCGACAACACAGGTTTTGATTTCCGGATCAGACAGCATCTTTTTGGCCATTTCAATCCGATACTCGGTCAACGCGTCAACAAAAGATTTGCCGGTGTATTGTTTTAATATTCTGGCCAGATAACTTGGGCTTATATATAAATCTCTGGAGATATCCTGGAGATTTAATTTTTTCTGGGCAAAATTGTTCTGGATGTAATTTTGAAATTCAGCCAATTTTACTTTTCCCATGTTGCGTGTATTGATGCTAACAGGGAGCGGCTGGTTATTCAATTCTGTGTGAGAAAGTCGTTCTTTTCCAGCATCTTTCCATTGATTCTGGTTTTTAGTTTTTTCATCAAGCCGGTTTTTTACCTTGGAAATCACCGCCAATAATTCACTGGATGTGATCGGTTTTAACAAATACTCGACAACCTTGCAGCGTAAGGCCGCCCGCGCGTATTCAAACTCGCCGTAGCCACTTAAGATAATGACCGCAATTTCTGGATACTCTTTGGCAATAAATGAGGCAACTTCAAGACCATCCACAAAAGGCATGCAAATATCCGTCATGACTACGTCGGGGCGGTCAACAGGGATCCTGGCGATTGCTTCACGGCCATTTTTACAGGGCGGCAAGAACTCATATCCGGCAGCCGCCCAGTCAATCTTGTTTCTAAAACCCCTGCGAACAATTTCTTCGTCATCTATAACCAGGAACTTATACATACCTCTCCGATTTTCCGATTATGTCATCCGCAACAGGAAACATAATTTCGAAAACACACCAAACTAACGGCATATGTTAAGTTGAAAAAGGTCTCATTTACTGGTAATGGAACGAAGTGATATTCTATCTATTTTAATAATCCTATTGACATTGGATTTTTATCATGCTATTATGACAACGTTATCATGGTAACTATACCATAAAACCAAATTTTTTCAACGACCAATTCGATGAACATACGTGATGTCGCAAAGAAAGCTGGAGTAGCACCTATAACGGTTTCCCGATGCATTAATGATTCCGGGTACTGCAGCCCTGAGACACGCGTGCGTATTGAAGCGGCAATTTCGGAATTGGGTTTTGTGCCCAATCGATTGGCCAGTGGGTTGCGCTCAAAACGAACAAACACGATCGCGCTTGTTGTTACTGATATAACCAATCCTTTCTTTACCACAATTGCACGCGCGGTAGAGGATACGGCCGGTGAAGCCGGCTACACAGTCATTTTCTCGAACACGGATGAAGATCCGTTGAAAGAGAAGAAATATATTCAGATGCTTCTCGAGCAGAGGGTTGGCGGAATTATTCTTGTTCCTGCTCAAAGCACGCCGGATTCCGCCGCCTTTATTAAACAACATGAAACCCCCATAGTTGTTCTTGATCGGAGAATCGACAACTTCGAGGCGGATATCGTGCGGTGCGATTCTGAAATGGGTGCTTTCCAATTGATGAAAATGTTGATTTCTCTTGGTCACCGCGATATTGCCATATTAAGCGGTCCGAAGGGTGTTTCCACTTCAGATGACCGTGTCGCGGGATGCCGGCGGGCAGTTTCAGAAACCAAGGCAAAAGGCTTGAACGTGCAGATCATCAACGGGTCGTTTACTCAACAAAGCGGGTATGACATGACTCTTCAAGTCATGGCCAAAAATCCTCGCCCAACGGCCTTATTCGCGGCAAATAACTTTATCGCCATTGGGGCATTAAAGGCGCTTCAATCACTAAATATCCATGTTCCTGAAGACACGGCGATAGTCGCCTTTGACGACTTGCCCCAGGCGCTAATAACATTCCCATTTCTTACCGTGGCAGCCCAACCCGCCTACGAGATGGGCAAGAAAGCGGCAGAAATCCTCCTGTCAAAATTGTCAAATGAGAATACAAGTGCTTACCAGGAGGTCATTCTGCCTGCAGAGATAATCATCCGTCAATCAAGTGGAGGCCAGAAAAACAGCTAAGAAGTAAACTTGTATACCCTCGAGCTGGAATGGCTCTATTTTTTTACTCAACATGGTAACGTTACCATGCATGCGAAAGGAAAACAAAATGAACACACCAATTAAACGAGAAAACAAGCGAAACCTTAAAAAGGATGACCTGATCGTCATTGCCGGCGCCGGCGGTTTTATTGCTGGAGCTTTAACCCGCTTTTTCCATGATCAGGGATACACCAGAATTCGCGCCATTGATAAAAAACCCCTCCCCAACTGGTATCAACGGGTTCCGGGCGTTGAATGCCTTTGCATGGATCTGAGCGAGAAGGAAAACGCGATCAAAGCCGTTGAAGGAGCCGTTGAAGTGTATAACCTGGCCGCCGACATGGGCGGGATGGGATTTATCGAACGGTTCAGAATTGAATGCCTGCGCAGTATCTTGATCAATACCAACATGATCGAAGCAGCTTACCGGGCTGGCGCCGAACGATATTTCTTCTCGTCTTCCGCCTGCGCGTACAACACAACTCTTCAGCAGGATCCCAATGTGCGAGCCTTAAAAGAATCAGACGCGTACCCGGCCATGGCTGAACGCGGTTATGGATGGGAAAAACTGATGTCCGAAATGTTCTGTCAGGAATACTGGGCGGAACGCGGTTTGAAAACCTATATCGCCCGCTTCCATAATGTCTACGGTCCCAATGGAACCTGGGATGGCGGCCGTGAAAAAGCACCGGCAGCCATTTGCCGCAAAGTGATTGAAGCCAAAGCCAACAACAAACCGGAGATCACGATCTGGGGTGACGGCACACAGACCCGTAGTTTCATGTACATTGATGATTGCACCAAAGGTATTGATATGATCGTTGACTGCGATGATTTGATTGCCACCCCGATCAACCTCGGCTCAAGTGAATTGATCTCCATCAACAAACTGGTAAGCATGGCGGAAGAGATCGGTGGTATTAAACTTCAACGAAAATATGATCTTGACGCCCCACGGGGAGTTGCGGGCCGCAACAGCGACAACACCTTCATTCAGCAGGTACTTAAGTGGGAGCCCAAAACACCCTTCATGGAAGGCTTGACCAAGACTTACAAGTGGATCGAACAGCAGTATTTAGACCGCCAGGCTGGCAAGCCTACAGTCCGTGATATTGATTGATTCAAAGATGGAAACCATCCAGATATCTTCACCCGAAGTCGTTGATGCAATCGGTAAAATCCCATTCCGGATGGCATTTGCCGGTGGTTGGATCGATCAACCTTTCATATCCCGATACAACCCCGATCCGCCAGGGTCAATGGTGGTTGTGTCTCTAAAACCCACAATTCGGTTTATGGAATTTTCAGGGATGGGAACCAGCACCCGTAAAATCGCCCTGGCTCTGTGGAAAGACGGGTTACCTGATGAGGATCCGGCGAAACTTGTTCGCGATCTCTATCGAAAGGAAAACGAGGGTAAAGCAGATCCATCCGGCTCACAGGATATGGCCGGGATTATTTACCCGGGTGTCTGCCGCCTGGATTACGATTTCAACCATGAAGGTGGAATATTCCCCGTTCATGTTGAATCATCAAACGATCCGGATATCGCCCGATGGTTGGAAAGTGTGATTTACATGGTCCCGGTGGCTCAAAGGCCACCGGGCTATTCCCCCCTCGGCGAGGTCAATCTTTCCCCTGAATGGATCGCCAGACTGGGACAAACCGGAAAAGATTGTTACAACGCCATACTTCAAAAAGATGTCGCCGCTCTGGGGGCATCTATGAATTCATGTATGGAATGCTGGGAAAGAATTTTGCCGCAAACTGTAAAGCACCCTGCCATCAAATTAGACCTCATTGAAATTCTCAAGCATTACCAGTGTAGATATTCCGGCGCCATGTATTCGGGCTGCGGCGGAGGATATCTATATGTTGTGTCCAACCATCCTGTACCTGGAGGTTTCAGAGTACAGGTCAGAACTGCCTCTTAATCAATGGTTATTTTATGAAAAATGTATTCGTTTCGGGTCATTTTGACAATCTCAAATCTTCAGATGTCAGATTGCTGGATGAAGCCTCAAAGAACGGCCCTTTGCGCGTGTTTCTGTGGTCAGACAAACTGATAAAAAATCAGACTTCTTATGTTCCAAAATTTCCTCAGGAAGAACGTCTGTTTCTATTGCAAGGGATTAAATACGTTTCAGAGATCCAGGTAATTGACGAGCTTCCAAGCCTTGAATCACTGCCAGATGGAATTCCAACCCATCCAGCCATATGGGTAATTGACCAGGCCGGAGATACCCCTCAAAAGCGGGAATATTGTCGAAGCAAAAATATCGAATTGATGATCATAGGCGATCGGGTTTTGCGAACTTACCCGAAATTATCAGATACGGTCCTAACATCCGAGCCCGGCCGCAAGAGGGCAATCGTGACTGGCAGCTTCGATTGGCTCCACTCAGGCCACTTCCAGTTCTTCAAAGAAGCATCTGAATACGGCGATCTTTTCGTAGTCGTTGGTTCTGATAAAAACATCTGCCTGCTCAAAGGCGAAGGTCATCCTTTGTTCCCGCAGGTGGAACGAAGATATATGGTGGATGCCGTTCGGTATGTGAAACAAACGTTTATCTCCACCGGAGTCGGTTGGATGGACGCGGAACCAGAGATTGGCGTTATTAAACCGGATTATTACATTGTGAACGAAGACGGTGATAAACCGGAAAAACGCGAATTTTGTAACAAACACAAAATTGAATACATTGTCCTCAAGCGTGTACCCGGTGAAGGTCTTCCCCGCAGAGAAAGCACAAAATTGCGCGGGTTCTAACCTTTTTAACCAGACGTTGCGCCTGGTTGCAGGAATCAGGAGATAAAAATGTACTATGCGTTAATCATGGCGGGTGGAAGCGGGACGCGGCTATGGCCTTTAAGTCGAAACGGCCGCCCAAAACAAACCCTGACTCTTGTTGGAAATCGTTCCATGTTTCAATCCGCCGTCGATCGGTTGGATCCGCTTTTTAAATTCGAAAACATCTTTGTTGTTACCCGAGAAGATCAGAGCGCAATATTATCCACCCAGGTGCCGGAATTACCGGCCGCGAATTTTATCAACGAAACGGTTGGCCGGGGTACCGCGCCAGCCATCGGACTGGCGGCGATCCATTTCCATAAAATGGACCCGGAAGCTGTCATGGTCGTGCTCACTGCAGACCATTTTATAAAGAAAACAGACGTGTTCCAACAGGTCCTGCAAGATGCCTACAACCTGGCAAATAAGGGATACCTTGTCACCCTGGGAATAAAGCCAACCAGTCCATCGACCGGATTTGGATACATTCACCATGGAACGACATTGCGTTCATCTTCATCGCATCCGGTCTTTAATATCCACCGCTTTGTTGAAAAGCCTGATAGTACCACCGCCCAAAACATGCTGGCCAGCGGCGATTTTTCCTGGAACAGCGGGATGTTCATCTGGCGAGTGGACCGTATTCTTGATGAGATCCAGAAACAGATGCCGGAACTCTATGCGCAGCTTCTGAAAATTGAAAATGCCATTGGAAAACCGGAATATCACGATGTCTTGAATGAAATATGGCCTTCGGTTCCCAAGCAAACCATCGACTATGGGGTTATGGAACATGCAGCAAATGTGGTGGTTATACCTGTCGATTTTGGATGGACCGATGTTGGCAGTTGGGCAAGCATGAATGACCTGTATCAGCCCGATGAAAAGGGGAACATAATCAAAGGTCCATTTGCAGGTATCGACGCCAGTAATATCACAGTGATCGGTGATAAACGATTGGTGGCCGCTATCGGTATAAAAGATCTGGTTGTGGTTGAAACGGAAGATACAGTGCTGATTTGCGCCAAAGACCGCGAACAAGAAGTGCGGGAGATAGTTGAGCAATTGAAAGCTGACGAAAAGTTGCGTGAATGGTTGTAAGTTTCTGTTGCCTTGAGTTGCGTATTCGGTCATGTTGCCAGAAGATGGCTTTCTGCAACACCAAAACTGATTTGAGCTGATGGCAGGAAAGGAATAAATCATGTTACTTCATGGAATCTTGAATCCGCAGATCAATGCTCTTCTGGCACATGTCAGGCATACGAATATGCTTGTAATTGCCGACCGTGGATTTCCGTTTTTTCCCTATGTTGATACCATTGATATCTCTTTGATTGATGGGATTCCCACGGTCATGGATGTGTTTAAGGCGATCAAAGAGAATTTTGAATTAAGTGATATTTACATGGCGGAAGAGTTCCAAAAGGCGAATAACCCGGAAACGGTGCGTAACTTTACAAACACAGCCCTGCCTGTTCCGGTTCATTTTGAGCCGCATGTTGAATTCAAGAAGAAAGTACCTTATGCTATTGGCCTGATCCGAACTGGAGATACCATCCAATACGCGAACATGATCCTGGTATCGGGCCCTCTTCATTAAAAACCTGCGGTTTCAAAGAAAAATTCAATAGAACAACTTTGTCTGAT
Organism: uncultured Leptolinea sp.; assembly: GCA_964397625.1. GTDB lineage: Bacteria > Chloroflexota > Anaerolineae > Anaerolineales > Anaerolineaceae > Leptolinea. The sequence goes on along the minus strand of CAYNJT010000051.1, from coordinate 15,995 downwards.
AGACATTAATAAGTCAACCGCGATTCAGTTAAAGGAAATCACCGATTGCGTGGATGAATAAGAGGAGGGTATTTTACCAAATCATGTTCTGGTGAAGCCTGTTATTTGTCAATCTGTAACTGTTTACTAGAAAAAGCGATAAAAATTCATTTTCCCAGTGTGGATGGGCTATCACATCCTTTTTATAGAAACGTCGGGGCTGTTCCAGTGCTTCCGCGAATCACTAATTCAAACGGAAAGAGAACCTGCTTTTCCCCCTCTGATGTCCCTTCTAATTGCTCAATAAGAAGCATGGCAGCCTGATAGCTGGCCGCTTCGGCATTATAGTTGATGGTGGTAAGCGGCGGAGTGGTTAGTTCTGCCATTTGCTCAATGGTTGAAGCCACAATGGAAATGTCTTCGGGAATACGCAATCCTTTGTTTTGAACCGCTTTTATAATGCCGGGAATTGCAACATCCTGACTTGTGATTATCGCTGTGAGGCGCGGATACTCTGTCAGTAGTTGATGAACTTCGTTTTCCACGCTTTCTTTTGCCATTTGAATCCGCCTGCAGATCACCGGTAGCGAATATTGTTTGCAGGCATCTTTAAAACCTTTTACTGACCAGTGTGTGTGTCCATAATCACTGCTGGCTTCAGTTCCAGAAAACGCGAAAGGTTCAACGGAAATAAATCCGATCTGTTTATGCCCCAACTCGACCAGATGTTCGACCGACATTTTGATGCCGGATTCGATATCAAAATCAAAAAAACTTAACCCGGTGTTATCTTCACAGTGCCCAAACATAATAAACGGAAAATTCGCCTGGCGAAGAAGCTCAACCCGCCAATCGCGCATCATTATTTCCATTAATATCATGCCATCTGTCTGTCCACTGCGGAAAAAAGTCAGGAGACTGGTTTCATCCAGAGGGCTGACAACCACATTGAGAGAATAATTTGCTTTCTCACAGGCCGCCGCCGCGCCAATGACAAAAGAATTCATTAAGTGGATCCTGGTTGGCGTTTGTGGATAATGCAATGTAATAAACCGGCTCTTACCCGATGCGAGTTGCTGCCAAGAGACTTGCGGCGCGAATCGATGTTCCTTGATGACAGCCAGAACCCTTTCCCTGGTTTCTTCAGAGACATCTGGTTTATTATTTATTATCCGAGATACAGTAGAGATGGATACCCCGCTGGCTTTCGCGATATCGATTATCGTTGTTTTCGCAATCTTCTTTGATTTTCTCATCTTGCCGGACTTCCCGAAAATGACCTGTTTGAAGTGATTCTAACAGTATTGTATCTTCAGTATTTTAGCCCTGTTATGACGTTTTTCTTCATAAAATAGCTATATTAAAGTTATTCCCTGACGAATTGTAAACATCTCGGCGGATCAGGCGACCTGATTTGCCCTATTTGAAGCGGAGCAAGATATCCAGATTATTTAACATTTTCGATGCATATCCCTCCTACCAGCCGGCGGGCTTCAACCAGAGCTTCAGCACGCAGGCTGTATTCTGAAGGATATAAAACAGACTGAGATTTCAGGGAGTCAACATTCTGCGAGCGTTCAATGAGCATTCGGGCGCGCGCGGCGCGGGCTTTTCCGGAAGCGTCACCCGATGCCTGCAATGATTCTGCTTTCGCGAGAACAAGTTTTTGCTGAGGGCCCAAAATTTCTTTAATGGTTTCTGAAGGGCTGATATTTAACTGATCTCGAGCTACTCCTCCAACCAGCATTTCGGCTCGCAGAAGATTCTCAAAACAGTAGGTGTAATTAAATGGATGAACGATATGCGGGGCATCGGGCAATGTGGGCGGCCATTGACCGTCAGAATTATAGGAATTGGTAAGGTGGAACCAGGCCTTTTTTTGTGTTTCTTCATCCAGATCTGTATTATTAATTTTCGCTCGCACCAGATCCTGCCAGGGTCTCAACAACCGGGCCATCGGGGTATTTGCCCAGGTGGATGACCGTGCTCCATGCCATGCGGAATCATCATCAAATGTGATCACCTCAGGCAAAGGCGGAAGATTTCGGCAGGCCTGCTCAAAAGTCACAAAACGACCCATGCGGCGCACAGCGGAAATCAAGTCGATCAGTTTTTGTCTGGAAGCCGGTGTCGCTTCAAAAACATTGTCTGGCAGGTTTTGAAATTTCAGACGGAACCAACCGTTGGTGCCGATATACTCCGCGTCATCCGCGAAGATGATTAATGCCCCTTCCGGTTCACCTTCGGGTTGCTCTGAATATTTTTCCACCAATCCCAGATATTTTTCCAGTGTGTAACCTTCCATGCCCATGAAATATCGCACGCCGAACTGGGCAATACGATCAGTACGCAGAAAAACACGCAATGAATCATCTGGCAGGCCATACACATGGTCAAAAGGGAAGTGAATTGCTTTTTCTGATCCCGGCAAATCATATTTAAAATTGAAATTGTAAAAAGCCGGTGTTCGGCTGAATTCACACGCGTGGATTTCAGGCCGCAGAGGTTTGCCATCGGGACCGCACGAACGGCTGTAGGCCTCAAAATCCCCGATCATGTTGGAATAACCCGCGTCCAGCACCTGCATGGGGACGTAGCTTCGCCAGCCACATTCAGGATTCCAGAAGCTCTCAGGCTGAAAGCCGAGTAGCCTTTCGTAGATTTCATTCGAAAACCGGATGGACCAGAGTCCATCTTCATGAGGGAAATTGGGCAGCATGGGGTGGGCATATGGTGAGCCCATAAACTCGCACTGCCCCCTGTTTATTGCCTCTTTTAATTTCTCAAGCACATCCGGTGTTTTTTGCGCCATATGCTCGAGCGTGTACCCCGAAGCCTCAAAGACAAAGGGAACATCGGGAAATTCCGCTTTCATGGTATCAAGCGTCATTTCATAAGCACTGCGGATGACAAACTCATAGCGGTCTTCGGTAAGATATGCGTAGTTCAGGTTGGCGTGAAAAATGGTAATGTATTGCATCCAAATTACTCCATGGGCTGTGAAGAAAGAAAATACACTTCCGTAAGCTGTTGCCGTTGTACTTTCGGGTCACACAGGTCTTTCATTAGTGTCTGCCACCTGATTTCAACCGGATTGTTGTCCAAATTGGCTTTTGCCCTGTCATATGTTTCAGCATCATATTCAATAAAAACCAACCGCTCACAGCCATTAAGGTAACAACCCAACTGTAAAATCCCTGCCTGGCGATAAGCTTCTTCCAATTCAGGCCAAACCTGTTGGTGCAGCCTGGTATATTCACTAACACTTTCTTCCTTTAACTTATCAATCCATATGGTACGTTGTCTGGTCATTGCATTTATCCTTGATGCGTTGGGGGTACCGGTAAAGGCAACCTTTCTCTATCCTTCTCAGTTATATTTCCAATTTTTTGGAACCTGATCATTTCAAGCCGCAGGTTGAAGTTTGACCGATATTCCCGTGCCATCAATAACACATTTTTCGCCGTACACGTTTACTGTGACCGGCGAACCGCTGATTACGCGGATTTCAACTTTCTCACGGTTCACCCGCACTTCGATCAGCGCGCCCTGGTAATACACCCTAAATCGGTATGACTTCCATTCAACCGGCAGGGTTGGTTGAAAGAGAAGGACTTCGCCATCCGTACGCATTCCTCCAAAACCAAAAACCATGCTCGCCCATACCCCGGCAGCGGAAGTCACATGTAAACCCTGATCCGTGTTGCGGTTGTAATTATCCAGGTCCATACGGGCGCCATAGGCGAAAAACTTGTAAGCCTCATCCATTTTTCCCAGCTCTGCGGCCAGAATGGCATGCAACGAGGGCGACAGGGATGATTCATGGATCGTGCGGGCTTCATAAAATTCATAATTCGCTTGTTTTTCCGTCCGTGGGTAATCCTGACTGTAAAAGTACATCAGGTTTAACACATCCGGCTGTTTGACTATGTTGTGGCGGAATATTTTGATGTACGCCCAATTTTTGTATATCGGTATTTGTTCGACAGGAAAATGCTGAAGATCCACATGCGGCAGATCAAAGTAGCCGGCATGTTGTTCGTAAACACCGCTATGTTCATCCTTGGGGATCCGCATTTTTTCAGCCATTTTCTTCCACTGCTCAGGTTCATGTGGCTTCAACCCCGTCTTTTCGATGGCCTGCTGGTACAGTTCAGGCACTTCCCGCTTCATTTCATCCATCACGGAGAGGGTAAATTCAAACGCTTTTTTCCCGGTAACATTGGTGTAGCAATTGTGATTGACCATTGTGTGGAACTCGTCAGGACCCATCACACCGTAGAACCCAAAATCACCGTGTATGGGGCTCCACCCACCGGCGCTGGCCAGGAAACGGCAAATCTGCAGGAGCATCTCAATGCCTTCTTGGTATAAAAATTCTTTATCCTGCAAAATTTTGTTGTGGTGCCAGATGGCATAAGCCACCGCCGTGTTGGCGTGAATTTCAAGGTCAACATGCTGCCAGGTACCGCTGTCTTCCATGCCAGTGATTGTGGCAAACGGGAAACGGGCGCCTTCGCAATCCAATTGTCTGGCCCTCTCAAGAGCCTGCGGCAGACGATGATAGCGATAAAGCAAGAGTTTTCTGGCCGCCGGCGGATCAATGAACATCATGAGGCGATGGGTGTAGATTTCACTGTCCCAGAATACCCAGCCAAAATACACTTCTCCCGTCAGTCCCTTGCATAACGCGTTTAGATCCGCGTTTTCACCATGATAAGACTGGTAGGTCTGGAAGTCTGAGAACCGTAAACCTTGCAGTACCTCCGGGTCTCCATCAATCTCAATGTCCAAAACGTCCCACACTTTTTTCCAGAAGGCTGTGTGTTCGGCCAGGGCACCGTCGAATGTGGTTTCCGCGTAACGCTGTGCCGTTTTTAACCCGTGATTCCAGACGGAATCCACATCTGTGGATTTTTGCCAGTCATTGACCACAACCCTATCAACAGCCGTTGCAGAACCCTGACTAACGGAAAGAGCAAAATCAACCCCAATAAACTTTTCGTCCTGCACAAGCGACTGATTCAGGGGCTGTTCCGAAAGAAGGCGGAAGCTGGAAAACAACTGGTGTCCACTGCGGGCGGTCTGTGCCTGAATTCCCCATCCATTTTCAACCACGCCCTTTTGCACACATTTCCAGAAATTAATGATCCGTCCAACCTGCTGCCGGCTGCTGTCGCCGGTTTGATCCCAACCCGCGCCTATCTCATAGTGCGTGTTAAAGTCCAGCCCGCTGCGGATTTGAATCATTCCGGAAAAATTCAACGGCTTGAAGATGATGCGCTGGCAGCCAACGTTGGTTGACTGCATATCTGTGAAGCGAACAAACGTGATCAATAATTTCTTGCCGCTTATCGTTTCCCAGACAAATTCGCGGGTAAGGATGCCCTGACGCATATCGAGTTTACGGGTAAAACCGGAAAACTTTGATGTTGCCAGATCAAGTTGCTCTCCGTCCAGCCAAATACGCGTGTACAACCAATCCACCGCGTTGAGCATAGCCGCGCCCTGGGTGATAAATCCTTTGAACACCTGGTCGTGGTGAATATCCATCATCTCATAAAGATGGTTGAAGTAGCTTCCCAGCAGGTGGTCGCCGCTGTATCCTTCTTCAAAATAACCGCGAACACCCATGAACTCATTGGCCAGAGAAAAAACAGATTCGGAAACACGCTGGTAGGCAGGATCAAAACCGTCTTCCACAATTGTCCAGGGATCGCCGCGAAAATATTTAATGGGGGTTTTTGGCATGTGCATTGTGTTAACTCCTGTACCAGGGAAATTCGATAGAAATAAGATTGCTTTGTTCCAACATGTTGACGGACTACCTCTGGGTGTTATGCGCGATTCGCATTCTCTCAAGTACTTCAGACAGGGTCCCATTAAACGGGCCGGGTGTTTCCATCTTGATGGATACCAGTGCCGCGGCAAATTTTAAAGATTCAGACACATCGTGATTCGGCCGCCAGGCCAGATAAGCCGCGAAAGTGGTGTCGCCGCGGCCAGTACGGCCGACCACACTCTTATTGGAGAATTTCTCGTAATATGTTTTCCCGTCCACACGGGCTAAAACGCCTTCAGCCCTGGTGATAACGACTTCGGGGCAGCCCCAGCCTTCAAAAACCAGCGCCGCCTGTTCAAGATCATCGGTGCCTGTGAGTACTTTGGCTTCCACAATATCCAGCTTGACCATATCCATCAGGCTGACGATTTTCTGTTTATCAGGCACATCTTTGAAAAGGATGCAGCGTGTTGTTGGATCAACCTGACGCACAAAACTCTGCATATCCACTGAAAGTTGGTAGCCGCGTTCTTTTAGTCCACCAATAAAATCCAGGTCAAATTCCTGATCGGTAATACCGGCCAGATGCACAAGATTTGCTGCCAGCGGTGGAAGGTCGTTTGTTGAGAAAAAACCGGCATTGACCAACTGGTAAATCTCGCGTTCATCGACATCCGCGGAGGGATGCACCACTTTCATGTATGTCGTTTTCGGGGTGGGATGGGTAAAAATATCAATGCCGGCTTTCCGCATTGGCTCAAGAATGGGATCATCCTTCGGCGCCATTCGGGTGATGACAGCCACTTTTTTCCCCACCCGCGCCGCTGCCAGCGCGCCGCACATCACCGCGCTTCCCGGCGCTGTTCGGGGTGTACCATTAAACGGTATCACCTCATCGAAACAGACATGTCCGATGAAGGCGATATCGTAATTTTCTTGCCGTTGATTCACAAATAGTACCTCTGCATTCAAGAATTGAGTACAGTTTTCCACAGGGTAACCATAAGCTTTGGTTACCTGATAAGAACTGCGATATTTTCGGTGTGCCAGATGCGGCGGGCAGAATGATCCGCTTATCCTTTTACAGAACCGGTGAAGGCACCTCCGATGACATATCGTTGAGCAAACAAGAACACAATTGCCACAGGTATGACCATAATCAAACCGAATAAGGCGGCTTCCGCCTGCTGATAACCGACCATAACTCCGGGGCTCGGGTTGAAGCCCGGGCGCAGGGCTGAAGTAGCCAGAACAAACTGCTGAATTCCAACCGGCAGGTTGAATAGCGTGTCATCGTTCAATAACACATAGGGACCGAAGAAATTATTCCAGTTTGTGTTGAAATTGATAAACGCGAGCAGCCCCAAAAGCGGTTTTGCCAGAGGCAACGCGATATGCCAGAACAATTTCACTTCCGAACAACCATCCACCCTGGCCGCATCCAAAAGGTCGCGGGGCAGACTGGAGGCGTAATAGATGTAAGTCAGGTATGTGCCAAAGGGGAAAAAGGCCGAGGGCAAAATAACCGCCCACCGGGTGTTGATCAAATGGAACAGGTTCAGTTCCATGAACATGGGCAATACCAACGCCGAAGGCGGCAGCAACATGGTGATCAACGTCAGCCAGAGGATGAGGCGGCGGCCGGGAAAGCGCGCGACAGCCAGGATGTAACCCGCGGGAATGCTGAGGAGAAGGGATAATGCCAGAGCCCATAACGCGTAACGGATGGAGTTCAATCCCCACAAGAGCACTTCGCTGTCCTGGTATTCAATAATTCTCTGCCACGCTTCTTGAATACGTTCAAAAGACCCAAAGGCGAGCGGCTTCATTTCCAGAAGCTGGGGAGCGCTTTTTGACGTGGCCAAGACAAGCCAGAGAATCGGAACAAAGAAATAAATGGCAAACAGCAGCAATACAGCCCACCGAAAGCCAAATCCCAACACCCCCATATCACCGCTGATTTTCACCCAGTAACGCCTCAACCACTGCAGGAGAGTGGGTCGGGAGTTCGGGTGTGAGGTTTCAGAGATTGTCATGCCGTACTCTCCTTAGTTCTCGATATTGAAGAAACCGGTCCAACGGATGATCAGGTAGGCGGCGCCGAATCCAATGGCCAGCAGAATCAGCGAGAGCGCCGACGCGGCGCCAAAGTTTCCCAATTCGAAGGCTGTGTTGTACGCCAACTGGTTGGGAGACCAGACCATAGGCACATTTCCACCCACACCCAGGTTATTTCCGCCGCCCAGGATCTGTGGTTCGACAAACAATTGCACGTTTCCCGCGAAAATCAGGATGAATTGGTAGATAATATACGGGCGAATGAGCGGGAATTTAATATGAATGGCTTTTTGCCAGGCATTGGCGCCATCTATTGTTGCCGCTTCCAGTAATTCAGAGGGAATGGCTTGAAGCGCGCCATACTGGATGGCAATCCACAAACCCGCGCCGGAGAAGAAGCCCAGGAGCGTAAATATGATCGGCAGACTTCCATCATAGATCACATCATTGGTCAAATTGAAACCCATTCCTTTAAGAAGACCCTGGAACGGGCTGATGCTGGGATCCAGCATAAAAATGGCGATCAAAACCAGCACGGGGCCGGTTACGGCGCCGGCTGTGAAATACAGGGTGCGCAGGGCTGTTGACATCGGCCCGGGGCGCATTTGCAGCAGAATTGCCAGCACGACAACCATGGCGATTCCGAGCGGAACAGAAATTATTAGAAATTCGGCAATATTGCCGAATGTAAAGGCGAACCGGAAGTCTTTAAAAACCGTCAGAAAATTATTAAATCCCGCGGCAAAATATTTCGGAAGCCCTGTACTGTAGTCAGTAAAGCTGAGTACCAGGGCGTACAGGCCCGGGCCAAGGCCAAAAGCCAGCATAGCCAGGGTGTATGGCAGGACGAAAATCGCGGGGGCATAATACCGCTTCCATTTTGAAGATTGCGAAATGCCCGGTTTGCCCGTCATGGATATTTGAGGCAGGGAAGTAGTTGGATTAGTCAATGAAAACTCCCGTTAACCACATCTTGCTTTAAGGAAAAATGGTGGGCAGGGCGCGATTCAGTGTGTTTTTCATTGCTGAGACGCGCCCCGCCTTCCCCCGAGAATGTGAGAGTCTGTAGGCTAACTCACTTTTGTGTACAAAATCTTACTTGTTTACAGTAACTTTGTATCCCTGTGCTTCCGCGAGCGGGGCGATCTTGTCAGCCACATCGGGCAGAATGGATTCGATGGATTTCTTGTCTTTCAAACCGGTCTTCACAGCTTCACTCATGGGAGCGATCAGGTCGAAGCGCGGCCATTTGTCGAGCGGGGTAATTAATGTGGCAGCCTGCTGGTATACCGGGAAGGGATCGTTGGCGAAGAGCTTGTTGTTTTTCATGCCTTCCTGGAATAGATTCTGGATGGGTTTGTAGGCCGGGAAGTTGGTGGTGCCTTTCCAGAAATCCGGGGAGGTTGTAACCCACTGGATGAAGTCAACAGCCAGCTTGGGATTCTTGGTGTGGTTGGAGACTGTCCAGGCGGCGCCGCCCATGGCCGGGGTCATGGCTTTGGCATCGTCTTTCCATTTCAACGGATTGGCTACACCGAGCTGCTGCTCAGAGGTTTTGTACCAGGAGCTCTTGTCATTGCCGCCGAAGACACCGAACATCCAGGCCGGGCCGGGCATGGCAAGCAGTTTGTTGTCGGATACAACCTTGGCAAATTCGGCGCTGAAGTAATCTGTGTTGAACATCGTGCCATTGTTCATCATGTGGTCGACGAGTTTCGCGGCGCGAACGCAGCGGGGATCTTTCATGTCAATCTTGAGCTCGGAGTCGTTGACCAGTTCATGAGAGGGGCATCCGCTGGCGTCGAAATAGCTGATGAATGTCCAGCCATCGCCCCAGGTGCCCAGGTAGTAACCGGGATGTTCTTTGGCAACTTTGTCGCTCAGTTCTTGATATTCTTCCCAGGTGGTGGGAACGGCATAGCCGAATTTGTCCATGAGCGGTTTGTTGTAATAGAGCACGAACATGGCCAGGTCATAGCGCAGGCAGTAAATCTTGTCGCCGAAGGTGCAGCCATCCATGCCGGTGAAGTTGGCAAGGACATCGGCGGGCACAAATTGCTTGAGATCGAGCGGGAAATGATGCGCGTCGTCAGCCACGCGGCCAACCAGGCGGGGTTCGGCAAATACAACATCCGGCCAACCCTGATTGGTGTTATTGAACAACAGCACTTTGGCCGGGAATTGTTCGCGGTCAACAGTGACGGCTTTCAGGAGTTTTGCCTTGTCGGGATGGGCTTTGACATAGGCGTCAAAGGCCGGCTGGCGGTCGGCATCGATCCAGACCGTGATGGGGGCGTTGTCATCATAATTCTCTTTCGCGGGAGCGGCAGAGAAGGATGTTGGCGCGCTGAAGGCCATTAACATACTGGCAATGATAATGACCATGAAAAAGCTTGAAACGAACTTTTTGATTGACATGATCTTCTTCCTTCTATGAACTTGTGGTAGGTGAGTGGGAATGGAACGATCGGTATTTCAGGACTTGCACAATATTATCTGACTTTTTTCACCTCCCAGGGGATTTTTTTGATGACGGAAAGAAAACAGACTTCGGAATAGTCCGGTAACATTACCGGTAATGTTACCGGTATTGTATAACAATCAAGAGGGAAATACAACAGGGTCATGGGAAAATAGTGATGTTTTTCTTAATAGCCCTGAAAACCCGCGCGGCAGAGGGCTGGATGGACCACCCGGCGTAATGTAAGTCGGGTTGACGGCAACGAGACGACACCCGTGTTGCATGTGGATTTTGCCAACCCGGCAGCGACGTCAACCCGACGGGGCGCGGTAATCAATCCACATGTCCAATGGATAGGTTTCTATTCCGGCTCAGTGAAAAGATTTCAAAATTCATTATTTCTTTATTTCCTCCCGCTTCGTTCTTTCTTATAATGAATAAGGTAAGTGTTTCTCATGCGTTGAGAGGTAGGAAAACGGTATGAATTGGAATGACTCGTATTCAGTGGGTGTTAAAAAATTTGATTATCAACACAAAATATTGATCGACTTGATCAACCAACTGGTGGATGCCATCAATACAGGGGATGGCGTTGAGGAGACTTTTCGGGTTTTGGAAGGGCTGTTCGATTACACGGTCTTTCATTTTGGGGATGAAGAAAGGACCTTGAAGGAATATTCTTTCCCCGGCTTGAAAGAACACGAAAATGAGCATAAGCTCTTTTTAGAAAAGATCAGGGTGTTCCGCAAAGAACTGCGGGGAGGCGATAATTCGGTTACGGAAAAAGTCAACCAGTTTCTAAATGATTGGCTTCTGGAACATATCATGGGGGAAGATAAAAAATACGGCGCCTTTCTAAATAGAAAAGGTATACGATAGGATAGCTCCATACCTTTCCTGACGTGCTGTCAGCCCGATGAGACCCGTCAAGCAATGCACGCGTCTATTGGATTTGTTTTTGTTCCGGCGCACCTTGATGGGTTGAACACGCCAGCGGGTTATTTGGAATGATTTTTTATGGAATAAAAACCTACGGAAGCGCTCATCAACTTACCCGCTGGCGGTTCACGAAACCTGCGGCAGGGCGGAATGATCAATTGTCTACCCGGCCTGCCTTGGGATCCAAGGCGAAAAAATGATTAAAAAATTCCTTTATAAATAAGTACTACGATATTAAATACATTTAGAAGAACAATACAAAATCTTAACAGGATTCTTCCACTTAAAAATTTATTCCATTTTCTTTGAACTAATTTTTCCCCAGATTTTTCAAACTTTTCCATTCGGTCGAAGTATTTATCAGCACTTACTTCGTCTTTCAAACTTAAAAAGCAAATTGCCATTACGAGTAAAAATCCAAAGATCATGATAATCACAGTTTCAGAACGAGTAAATCCTGACTGATAAAGCGCGAATAATATCGCGCCTTCTATCGTGGATGCTGTTTGAAACCTGCTCCACTTTAATCCATCTTGATATCTGTAATTTTCACAATCCTGTCCATAAATTGTCGAGTTAATATCAATAAGGCTATTTTTTCTGTCTATTCTTCTAATCTTAGGGCTGTAGGATTCCATGTGCATTCCTTTCTATTGAATAGTTGAAATTTAATTGATGGGGGGTATTAAAACAAAAATGTTGTTCCATACACTG
>CAYNJT010000051.1:0-3962 GCA_964397625.1 uncultured Leptolinea sp. | reverse complement strand
AGTTGAAATTTAATTGATGGGGGGTATTAAAACAAAAATGTTGTTCCATACACTGGGATGGTTGAATTGATTTTTTCATTTGGCAATAGCATCGACACAGACTCATATCAGCACGATTCGTAATCCGCCTGTCTCTACGAATTGTATCTGTTCCGTCTCACCGTGATGGGTTGACCGCACCGCCGGGTTATTTGGAATGATTGTTAACAGACGTAAGTTGGGTTGACGGCAACAACACGACTCGCGTTCCACACAAGTATTTTGCCCACCCAAGAGCGCCGTCAACCCGACAGGGCTCGGCAAGCAATCAACCCGCTTATAAAAATTATTTCGGTTCCGGCTTACCTTGAAGGGTTGAACGCGCCACCGGGTCATTTAAAATGATTTATTAATGGAATGAAAACTTACGGAAGCATTCAACCCATCTTACATAGCTCCCCGCTACCGGACAATGCGCGGATCGGTAAAAACATCCAGCTCGTCGCGGCTGGTAGTTGAGAACTCGGAGACAATCGCCCCGCCCGGACCGCCCTGGAACCAGTGCTTCGTTCCCGGCGCCAGCGTGTACTGCTCGCCGGGTTTCAGGACAACTTCATGGAACACTGTGTAATATGCCTCATCACCCACAGGCGGTTTCCCCCTGGGCTGCGCTGACGGCTCGGAGGGCACATACAAATACACCTCGCCCCAGCGGCAGCGGAAGGTTTCTTCTTTGCCGGGTTCACCGCCCACCGCCGGGTGATAATGTTCCGGGCAGGTCTGACCCGGCAGCAGGGCCAATTCCTTCGCGCACACCCGCGCGGTGTTGATGTAGGTGAGCAGCACCAGGCCGGTGCGCTCCACGTCGTTCAAGCCAAAATCGGCGATTTCAAGGTTGTGCTGCTCTTCGAGTGTTAAAACGATACAGGCGTCCGCGAACATCTTCAGCGCCTGCTTTTTCACCTGTGCGAATTTATCGCTAGAAATCATATGCCTGCCTCTTGTTTTTGGACCAGCCTGACATTCCGAGCTTTCATTGGATTGGCTTTTTTTGGTATATCCGCCTGCTACCCGTCTATGGATGAATTAAGTCTCACCAGCTTTTCCCAGTCAATATCACCGTTTTCCTTGCAGTAGCCATTGGCAAAGGTCCGGGTGAATTTATTGATCATCTGGGAATAGGAATCCAAAAACTCTTCGTTTTTCTCTTTTGCTTTATGCCCCAACGGCTTGATGATTTCCAGGTAAAGCTCGCGGTTTCCTGAAATGAATTCCCAAAACATCTGTCCGCAATATTTGAAATAATCCCCTTTGTCGGGCTTTGTGTCCCGCCCATAACAACAGCCGTTGATCGCTTTTATCACCAGATTTGAATTACTGGTTCTGAGCGCTTTTTGGGCGGTTTTAAAATCATCCTTCATCTTTTGTATCTGGGAAGAATTCCCCCAGTTAGGACCGGATTTAATTGTCACAATATTCCGAACGCCGGCATTATCAAATTCCAGGTCGATTCCGGTAATGCCGGATTTCCAACCGCCGTAGACCTGCCCGTTGATAAATATCGCCAGTCCTTCCAGCCAGTCGCCGAATATGGTCTCTTCATTGGAAGAGATATGCGCGTCCACCAGTGTCTTGACGATATCACCGGCAGTCTGGACATTTTTGGCTTTGAAAAGATAGGGATTCTTGCGCTTTAAAACGCTTTCCAGTTTCAGGCCGTCAATGCTTTGGATACGCTTCTGGTGAAATACGCCGATATTCTCTTCCACATAATGGGTGACATCATTCAGGTTTATCGCCTTCATATTTCCCCTTTTCTTCCAACAACCTCGGTTGCAGCTTGCTTCTCACCATGGCGCAGTATTCAGGAACGATATCAATTCCGATCGCGTTGCGGTTCATGCGGTTGGCGACAAACACCGTGGTTCCTGACCCCATGAACGGATCCAGTACCACGTCATTTTCTCTGGTGAATAGTTTGATGAACCATTCCGGCAGTTCTTCCGGAAAGGCGGCGCTGTGGTTCTTGTTGGAACATTCCGTAGCCAGGTGCAGCACATTGGTGGGATAGGCTTTGGTGCGGTTCACCCAGTTGGATATATTCTTGCCAAAACCGCTGCCTACTTTAGAATTGTCGCGGATTTTGTCCGTCTCGGAAAGTTTTTTCAAGCGCGAGTTGGCCCAATCCCCGATGGGAACCATGACCTCCTCCTGGTACATGGAAAAGGACTTGTTCTTATTGAATTGCAGCAGGCGTTCCCAGGAATCGCGGAAACGGTTGGGCCATTTCCCGGGATAGCTGTTCTTCTTGTGCCAGATAAATTCTTCCGTCCACAGCCAGCCCTGCTTGCGCATTTCCAGGATCAATTCAATCACATAGGTGCTGCGTTCGCCATCCACCACTTTTTCTTTAATGTTCAACACGAAGGTGCCGGTTGGTTTCATTACTCGCAGTAATTGCTCAGAAATCGGAAGGAACCATTCTACATAGCGGTCATGGCTGATTCCCCCATAGGTATTTTTGCGTTGGTCAGCATAAGGCGGTGAGGTGACGATCAGGTCCACGCAGTTATCCGGCAGGAGTTGTAATTGTTCCTTGGAATCACCCTCAAGGATATTTGCCGATATGGCCATAAATGGACTGAGTTGTGTTTTTTGCAGGTATTCGGTTTCCATAAATACTTTAGCCGTTTTATGAAATGGATTGAGAATGTGTATCTATAATAATTCAAATTTGAACAAAAGTCTTATACCATTTATAACCCAGATTTTTTCTAACCTGAGAGAAATACATATAGCGATGAGATTATTTGCAATAAATCTATTTAAATTACCAGCTAAAACGTTCTATTTATTTTCCTTGAAATACAGCTTTGAACTTCGAAGCTGATTGAACTAACCAATTAAATGCTTCAGTTCGATTTTGGTTTTCAAAATCAAAGTCATGAACGACCCTTATGCGACTGGCTTTTTTTGCAGGCAGTTCTTTCCATTGAATATCGCTATAACCCAACTCGCGTTCAATTGATTCTTTTTCTGAAAACAGCTTGTAGAAAAGCTGTTTCGAATCCGGAATATATAACTCACAACCTATTTTATTATCCGCCGTAAAAATGGATAAACTTACAAAACTATCAGGTCGTCCTATACGATAGTTATACCAATAACGGGCATTAGGTTCGTTAAGTAATAATGGAGGATTAATTTTTTCAGCATAAGCCCGAAATTGTTGCCAAAATTCCAGTTGAATCAACTTGGTTCTTGATAACTCAGCATTGGAGCCTCGTATAATTTTTGTCCAATTATTTGGCTTCGAGATAATGTTAAACTTTGGAGCAGGATCTGAATCACCGATTTGCCACAATTCAATTCTTATTAGAAATAAATTGATATCCTCATCTGAATGCTCATTTAACCAATCAACAGCTTGTTTATGCTCATCCCTTGCTTCTTTCACAATCCAAATTATGTATTTTGCTTCAATACCCGCCGCATAAGTAAGAATTTGGCCTAGATGACTGTGGTCTGTTGTTTCAAGCTGATTTTCTATTACGATCCTTTCTTCGGTTGTTTCGTCTTGACCAAGAATATCAATATTAAAACGACCAACAGAAGCTTCAGTTTTCTCAAGAACAATATTTAGACCAATTTCATCCCCTAATTCTTTTAAGTTCTCAGGTTCAGCCAGCCATTGTGTAAAATCCTTGGCCTCATGTTTCCATGAAGCGCGAAGGTCAACCTTTTGTAATTTCCCTAGTTTCATTCCGACCTCATTCGCGGGAAAAATGACTAAAAATGTCATTTTCAAAACGAAATTATAAGAAGTAAGTTGGATTTGATCGAATTTGATCCCAGCGATATCCGATCAAACACATACAATATCAAATTAATTATATAGGAAAACAAAAACCCCTTTTCAGGGGTTTTCTAGGCTCCTCGACCTGGACTCGAACCAGGAACCTAGCGGTTAACAGCCGCCCGCT
>CAYNJT010000050.1:0-22669 GCA_964397625.1 uncultured Leptolinea sp. | reverse complement strand
TGTGCTGAATTTGAATCCGCGGGTGGAATCGAATTTGTTGACCGCCCGCAGTAATCCCAGGTTGCCTTCCTGGATCAGGTCAAGGAAGGAAATGCCGCGGCCCAGATAGCGCTTGGCAATACTCACCACCAGGCGCAGGTTGGCGCGGATCAATTGCTGGTTGGCCTCTTCCGCGCGGTTTTTAATGCCTTCCAGTTCAAAATGTAGAACATCTTCCGGCGGGAGATTCTTGATAAAAAATTCAATGGGGGGCATCTGACCCGATTTCTGAATCTCACCCAGCAGCTTCGCGGCTAGATCACCCGGCATGAGGTTCAGGGTGAGGAACAGGTTGAACGCGTTACGGGCCAGGGCGTCCCACAGGGTGTCTTTACCCCATTGTCCGTTGTCCAGATAATGCCGCAGGTAAGACGGTTCCGCCATCTGCCAGCCGCGGCGTAATTGCTGCGCTTCAGCCAGCACCAGACTGAGGTCTGGCGGTTCGCCCTGATTGAAACTGTGGGCGTCTTCCACCAGCCGATTCCAGCTAAGAATGGACCGCTCCGCCAGGCAGGTGAACAACGCGTCGCAATTGGGCGCGCTGCCGGATAAGCCTACATGCTGCTGGAGAGTATCCATTAATCGTTCCGCTTCGATCATGGCTGCCAGGCGGAATTCGCTGTCGGCATCCAACAAGTGAATCTGGCCAATCTCTTTCAGGTAGAGACGGACCGGATCCTCAGAAAGCTCGACGGCAACAGCCGGATCTTCGAGTATTTTTAATGGGTCTTCCAGCGCAAATTCAGACCATTCATCCCCGGTCTGGGCAAGAACGGAATCATCCGGTTCGTCCTGGTTGATCAAATCTTCATCACCTGGCACGACAATGGGTTTTGGAGCCCCATTCTTGGTCCCATTGCGACGGGTTTTCCGCCCATTTATGGGCGTCTCGACGGCCGGTTTTCGTGTACGCTTTGACGAAGTGCCTTCCGGCTTTGCTTCTGGCGAATCAATCGATTTTATCTGGCGTGGCGACATGGGTTAACTATACCATAGGAGATTATTGGAGATTTATTTCAGGTTGGAGGGCCTTTTCAAGGCGCAGGCGCTCACCGGTCAGTTCAGTCATTTTACGAGTATATTCTCGAATAGATTCCCGTTCATCCACCTGGGCTTCCTCCCAGGCAGCCAGGTCAGTGACCAGGAAACGGATGGTATCAATGGCTTCGCGGATCTGTACCAGGCGCAGTCGGGTAATGGTGTCATACAGGTCATCATAAATCCGCTCATCCGGGGTGTTATCCAGGCTGATGCCTGAATTGATGCTCTGCAGGAATGTGTTCAGTGACTCAGGCAGGTGGTCATTGAGATAATCGCGCACACTCGCGTCAAGCTGCTGGACGGCTTCCGCCACCAGCAGGAAGGCTTCCTGTGATTCGGTGGACTGGAAATCATCCACACTCAGGCCGGGAAATTTGTTGTTTTTCAACTCATTTTCAACCAGGGTGAAAAGGTCGGGTTTGAACAACAGCAGCCGCAGAAGGTGATTTTCCAGCAGCTTCAACGGGTTCTTTAATTCCGCCGGCGCCACCGTGTCGCGCCGGCCGGGTCTGGGTCTTCGGCGGGGAGCAGATTTACCCCGCACCGTTCCACCGGCCTGCAATTGCATTAGCGATTCTTCGTTGATGTGCAGTAAGACAGCCAGACGTGAGCGGTAAGTATCACGCTCCACGGGGCTGGCCAGATCTTCGATAAGAGGGATGATCTGCCGGGCGACAAGGTCTTTTTCTTTGGGGTCGTTCAGATCATGCGCCTCTGCCAGAGTATCCATCACATGCTGGACGATGGGTTTGGCGTTCCGCAGGATGGCTTCCCATTCAGAAGGATTTCGCAGCACTACTTCATCCGGGTCCATACCTTCGGGGATGGCGGTCACCCGCAAATCAGCCCGCAAGCGGGATTCCTCATGCAGCAGTCCGCGCGCGTCGAAGACCATCTCATCCCCGCGTTCCAGCGATTGGCGGGCGATCTCCAGGCCGCGCATGGTGGCCTTGGCGCCGGCCGCGTCGGCATCCAACGCGAGGATCATCTTGCGGGTCAGGCGCTGCAGCTGGCGAAGCTGGTCTTCCGTCAGGGCGGTGCCCATGGGAGAAACCGTGTTGGTAAAACCCGCCTGATGCAATATGATGACATCCAGATAGCCTTCCACGATGACAGCCTGGTCTTTTTCGCGAATGGATTTGCGAGCGTGGTCCATGCCGTACAACAGGCGGCCTTTATCGAACAAAACCGTCTGCGGTGAGTTCAAAAATTTAGGTACATCATTGGGGTCAAGGACGCGCGCGCCGAAACCGGCCATACGGCCCTGGGCGTCGCGGATGGGGATCATGATGCGGTTCCGAAAGCGGTCATACACCCGTTCTTTTTCCAGGTTTTCAGATAGCAGACCGGCTTCCTTCAGATCATCTACTGTGTAACCGCGGCTGGTGAAATGGGTTGAGAGGGTATCCCAGCCGGCAGGCGCGTAGCCCAGATCGAACGAGGCGATGGTTTCCATGGTCAGCCCGCGTTTGGTCAGGTAATCCAGCGCGGGTTTGCCCATCGCGTTTTGCGTGAGGTAATGCTTGTAGAGAAGGACCGTTTCTTCAAGAAGTTGGCGAATCTTTTCCTGATGTTCGTCTTCTTCTTTGCGTTGCGGAGTGAGTGGTTCCAGTTCCACCCCGGCTTTGGCTGCCAGTGACTTTAACGCCTGGGGGAAATCACAGCCTTCGCGTTTCATCACGAATTTGAAAATGTCGCCGCCTTCATTGCATTGACCGAAACAACGCCAGGTTCCCGAATCTGGGAAGACGACAAACGCGGGTGTGCGCTTGTTTTCGTGGAACGGGCAAAAACCGGTGTAATTCTTGCCGGATTTACGCAGTTTTACAGAAGGAATCTCATTAACGAGGTCCTCTATATGGATGCGGGATTTGATCTCATCTACAGCGGTCATACGTGATTCAGACAGTGGGAAATCATCGCGATGGTCAAATTATCATCCAAACCGTTGAATTCATGCAAATACAGCGGATATAGTGTAACGAATTATTGATAATTCCGCGGATTCATGGTTAAAAAGTGGGCCGATGCATCCGGAAATTTTCTAGGCTCGCGCCCGAAGTTCTTCACCGAATGCATCGCCCTTACACACAATTACGAGAAATTTAGAACCCTTCCAGGAAGGACAGATCAACGATCTTTTCGGGCAGGCTGGCAATTCGCTGCAGCATGCCCAGACGGTTGGCTTTTTCCTGCGCCACTTCAGACATGACCAATACCGCGTCAAAGAATGTGTTGACCGCCGGGATGGCCGGCAGGAAAGCGTTCATGAAATCATCCACTGATGTCGTGTTCTGCAGCATCTTTTCCATGCGGCTGATCTGCTCGAACAGGGCTTTTTCAGAGGGATCTTTGAAGGCTTCCGGTTGGACCGTGTATGTCTCCTTCAGGCTGCGGGTAATGCGCACGCAGCGCGAGAAGGCCGGCAGGATGGTGCTCCAGTCATTGCGCTGCACCCAGGCAGAGAGTTGTTTGCAGGCGCGGGCGGCGCCGGCCGGGTTATTCCCCTGCCGGGCCAGAACGGCATCCACCACATCATAGCGGAAACCCTGATCAGTCAGGAAACCCTTTAAGCGGCCTGTGATAAATTCTCCGCAGGTCTGCAACGCTTCAGGAGTCATGGCTAAGGGCAGGTTGGCGGCTGCCTGTTTGATCCCCTCCAAAGTATCAAAATCAAGGTCCCAGGCGATTAGTGATTGAACCAAACCCAGAGCGGCGCGCCGCTGGGCATAGGGGTCTTTGGTTCCGGTGGGCGCCAGACCAGCCGCGAACAGGCCGGCCAGCAT
Source organism: uncultured Leptolinea sp. (assembly GCA_964397625.1). Taxonomy (GTDB): domain Bacteria; phylum Chloroflexota; class Anaerolineae; order Anaerolineales; family Anaerolineaceae; genus Leptolinea. The sequence goes on along the minus strand of CAYNJT010000050.1, from coordinate 18,803 downwards.
ATCCAACCGGTCTGCCAGGCTGACGATCAACCCTGATCTGGTAGATGGTGACGAGTCGCCGGTGTTTCTGGGAAGATAATGCTCTGCAATGGACTTCGCAACGGCTTCTTCTTCACCAGAACGGCGGGCGTAATACGCTCCCATGACCCCCTGCAGGGAGGTCATCTCGACCACCATGTGGGTGGCCAGGTCGGCTTTGCAAAGACGCGCGGCTCGCAGAGCGATCTTTTCTTCTGCCTCTGAAAGGCCAAGTTTGCCCTTCAAAGCGGCGACCAGTTTCTCAACACGGTTGGTGCGATCAAGCATGGAACCCAGTTTGAACTGGAAGATGAGCGTGGAAAGCTGCGGAACAAAGTCCTCCAGTTTATACCGGAGATCTTCGTTAATAAAGAAAGCGGCATCGGCGAAACGCGCGCGAATAACCTGCTCGTTGCCATCGGTGACGATATCCAGCGACTGGTCGTCACCATTGCGGACAGCAATGAAATAGGGGAGTAATTCGCCATCCGGTTTGATAACCGGGAAATAGCGCTGATGTTTCTTCATCACCGAGATTAATACTTCAGCCGGTAGTTTCAATGATTCGGGGTCAAATTTCCCCAGAAGGGCTGTCGGGCGCTCCACCAGGTTGTTGACCTCGTCAAGCAGGGTTTCATCCACCTCTGGTTTGCCGCCCACGGAAACAGCCAGTTTGGAAACCTGCTGCGCGATGGTCGACCGGCGGGTTAGCGGATCAAGCAGGATGCCCTGTGATTTAAGCATTTCAGGATAGGCGGCAGCCGTTTTAATGACAATCTCTTCCGACGCGCCGAAGCGCAAGCCTCGGGTTTTACCTGTGGCGGTCAGACCGGCGTATTGGAAGGGGATGACCTGCGCGCCGAACAGCGCGGTAAGCCAGCGCATCGGCCGCGAGAATCCTGCCTGGCTTTCATTCCAGCGCATAACCTTATCGAATTTGATACCGGCTACCAGGTCAGCCAGGGCGGATTTCAACACTTCACCGGCCAGTTTGCCAGTCTCATGCACTTCGGCCGCGGCATAGCGTCCGCCATCAATTTCCATGATCTTCAGATCTTCGGGCTGCAATCCCTTGCCGCGGGCAAAACCGGAGGCTGCCGGGGTGGGTTTCCCGGAAGCGTCAAAGGCGCGGTCAGCCGGGGGGCCTTTGATAATGCTGGTCTTGTCTGGTTGGCGTGGTGATACTTTTTCCACCATCACGGCCAGGCGACGGGGCGTACCGGAGATGTGGATTTCACCATGCTCCAACCGCAGGTCGCTGAACAACGAGGGAACGCGCTCAGTAAGCTGAGTCAGGGCGGATTGCAGGTCCGCCGCCGGCAGTTCTTCGGTGCCAATTTCCAGCAGGAAGGTTTCCGGTTTGTCAGGGGCGGATTTCTCGTCCAGTTCAACGGCTGCCGCCTGTTTTTGCGCGTTAATCGTGGCGCTGTCCGCTTTTCCCCAAGGGAATCCAAGGGCTGAACGCTGGGCAACATAAGCTTCCGCCACCCGTCGGGCCAGGTCGCGCATGCGTGAAAACAGCGCCTGCCGTTCGGTAACACCCACCGCGCCGCGTGTGTCAAGGATATTAAAGGTGTGCGAGCATTTCAGCACATAATCGTGCGCTGGAAGGACCAGCCCTTCCTTCAACGATGCTTCCGCTTCGGCCTCAAAGAGGTTATACATCTGGCGCAGGCGTTCCACATCGGCGATTTCAAAGTAATACTTGCTATGTTCCTGTTCCGCTTGAAGATTAACCTCGCCGTACTTGCGGTCGGCGCTCCACTGGATCTCCCGGAAGCTGCGTACTTTCTGCAAAGCGATGGCGATGCGTTCCAGTCCGTAGGTGATCTCCACCGCGTTCGGGTCGAGCACAATACCGCCGGCCTGCTGGAAGTAAGTGAACTGGGTGATCTCCTGGCCATCCAGCCAGACTTCCCAGCCCAGCCCCCAGGCTCCCAAGGCGGGTGATTCCCAGTTGTCTTCCACAAAGCGGATATCATGCTCGGCCGGGTCGATTCCCAGGGCGCGCAGGGAGTCGAGATACAGCTCCTGCGGGTTGCCCGGATCAGGCTTTAGAATCACCTGGAACTGGTAATGCTGCTGTAGCCGGTTGGGGTTTTCGCCGTAGCGGCCGTCATCCGGGCGGACAGAGGGTTCAACATAAGCGACATTCCAGGGTTCGGGGCCCAGCACTCGCAGATAGGTAGCAGGGTTCATTGTCCCGGCGCCCACCTGGGTGTAATACGGCTGCCAGACGAGACAGCCTTTCTCAGCCCAGAATTTTTCAAGGGTGAGCATGATGGATTGGAAATCAAGCGGTTTGGACATACGTACTCCAGACGGTTTCATGTATTGGCAGGGAATTATACCGCTCGAGCGGAGAGTTTCGCGAAACAGCACAATTGTTTCTAGAAATAAATATACACGGTGCGGATAATCCCTTTCGCACTTGCGTAAAATGCGAATTTGCTGCAATAATCTGACATATTCAATGGTTCTTCAGGAGGAGATAATGAATCGTGTCAAATTGGTATCAATAATCCTGGCTATCATGGTGATCGCCGCCTGCCAGGCTGCCTGCAGTTTTGGTGCTTCGCAGGCCAATCCAACCACACCCCCGGAACCTGCCAAACAGGAAGCGGCAGCCCCAACCACGGCCCCTGTAGAGGTGGAACCCACGAAAGTGCCTGAAGCTCCGGCCGGGCCGGCTGCTTCGTCAAAATTCCCTTTGCCGCCAAACTCCAAAGTTATCCAAAACACCGACGCCATGGCTATCGCTTCTGTCAGCATGGGTATCAAAGATGCCATGGACTGGTATCGCTCTGATGCCAAAACCAAAGGCTGGACAGAATACGAGCTGCTGACAACCGTTACTGACAATGTGTTCAGTATGGCTTTCAGGGTTCCCAACCAGGAAGAAGAACTGGTTGTTCAGGGAACGGTCATCTCCGCGGATAATCTGACGTTATCCGTGAGATTTGAAGAGACAGATGTGAAATAAACGAGAAATGCCGGGAGAAGAAACTACTCCCGGCTTTTTCTTACCTCATTAATAAATTGCGGGGTATTCAAACGTCGTTCCAGCAGGAACGTGTTATAGAATTGCAGGATAATCTCCACCTCGCGTTCCACACCGGTTGATGGAACAGCCTGCAACAGGCGAGTATAGGCTGTTCTCTGGAAATTGCGCAGATATTTTAACGCTTCCATGCTGATAGGCCGGGCATCAGGCACCAGGTTTCCGCACTTTGGGCACACTGCCCCACCCAATGCGGCAGAGAAGAATTGATCGACTGGTTGAATCTCATCGCGGCAGCGCACACAGTCAAACAACTGCGGACGGAATCCAACACAATCCAGCAGATGCAATTCAAAGAAATGCACGGCAGTGAAAATGGGATCCCCCCTCGAAAGACGCTCCAGTGTTTCCACCAGCAATTGGTACAGCGTCCGATTCTCACCCTCTTCATAAGAGAACCGGTCAACCAACTCAAGCACATAAGCGGCTTCTCCGGTCAGAACCAGATCTTCATGCAGCGGCAGGTAAAGATCCAGTGCCACGGCTTGAGTGACGAGCCAAAGGTCATGCGTACGAGCCAACATTAGATTTACCCGGGTAAACGGTTCCAGGTGGCCTGCTTTTTTGGAATGAATGCGCCGAACCCCTTTGGCCACGGCTCGTAAAATACCCGCGTCGCGGCTGAACAGGGTTAACAGACGGTCCGCCTCACCCAGTTCAATGTGACGAAGGACAACAGCTTCCGTCTTTAAAGATCGTTCAGGTAATGGCACGTTCTAGGGGAGTTTATAGTGGCCGGGATGAAAAGCATCAGGAAGGAGATCACGCAGCGGAATTTCACTTAACAGGCTGCCATCCGTTCCGCCGATGATGATCAGCATGTCATAGTTGAATTCAGCCAGCACCTGCCGGCAAGATCCGCAGGGAGTGCCGCCATTTGGGGCAACAACAGCAATGGCAGTGAATGATCTTTCCCCTTCAGACACAGCTTTAAAAACGGCCGTGCGTTCAGCACAGTTTCCATCTGTAAAATCAATGTTTTCCACATTAACACCGGTAAATACCTTGCCCGAATCGGTCAATAAAGCGGCCCCGACCTGGTATTTAGAGTAAGGAGCATACGCAAATTTGCGAACTTCAGCCGCCTGTTTGCATAGCATCAACCTGGTTGCCTCGTCTAATGCCATAACTAAACCTCCATGTCCGAATTCTCGTTTAATTTATGGATATGAAGCTTTCGAACTCTGCGATCACTGACCTGTTCTATCTGGATTTTCCAATTCTCCAGTTTCAGTGATTCGCCACCCACCGGGACTTTACCCAGCACGGCCACAATGTAACCACCAATGGTTTCTGCCAGAGTGGGGTCAAAGTTGGTTTCAAATACTGAGTTAAACTCGTCCAGCGGCATCCAGCCTTGCACCAGGTAATAACCTTCACCAAGCTGTTGATACGGCTGTTCTTCCGCCGGGTCATATTCATCGCGAATCTCACCAATAATTTCTTCGAGAATATCCTCGAGGGTTACCAACCCCGCCAGGCCGCCATATTCATCCACCACCATGGCTATATGGATGCCTCGCTCCTGCATTTCTCGTAATAATTCGTCCACTTTTTTTGTCTCAGGCACAAAATACGCGTCACGCAACAGGCCGGATAATGACCGATGGCAGGCAGATTCGTCTGTATGTTGCAGTAAATCTTTCGCGTAGAGGATGCCCACAATATTATCCAAGTCGTCTTCATACACCGGGATGCGGGAATGGCCGCTGCTGATAAACGCCTGGATGGCTTCACTCACTGTGGTGTTGATATCCAGAGAACATAGATCCATGCGCGGGACCATCACCTCGCGGCACAGAATATCACCAAACTCAAAGATGGATTGGATCATGCGGCGTTCTTCAGGTTCCAATCCACCGGTCTCATTGGCGGCCGCCGCCCAGGTTTGTAAATCTTCCGCTGTTACAGGAGTCTGACCCGGTTCTTCAGAGGGTTCATTCACTTTTTCAGGTTGCTTTATCGCGGCTAATGGTCGATGGACAAGAACGGCAATACGGCTGATGCCCTGAAGGCGCGCCAACCAGGCATACGGCCGGTTGGAAACAAGAGTGGAGGTTAAAACCTCCAAAACATTTACCAGCGCCGCCCCGGCCAGAACGGTGATCAATACCGACCACCAGACCTGTATATTAAGAATGATCAACAGAGAAGTCAGCAGGGCAGCCAGAAAAAAATGCAAATAACTGAGTGAAACATTCAGGGCATAAACGGTTTCATCTGCCCCACGGGTAAGACTGATAACTGATTCGGTGTATCCCGGGGAATCGCTGGAAACATATCGACTGGCTGATGATTCAGCAGCCAGAGTTGCGCAAACCAGCAAGTCTGCGATTAGAACAAGAAATATGACAAGGCCGAAGGTTTCAATCACTCTTTTTCACTTTGCGGTGCGGCCGGGCTGGTACACCGACCACAACCTCGCCGGCCGGAACGTCGTGTGTTACCACAGAGCCGGCGCCTGTGCGGGCGTTTTCGCCGATGTTCAGCGGGGCTACCAGCATGGTATCCGAGCCGATGAACACATTGGCGCCGATGACAGTCGGATTCTTATTCACCCCGTCAAAATTACAGGTGATGGTGCCCGCGCCGATATTCGTATTTTCACCTATATCCGCGTTGCCAATATAGGAGAAGTGCCCCATTTTTACGCCAGGGCGTAAAGTTGAATCTTTAACCTCACCAAAATTGCCCATATGCACACCCTTCATCAGGTGCGCGCCCTTGCGCAGATGGGCGAAAGGACCCATGCTGACATTGTCTTCCACCACGGCTTTTTCAATGACCGCGGCGAGCAGGGTGCAATGGCTGCCGATCTGCGCATCTTCAAGGATGCAATTCGGGCCGATGGTCGTTTCTTCCCCGATAACAGTTTTACCGCGCAGGTGAGTATTGGGGCCGATGATCGAATCGCGCCCTATGCGTACATCCGGGCCGATATAGGTGCTGGCCGGGTCCGTGATAGTGACACCATATTCCATCCACTCACGATTGATGCGCTTGCGTAGAATGGCCTCTGCTTCTGCCAGGTGAACGCGGGTGTTAATACCAATGGCCTCTTCCAGATCTTCCAAAACGATGGCTTTAACGGATTTCTCATCTTCACGGGCGATGGCCACAACATCCGTCAGATAATACTCACCTTTAGCCGATAATTTGATGCGTTTCAGGGCGCCCCATAACCATTTCGCGTCAAAGCAGTAAACACTCAGGTTTAATTCATGAATAGCCCGCTGTTCCGGTGTTGCGGCGGCTTCTTCAACAATCGCCTGAACGGAATTATCTGCCCCCCGAATGATGCGGCCAAACCCGCGTGGATCATCCGCGATGCCGGTGAGCATGGTGATGGGACCATTGTTTGATACCTGAGCTTCCACCAGCTGCTTCAGAGTCTCAGGCCGGATAAGCGGCATATCAGCGGTGGTTACGATCAACAGGTCTGCTTCTTCACGAAGAAGCTGCTCCGCGGACATGACCGCGTGCCCCGTCCCCAGCTGTGGTTGCTGGACAACAAAACGAGCGGCTTCTCCCACAGTCTTCCGAACAGAATCAGCGCCATGGCCGATCACAACAACCGGTGCGCTGGCAGTCAACCCCTTGACAGCGTCAAGGGAATATTCAATCAACGGCTTACCCGAGAGGGGATGCAGAACCTTGGGTAGGTTTGACCGCATTCGGGTTCCCTGTCCTGCCGCCAGAATGACCGCCGATATTACTGGAGATTTACTCATACTATTCACCCATTAAGACAAAAATACCCGCCCATGAAAAATAGCGGAAAAATTTATGATCATTGACCCAGTTAAATCATACTCAATTTTGTCAAATTTCTTGATGATTATCGAATTTCATGTATAGATCGATTTTATCACGGGAAAATAACCCGGTTTTTTTAAATTTGCACTTCGCGCCTGACGCGGGAAGTGCTACAATAAATATCCATGGGAAAATGAATGGGGTGAACAATGCAATTTTCTGATTCGGAATTGGATGACATCATTCGCAGACCCGGCCCGGTTGATTTGCGGCAGAAAGATTTATCAGAGGCCAATCTGAAAGGCGCGAATCTGGCTCACGCGGATCTGCGGGGTACCATTTTCACTGGCGCGTGTCTGATCAATGCCGATTTGCGATACGCTGACCTGAAAGACGCAGACCTGGCTCAGGCAAAATTATCTGGCGCTGTGTTATGGGGATCAAATCTGGCCGGAGTCGATTGGACCATGGCCTCCCTCTGGCGCACGAATCTTGGGGGAGCTCCTCTATACGGCGGGAATCTTCGCGGTGTGAATCTGGTGGAATCCAATCTAAAAGACGCCAACCTGGAATACGCAAACCTTGAAGATGCCCTTCTGTGGTGCGCCAACCTGAAACGGGCCAATCTTCGCAACGCGAATCTTGCGGGGGTCAACCTTGAGGGAGCGAATATGACCAGCGCCGTGCTGATTGGGACATGCCTGAGCAATTCGGAACTGGGAGGCGCCATTTTAGATCACGCCTGTCTTGAAGGGGCTGATCTCACCGGCGCGAATCTTGAGGGGGCCAGCCTGAGGAATACAGACCTTAGTGGAGCAAATCTGAACGGAACGAATCTCGAGGGGGTTACTTATTATGGTGAGGATGCCTGGAATGGCACCCGCTGGCCAGACGGATTTGACCCGGCCGCTCATGGCGCTGTACTCCTGGATAATAGTTCTCAAGACACCCACTAAAAAGACCTGTTGCATACAGGTCTCTTTTTTATTTCATTCGAGAAGAAAGGCTGGGGCACCTGGATTCGAACCAAGATCCACAGATCCAAAGTCTGGTGTGCTGCCATTGCACTATGCCCCAATTCAGCCCGGATTACCGGCAGGCAGGATTTTATCACAAGTTTGGGCTGCCCTGTTGATTACTGATCGGGTGAGTGCTTCTACTTTTTATTATCAGGAGGTTCAGGGGGTACCAACCCAAGGCTGGCGGCTTTATCGAAACTGATCGTTTCCGGGGAGATCTGCGCCGGCTCCCTGTCAGCGGTTTCATCATCCCAGAATGCTTTTGCATCCTTTTTGTCAATCTGTTTATCCGCCAATTTTTTGGCCAGTACATGGTCCTCTTCATCTTTATGAGACATACTATCCTTTTGCGGTTCCGACTTGCCAGTTGGGGGGTGTTGGTTGACCGGCATGGGAAGCAGGGAAAGCATATTCAAGATAAATTGCAGACTATCCCGCGACGCGTAAACAGCTGAAGTAACTTTACCTGCCTCTGAGGGGTGGGTTCCGGTAGGGAAGAGCAACCAGATAAAGAATTTTTCGATATTGATTACAAAGATATCCGTGGTCAAACCATTTAACGCAAGCAGGCCGAGTGAAGTTTTTTCCTCCGGTTGGCGGGCGATTTTCTCAATAGACGCGACCAGACCGGTACAGGTGTTAATCAATTCAGGAGAAAATGTAAAACCGACAGCTGATCCGTGTGTGTAAAGTATCTGCCCAGCCAGATTGGAAAGGGCGATCCCTTTGGCGCCGCTTTCTGACTGCAATTTGTGCAATCGTTGTTCCAAATCGCGCATTGTGGCAATATCTTCCTTGCCAAATTTCGCGGCGCTCTTTACGGCATCTGATGGCGGTTCGCTTTCCTCGGGCACGGTCGTGAGGGGAGCGGTCACCAGACGCGAGAGAAGGGGCGCTTTGGGTCTCTGCGGTTCCGGTTCAGTATCCGGATTAATATCCGAAAGAAGGTTGTCAATTTTGGTCAGAAGAAGCGGCATTTCCACCGGTTTGCGGTAGAAGGCGTCCACACCTGCCGCGCGAGTGCGTTCATTCAGTCCAGCCTCTGCCAGGCCGGAGACAGCGATGATTTTGATTTTTGGGAAACGCTGCCGGATACGCCGCACCAGTTCTGTTCCAGATATTCCCGGCAGGCGCAGGTCGGTGATCACAAGGTCAAAGCGGGTTTTCAACGCTTCCAACCAGGCTTCTTCAGCGGAAAGGTACACCGTTACCTGCAAGGGGATTTGCATGGTTGCCAGTGCATCTTTAACAAGATTGGCAAATTCCGGTGCGTCATCGACGATAAGGATGCGCTTCGTCTGCATATCTCTAGTATATCTTTAAAAAATCAGTCGGGATTCACTTTCCAGCAGGCAGACCAGTGGGAAGGATCGGTTTCGATAAAAGCCGGTTCCTTTTCGGAGCAAATGTCCATAGCCATTGGACAGCGTGGATGGAAACGGCAGCCTTTCGGCGGGTTCAACGGACTGGGAACATCACCCTTCAGGATGATGCGTTCACGTTTGCCCCGTGAGCCGGGGATTGGAATGGCTGACATCAGGGCTTTAGTATAGGGGTGCAGTGGATTTCGGTAAAGCGACTCACGATCTGCCAGCTCAACCATTTTGCCGAGGTACATCACGGCCACACGGTCGGAAATATGCTCCACCACACTCAGGTTATGGGCAATGAACAGGTATGTGAGACCGAACTCCTGCTGAAGATCACGCAATAGATTCAACACCTGAGACTGGATGGACACGTCCAGGGCGGATACTGGTTCATCGCAAACGATAAACTGCGGCTTTAAAGCCAAAGCGCGCGCGATACCGATGCGCTGGCGTTGTCCGCCGGAAAATTCATGGGGAAAACGCCGGGCGTGATACTCTTCCAGTCCGACTCTCTTGAGTATGGTAATGGTGGCATCGTATTGTTCTTTTGCCGAGCCAATGTTGTGGATTTTTAAACCTTCCATTACAGAATCCCCGATGGGAACGCGCGGATCCAGTGATGCGTAGGGATCCTGGAAGATAATCTGCATATTGCGGCGGAGTTCTTTCATCTCCCGGGCATTCAGGCTGAAAACATCCTTCCCTGCAAATTCCATGCGCCCTGATGTGGGTTCGGTGAGACGTAGGATTGTGCGTCCAATGGTTGTTTTTCCGCAACCAGATTCGCCCACCATACCCAGGGTTTCGCCCTCTTTAATAGTAAAGGTAACATCATCCACAGCCTGAACCTGGGCTACTGTGCGCTGTAATATTCCACCACGCACAGGAAAGTGTTTTGTTAGATGTTCCACCCGGATCAGATCCGGTTTACCGGCATGTGACAGCTCTGCCATGTGTCTCTCCAGAATTATTTTCCGATTTGTATCGGGGCTTTATGGTTTTCAATAGACTGATATAACCAACAACGAACGTGGTGCCCGGGTTCAATTTGAACCAGAGAAGGATCCTGCTGGCAGCAAATATCAAGTTGATATTGTTCTCTAAACCGGCAGCGGGGCGCGAAACGACAGCCAGCCGGAAGATCGATGAGGTTGGGGACATTGCCCGGAATGACTTCCAGGCGATCCGCCACCTTTCCAAGGACGGGAATGGAGCCGATCAATCCCTGTGTATAGGGATGGTAAGGTTTTTCAAAAAGCGTGTCAACTTTGCTTTGTTCCACCACCTGGCCCGCGTACATAACTGCCACACGGTCGGCCATATCCGATATTACACCCAGGTCATGGGTAATGAGGATGATGGATGTGCCTGTTTTACGCCGCAGGTCCAGCATGAGGTCAAGGATCTGCGCCTGAATGGTCACATCGAGAGCTGTGGTCGGCTCATCCGCGATAAGCAGCTTTGGATTCAAGGCCAGTCCCATGGCGATCATCACGCGCTGCGCCTGACCGCCGGACATTTCGTGCGGGAAAGCCTTTGCTTTGCTGGCCGGGTCAGGGATGCCCACCAGGCGAAGCAATTCGACAGACTTTTCCCACGCTTTCTCTTTGGGAAGTTTCTGGTGAATTTCTAAAACCTCAGCCACCTGTTCGCCTGCGGTAAAAACCGGGTTGAGGCTGGATTGCGGCTGCTGAAAAATCATAGACAGGCGGTTGCCGCGCATCTTTACCATATCCGCTTCCGGAATTTTGAGCAGGTCGCGGCCTTCAAACAGAATTTCCCCTGATACCACCTTACCGGGGACACCCACCAGGCGCATCACTGACAATGAGGTAACGCTCTTTCCACATCCCGACTCACCTACAAGCCCTAAAATTTCCCCCGGAAATACGTCAAAATCGACACCATCAACAGCTTTTACCACACCATCTTCCGTGTAGAAATAGGTGCGCAGGTTTTTGACCTGTAAAAGAGGGTCGGAATTTTCCATGTAGTATCCTTACTTCGGGCAGTTCTGCCCAATTTCGAATGATTCAATGCCATGCAAGGCAGACCGGGAAGAGACGTCCATATCCAACCCGCAAAGATCGGGGCGAGAAGCAGCAATCTTTAGGTGAAAGTACAGAGGAATAGCCGGCAGGTCATCAGAAAATTGTTTTTGAACCGCTGTCGCTGCAGTCTGAGAATCGCTGCCATCGGATCGAGCCAACTGACAGGCGGAATCAAATGTCTTGCTGGAATACCCTCCCAGGTTGATTCCCATCCATTGATTTTTTGCGGAAGGGATCTGGGATGTCTGGAATAGATCACAGGGGATGCGTTGGCCAGCCTGCCAGGCGATTTGCGCCAGGTCAAATTTTCGGCCAAACAATTCGCCGTCCGGCGCGGGGGCATACATAGTTTCAGGCGGGGCGGTTTTCACATTGATCTGAATCCCGCATGGTGAAGCGGATTCCACCAGCACTTTGACAATCTCCTGGCGAAGGTACGCGTCTGTTACCAAATAATTCACAGCCAGTTTTGTCCCATCGGCAACACCGGGAACTCCGTAAGCCACCCGGGGGGTGGCAGGGTTGGAATCATCATCCTTCCACCCCACCTCATCCAGCAGTTGACTACCGGCAACTGTGTCATAGGCATACTTTGTCAAATCTGCGGCCAACTTTGGATTATCCGGTGTGAGGAATCCATCTGGAATGGCAGATTGTTTAAGCAATTGCTTGTTCACCGCCCTGTCGCGATCAAGACAGTAGGCGAACGCTTTTCGGGTTCGAACATCCCCAAAGAAATCCGGACGGTCACCGGTCAGAGGAGAATTGCCGTCGGCATAGGAAGCCGGGACAATGTTGAAAAGGATCTCCTCCCATTCCGGACCCTGTCCGACAAGAGCCTTGATCTTGCCTGCTTTCTGCGCGTCTAATGTCTGCTCGAGCATGGATTCCAATCCCGCGGATGAATCCACAATATCGCAATCACCTTTTTGAAGCGCGGCCAGGTTATTGTCTGCCTGGGTTCCCAGGAATTTGTACGTTAATGTGTCAAATTTCGGCAAACCTTCCGCCGCACGGAAGTATTTTGGATTTTTCTGAAGCGTGATGTGATCACCCTTAACCCATTCAGAGATCACATAAGGCCCCCACCCTATTGGTTTTTGCGTTGCTTCCGGCGCGGTCAACAGGTCCGCCGGCTTGATCTTTTCCCAGGCGTGTTTCGGAAGCGGGAGGAAGAAGTTCTGCTGGTACAGGGCGTCTGAATAACCGGGTATACCCGACCATTCCACTGTGAGCGTATCCAATGCTTTGTATGTGGATGTTCGATACAAAAGGTAATGGTCTACCGGTGTTGCCTGGTCTGAGGCCACCTGATAGGAATAGACTGAGTCTTCGGCTGTAAGCGGTGAACCGTCTGACCAGACTAGTCCGTCTTTCAGTTTGAATCTGGCCGTCATCCGGTCCATTTTTAGTTCGGTGATTCCATCCCAGGTCACCGCGCAGTCGTTTGATGTACAGCCAGACGGCCGTACCGTGATGCCTTTGGTCAGCGTCTTTACCTCATCGGTTATGGTCAAGACTGAATCGCCTTCCACAACCGTGACTGATTGAATTTCAGCATCGCCGTCAGTCATCGCAGGAAGTTTTTCCAGAATCACCGGCACGGGAGTGAACTTGACCATGTCGATCGGGCCGTCATAGACAGCTTCCAGAATGCTCCACGCGGATTGCGAAGGGCTGGCATAGGGATAGAGAGTTGCCGGTTCCTGTGCCGTACAGACAGTCAGGTTTTTTTGAGTGGGAACAGCCGTTGCCGTTTCAGCAATAAATGTGGGGATGACCACCGTAGGCACACCACCTGTGGGAACCGTGGGACTGCTTACGGGAGCGGGCGCGGCAGCCGGCTGGCAGGCAGCCAGAAAAGCCAATAACGGTATAACCGCTATGGCGATCTTATTGACTCTACTATGAAAATGGGGAGGTTTTCGCATTATGCTTCCATACAAGAAAGCGGGTGCAGACAGGCTGCATCCGCCTTATCCTTTAATAATCGGTATTATACGTCTTTTTTTGTGGATTCTTGCCCATCGGGAAAAAATTTGAAAATTATTCTTCCCGTCATTCTTTCTCTTCATCCACAGGCGGAGCTCCGGCACCGTAATCCAGCACTTCTCGCACCTGGCTGCCGGGTTGTGACGGCCCGATGATGCCGTTTTCTTCCATTGTATCAATCAAGCGGGCTGCCCGCCCGTACCCGATGCGCATTCTCCGTTGCAGCATGGAAATGGATGCCCGACCAAGCGTGCGCACCATATTGACGGCTTCGTCATACATGGGATCGCCCGGCGGAGATGATTTCCCGTCATCCCACAGATCCGGCTGGCGCAGCGGGGTGGAGGGAAGCGAAGGCATGGGTACCGAAATAGCCGGCGTGGATTGACCTTCCAGTGCGGCGTCAGCGGCAGCCAGTCTCCAGTGGTCCACAAGGCGGTTGATCTCGGCATCTGCTGTGTAAACACCCTGAAGACGGACGGGGGCAGGCGCGTCAGGCGCCTGGAAAAGCATGTCACCGCGGCCGAGCAGGCGTTCCGCTCCAGGCTGGTCCAGGATCACACGGCTGTCCATGTTGGATGTGACGGTAAAGGCAATGCGCGCCGGAAAATTGGCTTTAATTAAGCCGGTGACTACGTTTACGGATGGACGCTGTGTTGCCAGAATGAGATGAATCCCGGTTGCGCGGGCTAATTGCGCCAGTCGGGTTATGCTTCTTTCGGTTTCTTCCCTGGCCACCATCATCAGGTCAGCCAGTTCATCGATAACCACCACGATGTAAGGCAGTTTATCTGTATTGGTGTTATTGAACTCCGCGATATTGCGCACTTTGGCTTTCGCGAAGCGTTCATAACGGCTTTCCATTTCGCGGATCATCCACTGCAGCACAGCAGGAACCTTTGCCGCGTCTGTGATGACCGGCGCGAGCAAATGGGGCAGATGGTTATAGCCGGTCATTTCCACCCGCTTGGGGTCAACCAACACCAGCCTGAGGGTTTCCGGTGTGTTGTTTAACAGCAGGCAGGAGAGAATGGAATTTTCACAGACGGATTTACCGGAACCCGTGGTTCCGGCGATCAACAGATGGGGCATAGATGCCAGGTCAGCCACAATGGGTTTGCCGGAAACATCCTTACCCAAAGCAATTCGCAGCGGGCTGCGCAGCTTTTTAAAGGCGTCGCTATCCACCAGTTCATGCAGGGCAACCTTGCTGGTCTCGTCATTGGGGATTTCAATCCCCACAAATCCTCTGCCCGGCACGGGCGCCTGGATACGAATACGCTGGGCGGAAAGCGCCAGGGCCAGGTCATCGGCCAAGGAAACAATTTTTGACACCCTGACGCGGGTTGGTCCGTTGCGTGTTTCGATGAAATCCGGTTCAACCCCGTATTGCGTGACGGTCGGTCCACGCTGGATATCGACCACATGCACGGGAGCGCTGAACAGCTTAAGTGTTTCCTCAATCTTGCGGGCGCGATCGGTATCAATATGCCCCTGAATGAACACGGGTTCCGCCGGGTCCAAAATATCATTGACCCGCGGTAACACCCAGACGGATTTCTGGGATTCGTTTACCGGCGCGGGCGGGGCTGACCGTTCTTCCGGTTCTTTAACCGGGCGCACCGACACCCCCGGCATGCGTTTGACGGCAGACCGACGTTCTGGCATGGTATTCAGTGGGTGAAAGCCTGGCGGTAACGGAGCCGTGGATACACCGCCTGTCTGGGTCTGGGGATGCAGACCGGACGTATCCATAAAATCAGATATGGGGGAGGATTCAACGGCGTCCTGAAACCTGGCACGCAGCCGGTTGATACTATCTTTGAATAAGGGTGGCGGCAATTGCAGGGATAATGACCCGGCCACAAACAACCAGACCATCAAAACGAGCAGCGCGCCCGGGGTGCCCAATCCGGTGATCAGCAGGCGCTCAAAGAACGCCCCCATAAAGCCTCCTCCCATTCCGTCATATGCCAGATCCCAGCCGCCGCCAGCCAGCAGGTGCAGCCAGGTTAACAGGTTAAGGAATAGTAGGAAGAGTCCGACTGCCCGGCCGTTGGTAAGCGGGGGAATCGTCTCCAGGCTGCGAAATACCAGCCAGAAGCCAAGAATGAGAAAGCCAAACGGCAATACGTACATGCCCCAACCGGCCATCCGGCTGATCACGACGACCCACTGTGCGGAAACCGCCGCGTCCTGCTCAGTGACCAGGCTGAGCAGGGTAAGCAGCCCGACGACAATGCAGCCGGCGCCAATAATATCGAGCCGCCGTTCCGGAGACAGGTCGTTCCAACCGGGAATTTTCGCCAGCAATTTTTTTATTTGATTCCACAGTCTGCCGTTTTTAACTGTATTCATCATACGCACCGATGAGTGCGGTTGGCGGGGAACACCTTTTTTCACCTGCGGCGCAGGTCTTTTCGTGGCGCGTCCAGGGTGCACCGGGCTGGCCACATTTTTGACAACACGGGTTACAGGTTTAACCATGGTTCGGCTCCCTGTAGAAACATGACAGTAAGGTTTTCATCACCAACAGGATGCAAGAGGCTTGCCAGCAAGAAGGTTTTCGGTTCAAGTGGAAACCGCGCAACGATATTCAATTGGTATAAAAAGAGGGTCAGTCAAAGCCGACCCTCACACATGCTTTTGGGAAGAGACAATCCCCGGCAACTACATGGGCGGATTAACCCAGGCGCTGATTTCATCAACGTAAATATTGAAGCGTTCGGTATCTTTCGCGCCTATCAACACGCCATAACCGCCTCTGGGATAAGCACTGTCGGTTACCTCACCAATTTGAATACCATTGACAAAAAGGGTAAAGTGAGATCCTTTCGCCAGAACACCCACACGGTTAACCGCGTTGGCGCCGGGTTTGATGTTGGAATTGGACGTCCAGTTGAGCAGATTTACCACTTTAAGTTTGGAGTCCGTCTCGTCGCCATCCCATTTCTGGAATGCCAGTCTGCCATCGCAGGTGATATTGAACCAGTAACCCTGACTTGCGGTAGCCCGATCAGGAGACCTGAGCATTACCCCCCATTTATCCGATCCTTTGCAGGCAGGGCCGTTCTTGGCGGTTGCTTCGATATAGGCATTATCGATGTCGTTAGTGGTCAACCGCCAACCATTGTCTTTTTGCAAACCGGTCAACACCATGAATCCATTCTGGAAATCAATGGCGGTAAAGGCATCCGCGCCGAGCGGCCAGTTCTTTCCGTTATCCATGGTGTCCGTCCAGGTGGGCACCGGCAGTAGTGAACGCGGGTCTGAAGGGGCGAACGTCGCCGTTACAGCACCGCTGGGGGTATTCGCCGGACCGGGCGTAGAGGTGGGCGGAATGGGTGTCACAGTGGGGGTATCACTGGGCATGGCTATAGGCGGTGTGGCAGTAAACGCCTCGGTAGCGGTCGGGTTAAGAATCACCTGAAGGGTTGGGTTGGAAGCAGGTGTATTCTCGGCGGGCACTTCCACAAATCCTTCCGTGGGCGTGGCAATCGCGCCTATCTCACCTTCAAGCGGCGGTTCAGCCGGGGTAGGAAGACCGGATTCCACCGCCGGCAAAGCCGGAACCTCTCCGGTGGCAGTAGGCATGGCCGTCAACAAAACAGCCACCCGGGTTGCCATTTCCTCTGAAGACATGGTCGGTTTGATCGACGGGACCATCCCGCAACCGGTTAACAATGTGGAAATAAGTAAGATCAGAACAACATTACGCATGGCTGCCTCCTGGGCGGGGCATTTAGATTCGTCCATGCGTTTTGTTGCAAGAACAATGCCGATTGGGCTACCCGGCTTTGTACCCGATCTTTCGCAGGAAATCCTTGCGCCAGGCAATATCAGGTTCGGTTTCGATCCCTTTGGGTTTGGAACCTTCCGCCACACCCAAAATCCCGCGGCTTGAACCGGTATCAGCCACCAACACCTGGGTATCATTGGCTGTCGCGCAGAAGATGTGGCAAACCTCCGGGATGTTCTTAACAGTGTTCAACACATTGATGGGGAAAAAGCCTTCTCCCAGAAAGATCAGGAAGGAATGACCGGCACCGATGGCCGCCGCGTTCTTTTTTGCCAGCTCGATCATCTCATCGTTTGTTCCAGACCAGCGTATGAGGCACATTCCGGAGGCTTCACAGAACGCCAGACCGAATTGAATGCCCGGTACTGAAGACACCAGGGCTTCATGAATGTCTTCCACGGTCTTGATGAAATGGGATTGGCCCAGAATGAAATTGATATCTTCCGGTTTTTCGATGGGAACTGATTTGATTTCCATTGGTTTCCTCCTGAAAAATAGAGAGATTTATTTCGGCAGGATTAGACAGGCCCGTACAACAAAGCGATCAACCGCCCCAAAGCGGTATTTATATTCTTCGTCACCGCGCATAAAGTCAAACATGGTACGGCCGTTTTGTATAGCCCATTGCAGCAAATGCCCCAGCAATACCCAGCCGGGAGACAGGCTTTGAAATTCACGGTTGAGTCCGGAGTTGTATACCCAGATCTGATTGCGATAATCAAAACTCAGGTAGGCGGCTGCCTTTTTTCCATCCACTTCGAGAAATGCCAGTTGCAGGCAGCCGCAGTCAAACGCGTAGTGGATCAGGCGGCGCAGGAAATCCTGCATGGCAGGTCGCAAAAAGACGTCCTTGTCGTTGTCATTTTTCATCAATTCCAGGAACGCGTCCACGTCCGAATCCAGCCCCGTCACGTCGGTCACAAAATACCATTTGACAGCGCTCTCGCTTTCTTCCGCGCGGCGCATCTTGCGGCGGATTTCATGCCGCTGCTTCTTATCGATACCGGCCAGGTAGGTTTCCCAGTCACCCGGCAGGGGGATGTACGGGCAGTGCTGCAGTTTTTCAACGGTAAATGACAGCCCTTTGTTTTCCGCCAGTTTTTGAAGGACGGGAAGGGTTGGTGAAGTATCCAGTAGATTGTAGAGGTTGATGGTTTCAAGCCCTGCCATTTTTTGCGCGAGGATAAATTCAATCAGACCGGTAATAAATTCTTCCCGCTTTTCCGGTCTGACCAGCAGGTCAAGATAATCGGAGACTTCAACGCTGCCCGTGTTGAGCAGGGCAGTCGTTCCATCCGGCAGGCGCGTCAGGAAAAGGGGCGCGATGCCAACCAGTTGCCCGCCTTCACGGGCGGTGATCAGCATTAGGCGGGCATCAGTCCATTCGCCGCCGCCTCTGGTTTCCCACCAGATCTTTTGATACTCAAATTCAAGAAACGGAACCTGTAACGCGTTCTCCTGTAAAAGAGATGTCCACTCACCTGCGAGTTGTTCGGGAAATTCTGTGTAAAGGTTAAAGTTCATACTCCGATTCTAACTTTCAGCGGCGGTTACCGCAAGCCGCTGTAAGCAGAAAAGAAAAGGCCGGGCTCCTGTGAACCCGGCCTTGGGATCAGCCGCCGACTTTCTTGAACGTTGGCGAATTAGTTGGCGTGTTGGGGATGTTCGTCCACGTTGGCGTGCCGGGAACGTTTGTCCAGGTTTGGGTGAATGTCTGCGTCGCGGTGTTCGTCCAAG
>CAYNJT010000049.1:0-22922 GCA_964397625.1 uncultured Leptolinea sp. | reverse complement strand
CGAGGGTGCGAAAACGGGTCTCCGATTGTGGGTCGGTCACCCGCTGCCCGCCGCGCTGCTGGATGATGGCATCATACACACGGTCACGGGTCAGTCCGGCGCCTTCCAACAGGCGGGCAGCCGGAGTGTTGCGTTCACTTAATATCGCCAGGAACATATGCTCCGTGGAGATGTATTCATCTTTCAACCGGCTGGCTTCTTCATTAGCCAGGTCCATGATCCGCTTCACCCGCGGGGTGATGAAGATCTGCCCGGCGCCGCCGCCAAAAATGCTGGCTTTGGGACTGGTGCGAAGGATATAGTCAAGCCGTTCAGAGAGCGTGGTGGGGTCAACTTTTAGTACTTCCAGTAATTGGGTTACCATGCCCTGCGGCTGTTCGATTAGAGCCAGCAGAATATGTTCGGTATCGATCTGATTGTGTCCGTATCGCTGGATGATCTCTGCCGCTCGCTGAGCCGCTTCCTGGGCGCGCTCGGTAAATCGGTCAAAACGCATCATAGAGTCCGTCCTTGCCGGGTGAATTTCCCGGTCAAATGATTATAGCATTATCATTATAGGAAGCATTTCTACGCTGTATAAGAAAAATATCAACATTTTCGGTAAAATAACTTAATATGACAACAGCTATTGCGAATAATCCGCATCTCCGCCCGTTGGATCCGCGTAAAGACCTCAACGGTGTGGCAGATCTAATCGACATGTGCTTCGATTTCCACATGGATGAGGACGGACGTGAATATGTCCGTCAAATCCGCCGGGCAGCTCAGGCACAAAAATCTCTATTCGGTTTGAGTCAGACAATCGGCAGCAGCAGCGTTCCAATGCAGGGTTACGTTTGGGAGGTGGATGGACGGTTGGTAGGCAATTTGACCATCATCCCCTTTTTGCGCAACGCCCGCTGGCATTACCTGATCGCCAATGTGGCCACAAATCCGCAGTACCGGCGGCAGGGCATTGCCCGTAAATTAACCCAGGCCGCACTGCATTATATCCGCGAGCATAGCGGGTATACCGCCTGGCTGCAGGTACGCGAAGACAATACGGGAGCGTTTGAATTGTATAAAAGCCTGGGGTTCCATGAAGTTGCCCGCCGCACCACGTACCGGGCATTTCCCCGAAACTATAAAAGCACTCCTGCCGGGAGTAATATTTTTTTGACCCACCGCAAATCCAGCGACTGGCCTGCTCAAAAAGCCTGGCTGCAGAGCATCTACCCCTCCGAGGTTGCCTGGCACCTGCCGTTTCAGATACAGAGTTTTAAACCGGGTTTGTGGTCCAGTTTACTGAATTTCCTGCAGGATGAGATGATCTACCAATGGTCGGCACGTCGGGGTGAACGCCTGCTTGGGGTGGCCAGTCTGGAAACCAACCGCGGTAATGTGGACAACCTCTGGCTCGCGCTTCCACCCAACCTGGAAGAAGATGCCCTGTTCGCCCTACTGACTCATGCCCGCCTGGAAGGCTCCAGTGTGCGCACCATTGCCGTCAACTTTCCCAGCGGCATAGCCGAGCGCTGCTTCCAGACAGCCGGTTATGAAAAACATATGACCCTGATCTGGATGAATCAATCCATGGATCAGGGTCATACACGACTCATTTCAGACCACCTGGCCTGACGCGAATTATTCGGACGGCAATGTATATCGCATAAGGCGGTTGTTGCCGCCGTCACTCACCCAGACTTCTCCAGAAGGATCAACAGCCAGACCCGAGACCAGCCCGAAACCATCCACTTCGGTGCTGTAATCACCCCAACCCATCACAAAATTACCATCTCGGTTGAATTTCAAGACGCGGTAACCTTCAGGGTCGGCTACATACAAGTTACTGTTTTCGTCCACCGCGATGAATGGTTTGTTATCCAGACTCTGCCCTGCCCAAGCGCTGACTTCCCATGCCTTGAAGAAGGAGAAACTGTTTCCGCTCGCGTCCGGGATAAAGACCTGAATCCGGGAATTCCAGGTATCCGCCACATAAACCATTCCGGCCTTGTCGATGGCGATACCGACGGGTTCGTCAAACTGACCAGGTTCCAGACCTGTCTCGCCAAACTGGGTAACAAAATCCCCATTGGCTGTAAACACCGCCACTCGTTTATTTCCGGTATCAGTCACATAAACGTTGCCTTTGCCATCCACTGCCAGCCCGCGGGGACCCCAGAATCCATCCGGTTTTTCCGCCTGCCCAAAGTATCCCCACATTTTCACAAAACGGCCATCCGAGGAGAATTTTTGAATACGGTGGTTCCAGGTATCCGCCACAAACACAGATCCATCCGTTCCAACAGCAACTGACCAAGGTTCATAGAAAGTACCCCCCGGCGCGCTGCCCTTGGATATATCGGCAAATGACCCCCAATTGTGCAACAGTTTTCCATCAGCTGAAACGTGCAAAATCCGGTGGTTGGCAGAATCGGCCACATAGATACTGCCGTCCTGCGCGATGGCGATATTGCGCGGTTTGTTGAATTGAATACCATTGTCCGGCTGCGCTCCGATCACAAAATTCGGTTCGAGTTTGACCATTTTCGACAGGTAGGGATCAACTTTAGCCGGTTCAGCCGGCGCTGGCGCGGCACCGTAGTTCCAGATCTGTGAAACGATGTCCTTGCGGATATACAAACGGATCTTGGCAGATGGCTGCCAGGTTTCCAGGGTTAAACTCTGGTTGTTGGTCAGTTTGGCGTAGGCGGTGTAATCGCGGTTCAGCCAGATATTAAACACCGCCGCTCGCATTTCCGGGTTAAGGAGCACCCCTTTAATGCGAGGCCATTCCAGATTGAAATAATCCTGGTTTGGCCACCACAGGCGCATATAGGTATATTGCACGTATCCATCTTTCAAGATGGTATCCACCTTACCCATATTGGTGTCACCGGCGATAACCACAGGTGAGTCTTTCAGGTCACGGGTGGGTTTATCGGTATACCAGCGGTGATTGGGATAATCACGCATATACCACCAGAAGGGGTACAG
Organism: uncultured Leptolinea sp.; assembly: GCA_964397625.1. Classification (GTDB taxonomy): domain Bacteria; phylum Chloroflexota; class Anaerolineae; order Anaerolineales; family Anaerolineaceae; genus Leptolinea. The sequence goes on along the minus strand of CAYNJT010000049.1, from coordinate 19,946 downwards.
TCCGTCATTATCATAGGAGACAACCAGGTTTTTGCCGCCGGTGGTGCGACGGGAAATTTCATTGATCTGTTCGAGCATATCCTTTGGGCCGCGTGCCGCGTGGGCATAGACCAGGTATTCTTTTGCATTGTCATAATTAATATAATTGGCCATTATGGCTGTGCGAACGGTTAACACTGTCAGAATGGCAAATATCCCTGCCGTGAACAGCCGAAGGACTTCATTGACGCTGAAGTCCCACAGAAGGCGCAGAATTCCGAACAGTGTCCCGGCCGTCAGGATGATGGACAGGATAAAGGTGCTGGTGGCTTCCAAATTCTCAATGGTGTTGCCATTAAAAGGGGTTTTCTCACCAAGTAAGGAGCCCACCGTGCCGGCGAACGCCATCAGGAAACAGGGGATCAACGCCAGCGCGATCATTCCTTTTCGGTTGGCTACCCGTTTCCAGTCCGTGGAATCCGCGAGATAACCCAATCCCCAGCCGGCAGAGAGAAGAAGGGGGAGGGCGATATGAACAGTAAGCCATGGCATTTTCTCACCGGCCATGCTGTAGGCCACCAGGCTGGCCAGACTGAAGAACAGGAAAAGAGCCAGTGCTGGAACGGGTCGGCGGGGTTCGAATTCAGTATCCTGTTCGGCATCATCCAACCAGTCAGGTGTATTCTCTTCATGGCTTTGAACCAGTGCGTCAGGGTCAGCCGGAGAATTGGACGGCCAGGCGATGAAACGCCTGTGACGTATACCGAAATACAAGGCCAGAATGGCACCGAGGGCAGCCAGGTATTCATACACAGGGATCTGGATCAACCCGTAGAAATACCATGGCTGGCTTCCACGCTGCACACCCTGTTGAGCCAACCAGTATCCCAGTGAACCCACAATGCCCGTAAAGAAACCTCGTCCGTTGGTAAAGAATGTGGTGTAAAGCACCACATAAATTGTGTAGAAAAGAGCCGCGTTCTTCAGCCAGGTCTGGCCTTTCCACCAGTATCCGATGGCTGCCGAAGCAACGAGGAAGACGAGAATAAATGAACCGGTTCGCAAAAGCCCGGTGCTGGTGTAATCCAGCGGATCCCAGCCAATCAGTTTGATGGGCAGCGCGACGAGCTGCGGCAGGATAAGCGTAATGACCAGCACCAGCAGGTCAAAGGAACGCATCTTTAATATCTTTTGCCAGCCAAACGATCCCACCAGGTTTGCCAGGGCGATCAGACCAAAGATGAGCACACCGGCCACTCCACCGTAAATACACCATTGCACCCAGACCGGCATGGCGGTGATGGCTGAAGCGGTTGTTGCTGCCGCGACATCATCGCTGGCAGGTTTGTTAATACTCGCGCCATAAGCCCCCGCCCCCAGAACAACAACCATAGCCAGACCTGCCAGCAACATAAAAAGCGCGAAACGGCGGTGGGCCGCTGCGTCAAGCGATTTAAGATCGGTAGTTTCACGGATGAAGTTCAGTGCCAAAAAGATCAACAGGATGGCGGTGTAGATGAAGGCAGTTTCCTTTGTGCAATAATGCAACGCCAGGGATGCCGTGATCAAATAAAAATAGGATTTTTTTCCGCTTTCCAGATAAGCCAGCACCCCATAAAGAAGCATCACCCCCAGCAATTCAATGAAACCTTCATTGCGTGTGTATCGTCCATAAAACAGCATGTAGGGTGAGATTAGGAACAGGAAGGCGGCGATTAATGCCCCATTTTTACCCAGGAAGCGAGGGAAGTAAAAGAGAATGAAGGCTATCGCCGCTATGCTAAACAGGGCAGCCGGCACCCGGGAACTAAAATCAGAATCGCCCATCATAAAATAAGAAGCGGCCACCAGATGAAACTGCATCGGGCCGTGGGTGACCGGGTCATGCCGATATCCCTTACCAGTGTACAGATCATACGAAGGGACGACATGATTGACCTCATCGTGGCTCATCACCCGCAGGTCGAGAATATAAAACCGTGAGATCACCGCCAGGATAAGGATCAGAGCGCTGATGATCCTGCGAACATTCAAGGCCGGCCATAATTGCGTCAGCGGCCGGTCAAGAAATCCCGGTTGTGTGTTATCTGTTTGGACGTCGTTCGAGGCAAGATTCATAGTAGGTTCACTTTTTAACGCCTGATTTGGTGAAAATTTATTCGACTATACTTGAAAGCCGATTATAAGACAAGTTTTCCGCAGCCTTCTACCGAAATAATTCCAAGGGGATTTAATGTTTTAATGGCTTAAATCCTTCTCCAAGCGCCTCGTGCGCTGTGCTGATCACCATGAAAGCGTCGGGGTCAACCTCTTGCACAAGAGATTTGACCTGGTTGACCTCCGCCCGGCTGATAACCACATAGAGCACCGGCCGGTCAGCTCCAGTGTAGGCACCTGTGCCCTTCAGCACAGTTACCCCGCGTTCCATATCCACCAGAATCTTGGAAGAAACCTCATCCGGTTTGGTGCTGATAATCAACGCGGTGCGGAACACGCTGCTGCCTTCTGAGATCATCTCGGCAGCCAGGCCGCTCACATAGATCACCACAAGTCCATACAGGGCTTTTTCCCAGTTGAAAGCAAAACCGCCTGCCAGCACCACCAACGTGTCCGTCAGCAGATAGGATTGGGAAATGGAGATGCCGAAACGGTAATTCAGGATGCGCCCCAGGATGTCGCTTCCGCCTGACGTGCCCTGCCCGCGGTAAACCAATCCCAATCCCACGCCAAGCATGACGCCGCCATAAAGGCAGTTCAAAACCAGGTCGTGTGTCACGCCTTCACCGGGAATAATCCAGAAGAACGCGTCAGTAAAGAACGAGAACAGGGCAATGGAAATGGCCGTGCGCAAGGCAAATCGCGGTCCCCCCAGGAAACGCCAGCCCAACAGAAATAGCGGTATATTGCCCAGAAAGACCATCAAACCGATAGGCCAACCGGTGAATGAGTTAACAATTTGCCCGATACCACTGATACCGCCGCTAACCAGCTGCGCCGGTACCAGGAACAGGCGCATGGACAGCGCCTGGATGATCGCACCGCCGATCAGGAAAACGTATTCCAGCAGAATGGCTGTGGTGAATTTCTCATGTCCCAGAGCGTTCAACACTTTTCGCAGGAATTCACGGCCGGTTTCAGTACGCGTTTGCATGGTCTTTTCCCTCATTAGGATCAACCCGAATTGTACCCGCAAAGCAGGCTGGAAAGGAACTTGACCACTTTGCGACTGACGGGTAAAATGACGTTTGTATTGCGGGCGTCGCCAAGTGGTAAGGCATCAGCCTTCCAAGCTGACATTCGCCGGTCCGAATCCGGTCGCCCGCTCTTTTTATTTAAGATCGCGCCACGGCATGAGAACCGCTTCCGTCCCTATGATTTCGGCGGAAACTGATCCTGCGGTCATTTCTCTTACCTGCGCCTGAAACGCGGGTGTGTCTTCCACCCGGAACCGCGCCGTGAGGGTCACATCGGCCATAAAATCTTCGCTCAGGATAATTCCGTCGCATCCGTCCACCAGCCGTCGCATGCGCTCCAGGTAGGTGTAGGGAAAGGCGACCATTACTGTGTCAGTCATCACCCGGGCAGAACGTTCCACTTTCTCCAGCACGGCGCGCATCGCATCAGAGTACGCTCGAACCAGTCCGCCGGTGCCCAGTTTAGTTCCCCCGAAATAGCGGGTGATCACCACCGCCACATCCCCCAATCCACTGCCCTGCAGCACAGCCAGCGCCGGCCTCCCTGCCGTCCCGGAGGGTTCACCGTCATCGCTGCAATGCGCCGTGACAGAATCCCCGTGCCCAATAAGAAATACCGGCACATTATGGGTCGCATCCGCGTACTTCGCCTTAATGGCATTAATATATGCCCGTGCTTCTTCCACACTGGCTGCCGGTGATAATGAAGCGATGAACCGCGAATTGGCCACCCGGATTTCCGCGGTGACTTCATGTGATGGAATGGGATAGGGTTTGCTGATCACGGGATTCTTTGTTCCTCAAAAGCAGGTCCAAATTTCGTTTATTATATAATCAAGCCCGGTTGCAGCAGCAGCCGAAGACACGATAATTATTAACCTTGGTGAAATTCAGGGAACATAGATGAAAAAAGTTCTGGTAATCGATAACTGCTATCCTAATGAAGAAAACAAATATGGGGATTTCTTTGTGCACGTCCGATTGAAAGAATACAGAAAAGAAATGGATGTGTCTGTCGTGGGATACAGCCGCACGCTTCCCGAATCATTTGAGTATGAAGGCATCCGGGTCCGCAATTTTAACAATAAGAAATCATTCATTGACTACGTCATGGCTTTTGATGCCGACCTGGTGATCATCCATTTTCTGGAATACTGGATGATCCAGCCTATCGCCATGAAGTTGAAGAAACCTCTGATCGTCTGGGTTCATGGGCATGAGGTGGTGCGCTGGTACCGGCGCACCTGCAACTTTGAATTCTCACTCGACTACCTGAAATACATGGTACGCACTGAGATCCAATCCGTTCTCTGGAATCGGTTGATCCGGTTTGCCAACGCCTCCAACCATATCCATTTCGTGTTCGTCTCCAACTGGCTGAAATCCATCGCCGAGCAAGACAGTCACGCGAAAATCAAATCCTTTTCGATTATTCCCAATCCAGTGGATGACGCTGCGTTTGCTTTTGTCCCCAAACCCGCCGATTTGCGCCGCAAAGTGCTGATGATCCGTTCCTTTGCCACCCGAATCCACGCCAATGATATTGCCATGAAGGGTATTCTGGCATTTTCGCGTTATCCGGAGTTCAAAGATTTCGAATTTGATATTTATGGAAAAGGCAAATACTGGGATGAGCTGACCACACCCCTTCAGGGTTTTTCAAATATCCATCTGAACAATTATTTTCTCGAAAACAAGGATATACCTGCCGTGCACAAAGATCACGGGGTTTTTCTTTGCGTATCTCGGCAGGATACTCAGGGAGTATCCATGTGCGAAGCCATGTCCAGCGGATTGCTGCCGTTGACCACCGGGGTTGCCGGAATACTGGAATACGTCAGCGACCGTCAAACCGGGCTGTTCGCGAAAACACCAGAAGAGATCGCCGATGCGCTGCTTGAACTGGACAGGCAACCGGAATTGTTTACCCAAATAGCCCAACGCGCCGCGGAATCTGTGCGTGAAAAATGCGGCCTTAAAAAGGTTACCGGCCGCGAGATGGATCTGATCCGCGCCATGCTCCAGACGGCGGAATCCTCCTGACGATCACCGGTAAGTTGAGTTAGATTCGGGAAGCCGGAGCGACGTAAAGATAGGCTTTTCTGATTAGCAGGCGCACATCGTCCATGCGGATAAGACCGGTGAAGATCAGGCTTATACCGCCAAGGATAAGAATGGCCGATTTGATCAGGATATTGGCGACCAGACTAAAATCGGGAAGCAGGTACTTGCTCGCCAGGATCAGAACTGTGAAAATGGCCATGGAAAGGAATATATTCGGCCAACGATGCGGCACGGGGTAAAGTCGCTGGCTGAGCGCCATAACGGCCACCGCCGCGGCTGCGTTGGTGATCAGGTTCGCCCAGGCGGCGCCGCTCAACCCGATGATCGGGATCAGCGCGTAATTCATGATCAAAGCCAACACCGCGCCGGAAATATTGATGACCGCGAAGTACGAGGTCTTCTTGGCCACCGCCCAACCCAGAGTGAATACATTGATCTGCCCCAGGGCGTATGCCGTTGATAGCACGGATATGATCTTAGCGGCTTCATAATAAGAAGGCTGCGCAAGCAGCATGACAATTTCCCTGGCAAATATGGATAGGAACAGGATGATCAGCAAAGAAAAAGCTACAAAATACTTGAATATTCGCGCGATCTCGCCTGGTGTTTCCGGCTTCTGATAATTATCATAAAACAATGGTGTCAGCGCTGTTCGGAAGCCCATCATGATAAATTCGATGAAAGATGTGATCCGGTAGGCAACGCCGAATATGCCCACGTCGGAAAGAGTCATCAGCGAATTGAGGGCGATGCGGTTGAAATAGATCATGATCATCGAGCACACACTGGAAGGCACAAGTGGCACTGAGAATCGCAGCATCTGCCATAATTTGGCCAGGTCAAACCGCCAGGCAAAGGATGCCCGGCCGATGTAAAGCGCCAGCAAAAAACCGGCGATATTGCCCAACATCTGTCCGGCCACCACACCTTCAGCGCCGGTCTTCATGAATAGCACGAGAACGATGGTCACACCGATGGATACGACCGAAGTGATCAGTCCGGTCAGCGCGTATTGTTGGGGCTTATGTTCCCAGCGGAGTTGGTTAATAGCCAGGTACGACATACCGTATCCCCAGGTGGAGATGGCGGCCAGAGAAAAGATCAGAGACTTACCGGTTTTGTTCAGGATCAACCGCGACAGCGGTTCGGCATAAACCAGGCAAATGATTGTAAAAAGCGTGAATACCACCAAGTCAAACCACAGCGCCGTTGAAGCGTAACCGGTTTCTTCATCCTTGTCTTTGCTGTTGGCAAAGTATATAGCCACACCCTGCACAATCTCCAACGCGACCGCCAGACTGGCGATGGATGTGAAAACAAAGAGCAGATCCGTGATCCCATAATCATCCGGAGTCAGAACTCTGGTGTAGAATGGCAGCAATAAATACGAAACACCTCGGACAAGGATATTGCCGATGGTGTAAACGAAGCTTTCTTTTATGAACTGTTTGAACATGGTTCGAAGAGGTCTATCCGGAAAAGTGATTTACCATCCCGGACTTTCTCTCTGATCCGTCCTCTGAGCTACATTTTTTCAATTTTATTAAACATGACCAGGCACTCATCCTTACCGATCTCGTATTCACCAATTTCACCGGTCTTGATCGAGTGCGGGTAATACCCAAAAGAGCGCAGATACGCGCAGATGTCTGCCGGCGAGGTTCCGGCCGCTTCCAGGCATCCGCTATGGATCTCGATGTAGAATTCACGAATCAGCCCTTTGGCCAGAATATTCTTCATCCCAAGAAGGGCCTTCTTTTCATGACCCTCAATATCCATTTTTAGAACATCAAGTTTGGTGACATTGTTCTTTTCAAAATAATCATCCAGAGTGGTGCACTGAACTTCTTCAAAGGAAGACGTTTTCACTTCAATGGAAGATGTTCCCTGTTCTTCATCTTCAGTCAAGTAGATTTTCTTGACTTCATTCGTATCCGAGACGGCATTATTGATAAGCACATCGTTGGTGAGCTTGTTCAACTCGACATTTCTCTTCAGCAGGTTGAACTGGGTGGAAAGAGGTTCGAAGGAATACACCTTGCCGTTGGTCAGGCGGGCAAACTGAATGGAATAGTAGCCCATATTGGCACCGACATCGACGATGACATCATCCTTCTTGATATTGGAGAGCATGTACTGCTCATACTTTTTCTCCAGACGATAATTCCCATAAATGAACAAGTGGAATGGCAGGAAGTCATCCAGGTTGCAGATGATCTTGCCGCCGCCCGGATTCTTCATTTCAATGATACTTTCCAGCTTTTTGCCTTTGATCATAGGTGCGATAAAAGTTCTGGCCAAAAAACCCTTGCCCGGGAAATCCGGGAGGCTGCGAAGGAACTGTCCCATGCGGTCAATATTCATACATCTCTCCAGTCACTCAAAACAAATTACATCAATAACCCGGCGTCTGATCGTTCAATAAGAAAGATCGCATCAGGCAGTTTCGTTCTTTTTATAAATATAGAAATCCGCGAAGGATCCGGTGCCATCCTTAATGTTGTACGGATACTTATTGGGAATGAATTTAAGTAAGGTCCAATCCGTGCGGTTTTGGTCGATCCAATTGGAGAATTTTCGCACCCGAATATGAGATGCTTTTTCTTCAAAGGTATCACTGTTGATGGAATAAATGATCACAAATCGCTTCGCCGCGTCAAACAACATCTTCATGTGGTCTTCAAAAACTTCATCTTCCACCAGATGATAGACCACATCCAACGACAAGGTGAGATCCGCCTTTTCACCATTGTAATCATCCAGCAGCGCGAAACGGATGGCGGGATCGTTGGGGAAAAGTTTACGGCAAAGAGCGATGGCCGTCGGGCTGATATCGAATCCAATATAGGAAGGATATTTGGCCAGTTTCAGTTGGTTTCCATCGCCGCATCCCAGTTCGATCACAGATTGAATGGATTGCTCCGCGACAAAGTCGTTGATGACATCGGCTTTAAATTGCGCCATATCACCATAGGAACCCAAACCGGAATTATCACCAGTGGCATAGCGTTTCTCCCAGTAGTTTTTTGTTCCTGGGAAAAACAGAGGGGCGATAATTGTGGAATATGGTTTTTTTAGAGCTTTGCGAATTCTATCCAACATAATGGGTTTGTTTGATCAGCCTTTTAGAATTTATTGTCTTTCAGAGAATGCTGCGCCAAATCTTCTCAAAGGATTTTTCATCATTTGAGCAGATGGCCATGTAATCCAGCGCCTGTTCCAGTTGATCATCTCGGTAAAAGATCTGGTCAATATTCAACATGGCCTTAACGTCTACCGTTTCGGCAGGAGCAGATTTCTTTCCTTTGATGAGTGCTTTTAATGAATTTTGCAGTGACTCCGGCAGGTATTTTTTAAGTGTTCGCCGCAGGAAGGATTTGCTGTCTTTTCGCGCGTTTTCACGGGCGATCTGCACGCGGGTGGTTTCCACGCTGCGTAGCGGGTCGCGGGCATCCAGCCCCAGGATTTTCACAAATTTGAAATATTTGCGCAGCAATTCTTCCAGTTCAACGTGAGAGAACTCACGCACATGAAATTTATTCCAGGGCTTCATTCCGGGGTCAAGACGGATCTGTCCGTTGGGAGTGGTGAACATGGCGAATCCATCCGATTTCATTACACGTTTCAAAGGGCCAAGATACCCGTCATAGTCCACAATGTGCTCAATCACCTGAAAGCTGGTGATCATATCGAATTCGCTGTCAGCGAATGGGAGGGTGATGCCATTCACCTGAGTAAATTCAACGTTCTCACGCGCGAAGCGCTTGCGGGCGTATTCGAGGGCTTTCGCAGACACATCCACTCCGATGGCCTTTTTCGCTGAAGTGCCAAGTGTGCCAGTTCCGTACCCTGTATTACACCCCAAGTCCAGGACGACCTTACCGGCAGCCAGCCTTACAGCCTGGTTATAGGCAGACTCATGGATCAAATGGACGGTGTAGTCTTCCTTTGAATTAAAGGTTTCCGCGATGATCAGGTCGCCTTCTTTTGCCTGGAAATCGATCATTTCTTCATTAGAGCGCATCGGGCCTCCGGAGGGGTCTGCCGTTATAACAGACGTAAGAGTATATCTTTAAAATAAACGCATGGCAAGAACACGCTTTAGTTCTCATAGAATGTTACTGAAAGATAATCGTTAGCTCAAAAGAAAATGTTACCGAGGCTAACGATGGACGAAAAAGAGAGCATGAATGTCAGAAATCGGCATCAAAAACACCCGGAATACAAGTGATACAATTCACATATGTATGAAAACGACTGATCACAAGGCAATCTTGTATTTCGGTAATTTATTCGTTCAATAAAAGGAGCAGCTGCATGGCAGTTAGAATACACCCCACATCTGACGTTGCCGCGGATGCCGTCATTGGTGATGGCACCGCCATCTGGTTATTCTGCCAGATCCGTAACGGCGCGCATATCGGTAAGAATTGCAATCTGGGTAAAGGTGTTTACGTCGACAATGACGTCACTATTGGTGACAATGTCAAAATTCAGAATAATGTATCCGTCTACCACGGGGTAACCCTCGAAGATGGAGTTTTTGCTGGTCCGCATGTTTGCTTCACCAATGACCTGCGCCCGCGGGCAGTCAACCCCGATATGAGCGTCAAAGGTTTGGATGATTGGATCGTTACGAAAACCCTGGTGAAAAAAGGCGCCGGTCTGGGCGCCAATTCCACCATCCGCTGCGGTGTGACCATCGGCGAATGGGCCATGGTCGGTTCAGGCAGCGTGGTCACCCACAATGTGCCTGATCACGGCCTGGTCTACGGCAATCCCGCCCGCTTGCATGGTTTCGTGTGCGCCTGCGGTGAAAAACTTAACAGCGGCGAGATCAAGAAGGACAGGATGGCAGCTGTCTGCCCGGACTGTCATAGCATTGTAGAAATTCCATTAAGTGAATGGGAGAAAATTGAATGATTAATATGGCCAAGCCCCAGATTGGGGATGATGAAAAGAAAGCCGTTCTTGAAGTCATGGATTCGGGGATTATTGCCCAGGGTCCACGCACCAAAGCGTTTGAAGAAGCCTTCGCTTCCATGTGCACCACCAAACACGCCATAGCCACATCTTCCGGCACCACCGCGCTGCATATTGCCATGCTGGCTCACAAGATCGGTCCCGGCGACGAAGTGATCACCTCCGCGTTCACGTTTATCGCATCCGCCAACAGCGTGCTGTATGCCGGCGGCCGGCCGGTGTTCGTGGATATCGATCCGCGCACCTTCAACCTGAATGTTGATCAAATCGAAGCTGCCATCACCGCAAAAACAAAAGCCATTCTGCCCGTCCATCTGTTCGGACTGAGCTGCGACATGGATCGCATCATGGCGATCGCCAGGAAACATAACCTGGCCGTCATCGAAGATGCCTGCCAGAGCCACGGCGCCACGTATAAAGGGAAAAAAGTGGGTTCTTTTGGAACTGGAACGTTCTCGCTTTACCCCACCAAGAACATTACTTCTGGCGAAGGCGGCATGATTACCACGAACGACGATGTAATCGATGAAGCCTGCCGTGTGATCCGCAACCATGGCATGCGTAAACGCTACTACCATGACGAGATCGGTTACAACTTCCGCATGACGGATATGCACGCCGCCATCGGCCTTGCCCAGATTGTCAAACTGGACAAATTCAACCAGAAGCGCCGGGAAAACGCCGCCTATTATGACAAGAATCTAAAAGGCGTTACCACACCTTTCGTGCCGGAAGGATGTGAGCACGTGTACCACCAGTACACCGTTCGGGTACCCGGCGGCAAACGTGATGCCCTGCGCGCCTACCTGGCTGAACATGAGATCGGCTCCGAAGTGTATTACCCCGTTCCGATCCACAAACAGAGTTTCTACATGAAAGAGTACGGCTACAACATTTCTCTGCCTGAGACTGAAAAAGCAGCTGCTGAAGTTCTTTCACTGCCGGTGCATCCGGGAATTTCACCGGAAGACCGCGAAAAAGTGGCCAAAACCATCAATGAGTTCATGTCCAAAGGTTAAACTGTGACCGCGCCCATTAAAACTGCTGTTATCGGCGTCGGGTCCATGGGAAAGAACCATGCCCGCGTTTATTCGGAACTGGCAGAAGCCAACCTGGTCGGTGTCTCTGACTCCAACCCGGAAACCGCCAGGTCTATTGGCGATACTTTCGGCGCCCATGCATATTCGGATTTCCGCGAACTTCTACAAAAAGAAAAACCGGAAGCCGTCAGTGTTGCCGTGCCTACGGCACTGCATGAACAGGTGGTTACTGAAGTATTAAAATCCGGCGCGCATGTGCTGGTTGAAAAACCCATTGCGGCCACGCTGGATGAAGGCAAACGCTTGATTGATCTGGCGAAAAAACTGGACCGCAAGCTGATGGTCGGGCATATTGTTCGCTTCAACCCGGCCATTCAGGAATTGAAGAAACGCCTGCAGGCCGGCGAACTGGGACGTATTTACCAGGTTTTCTGCCGGCGCGCCGGACCCTTCCCGGCCCGCATCCGTGATGTGGGTGTGGTGGTCGACCTTGCCCCACACGACGCGGATATCATCCGCTTTCTGACCGGTATGGACCCCATCCGCCTGTACGCCGAGACCGAACAGCGCATTCATACCGATCATGAAGACCTGTTGTTCGGCATGCTGCGCTTCCCAGACGGAGTCACCGCGGCGGTGGAGATCAACTGGCTCACACCCACCAAGATCCGCGAGGTGCTTGTGTTGGGAGAACGCGGCCTGTTCCGTGTAGACGACCTGACCCAGGACCTGTACTTTTACGAAAACGCGCAGGCTTCCGGCCTGGCCTGGGATTCACTGAAGAATCTGCGCGGTGTGAGCGAAGGCGGCATGTCGCGTTTCGCCATTCAGCGCTTTGAACCTTTGAAAGCGGAATTGCAGGGCTTTTTAAAAGCCGTAGCCGAAAACACCGCCGTCCCCGTCAGCGGGGAAGATGGGTTGGCCGCCTTGAAAATAGCCCTGGCGCTGGTGGAAGCCGGCACAACGCATCAGGTCATCACCTTCTAATGAAAAGGGGCGGAAACGCCCCTTTTTGATTCCAGTCTTTTGATACAATTGCAGCGCTTAAATAAACTTAATACACTACTGGATAACCACATGTCTCACACCCAACTTGAGAATTTGATCGCGTCAAAGAACGCGCGCCTGGCCGTGATCGGCCTGGGTTATGTCGGTCTACCGGTGGCCGCCATGTTCGCCGACAAAGGCTTCGATGTCCTGGGCATGGAAATCCGAGCAGACCGGGTGAAAATGATCAACTCCGGCAAATCTCCCATCGAAGGGGATGAACCTGGTCTTGAAGAATTGCTTTCCAAAGTTGTGGGCGGTAAAAAAATGCGCGCTTCCGCCGACTATACCGACCTGCGTGACCGCGATATCATCCTCATTGACGTGGAAACCCCGGTTGATGACTCTCACACACCGCGCTACGCCGCTCTGAAATCCGCCTGCGAAGGGCTATCCACTGTGCTTAAACCGGGCGCGCTGGTAATCATCGAGTCAACCATCGCCCCGGGTACCATGAAGGGAACCGTTCTTCCCATCCTGGAAAAAAACGGTTTGAAATTGGGCAAAGATTTTCTTTTGGGCAATTGCCCCGAGCGGGTGATGCCCGGGAAACTGCTGGTTAACCTCAAGAAAATGAGCCGTGTGTGCGGGGGTGACAGCCCGGAAACTGCCGCGGCCATGATAACACTCTACCGCAACATTGTGGAAGCCGATCTGGACTCCTCAGACTGGGCAACCGCGGAACTGGTCAAGACGGTGGAAAACACCTACCGCGATGTGCAGATCGCCTTCGCCAACGAAGTCGCCCTGATCTGTGAACAGGCTGGCGCGGATGTGCTGCGCGTGCGCGAATTGGTCAACAAAAGCCCCTTCCGCTCCATGCACATTCCGGGCGCCGGTGTCGGCGGGCATTGCATCCCCAAGGACCCCTGGCTGCTGGCGTACGGCGTGGAAGGCAGCGATGTCCCCCTGCGCCTGATCCCGGCATCGCGCGCCATCAATGACCAGATGCCCATTCATATGGTCAAACTGCTGGAAAAAACGCTGGCCCGGCATGATAAAGCCATAAAGGACTCGAAGATACTGGTTTTGGGCTACGCGTATCTTGAGAACTCAGATGACACCCGCAACAGCCCCTCTGCCGTGCTGATCGGCGGGCTGGACGCATTGGGCGCTGAAGTAATCATACACGACCCCTTTGTGGCTGAACATTCCGGCAGTATCCTTGAAAAAGCCGCGGGGTGTGACGCGGTGGTGGTCATGGTCAGGCATGATGCCTATCTCGGTCTGGATCTCGCCGCGTTGAAATCCAGATTGTCTTCACCTATTCTGGTTGACGGGCGACGCGTTTTTGACGCTGATAAGGCAAGAACGCTCGGATTCGACTACTCGGCTGTCGGCCTGGGGATCTGATCCGCGAATGCGTGGAAAACGTGAATAAGAAAACCCTCTGGCTGCTGCTCCTGCTGGGGATTCTGGTATTCTCCGCCTACATTCCTTTAAACAATAAAGGCGCCTCTGACGATCATCAACTGGCGCGTAATTCAGTGGATGAGAGTTTTCAATATCCATTCCTTATCCACATGATCACACCGGGGCAGACTGCCGCCGAAACCCGCTGGCGCCTGCTCTCTTACGGACATTATATCTATGGTTATCCGTTCTACGTGGCCTCCGCGCTGGTCGCCGCGCCGGTGCAGATGATTTATGGTGATTACACCGAATTGCAGGTGCAGTTAATTGTTCTGCTGGAACGCCAGTTTGTCAGCGTCTTGCCAATGCTCCTGGCGATCGGCATCTTCACCTACCTTGTCACCCGACTCCGTTCAACCTTGCAATCAGCCGCGGTTTTCCTTTTCCTGTGCACCATTCCAGGAATTGTCCGCCAGAATATCTGGTGGTGGCACCCCGATGCGTTAACCATTCTGTGTGTCGCGTTGACCTTCCTTTTCCTGGATCGTGACTCGTTCCGCTTTGGACGAAATTTCTACATTGCGGCCTTTTTCTGCGGACTGGCCGTGGGGATAAAATCCATCGGTGTGTTCTTCGCGCCGGTGATCGCCTACCTGTTGATCACCGCCTTGCTTCAGAAAAAAATTACCCCGCGAAGAGCTATTCTTACTGGAGCGGCCTTTATCGCCGTGATGATTGCCACCATCTTCATCAGCAACCCGCTGCTCTTTGTCACCTCGGCGCGCGAGCGCATCATCCAGGTGCATGTTGACCACAATTACTTCTTTACCCACGGCTGGGCGGACAACGATCCATACGGGGTGGGTTGGTCTGCCTGGCAGCCCGTGTTGGCTGGCTGGTATGGCTCATATTCATTGCTCGTTTTCGCGCTGGGCTGTACTGTCTATAACGCCTTCTGTGGAAAAATCGCTCTGATCAGCCGCCAATTCCTGGCGTGGATTGTTCCGTTTTCCCTGTATGTCATTTACGCCATTGCCGTCAAACCTGACCATTATTGGATGCCGGTAATGCTGCCCCTGTTTGCCGGGGTGATCCCAACTGTTATTAGCCTGTGGCATGGTTTTCAGGATTACAGCCATACGGATAAACGTCGGTCCTTAATTTATCTGGGTGGATTTATGACCGCAGTTGTTTTCCTTTCAATACAGGTGTGGTTCAACCTGACTACTGGTTGGGCAGTTTATGGGAATGTGTGATTAAAACGTGAACCGGCTCAGAAAACATCTGAGCCGGTTTTACTCCACCCATACCATTTACTGGGCGGGCGGTATGTTGATGGTGTCTGCGGGTACGACGATCCACATGATCAGGTAGACCACAATTCCAGGGCCGCCAAGCAATGCCAGAGCGACAAACGCCAGCCGTACAAGGGTCGGATCGATGGCAAAGTAATCACCCAGACCGGCAGCCACGCCGCCGATCATTTTGTTGCGCATATTTCGATAAAGTTTTTTCGGTTCCATTGTTTCCTCCAATAATAAATACGGGCAGATGGTAGAATGGTTGCAAAAATAGACAGGATCAGGATTTCTTTTAAGTGCTCTATGGAAAAGATGAATAAACAGAAAACCCCGGGGTGGATAATTCCTCTGTTTCTCGCAATTTTATGCCTGTTGAGTTTTGGTATTTTCATCCCGTTCCTTGGATTTTACTGGGATGACTGGGCAAAAATACTGGTTTACCGGTTGCAGGGATGGCAATATTACTGGCCTTATTACGTTGGAGACCGGCCGTTAAGTGGATGGACGCACATTGTCCTCACACCAATCCTGGGAGTCAGCCCGGCAGGCTGGCAAATTTTCACAATTGGTATGCGGTTCCTGACAGGCTGGGGTATTTATGCCCTGATTAAAGAGTTGCGCCCAAAAGCGGATTTGTTGGCCGTGCTATCTGCCGCGATTTTCACTGTGTACCCGTTGTTTGGTCAGCAGGCCATTGCCGTCACCTTGCACCAGCAATGGATGCAATATGCCTTTATCACCTGGTCATTTGTCTGCATGATCAAGTCTGTGAATACGCGAGAAAAATCCAGATGGTGGATGGGGCTGTCGATTTTCCTCTCCATACTTCAACTGAGTATCACGGAATATTTTGCCCCGCTTGAATTGCTCCGGCCATTTCTACTTTGGTTCACCACTGATGCCGATACCTCATGGAAAATTAAAACCCATACAGTTTTTAAACGCTGGGTCCCTTATTTGATCCTGATTGTGTTGTTTTTCGTGATCCGAATTTTCTTCATGCCTTTCGCGAAAGATGATCCTTATCGGGCGGAGGTACTATTCAATTTTTTCACCAACCCGATGGAAACCCTTTCATGGGTCGGACGCGTAATGCTGGTCGATCTGGCGCATATCTTTGTGGGAAGTTGGTCAACCGTTCTTGATACCCGACTGGGTTTTCCCCTCAGCCTTACTTACACGGCAATTTTGTTTGGCAGCATCCTCGTCGGGTTGGCTGCCGCAATATTTATAAACAGGTTTCATGGGAAGACAGACGACACAGATCAAACGCCGTCTGAGACTACCAGGATGGCGATTGTGATTGGTCTGGCCGGCGCGCTGATCGGCCCCATTCCTGCCTGGATCACCCAGCGTCAGGTGTTATTCGATTTCCATTCAGACCGTTATGCCATGCCTGCCATGTTGGGATTGAGCATTTTGGCCGCCGGCTTGATTAACTGGCTGGGGAAATCACGGTTGCAGAAGGCGGTGATGGCCGGTGTGATCATCTCCCTTGGTTGCGGCTATCAGCTTAGAACGGCCAGTGATTTCCGCGCAGTCTGGGACCAGGAAATGCGCCTGTACTGGCAACTCGCCTGGCGCGCTCCCGGGATGAAAGCGCCTACCGCCATCTATTCTGAAAATGAATTGATCCCCAATCAGGGGCTGTTTTCCATGTCTGCCGCGTTAAATCAGCTTTACCCGCAGCATGAAAAATCTGACCTGCTGGACTACTGGTTCTACACCCTCTTACCGAAATATAAAGCTGGACCGCCCGCTTATGTAAATGTAAGCAACAACTCACAATTCCGCACATTGCACTTTATCGGCAATTCTCCCAATACTCTGGTTATTCATCAAGACCCATCACATGGCAACTGCCTTTGGGTGATGCGGCCTGAGGATAAAGACAATCCGTACCTGTCTGACCTGATGAAAGGCATGTTATCGCTGTCAAATCTGGAGCGCATCGAATCGCAGGGAAAACAGGGCTTCCCACCCGTAGAATTGTTTGGTTCAGAACCAGCCCACGATTGGTGCTACTACTACCAAAAAGCTGATCTGGCCTGGCAGCAAAAAGATTGGAACACCATTACGAAACTCGGCGATATTGTGAAATCTCAGGGATTTTCGCCAGTCACCGGCATTTCCAATTCACCCCGTGAGTGGTGGCCGTTTATTGTAGGCTACGCGCACGCCGGTCAGGTTCGTGAAGCTATCACCCTCTCACAGCAGAGCCTGAAACAGGATAAAAAATATCATGCGGCCATTTGTGGACTATGGAAAAATATGACTGATGTTCCGGAAATGGGCGTGGGAATTTCTGAACTGGGCTGCTCAGAGTAGATTTCACCCGCTATTCCCTGGTTGTCCGATAAGCTGCCAGCGTCCTTTCTTTCGCCAGGGCGTGATCGACAATCGGCGCCGGGTAGGTCCTACCAATAACAACACCATATTTTCGTTGGTCAGCTGCTGATAAAACCCAGGGCTCATGGATGTCCCTGTCCGGCAGGCTGGACAATTCCGGAACCCAGCTGCGAATATAGTTTCCCAACGGATCAAATTTTCTGCTTTGCAGCACAGGATTGAAGATGCGAAAATAAGGCGCGGCATCCGTTCCCGTACCGGCAGACCATTGCCAGCCGCCGTTATTGGCTGCCGGATCGCCGTCCACCAGTTGATCCATAAACCAACGTTCTCCTTCCTGCCAGTTTATTAACAGGTCTTTGGTCAGGAAAGACGCGGTGATCATTCGGGCGCGATTATGCATCCAGCCGGTGGCCGCCAGTTGACGCATTCCCGCGTCCACAATGGGATAACCAGTTAAGCCGCTCTTCCAGGCCTGTAGATCCGCGGGCGAGTCGCGCCAGGGAATGTGTTCAAACTTCCTCTGGAAAGGGCCGGAACGAACATGGGGAAAATGAAAAAGGATGGACAGGTAAAACTCGCGCCAGATCAGCTCGTTCAACCAGGTGTTTTTTCCGGTGTTTCCTTCACCTTCTGATATTGCCCGCAACCGGGCGGCTATAGATTGGATTGAGATCATTCCAAACCGCAAATAAGGTGAAAGCGTGGAGGTTCCCTCCAGATCCATTCGATCACGATCATTCCCATACCTGTTGATTCTGGCCTCCAGAAATACCTCAAATCTCCTTGTAGCTTCTTCGGTGCTGGCCGAATAACCGTCCACGGGTAAAGCCAAAGGTAAACCAAGGGACATTGGAAGACTGGGAGCCGGCATAAATGTGATCCTTCTATCGTTGGGAGAATAGAAAAAAGGCAGGCTTTTCCATTTCCGGCTGAAAGGGGTGAATATGGTGTACGGGTCACCATCCGGTTTTAAAACCAGGTCCGGGTGAAAAATTGTCAATCCGGGTACGAGTGTGAGGGGTAATATCTTCGAGATTGACTCATCACGGCTGCGGGCAAATGGAGAGAAATCTTCTTCAGCAACAATGCGTTCCGCGCCGGTTTCCATTATCAGTTTCTGAAGTTCAACCGCTGGATCTCCCCGGCGCAAAACCAGTCCGGTGCCAAGATCGCTCAATCGAGAGCGCAGGTTATTCAATCCGTTAATCAGAAAACGGGAACGTCGATTTAATGGGATCTTCAATATCCGATCATCCAGAATAAATACCGGGATTACCACATGCCCGTTTTTCGACGCGGCTGAAAGCGCGGCATTTTCATCCACCCGTAAATCACGCCTGACCCACCATAACGCGACCGTCATTCCCGCATCCTTCTCAATATTTACATTGATTTTAGGGTGTTTTCACAGAATTTTGGCTTGCGTGTATAGTTTTTGATGACTACTATTAGTTATACAAGATATTTCGGGTAACAAAGGAGGGATTATGAAACGAATCGCCATCCTGACAGGTGGTGGAGACGCACCGGGATTGAACGCGGTGATCCGCGCGGTGGTTAAGACGGCTGCCAATCAGTATAACTGCGAAGTCATGGGAGTTCGGGATGGTTTTGACGGCTTTCTGGGTGACTATGGTCTATTCCCGCTTGACCAGGCAGCCGTACGAGGGATTCTCCCTCGAGGTGGAACCATACTCGGCTCAGCCAATCGGGGAAACCCATTCGCGAGAAAGGTGATTCGCGCAGGCCGTGAAGTGGTGGAAGATGTGTCACAAAAAATCAAAGACAACATCAATGACCTGAAACTTGACGCCTTGATTGTGGTTGGAGGTGACGGAACGC
This sequence comes from uncultured Leptolinea sp., assembly GCA_964397625.1. GTDB lineage: Bacteria > Chloroflexota > Anaerolineae > Anaerolineales > Anaerolineaceae > Leptolinea. The sequence continues at coordinate 791 of CAYNJT010000049.1, read as the reverse complement.
TGCGCATTGCCCGCGAACTGTTTCCTATTGGTGTTCCGGTCATCGGTGTGCCGAAGACAATTGATAATGATATAGGCGGCACAGATTACACGTTTGGCTTCGATACGGCGTTAAACGTAGCCACCGAAGCCATTGACCGGTTGCATAGTACCGCCGAAGCTCACCACCGGGTTATGGTGGTCGAATTAATGGGCCGCGAGGCCGGTTTCATCACATTGAAAGCCGGTCTGGCCGGCGGTGCTGATGTGATCTTAATCCCGGAAATTCCTTTCACCATGGAATATATCAACGAAAAGATCCTGCAGCGAACCAAGAGGGGCACGCATTTCAGTATTGTTGCAGTGGCGGAAGGAGCCAGACGCAAAGGCGGTGAGATTGTTGTCAGCCGCATGGGCGATGAGGTATACACGCCGAGGCTGGGGGGTATTGCTGTTCGCGTGGCAGATGAGATCACCCGCTTGACGAAAATTGAAAGCCGGGTGATCGTGCTGGGGCATTTGCAGCGCGGCGGCACTCCAACAGCATTTGACCGGGACCTGGCAACCCGCTTCGGGGCAGCCGCTGTCCGTCTGGCTGCGGATGGCGGTTTTGGGCGCATGGTGGCGCTTCAAGAGGATAAAGTAATTGATATCAGCCTGGATGACGCTCTGGCCATTCCAAAACGTGTTGACGTGAATTGCGATTCGATCCTCACCGCTCGCGGGCTGGGAATCTCATTCGGCGATAATCCAATTCATTAACGAAGAGAACCCCCTCGCGGGGGCTCTCCCGTTCGCTGCGGTATCCTTTAT
>CAYNJT010000048.1:4531-23034 GCA_964397625.1 uncultured Leptolinea sp. | reverse complement strand
TTCGGGCAGCAGTTTGTTCATTTCATTACCGGCTTTTTCGCCTTCTTGAACCATGTTGGAGCCGATGTGGGCTGCGTACAGGGATTTGTCAGCTTTGACGGAGCGGTCGACGATGATCACGGGGATACCGGCATCTTTGGCTTCGGTCAGAACAGCGTCCCAACCATCTTCCACTACAGGAGGCAGGGCAATAACATCAACACCCTGGGCAATGCAGGCGCGCATAGCAGAGATCTGGTTTTCCTGTTTCTGCTGGGCATCGGAGAAGATCAGGCGGACACCGAGTTCGCCGGCGGTTTCCTTGAAGGAAGCGGTGTTGGCGGTGCGCCAGTCGGATTCAGCACCCAACTGCGGGTAGCACATGGTCATGGTGTTGTAGGTGTATTCCTTCGGCTTTTCTGCTGGTTTTTCCGCGGCAGCGGGGGCAGCCGGAGCGGCAGGGGCAGCGGGGGCGGCGCAGGCGACCAAAGAGATGGCCAGAACCGACAATAATGCGATATTCGCAAAAACTTTCAAGACTTTCATCCCATTTCTCCTTCATAGTTTACATACGAGTTTTTTGGTAAAACCTTGTTTTACTGCTTGATGACTGATGTATCTTCTCCCTTTAATCCTCCTCCCGAGTTTTTCGGTTCACTCAGAAAACCTTCTGCCTGTGAAGCGCGCGGTTCAAAATGCCGCTCAGATCAACAGGCAACGTACTAACGATGGTGTGTTATAGAAAATGGCAATGGAAGAGCACGAAACTTACGGATACCCTGCCATGAAGCCTCAACGAATTACTGCGATTTGCGGGTATATCATTGACACCCTTCGCGTTCAGGTACTGGTGGTGTCCTAACCAGGGTACAGAGTTGAAATACATTCTCCGACCAAAATTTTTGATAACGTTCCCGTTATCGTTCACATTGAGATATTAGCAAATGGAAAATCAAATGTCAAGAGGTTTTCTTCCCTTACCAGAGTTTCATACACAAATACCTGACATTTGTCACTATTTTGCCGCCGAATCGCAGTGTTTTTTTCAAATTTTCCCTTTATTATTCCATTCTGCGGGATAATATGGGCGTGATTTGTCGATTATTATCGAAAAATTCATGATCTTCATCTCTTCACAATTCCTGGTAGCTTGACAAAAAGAATCACATTTGCTACGATGTTATCGTTCCCGATACCGTTACCGGGAATTCTTCACGGAAAGGGCAAGCATTTTGTATTTCAATAAACGTCCCACCATCAAAGAGGTTGCCCAGGCGGCCGGGGTTTCAACCCAGACCGTCTCTCGTGTTATTAATGACCGACCGGACGTTGCCGATGAAACCCGCAGCAAGGTGAACAACGTTATCGAAAAGCTGGGGTATCAGCCCAGCGCCCTGGCCCGCAGTCTGATCCAACAGCGCAGCTATACCCTGGGTGTGGTGACCGCTGGTTTAAAATTCATGGGCCCTTCACGGACGTTGAATGGTATTACCTTCCAATCAGAGAAGATGGGGTATTCCCTTCTTCTTAAAGAACTCCCCAGGTTTGATACAGAGAACATCAAACCTCTGCTGCAAAACCTCATGGCCCATCATGTCGATGGCATCATCTGGGCTGTTCCTCAGGTGGGTGACAACCGCACCTGGATCGACAGTGAGCTTTCTGACCTCTCTGTTCCCATTGTCTTTCTCACCATGGAAAATCATCCGGGGTTGACAATCATCAGCTTCGATAATTTTCTGGCCGGCAAGATGGCTACCGAGCATCTTCTTAATCAGGGTTACCATCGCATTGGCCATATCTCGGGCCCTCTGGACTGGTGGGAAAGCCGGCAGCGCAAAGCTGGTTGGAAAGCCGCCTTACAAGCCGCCGGAATTGAAACTCTGGAAAGCCATTGCACGGAAGGCAACTGGTCTTCTTCCAGCGGTGAAGTAGCCTTCAAGCAATTATTGTCACAGTATCCCAATATGGATGCTGTTTTTGTTGGTAATGACCAGATGGCGCTCAGTGTCATCCAAACCTCCTGCCAGGGTGATATTAACATCCCGGAGCAGTTGGGGGTGGTGGGCGTTGATGGGCTTCCGGAAGCAGCGTATTATCCCTCTCCTCTGACCACCATCGTGCTAGACCAATACCTTCTGGGTTGCACCGCTGTTGAAGAAACTGTCCATGCCATTGAAAAGTCACGCGAACGTTCTGAACACGACAATCAACGGACGATCATCCTCAGCCCCGATCTGCTTGTAAGAGAGAGCTCTAAGAAGTCGAAAGTAACCGAGGCTGACACCCCATGAAAACGGTGCGACTGGTTTCTCCCGGTTTAATGCAATCTTTCACCGAACCCATTCCCGCTCCACGCGGGAATGAGACTTTAATTCAGGTGAAAGCAGTGGGCATTTGCGGGTCAGACTTGCACTGGTTTAATGAAGGAAGCATTGGCGATTCTCGCCTCTCTCGCCCGCTGGTGTTGGGTCATGAGTTCACCGGAATAACCAAAGACGGACGGCGTGTGGCTGTGGACCCGGCTATACCCTGCGGAAAATGTGAACAATGCCGCAAAGGGCACCCCAATATCTGCCCGCACGTCATCTTCGCCGGCCATGGCGAGCAAGACGGCGCATTACGGGAATGGATAGCCTGGGATTCATCTTGCCTTTTCGATTTGCCAGACGCCCTCAATGATTCCGAGGGCGTCATGCTCGAACCTCTTGGTGTGGCCATCCATGCCGTCGACCTTGCCAAAATCCAGATCGGTATGACAGTTGGAATTTATGGCTGCGGACCGATTGGATTGTTAATCATTCAGTTGTCGCGCCTGGCAGGAGCCCGCAAGATCATCGCGACTGATCCATTGACTCACCGGGTGGATGCTGCCCGCTCTCTGGGAGCGGATGCTGTCTTTGAGGTAAAGGATCACACTCGCATATCCGACCTCCTTGCAAGCACGGAGGACAGGGGGGTGGATGTGGCCTTTGATTGTTCTGGTTCGGCGGATGCCGTCAGTACAGCATTTCAGACTGTTATCCCCGGAGGGAAAGTGATCCTTGCCGGCATTCCGGACGACAACCAGACGAGCTTTGACGCGGCTCTCGCCCGCCGTAAAGGATTGACGATCAAGCTGGTACGCCGTATGAAAAACACCTATCCCCGCGCCATCGACCTTGTCGCGCGCGGTGTGGTGGATGTTAAATCCCTTGTTACTCACCACTTCCCATTGGAAAAATGCCAGGAAGCGTTTCAACTGGCCTCTCGACGGGAGGGGTTAAAAACAATAATCACTATATAGGAGGACGTATGCCCAGCAAATACGCAATTGGAGTGGATTTTGGAACCGAATCCGGCCGGGCAGTATTGATAGATGTAAGCAACGGCAAGGAAATTGCCTCATCGGTTTACCCGTATTCACACAGTGTGATCGATGAAAAACTACCGGATTCTGATATTAAATTGGATTTTGATTGGGCGCTGCAGGATCCGGATGACTATCTTCGCACCTTCCAGAACACTATTCCGGCTGTACTGCGCACCTCCGGTGTCAAACCGGAAGATGTAATCGGCCTGGGGATTGACTTCACCGCCTGTACCATGCTGCCGGTCAAAGCGGACGGCACCCCGCTGTGCAACCTGCCGGAATACCGAAAAAATCCGCACGCCTGGGTGAAACTGTGGAAACACCACGCCGCCCAACCGGAAGCCGATAAGATCAACCAGACCGCCCGCGAGATGGGTGAAGGCTGGCTTGACCGTTACGGCGGCAAGATTTCTTCTGAGTGGTTCTTCTCTAAAGCCCTGCAGATCGCCAATGAAGATCCCGCGCTGTACAAAGCGGCCGACCGTCTTATCGAAGCGGCTGATTGGGTTGTCTGGCGGTTGACCGGTAAAGAAACCCGAAATTCCTGCACCGCCGGGTATAAAGCCATCTGGTCTAAACGCGAAGGGTTCCCCTCTAAAAAATTCTTTAAAGCTTTGAACCCCCTGCTTGAAAATATAGTCGAAGAAAAAATGAGCAGGGATATCGTACCGATCGGGCAGAAAGCAGGGGGATTAAGTGCTGAAGCCGCGAAGTGGACAGGCCTAATCGAAGGCACAGCCGTGGCCGTCGCCAATGTGGATGCCCATGTAGCCGTGCCGGCTGCCACTGTTGTGGAACCCGGGCGTATGGTTATGATTATGGGAACATCTACCTGTGACATGGTTTTGGGCACGGAAGAGCATATTGTTCCCGGTATGTGCGGTTATGTGGAAGATGGGATCATCCCTGGCTATTTCGGCTATGAAGCCGGCCAATCGTGCGTTGGCGATCACTTTGCCTGGTTTGTTGAAAATTGCGTACCTGCCAGCTACCTGCAAGAAGCCGCCGATCGCAAGATCGATATTCATAAATTACTCGAAGAGAAAGCTTCGAAATTGAAACCCGGTGAAAGCGGCCTGCTGGCGCTCGACTGGTGGAACGGCAACCGCTCCGTTCTCGTGGATGTCAACCTGACCGGTATGATGCTGGGCATGACCCTGGCCACCAAACCGGAAGAGATTTATCGCGCGCTCATTGAAGCTACCGCCTATGGAAAACGCATCATCATCGAAACTTTTCAGAAGAATGGCGTGCCCATTAATGAACTGGGTGCCTGCGGCGGTTTGCCAGAGAAAAACCCGATGCTCATGCAGATCTACGCGGATGTTATCGGTGTTCCGTTGAAGATCAGCGCTTCAAAACAAACACCCGCCCTCGGCTCTGCCATGTTCGGCGCGGTGGCAGCCGGTAAAGCCGCCGGTGGATATGACAATATTGTGGATGCCGCCAAAGCCATGGCTGCCATCAAAGACGTGGTCTATAAACCCATCCCCGAAAACCAGAAGGTGTACGAGAAGCTGTATCAGGAATATGTTTTACTGCATGACTATTTTGGCCGCGGCGCCAATGATGTGATGAAACGCCTAAAAGCCATAAAAGCCAGTACACATTAATCGCTTAAAGGTGATTTCATTTGAATGGAGGCCTAATGTTAGAAAAAATTAAAGAAGAATTGGTGGAATTGCACCTGAAACTTGTTCAATATAACCTGGTGGTCTGGACAGGCGGCAATGTTTCGGCGCGCGACCCGGAGAGTGGGCTGGTTGTGATCAAAGCATCCGGTATTCCATATGAAGGAATGGGGCCCCAACATATGGTGGTGATGGATATGGACGGCAAAGTAGTCGAAGGAGACCTGAAACCATCGTCAGATGTTTACAGTCACCTGTATATTTACAAACACCGCGAAGATATTAACGGCGTCGTGCATACCCACTCTGATTACGCCACGGCATTCGCGGCTGTTGGAAAACCAATCCCGGTTTTCCTGACAGCCATGGCCGATGAATTTGGTTGCGAAATCCCCTGCGCCGGTTTTGTGCGCATTGGCGATGAAGCAATTGGCCGCGAGGTGGTGAACAATATTGGCGCATCCACCGCCTGTTTGTTGAAAAATCATGGCGTTTTTACGATTGGTAAAACTGCCAGAGCGGCTGTCAAGAGTGCCGTAATGACAGAAGATATTGCCCGCACAGTATGGCTGGCCATGCAATTAGGAACACCGGTGCCCATTCCGGCAGAAGATGTTGAAAAATTGCACTATCGCTATACGCATGTTTACGGCCAAAAATAATAATCGAGGGACATATGATCAACCTTAAAGAATATGAAGTTTGGTTTGTCACAGGCAGTCAACATCTTTATGGACCGGAAGTATTGGATGAGATCGCGGCACATTCCAAAGAAATTGCCGCCACCTTTGACGCTTCTGCCAATATCCCCACCCGGGTTGTGTACAAGCCAGTTATGACCACGGTGGAAGATATCACCCGGTTGTGCCTTGAAGCTAACGCAGCCGATAAATGCGTTGGCCTGATCACCTGGATGCACACTTTCTCCCCGGCAAAAAAATGGATTAACGGGTTGAAATTGCTGCAGAAACCCATGGCACATTTGCACACACAGTACTATCGTGAGATTCCCTGGGCTGATATTGATATGGATTACATGAATCTGCATCAATCCGCCCATGGCGACCGCGAATTTGGCTTTGCCGGCGCACGACTGCGCATGGAACGCAAAGTCATTGTCGGCCACTGGAAAGACGAAGCGGTACAGAAAGAACTTGGCAATTGGAGCCGGTCTGCCTGCGCAATCGCTGATTCAAAGACCGGCCGTCTTGTCCGTTTTGGCGATAACATGCGTGAAGTGGCTGTGACTGAAGGAAACAAAGTTTCTGCTGAGATCCAATTTGGTTACAACGTGTATGGGTATGGCGTGGGCGAATTGGTTAAGGTAGTCAATGAAGTCAGCGACGCAGACATCGACAAACTTGTCAAAGAATACCTTGACACGTATGAAGTACCGGCCAATCTTCTTCCCGGCAAAGAAAAACACGCCTCTGTTCGTGAAGCCGCCCGCATCGAAGTCGGTATGCGCCGCTTCCTGGAAGCCGGCCAGTTCACAGCCTTCACCACAACCTTCGAAGACCTGCACGGCCTGGTGCAATTACCGGGCATTGCCTGCCAGCGTCTGATGGCAGACGGTTACGGTTTTGGCGCCGAAGGTGACTGGAAAACGGCTGCTCTTGTGCGTACCATGAAGGTGATGAATGCCGGTCTGAAAGGCGGCGTCAGCTTCATGGAAGATTACACCTATCACTTCAGCCCCAGCGGCGACAGAATTCTTGGCGCCCACATGCTGGAAGTCTGCCCGTCCATTGCTGTTGGAAAACCAAAACTTGATGTTCTACCACTGGGGATAGGCGGAAAAGCTGATCCAGCCCGCCTGATCTTCGACTCTCAGACCGGTCCGGCCGTGGCTGCCTCCTTGATTGACCTTGGAGACCGCTTCCGCCTGATCGTCACCCAGGTGGATGTTGTGAAAACCGAGCACGCTTTGCCGAAACTGCCTGTCGCGCGCGCGCTGTGGGCTCCACAACCCGATCTGAAACGCGCGGCAGCAGCCTGGATCTACGCCGGCGGCGCCCACCACACCAGCTTCAGCTATTCCCTCACCCAGGACCACCTGCGTGATTACGCGGACATGGCTGGAATTGAATATGTTGGTATTGACAACAGCCTCGACCTGAACCGCTTTAAGCAGGAATTGAAGTGGAATGACTTGTATTATCACATGGCAAAAGGGATCTAAAACCTTTCTATCCTTGGAACGGTAGAGAAACTTGCGAACAGGGAAGCGCCATCAAACGCTTCCCTGTTCGTTTTAAAAACCATGTTGTTCAATTTGCACGTTTCCAGTATTATTTTGATAAGTAAAAACATACAAAAGAGGGAGAAGAACGAACCAATTGAAACGTAAAAAGAAGGTTTCTTTCATATGTGAAATTTTTCTTATAATTGTTTCATCCTATGGTTGCACGCCTTCTGTGATCCCAACCCTCAAAAGCCTTCCCTCATTGGCTTCCTCATCCTCCCCCATCTCCACCAATACTGCGATCCCAACGAAAATTATCGCTGCTTCCGCAACCAGTAAACCTGAATACTGGCGAATTTCGGATGTCATCTCGATAGATGATTTATCCGAACTGACCGGCTACGCGGATTATGAATACATGGAACCCGACTATAACAACGCGACAGGAGGTGAACCAGCCGGGGTATTCTGGAGCAAGTTTACCGCCACAGTAAGGGTCGAATTTCGCGCCCATAAAAAAGGCGGGCTGGAAAAACTGGAAGATTACCGCACCGCAGCCATGCCGGGAAGTGTTGTCTGGTTGGAATCCCCCCTGTGGGATTCAGGCTGCTTTTATTACCTGGATGAATGGACAGCTGAGATTGTGGCCGTCCATGCCGATAACTGCTACTTTATATCCTTTGTGCCGTCGGCATACCCGGATTTCGATGACACTACATTGGGTATCGCTTTAATGGAAATGTTCATTAAGAAATCAGAACAATAGTTGAGAGGAAAAAATGAAACCCGGATATCTTTTGTCTATTCTCGCTGTATTTCTCACCACGAGCGCCCTGACTGCTTGTGGGGCATCGCCGACGGAGGCGGCAATACCCGAAAAGCCGGTTGTCGCCACACCGATTCCCGCCACTCAGGAACCCCCCAAACCCGCCGCGACGGCCACATCATCAGGCCCGGTATTGGATGCCGATGGAAAACCGGTTTTATTCCCCGATGGTGTGCCTGTTCCCCTGCCGGCAGACCTTAAACCGTACAATCTGACCTACTATGGGTATCAGACCAGCGTGATGCAAAAGTTTGTCCCTGAAGATGTGTTCAAAAACAAAGCCAAATACACCGACTCTGATCGCGAGAATGCCCGCCTCGCATTAAAGTACATTCTCGATTCAGTTAACACACAGGAAGCCGCCCAGGGAGCTGCCGTTAATGAAAATGTGTATAGCTGGCATTTGCTGGCTCGAATCCATACCCAACTTTATTACGACAAAGGTGATGAAAAAGAACTTGAAAAAGCCCTGCAATATTATGAGAAATGCCGTGAGAAGAAATACGCAGCTTCCATAAAAGATCATCAGGCTCTTTTACTCGCCGCGGGTCGTGAACTGCCTGATGAATGGAAATAAACCAACGCAAGATTATCTGTCTGTTTAAACTAGATGATTCATTTGTGCAAAAAAAGAAACAGGCTGTTTTGAACAACCTGTTTCTTTTTGTCAGGTGGAGAAAAACCTAAACCTGATATGGAACTTCGATAATCACCAGTCCTGGTTTGAATAAGAGCCCGAAGCGCAGCATCAGCGCTGTCTGGTTGTGAAGGAAGTTTTCCCACCAATGCTTGGGAACAAATTGGGGTACAACCACAGTCACAATTTCATTGGGCTGCCGGATGGATAACAGATTTTCCAGGTATTCCATGACCGGTTCGATCAAGAGGCGATATGGTGATTCAAGAATGATCAACCGGGTTCCCTGACCGTATGTCTCCCATTTTTCCCGCACTTTCTGCGATTCAATGGGGTCAATGGAGACATGAATCGATGTGACATCTTCAGATAATGTTCTGGCATAGGTTAATGCCGCCAGTGAACCTCTGTGAACGCCGGCAATTAGTACTACAACCCGGTGGCGTTTAATATACAAAGAAGAATAATTCTGCAGTGACAATTTAGCGGCAACTTTTTTATAATGCATGTGGATTGAATAAAAAATGAAAACCAGTATCGGAATAAGAATTACAATCACCCATGCGCCGTCTTTAAATTTGGTTATGGCAAAAACAAACATCACAACCAGGGTTAAGACTGAGCCAAATCCGTTAATAATCAGCTTGAATACCCACTTATCGTCATATTCCAGGACGGAACCAGCTTCCTGTACCTTTTCCCCCTTTGACATATGACCTGATTTCCACCAGCGATGAGCCATTCCCGCCTGTGAAAGTGTGAATGAGAGAAATACGCCAATGGCATACAGCGGGATGAGGCGGGTAACACTTGCCTGGAAAATGATGATCAGAAGCGATGAAACGGCCGCCAGTGTAATAATGCCGCGGGAAAAAACCAGGCGGCTGCCTTTGAATGTCATTTGCCTTGGCAGATAACCATCTCCTGCTTGAAGCGCCGATAACCGAGGAAAATCAGCAAAGGCGGTGTTGGCCGCCATAATGAGAATGACAGCCGTTCCTCCGATCAACGCCAGATATAAAACACCCTGACCGCCAAAGACAGTGCGTCCCAGTTGAGAGATAACTGTCTCTGCTTCTGATGGCACCGCGTGAATTGGTCCAACAAGAAAAGAAATTCCCAGGAACAACGTAGCGAGAATACCCGACATCCACACAAGGGTTAAACCGGCATTTTTGCTGCGAGGTTCTTTAAAGGCTGTAATTCCATTTGAAATTGCTTCTATACCCGTCAATGCGGACGTACCGCTGGAAAACGCGTGCAGGAGAAGGAATGGAGTTACAGTTGCCAGTATTTCCGTCTGGGAAAATTCGGGAGGATTAACCACCGTCCCAAGCGTTCCAGTTATGTATCGAAAGAAGCCAATCCCTACAGTAATAAACATGGTGATAACAAAGAAATATGTAGGTATGGCGAACGCAGCCCCGGATTCTTTGACTCCCCGCAGGTTGATCAACATCACAAATATCACCATCGCCACTGAGATTTCAACCCGGTAAATATATAGCAATGGAAACGCCGATGTGATCTGCGCGACTCCTGAAGATATGGATACGGCAACTGTTAGCACATAATCGGTCAAAAGGGCGGCTCCGGCGATTTGAGCCGGCAACTCACCCAGGTTATCTCGGGCAACAATATAAGCCCCGCCTCCACCCGGGTAGGCATGGATGGTCTGTTCATAAGAAATGGTGACAATCACCATCAGGGTGACGATAGCCAGGGAGATGGGAAAGACATAACCCAAAGCCTGAGATCCAGCGTAAGCCAGAATGATGAGAATTTCCTGTGAGGCATAAGCGGTTGAGGACAACGCGTCTGAGGCGAAGACAGCCAAGCCAATCAGTTTACCGATGGTCTGGTTGGGCGCGTCAGCGGTGAGAAGCGGATTACCCACAAGCCAATTACGCCATGACTTTCTGGGTTTTATATTTGAACAGGTCTCTCTAATATTGTTATCTATTGGTAAATCAATTTCCATCAAAATTCCTTTACACCATATTGAATAAATTGGTGTCATTTATCAATCTCAACTCGTTATAGTACCGAAAAGATATAAATAAATCATGGGATGTTGAGAAAAAAATATAAAGAAAATATAAAGACTCATGGCAAAAGAAATCTATTCAAAAATACCAATCGCTTCCTTACTTTTCTATGTGCGCGAAATTTATCAGCCTGGTGTAAAATCGATCTGTTTTGTTTTAAGGAAATACGTAATGGATTTCGCGACTACTCTACTAATTTCTGTCGGGCTCGCCATGGACGCCTTCGCGGTATCTCTTGGTGTCGGCACCAGCCCATCGGATACACTTGAACCCGCCTGGCGGCGTGTCTTACGCATTTCTTTCCATTTCGGCCTTTTCCAGGCAGGTATGACTCTGCTGGGCTGGTTGGCCGGTTCGACAGTTGCCGGAGTGATCAGCTCGTTTGACCACTGGGTGGCGTTTGCACTTTTATTCTGGGTAGGCGGCAGGATGATCAGTGAAGGTTTCAGCCATGAGGAAAATTGCCGCTGCGATGATATTACCCACGGCAGAACCTTGCTGGTTTTGTGTGTCGCTACCAGCATAGACGCGATGGCCGTTGGCCTGTCACTGGCTATGCTTCAGGTCAACATCTTCTCGGCGTCGGGTATGATCGGAATTGTGACGCTCGTGCTTTCACTGGTGGGGGGATTCGCCGGACATCTTCTTGGGAACAAATTTGGCCAGCGCATGGAATTGGCAGGTGGATTGATCCTGGTGGGAATCGGGATACGGATAGTAATCTCCCATCTGATCGGGTAGTTAATCTTTGCTTTTAAAGATACAGACTGTCAGCCCTGTTTCTTCTTTAGTAATTCAAGAAACATTCTGACCACATCCGGGTCGAAGTGTTTGCCGGATTGGTTCATCAGATATTCCAAAACCTTTTCTTCCGGCCAGGCATTTCGGTACGGGCGATCTGACCGCAGGGCATCCCACACATCGATCACCGCGAAAATGCGGGCGGCAAAGGGGATTTGTTCACCTTTTAATCCGCGCGGGTAGCCGCTGCCATCCCATTTTTCATGATGGCAGCTTGGAATATCCAGCGCGCGGTGCAGGTAACCGATGGGGGAGAGCATGTCATAAGCAAACTGCGGATGCCGGCGCATTATGGCCCATTCTTCATCAGTCAGCGGGCCTGGTTTGTGAAGGATTTGATCGGGAACACCCATTTTCCCAATATCATGCAGCAACGCGCCTCGTTTGATATGGATAAGGTCTTCGTTGTTGATTCCCATCATACTGGCCAGTTCCAGTGTAGTTTCAACGACCCGCAGGGTATGGTTCTCGGTTTCATTGTCCCGCAGATCCAGCGCCCGCGACCAGCCTTCAATGGTGGCATCATAGGCCACCCTGAGGTCAATATTAGAACGCTGCAAGCCTTCCACCATTTCACTATTATCAATGGCAATTGCCACTTGATTAGCCATGGTTTCAAGATAAGACATCCATTCGAGGTCAGGATTATAGAATGAACGTTTGTAAATTTCGAGCACACCTTTAACCTCGCCTCTGGAGAAGAGAGGCAGTCCCCAGTATTCAATGAAGCCTTCTTTTCGCCACAACGGAATATAGCCGTCTGGCATACCATCGCCCGATTCACCTTCGATATGCACCATACGGCGATGCATGACGGCCTTTTCGGCAGGCAATGTTCGCTGGCGGCTGTCTTCCATCTCGTTGGATCGGTGAAGGAACCCGATTCCGCAGGCATATTCATAAACCAGTGAGAATTTGTTGAATAAAACCACATCCACCGCGTCTACATCCAACTGGTCATACACATGCCTGGTGATGGTATTCAGGGTATCGCGAATATCTGAATTCGCGTTGATCGCCAGATCGATATTATGCAACGCCTGAAGTCGTTTCAACTGGGTTTGGACATGATTCTGGTTGCGTTTGTTTTCAATAGCTACAGCAAGACTGTTGGTTAAAGCTGATACATTCTGTTCATCTTCGTGATCAAACGCGTTTTTTTCCCGGCTGTAAAGGGCTATCACTCCCAACAGGTTTGATTCAAAAAATACAGGGATCAAAAGAACAGAATTAATGGTGTCATCCATCACGATCCACCTGGGATCGGATTTCACATCACCAATGATCAATGTTTTACCGGTTTTTGCGACCAATCCTACCAACCCGGATTCTTCACCATACTTAAACAATAACCTGTCATGGTAGGTTGTCTCAGTTTCGGTTGAGAATCCTGCCGCGCTTGTAATGGCAAGAGTTTTTGTGTGCGCGTCGTATAAGAAAAAATTGGCCTGTTGGTATCCGGCCACATCCACAATGGACGACAACACCCGCCGGATCATATCATCAGCCGCTTTCATGGTATTTAAATCACAACTGGCCTGGTACAGGGCGGCCAGAACCTTGTTCGCCCGTTCCAGTTCCACTAATTTCTCTTCCAACTTGCGAACAAGGGTTTCACTATACGTTTTGTAATACCCATCAACGGGCGCTTCCAATGGAACTTGTAACGGTCCGGTCATTCCTTTGCGTGCGAACACATCATTAATGATAAGAATGAAATCTTCCGGGTCGATCGGCTTTACCAAAAAACGTTCAGCCCCGAGGTTGAGTGCCAGAGTTTCATCTTTGTTATCTGTATAGGTTGCCGTGTAAAAAAGAAAAGGAATATTTGATAATAATTCTGTGGTTTTCCAGGTCCGGCAGAATGTAAATCCATCCATGACGGGCATAAGAATATCTGAAATTACCATGTCGGGTGGATTGGCGATTGCCATTTCCAGTCCAATTTTGCCATTGGCTGCTTTTTGAACCTGATATCCTCTGGATTCCAGTAACACTTCCAGCATATACAGGTTTTGCGGATTGTCATCTACGAGCAGAATTGTTTTCATGGATGGCCTTTCTCAGGACCTTGGCAGGTGTTCTTTAATTTGAGTTATGAAGGTATCGGGGTCAATAGGTTTTTCGATGTATCCTGAACAACCGGAATCCAGAGCCTGTTCACGATCACCGGGCATGGCAAATGAAGTCACCGCGACAATAGGAATATGAACCAGGGCGTCTTTTTTCAGAATTTCCCGGGCAACCGTGTAACCGTCCATTACAGGTAATTGTATATCCAGCAGTATCAAATCTGGCTCATTTTCTTCCGCCTTTTTTACTCCCTCGTCCCCGCTGCGCGCTTGAATAACCCGATATCCATTCTTTTCCAGGATAAATGTGAGCAAATACAGATTTTGTTCGTTGTCTTCGATAATCAGTATGGTTTTATGCATGTCTTATTCCCTCGATAAGGGTAAGGTGAACGCAAAGATGCTTCCCTTACCCGGTTCACTTGATACAGTGATGGTTCCCCCAAGCAGATCGATCAACTTCTTACAGATGGACAATCCCAATCCGGTGCCTTCATACTGGCGGGTGATGCCGGAATCGATCTGGCGAAATGGTTTGAAAAGGTTTTCAATATCTTCCTCTTTGATCCCAATGCCGGTGTCAATGACTGACACCGTGTAAAAATCACCCCCCACCTGCCCGGTAATTTTTACATAACCCGTTTCTGTGAACTTGACGGCGTTATTTACGAGGTTGATCAGGATTTGCTCAACCCGGCGCCTATCGCTGGTGAGCGGCATCTTCTGCGGAGTCACATCCACCAGCATCTGCAAACCTTTCTTCTCCGCCATCGGTCTGATTTTATCCACACTTTTTTGAATGGAATCGTTGATATCAAACTTTTCCATGATTAGTAGAATCTGGTCTGCTTCGATCTTGGAAATATCCAAAACGTCATTAATCAATTCAAGCAGGTGGCGGGCACTCCCCTGCACCATTCTCAATTGTTTTTCCTGCTCTTCACTCAACGGGCCGACCATTTTTTGCAGAAGGATACCTGTAAAGCCGATGATGGAATTTAAAGGAGTGCGCAGCTCATGTGACATGGTGGCCAGGAAGGCTGATTTCAACCGGTCGGCGCTTTCGGCCTTCTTAACCGCTGCTTTCAAGTCGTCATTCAAGCGCACCATCGACTGGTTCAGGGCTTCAACCTCTGTTACCCGGCTTGCCAGTTCATAGGTGCGTTCTGCCACTCGTTTTTCAAGCTCTTCGGCGTGTTTTCGCAAGCGTTCATGCAGTCGCGCGTTTTGAATGGCCACGGCCGCCTGGGCTGCCAGTGATTCCGCGCGTCCCTGAAATTCCGTCGTGAAATAGTCTGGTTCATCTTTATCCAGCGAGAACATTCCCAGGGTTTCCCCACCTGCAACAAGCGGGATACCCATATAGCTCCTGCCATGATCCGGTCCTGCACTTTTTTCCCACTCAGCATACTTTTGTGTATCTTTAATTACTATTGTGCGGTGGTCAATAAGGACTGTTTCAAGTAATTGATTATTGCCAATATCTTTCAGGATGGAATTATTAATGAATTCGTCAGTAGAGGGTGGAAAACCCCGCGAAATACAAACTTCCAGGCTCTTATCGTCCCGCATCAAAATGATCCTGGCACGATCATGCGGCACAATAAGGGCGAGGAAATCGAGCAGAGTTTTCATCACATCCCCTGGATTAAGCGTGTGCGAAAGTGATAAATTGGCTGCCTGAATGATTTCCTTGATTTCGAGCGCGGCGCGCTCAGATTCACGGGAATTCTGCAGTGCTTCGTCAACCTTTTTCCGCTCGGTGATGTCTGTAATGGTGCCAATGTATCCGATGACCTGTCCATCTATGTTGTATTCCGGTACCGCCTGACCGATCACATAAGCTATAGAACCATCCGGTTTTATAAACCGGTAATCGGCCATGGATGATTCTTTCTCATCAGCGGCCAATTCCCAATTATGTTGGAGCGTTGCTCTATCATCGGGGTGGACCGCCTGGAGCCATTTATTCCCCAGGGCTTCCTCAAAAGACAACCCTGATATACGGCTCCATGTTGGATTCACATAGGTCGTCAAGCCATTGATATCGGTACGGAATATGCCTACCGGGGAAACCCGTGCCAGACTCTGATACCGTTCCTCGCTTTCTTTCAATTCCTTTTCCGCCTTTTTTCGCGCCGTTATATCGCGGATGATGGCAATGACATCTTCTCCCTCCCCCGGTGAATAACGGACTTCATATTCGCGGTCTTCCCCTTGAACCGGCAAATGAAATTCTTTTACAACCATCTCGTGGTTCGCCAGGGTTTGCTCAATATTGGCCGCTGTGAACTCAGCCAATTCGGATGAAAACATGTCCCGCACATTTTTGCCTGTGATATCCCGCGGAATTGTTTTGTATGTGTCCCGGTTGTTAACATGGAGGTCGAGAATCTTGCCGCTGCGATGAATACGCAGCAAAATATCGGGGTAATTTTCAAGCAGCGCGCGGTAGCGTTCTTCACTGGCACGCAGTTCTTTCGTTTGCCGCCGTACCGTGTTGCGTGATATCAGACTTACTACCAGCAGGAAAACTATTATGCCGCCTGCCACTGGGATTGCCGTGGCAACCCATCGGGGGGTAACCTCCAGAGGTTTTTCCCCCAGATATTTGTCCAATAATTGATAATACGCTGACCCTGATTCTGCTTTTAGCTGCGCGATATCACGGTCAAGTGTTTTTGCCAGATAACTACTTATCTCTCCCTTTTTTGAAAGCGCGAAGCGTAATTGAGCGGGTTGAATAATAATGGGAGTTCTGTTTAGCGAATACTTCTTTTCATTTTTATCTCCGAAATCTTTGTTTGTTATCCCAGCGTCAACCTGCTGATTTTGTATCGCTTTGAAAACATCGTCATAACTTTGATAACTTATGAAGTTCACCTTTGCGCCAAAGCGATTCGCCAGATCTTTGATACCTTCTGGTCCATCAAAATTAAGACTGCCCTGCAGGCCGCCTACCTTCTTTCCATCCAAATCAAGGATGGTTTGGATATTGTTCGCATTCAACACATAAACACGCGCCCAACTTGTCAGGATGGCTTCATTTGAAATGATGAATTTTTCCGCTCGAGCCGCAGACCAGGCAACATCTGGCATGAGATCAATTTCATTGTTCTCCAGTCGCCTCAATCCCTCTTCCCAGGTTCCTGTCACCCATATGACCTGCCAGCCTTCTTTTCGGGCTATATATTTTATGATTTCGGACCAGAATCCTGAAGGACTGCCGCTCGCGTCCGTGTATATCTTCGGCGGATTCTCATAGATCCCCACTCGAACCGTGTAATTCTGAGGTATCTGCCCCAGACCCATCAATCCCAGGCTGATGACAAAGATAATGACAGAAGAAATAATCCGGGGCGAAAGGTACTTCATACCAATCCTAAAAATCGGCCATTTTAGTAATAAAGGTTGCCGAATAAATACAGACTACACTCAAACAGGAGAAAACACAAGTACACTGACTGCCCCATCACCGATGAAGATGTAATACTGTCAATCCCTGTCCCATCATCAAAGGCAAAATTTGTCTGTTGTTGATTGGCAGACAGACAATGAAGTGAATTAATAGGGAGGGATTTTCTTTTATTCAAGGAATTCCTTATGCGCATTGTCGTTTTCTTTTCGTGTATGAAGCATTTCGGGTGGTCAATGAGACCACCCGACACCTTCGAAAACGTAATTCTTCCTTTACAAGACCAACCAGTCCAAAGCCGCGGTCTTATCATCAAATGGGACGGTTTTATTTTGCGAGAATTTGCTTACAATTTCAAGGAATACCTTTCTCGGACCTGTCATTCCCAGGATGGCTGTTTTCGTGGTCAGGTTGCCGGTTGCCTGCGCTGAAACCTCTTTGAAAAGGTTTAAAACCTCGGGTGAGATCAATGTTCCGGTGGCATCCACCAGTACCAGAGCGGATTTCTCTGGAGCTGAGGCCATATACTTCTTGACTTCTTCGACCTCTGTTTTAACTTCATCAATTTTCATGTGGGTATAGTCGGCGATAAATACTTTCTTTCCTTTATATGTTTCCAGTTTTGATTTCATTTATCCCTCTTCGTAATATTGGAATGGAATTGTGATGATTTGATCATCAACACTATGACGGTTTATGGAGTAACAGATGCAACCCCTCCAATCCGGTCTCGTTCATGTGTTCAAAATAGAGAATAGCGCAAATTTCTTGATTGGTGAATTAATAAACCATAAAATAAATCTGCGAATCAATTTTCCAGTGCGCCTATTCGCGTGGTTTCCATAACAGCCAGATTTATAATGAAGCGATGAAATTTAATGGCAGATCCCCCTTTGGATCTTTCCTTGCGTATTGTATCGCCGCGTGGAAGGGCCGGGTCTCGTTTCCAATGACCCGGATCGGCACGCATATCCTCCTGGATGACGGTCAGTGGCTTGTGCTGCGCGAGATGGTCATCCGTTCACGCGAAGAAGTATCACCTGCTGAGGCTATCTTCCGTCCCCGATTCCATGTGAAGGGGATGAGCCCCAAGGTCAACGAATGGTTTTCCTGGCTGCCCATTCCCTTCTTTGCCGGCCTGCCCGGTTTTCGCCGCAAGTTGTGGCTGCTTGACCCTGTCAGCGGCGACTTTTCAGGCTATTACGAATGGCAGACGCTGGACGACGCTCACGCCTACGCGCAATCCTTCGCCATGCGATTCATGACCAATCGCTCCGTTCCCGGCAGCGTTTCCGCGCGGGTCATTCGCCGAGATACTTATCCCGCGGCACTCCCATTGGATTGATCGGGTGTAACATTCCGACGGGCGCGCTGCCAGCTTATCAGGAAAAGAAGCCCGATCAGGATCAATGGAGCGCTAATCAACGCGTGCGCAGACCAGTGCACAGTCAGATTGGTCAATGAATAGGACAGCCCCAGCAGTGTGTAGCCGACCGCGCCTACCCATTCCCAGCGCCAGCTGATGACCAGCAGAAGGATCAAAATAAAGGATGGGAT
>CAYNJT010000048.1:3237-4431 GCA_964397625.1 uncultured Leptolinea sp. | reverse complement strand
GGTGACGATTTTAACCAGGTCTTGCTGCTGTGCCATCACTTCATCTATATCTTTATACGCACCAGGGGCCTCATCCAGCGCACTTTTTGACCTTAAATTATGAATTATGCCCTTCATTTTCTGCTGTTCGCGCTCCAGATCCAGTTTGCGGGTGGCTTCGTTGCGCCCCATGCGCCGCCCCGCGCCGTGCGAAGAGGATTGAAAACTTTCCTCGCTGCCCAATCCTTCAGTGATATAGCTATGCGCACCCATGGAGCCGGGGATAATACCCGCCTGCCCCGCTCGGGCTGACGTGGCGCCCTTTCGGTGCACCAGCACGGTGTGCCCGAAATGCTCTTCCTCCGCCGCGTAGTTGTGATGGATGTTCACCTCATACGTGCCCACACCGCCGGTGACTGCCGTGATGGCCCGCATGCAGCGTTCAACCATTAACGCGCGGTTGGCGCGGGCAAAATCCAGGCAGTATTTCATGGCGGTCAGGTATTCGCGTCCCTGGGGTGAATCCGCCTGTAAGTACGCCAGGTCGGGGTCCGGCAGGCTGACCTGCCCTCTCGCGCATTGCGCCTTTGCCAGGCGGTGATATTCGTTGGCCGCCTTGAGACCAAAGTTGCGGCTGCCTGAATGGATCATCAGCCAGACAAAGCCGTCATCACCCTGCTGAATCTCGATGAAATGGTTGCCGCCGCCCAACGTGCCGAGCTGGTGGCGCGCCGAGAAGAGCTCTGCCTGAATAATGGGGATATCCGGTGCGCGGTCGAAACCGTCCCATGGCTGTGGGTCAGGGTGATGTTTGAAGCCTACGGGTACTTCGGCGCGGATGATGGCCAGAATCTCCTGCAGCGCGTCGGTGCTGACCTTCTTCAGGCTGGTGCGCACGGCCGCCATACCGCAGCCGATATCCACCCCGACGGCATTGGGGATGACCATATCCCGCGCGGCGAACACGCCGCCAATGGGCATGCCGTAACCGGTGTGGGCGTCGGGCATCACGGCCACCCAGCGAAAGGCGAAGGGCAGGTTGGCCAGGTTGCGCGCCTGCTGCAGGGCGGCCGCGTCGATATCCGCCGCCCACAGTTTGATGGGAACGCGCTCGGTGGTGATTATCTGCATAACTACAGGATAGCACGGGATGGGGATGTTTGTTTGATCAGAATCCCCCTCCCCCCTTTACAAAGGGGGTAAAAACCTGCCCCC
>CAYNJT010000048.1:0-3137 GCA_964397625.1 uncultured Leptolinea sp. | reverse complement strand
GGGGGTAAAAACCTGCCCCCCTTTGACCGGCGCTTTTCCGGTCAGAAGGGGGGTTCGGGGGGATTCAGCGCTTCGGGTAAGATGATTCCCTGATAGATCAGAATCCCCCCTCCCCCCTTTACAAAGGGGGTAAAAACCTGCCCTCCTTTGACCGGCGCCTTTCCGGTTAGAAGGGGGGTTGGGGGGATTCGGCCCTCTGGATGGATTTCTCCAAATAGATTATTCAAGCACACCGGTAAAAGTAATTTCCGGTCAAAATAGAATCCCCCTGCCCCCTTCAAGAAGGGGGTAAAACACTCCCTGCCCCTTTCAAGAAGGGGTGAAAAAGCCCCCCTTTGACCGGCGCCTTTCCGGTCAGAAGGGGGGTTCGGGGGGATTCGGCGCTCTGGATGGATTTCTCCAGAGCGGGATTCAACCGGCTTTCAGTTGATTCTTCAAATCCTCATAGACGGCATCTGTATTGCCCATAACCTCATCATTGGTATAACGTACAACCCGGATTCCCAGCCCTTGCAGATAATTGGTACGTTCCTCATCATAGGCTATGGCTTCGTCGGTGAAATGCGAGTTGCCATCCACTTCAATGACCAGGTGATGTGACGCGCAGTAGAAATCGACGATGTAATTGCCAATCACCCGTTGACGCAAAAAGCGGTACGGCAGGTTCTTCAGTATGGCATACCACATACACCGCTCAGCCGGGGTCATTTCGTGTCGGTTGGATTTGGCCCGTTCGATGAGGTCACGGTTGTAATCAAGGAAGTAAGGACGTTGAGGTGACATGGGTTTATTTTAAGAGATTTTTGAATTTTCTTTTTGGGATCTTTGTCAGCGTTTCTGGCTGGCTTCCCAGCAGACCTGAATCCTCCCTGCACCCTCCTTCACGAGGAGGGAAATGCCTTGTTTCCCCCCCTTTGACCGGCGCTTTTCCGGTCGAAAGGGGGGGTGGGGGGATTCAGCGCTCTGGTTTTGGGTATTTCTCGACAGAATAGAATCCCCCTCCCCCCTTTACAAAGGGGGTAAAAACCTGCCCCCCTTTGACCGGCGCTTTTCCGGTCAGAAGGGGGGTTGGGGGGATTCAGCGCTCTGGATGTATTATTCCAGAGGGGGATTCGTCATCATGCCGATTATGTAACGAATTCCATTAAAGCGAAAGAAGCCAGACGAATATTTAAGGAGACAAATATGACCTGTCTGACTTCTTTCGCCAACCCCCTGTTGGATGTTTGTATTTTGATGTCTGAAAAATTCAAATTTGCGAAAGAAACTGCAAAAGTCAAAAGATTAAAATCTTTAACGAATCAGTTTTCTCTTTCTTCCTGTGCTTTGCGATTGCGTACAACCGTCGGGATGACAACCCACATGAAAAAGAATACACAAAACGCGCCAAGGGCCATAACCATTTCTTCTGTCATCTCATATCTCCTTATCTTGAAAATTTATCCCCTGCTGCCTGCAATAACCGACAGCAGGGGGTGATTCACATTGACTATTTACGCTTCCGGTAAAGCATCAGCCGGGTAGGCCTGCAACCCATGTTCCGGAACATCCAGACCAGAAATTTCTTCCTCTCTGGAGGCCCGCAATCCCATGGTTGCTTTCAACAGAGCGAAGATGGCGAAGCCCATTCCAAGGCTCCAGGCCAGGACCGTTCCCGCGTCGATCAATTGGGCAATAAATTGACCGGTGTTACCCATTATCAGGCCGCTCACACCACCATAGGTGCCATCGGCGAAGATACCGACCGCGATCAGTCCCCATAAACCGCCAAACCCGTGAACAGAGACCGCGCCAACAACATCATCCACTTTCAATGTGTTTTCAACAAAGCCCAGTGCCCAGATCATTACCAGGGCGGCAATGACGCCGATGATGACCGCGGAGAGGGTGGAAACATAGGCGCAGGGCGCTGTGATTCCCACCAGGCCGGCCAGGCCGCCGTTGCAGGCCAGGGTCAGATCGATCTTGCCGGTTTTCAACAGGCTGTAATACACACCCACCACCGCGCCAGCCGCGCCGGCCAGGAAGGTGTTCACCGCGATGACCGAGATACGCAGGTCCGTCGCCGCCAGAGTGGAACCCGGATTGAAACCAAACCAGCCAAAGAAGAGGATGAAGGTTCCCAGCGCCACCAGCGACATATTGTGACCGGGGATAAGCCGTCCCTTGCCATCTTTCCCGAATTTTCCGATACGCGGGCCGACCATGATGGCGCCGGCCAGGGCGACAAAGCCGCCCACGGCGTGCACCACACCGGAACCGGCAAAATCACGCGCGCCAACTCCGAAGGGCAGAGTAGCCAGCCAGCCGCCGCCCCACACCCAGTGACCATAAATGGGATAGACAATGGCAGAGATCAAAAAGCTGTAGGCCAGGTAAGCGGTTGTCTTGGTGCGTTCAGCCACCGCGCCGGAAACAATAGTTGCCGCCGTGGCCGCGAAGACCATCTGGAAGAACCACAGTTCCATGGTGGTCACGTCATAAGCGTTGCCAGACAGCATGAAACCGGAGAACCCGATAAAAGGATTGCCGGATTCCAACCCGGAAGCCAGGGCAGACCCGCCCATCATGAAAGCGAAACCAAACGCCCAGAAAGCCAGGCCGCCGATGAGGCCGTCCATCAGGTTTTTGGTTAGCACGGCTACCGTGTTTTTGGCCCGTGAAAGGCCGGCTTCCACCATGGCAAAACCCGCCTGCATGAAGAAGACGAGGAACGCCGCGATTAACGTCCACGAGAAGTTGACCGCCGCCGTCGGGTTGGCTTCGGCTGTGGCCGCGCCTGAAGGATCAGGACCGGCAGCCAGCACGGGCACGGCTGTGACCAGCAGCAGTACCAGGGCGATGATGATGGGTGTTACTTTAATTCCACGCATTGTTCTCCTCCAAAAACTTTTGGTTGATTATAGGAAATACGCGCGGCCTTACCCAGTACCCGCATGGGTAAAAATTGGCTCAAATTTGAGCGGATTTTTTGGTATTTGGGCTGCCGGGGAATATGGAGTAGTACCCTAATGGGTAAGGCGGGGTGGGGTCATACTGGAAAACACGTGACCCTATCCCGTGGCAGATGTATTCAACCTGATTGTGATGTAGAAAATTCCAGTATGAGATGTACTGGACTGAAACCCTTAGGGGTT
>CAYNJT010000047.1:6591-24267 GCA_964397625.1 uncultured Leptolinea sp. | reverse complement strand
ACCCCGGGGAACTATACCAGGTCTATGCCCGCAAAGTTCAGCTCCAGAACCGGAAAGCCCTTCAAGCGGCGGCTGCCAGATTGTTTGCCGCGGCGCGGCAGGCGCGGCGATGATGGTTTGTGAGTGCGAGTAACAGGGATGAAGGATTTGTCGATCTGGTTTCTGTTTTCCTGAATCGCTCTGACCCCGGTACAGATCTTTATTACCTTCAAAGTAAACGCGCCAATATCCACCGACGCGGAAGCCCGCCGCCGCGGTTATACCCGTCTGTACCTTGAAACCGGTTCACAGCCGGCTTATGAACCTGCGCGTAGGTTGTACGCGTCGTTGGGGTTTGTGGAATGTCCGCTGTTTGAAGGGTATGAGGATGATCCAAATAGTGTGTACATGACGATGAAGCTGTCATAAATACGTATAGCCATGCTTAATATTCACCCCTTTTTTTATTTGTAAGGGAATGTGGAAAAATGGGGACATGTTCTGGATATTCAGAAAAGAAATGATCCCTCTACCTATTCATAAAAAAAGAAATGCTTGACACTTG
Organism: uncultured Leptolinea sp.; assembly: GCA_964397625.1. Taxonomy (GTDB): domain Bacteria; phylum Chloroflexota; class Anaerolineae; order Anaerolineales; family Anaerolineaceae; genus Leptolinea. Next base: position 23,723 of record CAYNJT010000047.1, on the reverse strand, counting down.
ACATATTCGTCGAGACGAATATATAATATATTCATTATGACGAATATATCATCAGCTCAAAAAATTGATGAAAGCATCTCAGAATTATTCCGGGTGGTGGGTCAGCCGGTACGTGTGCGCATCCTTCTGATGATTGGAAATGGAGAATCGTGTGTCTGTCACCTGGAAGCCTACCTGGGTGAACGGCAGGCGGCCATATCCCAGCATCTGAAAGTCCTGCTTGACTCGGGATTGGTAGTAAGAAATCGCGACGGCCGAAATATTTACTACCGGTTGGCCAAACCGGAGATCCTTGATCTGGTCAGGCAGGCGGCTGAAATTATTGATATCTCCGCCGGTGAACTGAGTGAATTTGCGGGCAAACCGGCGGCTATGTGCACATGCCCAAAGTGCAATCCGGATGGTGTAGGCTGTTCCCAACCACCAAATGGACTATGAAATAAACTAAGGTTTTTCAAACGATCCCCGTTCATCAATAAAAAAATAAAGAAGGTAAAGGTACATATGAAACATATAAAAGTTCTGGGTTCAGGATGCGCTAATTGTAAAAAGGTTGAAGCTATTACCCGCGAAGCAATAGCGGATCTGGGTATTGAAGCGGAAATTGAAAAAGTTACCGATCCCATTGCCATTCATGCCTATCCCATCATGTCTACCCCGGGGCTGGTGGTTGATGAAAAAGTGGTTTGCGCCGGCCGCATTCCCTCCAAATCTGAAGTGATCAACTGGATCAAGACAGCCGCGTAAAAAGATAGAGGTCCAAATGAAAAACAAAATAGAAGAATTCCGGCACTGGCAAATGCCCGTGCTTTTGTTTAGTGTTGCCGCTGCCTGGGTGGCGGCGTACAACCTGATCGGGCCGTTGGCCAACTGGCTCACCTTTGATCTGGTAGGACTTGAGAGAGGTTCGCACCTGGGGGATTCAATATCTTTCTTCCTTTATGACGTCCCCAAGATATTGCTGTTGCTTTCCGGCATGATCTTCCTTATCAGTATTATTCGTTCTTTCTTCAGCCCAGAACGGACAAGAGCTTTACTTGGTGGAAAACGCGAAGGCATTGGGAACATTCTTGCTTCTTTGCTGGGTGTGGTCACACCGTTCTGTTCCTGCTCGGCGGTGCCGTTGTTCATTGGTTTTGTCGAAAGCGGTATTCCTCTGGGTGTGACCTTTTCTTTCCTGATCGCCGCCCCGACGATAAACGAGGTGGCATTGGTGATGCTATTTGGACTTTTCGGCTGGAAAGTAGCCGGTTTGTATGTCCTCTCCGGTTTGACAATTGCCACATTATCCGGCTTGATTATTGGTAGATTGCGCCTCGAAAAGCATGTAGAAGATTTTGTCTGGCAAATGCAGAAAAAAGGTGAAAGTTTTGAAGAAAAGATAACCTGGAATGAGAGAGTAAATCGGGCTTGGGAATCAGTTAAAGAAATTGTTGGCAAAGTCTGGTTATTTGTGGTTATTGGTATCGCGGTAGGCGCGGGTATTCATGGGTATGTGCCTGAAAGCGCTCTTTCCCAAATCATGGGCAGGCAGGCCTGGTGGTCTGTGCCGGTGGCTGTATTGATCGGTGTTCCGCTGTATTCGAACGCGGCTGGCATCATCCCGGTGGTTAGCGCCCTGATGGAAAAGGGAGCTTCCCTGGGAACGGTACTGGCCTTCATGATGGCTGTGGTGGGGTTGAGCCTGCCCGAACTCATCATCCTGCGGCGGGTCTTAAAACCAAAGTTGATCGCCATATTCATCGGGACGGTGGCATTAGCCATTATCCTGACAGGATATCTATTCAATTTCATTTTCTGAAACAGTAGGTTTTCTAAGGGATTAAAAAAGTATCAAAAAATTGAAAATTTTGATTATAGGCATGAGGAATATCGGTAAGATCATGGTCCAACTTCTTCTGCGGGTGGATGTGGCCAATGAACAGATCATGATCAACGATATGGACGCGGGATGTTCAAAAAAACTTGGGAAAAAAGATTTAACGCATTAAAAATCGTAACCTCAATTTAAATAGGTCAGCCCAGCATTCCACCATGGAAAACCTTTGCCTTTCCATTTGACCCGTCTATAATGAAATGGATGAATAATTATGGTCAGGTAAGACGGATTTCAATTGTGAGAACAGGGATCATCTGCCTGCTTCTTTCCGGCACAATGACCTGTTCTTTAATGCCTGTTCCAGTTTCGACACCTTTACTTACCGCCGCTCTTCCATCCACTCAACTCCCTTCCTCGACACCTTTACCGCCAACAGCGACGCCCACTACCGAGCTGCCTACTCCGACTTTAGAAGAGGAAGAACCACCAGCTGTTACAGATACACCGGCAGTTTTTTCCGTTCCACAGCCCGCGAGTCCTCCCCGCTTTAAACCCGGAGATCCAGTTAAATTGGATCGCATTGAGATGATAAGTCGCGCGGAAGGTTGGGGGATCAGCGGCGGAAATGTGTTGACCACCCAAGATGGTGGGCTTACCTGGCATGAAGTCACACCCCCTGAAGTTTTTCCGCCCGGTTCACAAATTACGCCATATGGAGCATTCCTGGATACCTGTTTTGCCTGGGTAATTTTTGGCGCGGACGGGCAGATCAATCCAAACGCTTCCGTATGGTTCACAACAGATGGAGGAAAATCCTGGACCCCCGGTCCCGCGATGCATCATCAGGCGTACGGAGACACGGTCTGGGCGGAATTCACCGTTCTGGATAATCAGAACCTCTGGTTGATGATCCGTGGGGTATATGTAGGCGCGGGAACCCACCGCGACCACCAGCTTTTCCGCAGTATGGATGGCGGCTTTACCTGGACTTTGCTGGACAGTCAAACCAGCGATGATTACACCGGTATGGTTTTTACGGACGCGAGCAATGGTCTGCGTACTCTGCAGACCACCGGCGCGTACATTGCCGGACCGCCAGTATATGAAATAACCAATGATGGTGGAATAACCTGGGAATCACACGATTTACCCACACCACCTGGAGAACCGGATCTCTTTACACGCTACCCGTATTGTGAAACGTATCAGCCTGTAGTCATTTCCAAAGGAAATATCCGCATTCCCGTCGGGTGTTTTGATTACGGCGAACCTCCCAAACTGTTTTCTGGTTTTTTCTATTCCAGCCAGGATGGAGGCAAGTCATGGTTGACTGCCCCATTGCCAGCAAAAGTGAGAGTCGAAAAAAGCAGCCTGGTTTATTTTGGCGCCAATTACGTGCTTCTTCTTGGGCGTGAAATTTACCTCAGCAAATCAGATGGGGCGGCCTGGTCGTTTGTGAAATCCGTCAACTGGGATGGTGTCTTTTCTTTCACCGATCCGCAGTATGGCTGGGCTGTGGCTGTGATGAACAACGAGACCGCGCTGGTGCAAACGAAAAATGGCGCTTTAACCTGGAAAATCATAAAACCCGTCATTGCCCGCTGAGGAGCAGGTAAATGACAGCAGTCCAGTAGACTTTAACTTTTGATTTCTTTTTCCAGAACGGTTACCAACCGTTCGTACTGTCGTTCCAACTCCAGAAGACCAATCCGAATACCTTCCATATCACCGCACTTTGCACATTTTTCAACTGTAAAAGCCGCGGCTCGCAAGGCTTCTCCACCGATATTGGCAGAAGAGCCCTTCATGGTATGAGAGTGTAATTCAACGCCGGATAAGTCGCTTTTCTCAAGGCAGGCTTTTAGATCACGGATCTGCATGGGGGCATTTTCAAGGAAGATGACCAGGATCGACCTGGCCAGTTCTTCATCGCCTCCCAGTCGGTCTAACAGAGCAGCTTTATCAAACACGGTTTTGTATTGTTCCTGAGAGGGTTCTGGTTTCTCGGGAAGGGTTTCTGATTTGACTGATTTTTCCTGCCGGGTGGATTCTGGCAGCCAGTGCTCCAAAGCTCCGGACAATTTTTCCGGATCGATGGGTTTGGATATATAGTCATTCATCCCGGCTTCCAGACAGAGCTCTCGGTCTCCCTGCAGAGCGTTGGCCGTCATGGCAATGATCGGAACGTTATGATTCAAGACCTTTGATTGTGGATCGCGAATCCGACGGGTGGCTTCAAAACCATCCATGACCGGCATCTGTACATCCATCAACACAAGATCGTACGGGATGTTTTCCAGAGCCTTCAGAGCTTCTTCTCCGTTGGCGGTAGCGTCCGCTTTTAACCCGTATCGTTTCAGGAATCCCATGGCTACCTGCTGGTTGATGATATTGTCTTCCACCAATAGAATGCGCTTCCTTGTGTCGATAGCTGCGCGGCAAATCTCACGAGCTGAGTGCCGGGTGACAATGGGAATAACATCCGATTCGGACGCGTTTACCGGTCCGCTTTTTGTGTGAGTAGCCAGTGTGGCAGAAAGGACGTTGTATAGATCAGTATGCCTTAAAGGTTTTACCAGGTAGCCGGCAAACCCGATGCTGGCAAACCGGCGAGATTCGCCGCGTTCGCCCAACGAGGTCAGCAGTACCAGAGGAATGTGGCTGAATCGTTCGTCACTCTTGATGGCTTTAGCGAGCATGGTGCCATCCATGCCAGGCATGTGCATGTCAAGGACGGCGATTTTGTAAGGGTCCCCCTCTTCATGGGCGGTATTCAATGCCTCTAGAGCGGTTTTACCATCAGGCACTTCTGTCGGCCGCATACCCCATGATTTCATCCGTACAAACAAGATTTCCCGGTTGGTGGTATTGTCGTCCACCACAAGTATGCGCACTCCGTGTAAATTTGCCGGAGCGGGCAAGTTGTTCTGGCTGCCTTCGGGTTGTAATTTCAACCGTACTGTGAACCAAAACTCTGAACCATTGCCCATCTCACTGTTGACGCCGATCTCGCCGCCCATTAATTCAGATAACTGTTTGGAAATGGCCAATCCCAGTCCGGTACCCCCGAACTGGCGGGTGGTGGAGGTGTCTGCCTGGGTAAACTTGTTGAAGATCAAACCAAGTTTTTCAGCCGGAATACCAATGCCGGTATCGCGGACAGAAAAGTGCAATTTCACTTCGTTTTCTGTCTTTGACACTGTTTTCACGTGAACTGAAACTTCACCCTGTTCTGTGAATTTAATCGCGTTGCCAACCAGGTTGGTTAGTATTTGACGTAACCGTCCAGGATCGCCTTGAAGCAGGTTTGGAACATCCGGATCTGCCGCGCAAATAAACTCCAATCCCTTTTCCTGGGCGCGCACGGCCAGCGCGGCGGCAAAATCATCCAGCAGGTTTTGCAGATCAAAATTCAAGATTTCCAATTCCAATTTGCCGGCTTCAATCTTGGAGAAATCCAGGATGTCATTGATCAGAATTAACAGGGTTTCACCGCTGGAACGGATTATTTCCGTGTAACGGCGCTGCTCGTCATCAAGGTTGGTATCCATTAACAGGCCGGTCATGCCGATCACCCCATTCATCGGGGTGCGGATCTCGTGACTCATGTTAGCTAGGAATTCACTCTTGGCAATATTGGCCATTTCCGCTTCCACGGCTAGCGTATTGGCATCGGAGATGGCTTTTTCGAGTTGGCTGTTGGTCTCCTGTAATTCTTCAGCAGCCTTTTTTCTATCCGTAATATCCATTGACATGCCAAAGGTGCCAATTATCTTCCCGTTTTTGTCGCGTAAGGGTAGTTTGGTTGTTAATACCCACAGGTCAGGCTGCTCACCGTACGTTTCCTTTTCTTCTTTGATGACAGGTTGTCCGGTTCGGATGATCATCTGTTCATCCTCATAGGCTTGACGTGCGTGTTCTTCGGTGAAATAGTCAAAATCAGATTTGCCAATTGTGGCGATAGGATCAGATACTCCAAGTCGTTTAGCCTGCTCATTATTGATGCGGATAAAGCGGCTTTCAAGGTCTTTGAAATAAATCTGAACAGGGATATTGCTCATCAGGTTGTTCATTAAAACCTGTTCAATATTAAGATCTTCTTCTGACTTGCGTCGTTCCGAGAGGTCCTGAATATTCACAGCCCAGTAAAGCACTTTGCCCGAATTATCTTTTATGGCTGTCACATCCACCCAGACAGGGAAAGTTGATCCATCTTTGCGTAGGTGCGTGGTTTCAAAAGAATGATGGCCAGTCTTTTCAATTATTCGCTTGATATCCGGTAAAACAGAACGAGCTTCCGGGGTATATACATCCACGATCGACCGAGTGGATAATTCTTCCACGCTAAAGCCGTGCATTCTCGCAAAGGCTGGATTCATCAATTCATACTTCAAAGTCTCTGCGTTTTCAGCAGAAACACCCCACTCCGCGTTAATGAAAATGCTTGCCCATTTGTGAAGTTGTAATTCAGCCTGTTTGCGCTGGGAGATATCCCGAATGATGAACACCATCCCCTGTGGTTCACCATTCGAAGCGGTGATCACTTCGGCATTGGCTTCTATTTCGAATTCAGAACCATTAGCCCGAATGGCGCGATACTCCACCGGTCCATTGAATTTGCCGTCACTTTGCATTTTGGAAATATCAGCGGCGGCACGGTTTCGATCTTCGGGAACAAGGAAATCCAGAATTGAATGGGATAGTAGTTTGTTCTCATTTTCATAACCAAAGATTTTATAGGCGACTGGTGAAACCATTCGGATATTACCTTTGGTATCCGTGATTGTAATGTCATCAGGACAGGCTCTAAGAATGGAACGGAAGAGAGATTCGCTTTGCCTCAACGATTCTTCTGTTTCCTTCCATTGGGTGATATCTGTGAGAAAAACAAGCGAGGCAGGTTTGGATTTCCACTCTGTCATCAGTGTATCCACTTCCACCCAGACCGGCTGCCCATTTTTATGCAATAACCGACATTCATATTCCTTTTCGCTGGCATCCCCATTCCGTCGGGATTGGAGATGTTCTTTGACCAAATCCCGGTCAACAGGATGAATCAAGTTTAAAACGGGAGAATTGAGAATTTCCTTTTCAGAATACCCGGTCATTTCATTGATTTTTGGACTGCTGAAAACCAGATTGCCATTCTGAATGACAGCAATGGCTTCATGCGTATTCTTGGAAATCAGATTTCTATAATACTCATCCTGTAGAAAATCAGGATGAGCGTGATTGTGTTTGACCATTTTTTGAAAAACATCCAACATTCCGGCCCGGCTTTCTAATGAGTGAAATTGCCTTCAAACATTCTCCCGTTGAAGACCGCGGTTTTGATATTTCCACCCGTCTAAAAAAATTTCGTGCAAGAAATTGACCAGTGCGGTTGCCTGTCAAATTTCAGACCGGTGGTTTTCCGCGGAAGGTTAGGTTTATAGTATGGGAGAAAAAACATCCAAAATTCACGGATGATGAAACCCGACCAGACAGATGATCGGTCTTCATAGTGTTATCTACTCCCTCTTGTAAAAATCACCATCTTATATATACATACTATATCCAAATTGGCAATCAAGCAGTAAAAGAAAAATTAAAAGGATATTCAACCGACATGAAATCCGGTTGAATAAACATCTCACGGCATCGCGAGCAGATATAAATGCGTAAAAAACTTTTACCCCTTAATTTTTTCGGCAAAATCCGCGCCAAAAACTCTGCCTTTTACCAGGTCATCGTAGTTGGGTGCTCCCTTGAAAATTAGACTCCCGAGCGATTCCCATTTTAGTTTTTCTGCGAGCAGGGTAAATTCTTTTTCGCCGCCGCCCAACCAGGCATGGCTACCAAAACAGGCGGTTTTTCGATTGTAGATATGCTTGCCTTCAGCCATTTCAAGAACTGTCTTCATGTCAGGAAAAAGTCCGCCTTCATAAGTCGGCGCGCCTACCATAACTCCCTGCCTGGTGAACAGGCTTGGAAGGATGTAACTGACCGGTGTTTGAGACACATTGAAGATAGTCAGTGGCACACCCGCATCGGTGATTCCCTGGGCAACCACCTCCATCATTTGCTGGGTGTTTCCGTACATGGAAGCATATAAAAGGGTGATACCAGGATCGGCCGGTTCGGTGGCCAATCGAACCCATTGTTTATAAAGCTCAACCATGCGGGTAGGATTATTACGCCAGACCAGGCCGTGTGATGGTGCCATAATACGAACCGGCAGGGAGGATAGTTTGGTTAAAGCATTGTTGACGGGTTTCGAAAAAATGGCAATGATATTGACGTAATAACGCAGCGCCTGTTCTTCATACCAGGCAATTGGCATGGATGGATCATCGAAAATGTTGCCATTTAATACACCATAGCTCCCGAAAGCGTCACAGGAGAAGAGGATTTGTTCCGATTCCTCGTAGGTCATCATGGTTTCAGGCCAATGGAGGAATGGGGTGGAGATAAATCGAAGGGTATGACGACCAAGGTTTAGGGTTTCACCGTCGGTAACCACACGCACATTCTCGGTGATCCCATAGAAATCCCGCAACATATCCCGGGTTTTCACTGTCCCCAGAATCTGGATCTGGGGAGCGGTTTTAAGCAGGGTTTTCAACACCCCGGTATGATCCGGTTCCATGTGATTTATGACAACATAATCAACTTTGCCAATATCTATGAGAGATTGAAGCTGGCAAAGATACTCACCGGTCAAAATGGCTTTATTAAGATCGATGACAGCCGTCTTTTCATCGCGAATCAGGTAACTGTTATAGGAAACACCTTCCTGTCGGATATCCCAAAGACCTTCAAACAACTGTGTAATTCGATCATTAACACCAATCCAGGAGATTCCAGGTTTAATTTCTATGGGAAGCATGTTTTACCTTTTTTAAAACGAATTTGTCAGGGATTCTTAACACTTTTATTTTACCCCGATTTGACAGGTCTTTTTTTTAACCACTTTTCACACAAGCTAAATCATTTGGCAATTGAATTATCCATCAAGCTGGTCTATATTTAAACACACCGCTTTATATGAGTACGGAGTGGTTGATCTGGAGGATAAGATGAATAAGAGATGCACGATGTTCCTTATTTTTTCGGTGATCGTATCCCTTGTTCTGGCAGGATGTAACCTCCCATCTACGCAACCAACCCCTGTTCCGGAAACCCCAACCCTCCCGCCACAGCCGGTAAACCCGCAACCCGAATCCACCGCGACGTTGGTTCCAACTTTAATCCCGGTGGAACCAAGCCCTACAGCAGCAAAAGAGATCGTGCATAAGGATATTCCTGGAGCGCCGGTCGGTAAAATCATGCAGACTGTCTACGATCAGGTGGATGAGACATCGGCGTTAAAGAAGCAGGCCTTCGGCGGAGATAACTTCCGAGTCGGAAAATATGAACGGCCTTTTGACCAAAACATGAATTATCTCCCACAGGCCGATCTGGTGTCTATTCAACTCAGTCGTGAAGATCCGCTTTGGATCTACATTCTGTTCAAGGTTAATAAATCACTGAGCGCCGATCCTTCCGGAAAAACCCATTTCATGATCGAATTGGATACTGACCTCGACAGTCGGGGAGAGTTCATCATCATTACCGGAATACCAAAGAGCACGACGTGGTCTACTGAATCTGTGCTGGTTCTTTCCAATCCGGATAAAAATGTGGGCGGAATCACTGTGGTAAAACCGGATAAAAACTTATCTGAAGGCCGGGGATATTACAACGAGATCTTCAACGCCGGTGTTGGGGATGACGCCGATCTGGCATGGTCGCGGATTTCCAAGGTTGATCCAACAGTGGTGCAACTCGCGTTTAAGAACACACTGACCGGTGGTGAAAAGGGGAAATTTATCTGGCTTCCATGGACGGATGCCGGAATGCTGGACTGGTCGCTTTTTGAATTTAATGATCATTTTACTTATGAGCAGGCAGGCTATCCATTAAAAGAAGACCCGCAGAACTATCCTATCAAAGCCCTGTGGGGGGTGGATAATACCTGCCGCATTACCTCAGGTTTTTCAACCACGGCATACATGCCTGGTCTGTGCGACAACTACGATCCCCCACCGGCAAAAGGGCCAAGTTCGAGTTCTTGCAGTTGCAACCCGCGAGACCCGAAGTGCGTCTGCCCCTGAAACGGCAGCAGCCTGATCTGCATTTTCCCCGGACGGGTTGATTATAAACCCGATTGACTCTGCGATTCCCTCAATTGGGGATGGTAGAATATCTTCAATATTATGGTATCTACGGTTCCCGGAAAGACTGCGTGGAAACCCGGGGAATTTGCTGGCAGCCAGGATCAAAAAACAAATCCAGGAATTTGAATAAATAAAGCCTACCGCTTTCCCAAAAGGTAAAAATGACCGATTTAAAATCATCAAAAAATTTTGGAAAATTAGGAATCTCGCCAGATTGGATCTTCGGTCTGCTGGTATTTTTGTTGACAGGACTGGTGTTCAGTCTGTATTTTTCTCCTTCGCTTTATTATGATGACTGGAATCACCTGGCCTATAACTATTACACCGACAACCTGCCCTGGTTTATGACCAACTTTGTGAGGCCATTATCATATACCCCGCTGAGACTTGAAACCACATTATTTGGATTGAACCTGCCAGTACTCACAGGTTTACACATCCTTCTTTTATGTATAGAAAGCCTGCTTTTCTTTGTACTGTTGCAAAAACTCAAGCTTTTCCCTGTTGTTTTAAATTCCCTGGCAGCCTTACTTATTATTTTTTCTCCAATGGATATGACCCGTATGTGGCTGTTGATCAGTCCGCTTATGATGATCATGGTTCTGATCTACATGATATGCCTGGTTGATTACACAGAAAAACGAAACGCATGGTTACTGGGGATTGGAATCATGATAGGGTTTGTGACCCTATTATATTACGAGGTTCAACTGGGATTGATCATACTATTCCCGGTAATTTTGTTCCTTCTAATGCGTTTTAGGCAAAAGAAGAATTACTGGTGGCTTTGGCTGCCTGTTGCGCTGGGAGGGATATACCTGTTATTTCGAGCATTTGGGTTGGCTTTTGGAACGGCGAAATTTCATGAATCTCAGTCAATCACTGCAATCTATCTGTTGCGGCAGATCCGTAATGCCATTCTCTGTCTATTCAATGCCTGGTATCTACCGGTTCGTGAAGACCTCGCGATAGGATTGGCTGCAGTATGGTCCGCAATCCTTGCGGTGGTTTTTCTTGGTTTTCAATATGTGCGCAATGGATTTGAATCAAAAATCTTCAGTCAACTGCGAACATTTGTGATCCTGCTGGTGACTGGAATAATTGTCTGGCTGGCTGGTTATATTCCATGGATCGTTTATGGAATTCCGTCGGATATGAATTGGTTCGCGTCACGCGCTCATAATACAGCGATACCCGGCGCCATCCTATCTCTGGTCGCGGTTATTTATTTTCTTTCCTCAATAACTCGTGCAAGCCTGGCGCGAAAACAGGTTGTTATGGCTGTTCTCGCTCTACCATTCCTTCTGATCGGTGCGCTGACACATGCCACTCTTCAACGTGAAAACCAGATTCTCTGGAACGAATACCGCGACATGTGGAAAGGTATTTTCAAAGAAGTACCAGGAATACGCGACGGAGCCCATGTGGTTCTGGTTATCACACCAAATCCCGAAAAACCGCGTTTTGGAGAACGTGAGTTCCTAACAAGCGCCAGTTTTAATGTGGAAATTTCACGCGCTCTTGCCATCTTTTATGGAAAAGAAACATTGGAAGGCGAGTTTATGTACCGTTCAATGGAACTTCCTGACACCCCAACGTTGCATGAACATGGTATTCGAAATCCTCCTACCTATTCCGGTTTGATCCCGTACGGTGAGATACTGTTCATCGAATATGACCGTCTTTCTCGCAGGGTAAAAGTGATTACAAATTTAATGGAGGAGTTTGGAATATTTGATACTACCTACAATGCGGAAAAATTCCTGGAAAAACAGCCGCCTGAAAAGCCAAATTTACGGTACATATTGGGTGACTAAAATCAGAAAGAAAACCACATTGTCCCGGGTATATACCTCATTCGCGGATAAAGAACTATCGTTCCAATAGATAAAACTCTCTTTTGGGATTACTCGTAAATCAATTTTAAGATCCATGGTATTCATATACCAGAATCGTGACCATGGATGGAGAGATTATATGAAAGCATTGATCTTGTTTGAATCATTTTTCGGAAACACGGAAAAAGTTGCCCGGGCAATAGGTACCACGTTGGGATTAGCCGAAAGCGACATTGTCCGACTGAGCAATTCCAGTGCGGTCAATTTGAGCGGATTGGATCTTCTTATAGTCGGGTCGCCTACCCGCGCGTTTGGCCCCAGCCCCGATACAAAAGCCTTTTTGAAGAAGCTCCCTTCAGGCGCTTTGAAAGGTGTTAAAGTGGCCGCCTTCGATACCCGGGCTGAAATGACAGAAAAGACCCCCGGAATTCTCAAGTTTCTGGCTGGAATATTTGGCTACGCGGCGGAGCCTATCGCCAAACGACTGACCGCGAGGGGTGGTATTCAGGCGGCTCAACCAGCAGGTTTCTTTGTGCTGGATTCTGAGGGACCCTTGAAAGAGGGTGAACTGGAACGGGCTGTGGAGTGGGCAAAATCCATTTCCAAAACTAACTGATAGTAAAAGACCTTTTCCTTCCGGCAAATATTCCTGTAAAAATATAGGGCGGTTCAGTTTGGGAGAAACAAAAAAGACCCGAAGTGAGCGATCAGGCTCTCTTCAGGTCTTTTTTACTTGAAAGATAGAAAATTATAGACTTGCGGGAACTTTTTCAGGATTCAGGATATTCAGACCGCAATTCTGGAAAATGTGCAGCGGAGCGATGCCGATGCCCACCACGCTCGGGCCGGTGTGCGCGCCCAGTGAAGGGGCCACAGGAATGGTTTCATCAAACACACAGTCAAACAACTCGGAAATTCGTTCTTTGAGCAGGGCGACTCCTTCCAGGTTATTCCCGTGTATTAATTGCACACGCACAGGAATGCTGGTGGAGAACTTTTCAGCCACGATTTCGGCCATACGGTTAATAGCCCGTTTCAACGTGGCAGCCTGTCCCCAGTTATAGTATTTACCATCATCTTTTGCCACCCCAATGATCGGTTTTAAAGACATGATGGATGCCAGAAGTCCTTTCAAATGACTGATCCGGCCGCCATGGATAAGGTATTTCAGATCTCCCAAGGTGAACAGGGTTTGCTGGTTTTCGCGGATTTGATCTACCAGTTTGAGTATGTCACCAAGAACCCAACCCGCTTTAATGGCGTGTGCAGCTGCCTGCACCTGCCAGCCCAGTGGACCGGAGAGGGTTTTTGAATCCAACACAGTCACATTGGCTTCGGGAACCATCTCCGCGCCAAGTCGGGCGGAATTGAAAGTACCACTTAAACCGGATGATATATGGATTGAGAGGATGTCTGGATCGGTTTTGGCAAGGGTTCTGTATACATCGGCAAAATCACCAGGTGATGGTTGGGATGTGGTTGGAAAAGCACCCGTATCCGTTAAAATTTGATAGAAAGTAACATAATCAATATCTTTACCCCCGATATACGTCTTGCCATTTAATGTGATCCGAAGGGGCAGGGTATGGATGTCAAGACCTTCCGCGTCTACCTTGGCAAGATCCATCCCCGAATCGGTTACAAGTTGCATGATTCCTCCAATGATAAAAAATGCCCTGAGCGGCATTTGGGATACTGAGACTTTATCATGAATTGAGCGGTGTTTAATGTGTCTTTAGATATACTCAACGGTCTATTTATGCCTGTGAAATGAACAAATTCTCTGACTTTCATGTATGTGCTATGATTGGTTTTTGAAATGGCACGTTTGGATTATCAGTAACGATCCAGTGTTGGAGGGAAAATGAAAAGGATGTATGAGATTTCTTTGATCTTTTGGGTGATCCTGATGACTTCCCTGGCGTGTTCGATGCCGTTACAGCCCCTGCCCACTCCTATGCCTTCGGCCACGGCACAGGTGGTCAGCAATCCACCCACTGCCAGTCCGGAAACTGCGGCACCTGCTGCCAATATTCCATTGATAACCGTAACCAACCCTCCTGTGCCCACGTTGGCACAGGCGACCGCGGTACCCACAAGCGCTCCTGTTGCGAACAGCAGCGGTTTACCCTGCAACCTCGCCGCCTTTGGAGGCGATATCACCTACCCGGATGATACGGTGGTTCCCGCCGGTGCAAATTTCGAGAAAAAATGGAAATTGGTGAACGCCGGCACCTGTACCTGGACATCCAATTACAAAATTCTGTACGTTTCCGGTGATGCCTTGGGCGGGGCGGGATCAACCGTTTTAACGAACGGGGTTGTCCACCCCGGCGATGCGGTGGATATCTCAGTAAATCTAAAAGCGCCTATGGATCCGGGTACATACCGGGGAAATTACAAACTCCAGGCGCCTGACGGTACAACTTTTGGCATAGATGCCGCTGGAAATGTGTTTTATGTGCGTATTATTGTGGAAGGGCAGAACGCCCCGCAAAATGGCGGAGGTGGTGATGATGAAGAGTCTTCCATTCCTGTTCTTATACGCAATATGAAGTTGACCAGTCCATATATGAAGGGAAATGATGTATCCATGCTGCAACAAAGGCTGTTAGCTCGTGGATACAGCGTAGTCGGGTCGGCGGATGGCACCTTTGGACCAAAAACTGATAAAGGCGTCAGGCAGTTTCAGGCAGACCAGGGTCTGACGGTGGATGGGGTTGTCGGCCCGAATACCTGGAAAGCCCTGTGGGAATAACTTCCAGGATGTTGGAATGACGATATTTTTTAATGATCAACCAAATCAGAGATTGAGGTAACACTACAATGCCAATTGCTCCATTCAAGTTGGAACGTTATTACGCGTTATACGAGTTTAAAGCCCGCATTATGTTGAGTTCCTCTGATTGCGAAAGCCTGTCCATGGCCGAACTATTGGATATGGCTTCTCCAGACAGCCGGGAAATGTGGAATGCCCTCAAACTGGGATACACAGAAACCCAGGGGAATCCATATTTACGCGGGGAGGCATCCAACCTCTATACTCATATTTCACCTGACAATATATTAATTGCCGCGCCGGAAGAATTGATTTATATTGCCATGCAAACCCTGCTTCAACCGGGAGATCATGTCATTTCTCTCGCTCCGGCATATCAGTCTTTGTACAGCATCGCCTCTTCTATGGGTTGTAACCTTTCCTTCTGGAAACAATATCCTTCAAAAAATGGCTGGTTGGTTGATCCTGATGAATTGGAGAAACTTGTTACCCCGCATACCAGGCTGTTGGTAATCAATTTCCCGAACAACCCGACCGGGTTATTACCCACCCTTGAAGAATATGAGTCCATTTTGCGGTTCGCGGGAAAACATGGACTTACCGTGTTTTGTGATGAAATGTACCGGCTTTTAGAGTATTCACCCGCGCACCGGCTGCCTTCGGTTAGTGATGTGTATGAAAAAGGAATTTCACTTTCAGGATTGTCAAAATCCATGGCGCTGCCAGGCCTGCGTATTGGTTGGCTGGCTACTCAGAATTCAACCCTTGTGGAAAAGTGGATGGCCTTCAAAGATTACACCACCATTTGTAACAGCGCCCCCTCTGAAATTCTCGGGTTGATTGCCCTTCAAAACAAAGATCGTCTGGTCAGCCGTAATCTGGAGATCATCCGGGGTAATCTGAGTATCTTTCAAGATGTGCTTACACGGCATGCACACCAGTTTGAATGGCACGCACCTTCTGCGGGATCAATAGCTTTTCCTGAATGGAAGGGTAAAACACGCGTGGAAAATTTCTGTCAGGACATGCTGGACCGCTACAGTGTGATGATTGTTCCGGGCAGCCTGTTTGATCACCCCGGTAATTTCTTCCGATTGGGTTTGGGAAGAAAAAACTTTGCTGAAGGCATTGGATACCTGGAAAAGTATTTATCTGAATAATTTGTTTTTTTTCCACGATTCCTGTAATATGGCAGTAATGAAAGAAGACAGGTCGTTTGGGATTTCCCTGTATATTTGGAAAAGGAGAATTTAAATGACAGTAGCCAGGGTAACAGAAATCAAATCATCTTCCACAAAGAGCTTTGATGACGCCATAAAAAGTGGTGTGGCGCGGGCTCATAAAACTCTAAAAAACGTGAAATCGGCCTGGATTGAAAATCAGGAAGTTCTTTTGAATGAGAAAGGTGAAATCTCTGAATACCGGGTACAGATGAAGGTAACCTTCGTTTTGGAGGACTGAGTACCCCGGCAACTAAATGTAAGTATGGCGTAAATACAAGAGGCTGCCAATCATTGGCAGCCTCTCATTCTAGAAATTTATGGGTTCTTCAGGAAATCGCTTTACCACTCCATATCATTGGATGTGGATGGATCACGGTTAACCACCTTCTGCACACCGCTTCCATCGATGGCGGCTTTGAAAATGGCCTGGATCTTTCCGCCATCTTTTGCGGTTACCGTACCGGTGAAACCAATCCATTGGCCATCCGGCGACCAGGATATATCCTGATCAACAGATGGCTCTTTTCCGCTCTGATGGGTGATTTGACGAAGATTACTGCCGTCTTTGTTCATAATATAAATTTCGTTCATACCGGTTCGATTGGAGAAAAAGGCGATCTGACTGCCATCCGGCGACCAGGCGGAATCTTTATCATCCGATTTGTTTTTGGTCAGATTCAAAAGGTTTTTCCCATCAATATCCATCAGGTAGATCTCCCAATTTCCATCGCGATGGGTGGAAAAAGCGATACGGTCATTATTGGGAGACCAGTGCGGAAAATTATCATCCGTTTTATTATTTGTGAGCCGTTCCTGGTTTGTGCCCTTGGATGACATAATGTAGATTTCTCGGTTCTTGTCGCGTTCCGATGTGAACACAAGCTGTTTCCCATCAGGCGACCAGTCTGGATCGTGGTCATTTCCTTCGCTCGTGGTTAGCCGGGAACGGTTAGCGCCATCGGGATCCATGGTGTATATATCTTTGAGTGTGTTCTTATCAAACGCGTTGCTCGAATCGGTTACGGCTGTGTAAGCGATTCGACAGCGGTCTGGAGACCAGACTGGATTGCCTTCCCAGACTGTCCGGTCTGTAAGGCGGGTGATCTCGGAACCGTCGTCATAGGCGCTCAGGATATCGATATTGGTTGTGGCCAACGGATTCCAATCAGAGGAAAATAGGATCTTATTGGCATTTTCCGGGCACTTGAATTTTTTGAAATAAGCGGTGTCCGGTTTCTTTGCCGGCTGTGTTGGTTGAACTGGTTGGGCTGGTTG
>CAYNJT010000047.1:0-6491 GCA_964397625.1 uncultured Leptolinea sp. | reverse complement strand
GCGATGCCTTCATACTCCGCGGCCAATTGTTCAAAGTAGGCTGCCATGGCCATGTGCCGCTGATCCGCCATGCGCCGGGCGGATTCAGTGAACAACCGCTCCCTAACCCTGCGCAGTTTGAAAAGGTATTCATGATAGGACGAATGGTGTTCTCCATCCATTTCTTTACCAGATTGGATAAATTGTTTACTGGGGCGTTCATAAAAAGGTTCACCGGCCTGAACAGAATAGGCAATGGTGCGGGCGGTGCCGATGGCGCCGATGACATCCAGCTTGTCGGCATCAAAGAGAATTTTCGCTTCAATGGTCTCAGGCTCATCATCCCTGCCGCGGTAGCGATGCGCCCGGATGGCATGTTGAACGGCTTTTATACGCTCTGGCGGCCAGCCTTCATCGCGCAGAACTTCACCGGCAAAAACCGCAGACGCCAGATGGTGTTCAGCCCGACCAGCGCCGCCGGGCTCCGCGCCACGGGAATCATGCAGCAAGGCGGCGGCCTCGAGAATTTGAAGGTCGGCGCCCTCTTCCTGACCCAGTTTCATGGCTGTGCGGTACACCCGAAGGACATGTTCAAAATCATGGACAGCGTCATCGCCTGTGTAAAAGGCGCGGGCCTGTTCTACGGTTGGCATGGTGAACCTCTAAAGAATGGGGATGATGCGGCCTTTTTTTATGACCGTTGCGACCAGGTTTTCACCAAAACGGTATCCCAGATGGCGGTAATCACTGACCGACAGCAGGATCATATCTGCCTGTTTGCCGGGCTCAATCGAGCCGATGCGGTCGGCGCGTTGAATGGCAGCCGCGCTGTTAATGGTTGCCGCGGCAATTGCCCCGGCGGGGGTCAATTTTAAGGCGCGGCAGGCCAGCGCGATGACAAATTGCATGTTTTCGCACCAGGCAGTGCCGGGGTTGCAATCAGTGGCCAGCGCCAGCAAACCACCGGCTTCTAGAATCTGGCGGGCGGGTGTGTAATGCGTTTCGGCCAGGCCGAACGGTGTGCAGGGCAGAGCCACGGCCACCGTATTGCTGGCAGCCAGAGCGGAAATATCCGTCGCTGAGGTTTTTACCAGATGGTCAGCGGAGGCAGCTCCCAGTTCGGCGGCCAGGCTCGCGCCGCCCAGATTATCGAATTCGTCGGCGTGAATCTTCAGCGGGTATCCCAGGTCGCGGGCTGTTGTCAGGATACAGCGGGATTGTTTGAGAGAAAACGCTCCAGTCTCACAAAAAACATCCACAAATGGCAGCGGCCTTCCTCCGCCATTTTTCTGCCACCATTCCTTCGCGGCGGGCAGCATTTTTTCACAGATCAGACGGGTATAGCCATCCGGGTCGGTTTTGTATTCCGGCGCAATGGCGTGCGCCGGCAGGAATGTGGGCACAATTTCCAGAGGGCCTTCTTTGTCCAGGTCCAGTAAAACCCGAAGCTGTTCCAATTCTGACGCGATCTCAAGGCCGTATCCGGTTTTCGCTTCCACCGTCGTGGTTCCGAAGCGCAGCATGGAACGCGCCCGGGCGCGGGTTTGCGCGTATAACTGGTCATAATCCGCGTCACGGGTGGCTTCAACGGTTGAGATGATACCCCCGCCGGCGGCCAGGATTTCAAGGTAGGTGCGCCCTTCAAGGCGCATCTCAAATTCCACCGCCCGGTCACCGGCCCACACCAGGTGCGTGTGCGGGTCTACGAATCCCGGTAGGACTACTTTACTGTTGGCGTCCAGGCGTCGTTCGTCAGGATATTTCGCGAGCAGGTCATCTTCCAACCCGACCGCTTCGATCATATCTCCCCGAACAAGAACGGCGCCCCGTTCAATAATTCCGAGCTTCCCCAACTCGCCACCGCGTTGTGGTCCGCCCTTAATGGTTAGCAATTGCGAGATGTTGTGAATTATCATAATGGAATATTATCATTAACTGAACCCGGGGATATTTTAAATTTCCCCTTGGCTGAAAATTATGAATAAAACCCTGTGTCCTGTCTGTCAATCCCCGATTCCATTTGATCCGCGTTACCCCAGGGCGGTGTGTTCTTTATGCATGGGCAAAGCGGTTGACCGGGAGGGACGGCGCGTAAATTTCTATAACACGGACTTGGGGGGTGGACTATCAGGCCGGTATGAAGATGACGGTTCAGAATACACGTTTACTCAATGCCTGATCGATGGGTTTGGATGCCAGGCGGAAGAGAGGCATTTGGGAGGAATAGTGATCCAAATAACCCAATGATTGGTGTAAGAAATCCCTCATTTACATTGGGTGTCGTTTTTGCTCAATTTTCAGCCCGTTTTACCCGGGGGAGAATCAAAAGTCCCATCAAATTAACTACCATGGCGGCAATCACATTCATGGTGAATCCACCGGCGGTGTACAGGCGTGGTCCCAGAAACATGCCTGTGGCCATTCCAAGCGAACTGGCGGCCAGAAAGACAGCCATCAATGTGGCACGGGCGGGCGGCAACACCTCAGTCATCAAGGGCAGAGCGGCTACCAGGGTTACCTCAAACGAAAGGTAGAAAATAAATAACCAGATCAACGCTCCGGTGATCGATCCGTTTATAAAGAAAGGTATCACCGCCGAAAAAATGTTCACCATAAATCCGGCCGCGATAGTGCGGCGTTTTCCTAAACGGTCGACAAACGCCCCCACAATGCCTTCACCGGCTAATTCCGCGAATCCGATTACTGTGGCGGCCGCGCCAATGGCCGCGATTTTCAATCCAAAAGCCTCTTCCATCCACACGCCGTAGATCACGCTGATCAGATTGTTCCCCATAATCACCAGGAATCCCATTGCCAGGCCAAACATGGCTGCTGGTGTTTCCCAGATCATCACAAACCGGGATTTCCCGGCGTCTTCTTCAACCTGTCTAATGGATTGAAGGGAGGGTACCAGAAGGACTACCGCGACGATGGAGATCACACCCAGTACGAACAGCCACAAAAATGGAGATTGCCATCCGGAATGGGTGATCAATACACCAATGAGCGGAACGCCAACAATAAACGCGCCCGCCCAGCTAACCTCCAGGATGGAGAGGGTTAATCCCCGTTTCTCATAAGGCACTTTGTCGCCCACGTAAGCCTGAACAGCGGGAACAAAGATGTTGTTTCCCAGGCTGGCCAGTAGCAGCGCGATTAAAAACGCCGTGTATACCGGCCAGATCAACATCAAACCCACCCCCAAGGTGTAAATAGTTAACCCCAGCAGCATGCCTGCCTTGCGGCCGCGGCGGTCGGCAATCTCTGCCAGAAACGGACCAACCGCGCTGGCCGCCATGGAAGCGGAAACGGCCGTGGCCATGGCTGTCATATCGGACCCCACCCCCCGGGCAAACACAAGCAGGAAAGGGCCAACCATGCGAATACACGCATTGGCAGCTGTTCGAATAACTAGAAAGACAAACACCTGAAATGAAAAACGGATGGATTTCATCGATTTCCCAGCCAACACGACCGTGTCGAACTTACCAACCGGTAGTATCCTGTTTCCCCTTAAAGCTAAATTGGAGCAGAATTGATCTGTGAAAGCTTGAATTATTCCCGGTATCTTTGTAATTCCTACCGGGTTGATAAAAAGAGGTGCCTTTACGCGATGACCAAAGAACTGATCAATTAACCGCGTTCTTTACAACTGAGGCGAAAGTTGTATTCTTAAGTTTGTTCACCAGCTCAAATTGGGCTTCGCACCACATGGAATGAATGGGGCAACTGGGACCGTTGGGGCAAACCGATGGGTTAACGGTGCATTCGTTTAACGCGATAGGCCCATCAATTGCTTCGACAACATCAAGGATGGAGACCTTTTCCGGCGATATTGCCAGTGAAACACCCCCGCGGGCTCCGCGTGATGTGTGGATCAGGCCGGCAATCGACAGTTGAGAGATGATCTTGGCCAGGAAAGATGGCGGAATGGCCTGCTCATCGGCGATCTGGCTGGTTGCTGCGCGCTGGTTGGGGGGAAGTTGAGCCAGGAAGAGCATGGCCCTTAGCGCATAGTCTGCTTGTTTAGTGATCTGCATGGCACCTCAAATTATGATTATCAGATAAAAATACTCCAATTGAAGTTTAACCGTGAACCAGAAATTGAACAAGTGATTTCCATCATCCCTTTGGATGACATTTTTTCCGAGTCCATTCTGATAGGGGTTTTTTTAATTCACGAAATCTCTATAATGAATAAAAACGAATTGAGGAGGGCGGTATGATCAAAGAATTCAAGCAATTCATAATGCGGGGGAATGTCCTTGATCTGGCGGTGGGTATCATCATTGGCGGCGCGTTCGGCAAGATCGTTTCGTCTCTTGTGGATGACATCATCATGCCTCCCATCGGCCTGCTGCTGGGAAAGGTGGATTTTACCAACCTGTTCCTGTCATTGGATGGAAAGGTCTACGCGTCGCTGGCGGCGGCCAAAGACGCCGGAGCGCCAACCTGGAATTACGGGCTCTTCATCAACACGCTGATCAATTTCCTGATCGTTTCCTTCGCGATCTTTCTGTTGATCAAACAGGTCAACCGCTTCCAAAAAGCGGAGCCGGAGAAAGCGCCGGAAACGAAAGACTGCCCGTATTGCCAGACGGCCATCCCGATTAAAGCCACGCGCTGCCCGCATTGCACCTCACAACTGTAAAAACGTACGGGCCGCACCCTGGCGGGTGATAATGCGTATATTAGGGTAGTTCAATGTACCAAGGAGAGAATCTATGAACGACCTTTGGGTCACCACGGCTTTTGGATTTGACGGATATAAAATTACCCGCCACTTGGGTGTTGTGCGCGGCATCACTGTGCGCTCACGAAGCATGCTGGGAAATATCGCCGGCAGCATACAGACCATTTTTGGCGGCAACATCAGTATTTACACGGAACTTTGCGAGCACGCGCGCTCTGAAGCCTTTGACCTGATGGTCCAACACGCCAAAGCGATGGGAGCTAATGCCATTATTGGAATGCGCTATGATGCCAATGATGTGATGGAAGGTGTGACTGAAGTACTGGCTTATGGCACAGCCGTAGTCATTGAGAACGCCTGACCATATTTCCATCGATCCCTCGCCGGTATTTATTCCTTTAATTTGGAATGAGTACCGGTTTTTTTAAAGCAACACGAGCTCTCTCCCCGTTTCCGCCTGGCCAACAATTGACCTGATTTGGGGTAAAATCGGGGCGTACTTACCGGTTTAGCCTTTTTTGAGATTTTCTTTTGGAGCGGCTGACCCGCTCCTTTTTTATAAGGAGTCAGGATTAGTGATGAACAAGGGACGCAAACAGATTCTATTAACCAATGATGACAGCATCAAATCGCCCGGGCTGTGGGCTGCCGCGGAAGCGCTTTCCACACTGGGCTTTGTGACCATCGTCGCCCCGCGCGAACAGGCCAGCGGCATGGGGCGCAGCATGCCCTCCACCTCGGACGGGAAGATCACCACCACCGAGCTGCATATCGGGGATCAGGTGTGGGAGGTGTATGCCGTGGGCGGTACGCCCACCCAGACCGTGCAGCATGCCATTCTGGAGATCATGCCGGTCAAACCTGACCTGGTGGTTTCGGGGATCAATTATGGCGAAAACCTGGCATCAGACCTGACCTCGTCAGGCACGTTTGGCGCGGCGTTGGAAGCCGCTTCGATGGGCATTCCCGCCCTGGCCGCCAGTCTGCAATTAAAGAACGTGGTCGAAGATTACCTCAGTCATTCGACAGATTTTGATTTTTCAGCCGCCGCGCACTTTACGAGACTTGTGGCGAATTTTATGTTGAATTCTCCGCTGCCGGATGATGTTGACCTGATGAATCTGTGCGTGCCGCACGACGCGACCATTAATTCGCCCGTGCGGGTTACCCGGCAATCCAAGCAGCGTTATTTCATCCCATTTTCCAGCCGTAAAGGTAATTGGGATGAGAGCGGCGCGCTGGCAGGTTTCACCACCGTTGACGAGGATAAGATGGTACCCGGAACAGATGTGTACGCCATGGTCAAAGAGAAAGCGGTGTCCGTCACCCCGCTCAGCCTGGATATGACCGCGCGTGTGTCATTACCTGACCTGCAAAAGGATTTCTGCAAGTCGGTTGACTGCCTGGATTGAACGACGTCGAAAAATAGAATGCAAAACAGCGCTCCTGGTGGGGCGCTGTTTTAATAATTCCAATATTGCGCGGGCTGCCTATATATTGAAGCGGATGTTGAGAATATCCCCATCCAACACGATATATTCCTTGCCTTCAAGGCGCAGGCGGCCTTTGGCTTTGGCTTCGTTCATCCCGCCCAATGACATCAGGTCATCGTAAGACACGACTTCGGCGCGGATGAATCCCTTCTGCAGGTCGGTGTGGATCTCACCGGCGGCTTCCGGAGCGGTGGCGCCGCGGCGGGTTGTCCATGCGCGGACTTCGTCGGGGCCGACCGTGAAGAAAGACTGCAAACCGAGTAGGTCGTACGACAGGCGGATCATGCGGTTCAGGCTGGGTTCGCTGATGCCGTATTCCTGCAGGA
>CAYNJT010000046.1:22249-25249 GCA_964397625.1 uncultured Leptolinea sp. | reverse complement strand
GGATTGCGAAAAATAGGCGTATACCAGAACACCCGCGGTGACCACGCTCTGGATGAAATTGATCAACGCCTGGCTCTTGTAATGCCCGCCCACCTGCAGCACGCCGGTAGCCGTCTCGGTGGTAATGTTCGAGAGAATCGAGAGCCCGTAGATCAGAAACAATGGGACGGTGTTGGGGTCATCCGCCAGATAACGCGCGGCCAATGGGGCCAGCGCCGCCAGAATCAGGTAGGCCAGAATGGAGGTGCAGCCTTCGACCATGGCAGAGGCTTTGACCACCGCGGCGGCGGCCTGCTTCTCGTCCTTCGCGAGATGGTCAGCCATGTATTTTACGACCACGTCGCCCATGCGAAACGACAACAGCCGGTTGACGTTCGACACGCTGCTGATGACAATGCCCAGTACACCAAAGACGCGCACACCCAGCAGGTTGGCGGTCAGGATGCTCAACAGGGCGCTGATCACGTTGCTCGCGAACAGGTACCCCGAATTTTTGACCACGCGGCTTAACACATGGTCCTGCCGCCAACGAACAACCTGACCGGTCATGGAGTCAAAATCTGACTTACCCAGCTTCGTTCGGCCAGGTACCAGTTGACCAGGTTGGGGATGCCTTCTTCGAGCGAAACCTGCGGTTCCCAGCCCAGCATGGAGCGGGCTTTGTCCACGTTGGCGCTGTTCTCCAGCACGTCGGCGGGATGGCGGTCCTGGTAGATCACGTTGGCTTTGCGGCCGACCAGTTCTTCCACGCGGTGGATCAGGTCGTTCACGGTGATCACCTGGTGTCCGCCGAGGTTGATGATCTCGTAGCCCACCGGTTTCAGCCCGAGGATGGTGCCGCGGGCGATGTCGTCCAGATAGGTGAAGCCGCGCGATTGTGTTCCGTCGCCATTGACGCGCACTTCGCGCCCTTCGGCGATCCACTGAGTGAAGCGGAACATCACCATATCGGGGCGGGCTGCCGGGCCGTAAACCGTGAAATAGCGGAAAACGGTCACATCCAGATCGTGCAGGTAATGGAAGCTATGGCACAGCGCTTCGGCGCCCTTCTTGGTGGCCGAATAGGGCTGCAAAGGATGATCGGAGGAAGCGGTCTCGGGGGTGGGGATGGGCGGATTGGCGCCGTAAATGCTGGAGGTGGAGGCCAGAATGAACTTCTTTGTTCCGGAACGTTTGGCGACTTCCAGCATATTCAATGTGCCGGTAACGTTGGTATCCACGTACACCCAAGGGTTTTCCACCGACTGGCGCACACCGGCGCGCGCGGCCAGGTTGAACACGGCGTCGTAGGGGCCCTTGTCTACCAGGGCCAGCGCGGCCTGCTTGTCGGCGATATCCATTTTGACGAACTCAAACTGTTCCTGCTTCAGCAGGTTCTTCAGGCGGTATTCTTTCATGCGCGGGTCGTAGGCGTCGTTCATATTGTCAAGACCCACAACGGTGTGACCCGCGTCCATCAGGAACTGGCTGACGCGCGAAGCGATGAAACCGGCGGCGCCGGTTACCAGATAGCGGCTCATTACAACCTCACCACTTTCGGGCTTTGCTTGCCCATCTCACCCAGCGCGTTGCGCGTGTCGATAATCAAATTGGCATTCGCGAGAACAGCTTTGTAATCATACGAGGAATGGTTGGTGATGATGACCACGCAATCCGCTTCTTTCACGGCCTTCATCAGGTCGGGCACGGATTTCATCGCCCAGCCGTCATGATCCAGCGAGGTGATGCGCGGATCGTGGTAGCTGACCTCGGCGCCCTTTTGTTTAAGCAGGCCGATTACATCCAGGGCGGGGGATTCGCGCAGGTCGTCAATGTCGGGTTTGTAGGCCACGCCCATCACCAGCACCTTGCTGCCATTAAGGGCTTTCTTGCGGTCGTTCAGGGCGTCCTGCGTTTTGGTGATCACAAAACGCGGCATGCCGGTGTTGATCTCGGAGGCTAGCTCGATGAAGCGAGCCGTGTAATTCAGGGCTTTCAGTTTCCAGGAAAGGTAAAGTGGATCAATGGGGATGCAGTGTCCGCCCAGGCCGGGGCCGGGAGAGAATTTCATAAAACCGAACGGCTTGGTGGCGGCGGCGTCGATCACTTCCCACACGTCGATCTTCAGACGGTCGCAGATCAGTGCCAGTTCGTTCACCATGCCGATGTTGATCATGCGGAAGGTGTTTTCCAGCAGTTTGGCCATTTCGGCCACTTCGGCGGAAGACACAGGCACAACTTTTTGCAGCGCGCCGGAATACCAGGCGGAAGCCACTTTGCTGCAAGCCGGGGTGATGCCGCCCATCACCTTGGGCGTGTTGATGGTGGTGTAATCTGTGCGGCCGGGGTCAACGCGTTCGGGAGAAAACGCAAGGAACACATCTTTGCCGACTTCCAATCCGGCTTCCTGGTTCAGGCGCGGCAGGATCAATTCACGGGTGGTGCCAGGGTACGTGGTCGATTCGAGGACGATCACCATGCCGGCGTGCACGTATTTCGCCAGCTCATCGGTGGCGCTTACAATAAAGGAAAGGTCCGGGTCGCCTGTCTTGCGCAATGGGGTGGGCACGCAGATGCTGACGGCGTCCAGTTGTTTGATGGCAGAAAAATCGCTGGTGGGGATCAGCTTGCCGGCTTTGACAAGCTTGGCCACGGTTTCAGAGGGCACATCCAGCACATAACTTTCACCTTTGAGCAGGGAATCAACTTTGGACTGCATGGGTTCAATACCGGTAACGGTAAAGCCGGCTTCGGCGAATACCACCGCCAGCGGCAGGCCGACATAACCCAATCCGAGGATGCCGATTTTCGCGGTCTTTGATTCAAAGCGTTCGATCAGTTGCTTTTGATAATCCATTTTTTATCCTGTTAGAAGAGACTGAGTTGAGTCGCCGGATCAGCCGGATCTTCTGGCTCAGCTGTCTTGAGTATGGTTTCGGGACGGGCAGGCACATTCTGTTTTATCGCCTCCGCCAGTCGGGTGAAATCCCGTTCAACGGTTGATTTTAACGCCGGTTGGTG
>CAYNJT010000046.1:0-22239 GCA_964397625.1 uncultured Leptolinea sp. | reverse complement strand
ACATGGGAACGACCAGTCGGTTGTGAACTTTTGCCGGCTGCCCGTGCACCGCGCCAATTCTGGCCAGCGGGAAAAACATGGCCATCGAGAAGCGGCCGAGCGTGACGATGATACGCGGGTTGATAGCCGCGATCTGGCTCTCAAGGTAGTCGCGGCAAGCGGCCAGTTCTTCCGGCAGAGGGTCACGGTTTCCCGGCGGACGGCATTTTACCACATTGGTAATGAACACTTCGCCGCGCGTGAGGCCGGCTGTGGCCAGCAATTCATTGAGA
The DNA here is from genome assembly GCA_964397625.1 of uncultured Leptolinea sp. Classification (GTDB taxonomy): domain Bacteria; phylum Chloroflexota; class Anaerolineae; order Anaerolineales; family Anaerolineaceae; genus Leptolinea. Next base: position 21,967 of record CAYNJT010000046.1, on the reverse strand, counting down.
AAATTACCGGCTGAACCCACAAATGGCCGTCCCTGTTCGTTTTCATAAAATCCCGGACCTTCACCGATCAACATGATCTGCGCGTCGGCAGGTCCCTCGCCGGGAACCGACAGCTTGCGGCTGGAATGCAGGTCGCATTGCTGACAGGCGGCAACCTGCCGGGCGATCTGGGAAAGCGTTTCTTCAGGCGTCATGGCTGCCTCCGGGAGATTGCTTTAATGGTGAGGCGAGGAATTGTGCTTCTATCTGGTTCAGTTTTTCCTGTGTCAGGTTGTCCAGATTCATGAGGATGGCGTCTTCGTGGTTATCGACGTAATAATTCTTACGCCGTCCCACACTGGCGTAACCAAAACGGGTGTACAGGTTGATAGCCGGTAGGTTTCCCGCGCGCACTTCCAGAAAAGAATGGGTGGCGCCCTGTTGGCAGGTTTCTTTCAGGGCATGCAGCAGCAGCCTCCAGCCGATCCCACTTTGCCGGTATTGTGGATGAACGGCAAAGGTAGCGACATGCGCTTCGTCTTCGATGAGATAGATGACGATCATCCCGAGGATTTTCTGCTGACCATCATCCCCCTGGGATGCGGCGACAAAGCAGCGCGATACCCGGCTTTCCCTCAGTTCAAACACATAGGAATTGTACGACCAGGGCAGGGTGAAGGAATCAACCTCGATCTGGTAGACCTGCTTCAGGTCATCCATGGTCATGGGGCGTAGAATGAGATTCCCTTGAAGCGCGGTCACGAAGGGATCACCTCATTAATATGCAGATAGATGGGCGCGAGGGTAATCGGGTCATCCGCCTGCCCGAATTCCAGGCGTTTCCAGCCCAGCTCAGCCAGCATGGCCGGCCGCCGGGACCCCTGCGCAGGGGTGCACAGGTGAATATTCTTCCATTTTCGTGAGAGGATCTGGCGTTCTTCAGCCGTCATTTCGCCGCAGATAATGGACGGTTGATGGATCTGGTCGCACAGATCCTGGGCGCTCAACACGGCCATGTTGCCGGAGAATTTCCAGGCGTCTTCCCTGTAATGGTACCAGCACACAGCCAGACGCGCCCGACCGGCCGGCAATACGGCGGCCATGGGCATCTCCGCGGGCGGTTGCGCGGCAGCCAAAGGATCCAGTGAGGGAATTCCCACAACCGGAATCTTCAATGCCAGCGCCACCCCTTTAATGAAAGCCAGGCCGACACGCAGGCTGGTAAATGAACCGGGGCCGGTGGCAACAGCCAGACCGGTCAGGTTGGAGGCGGGAGTTCCCGCCTGCTTGAGCATGCGTTCCACGGCAGGCGCCAGTTCAACGGTATGGCGGGCGCGGCTCTGCCACAGGCTTTCAGAGATTACGCGGTTCCCGTCATACAAAGCCAGCCCCAATGTTTGAGTAGAGGTATCCACGGCAAGCAGCATATCAGGCACCCACCACTTTCATTTTAAACTGATCCATCAATGTCTGGCTGCGAGGGTCGTGAGCTGTAAAAAGCAGAGCGCGTTGTTCATCTGCCATCCAGCGCATGTTGATCCATAGCGCGGTGGGTGGCAGAGCGGTTTTTATACGGTCTGCCCATTCAATCAACAGCGCGCCGTCTTCCAGCATACGGTCAAGGTCGAGGTCGACGGCATCCGCGGCTCCTTCCAGACGATAGGCATCCATATGGAAGAGAATATCCCCATTCTTGCGGTGATACTCGTTGACAATGACAAAGGTCGGGCTGGATACGGTATCCAGCGATTCCCACCCGCGGGCAATGCCCTGGATCAGAGTGGTCTTTCCCGCGCCCAGGTCGCCGGTCAGGCAGATCAGATCGCCCTTGGAGAGCAGTGAGCCGATGCGGGTGCCCAGACGCCGGGTCTGTTCCGGGCTGCGGCTGAAGAATTCAAAGTTGTGAGTATCCATAATCGGCATCGATGCCGTCCTATTCCGGTTTGGTAATGCCGACGTATGAGGCAAGAATACGGGCGATTTCGCGCGAAGCATCCGGCCGGGCGATCCGCCGGCAGGCCGCGGCTGCATTCCAACGAAGTTCCGGCGCTTCAATCCAGGATTGCAGCGTGGCCACCACCTGGCTGGGTTCCGGCGCCCAGACACCAGCTCCTTCCGACACAACATAATCGACATTGCCGTCTTCCTGCCCGGGCATTTTACTGTATAGAATGATCGGCAGGCCAGAGATGCAGGCTTCGCTGATCGTCCCGGGGCCGGCTTTGGTCACCAGCACATTGGCTGCCTGCATAAAATCGGGCATTGTACGAACAAACCCGTAGATCGAGGCTGGTATCTTCCAGTCATAATTTTCAAGCCGGGTTTTCAATTCACGGTTGCGACCGGTTATTACCACAAGGGCGGCTTCAAGGCCGGCTTCATTGATGGCGTGCGCTGTTTTTTCCAGGGGGCCCATGCCTTCACCGCCGCCAACCAGTAGAATAACCGGTAGATCCAGCGGCCAACCGAGGCGCTTGCGGATCTCCATAGGTTCTTCATTCTTTTGCCTGAAGCGGTCAGCCACCGGCAGGCCAATAACTTTCAATTTTTCCTGGGAGATGCCAAAACTGATCCCATTTTGGCGGGCGCTTTCAGTGGGAACAATAATCAGGTCGGCGCGGTTGTCAAACCAGGCGGCATGCGTGGAAACCATGTCTGTGACCACCGTGATGAAAGGATATTTGCGGTTTTTAAATGTGCGCAAAACCGGCATGTTCATCAAAGGGTGCACACTGACGATCAGGTCGCAGGGATGCTCATCCACCAGCCGGTAGATATAGCGGCGGATATACGGCCAGGCGACATTGTTAATGTTTCGGATGCGCCGCGGGCTGTTGGTCTGATGGTATCCATAATTCCAGACGGAGGGCAGCCGCGAAAGCGGCGGGTAGATCTCCGGAGCTTTATTCAATGGAGGGGGAGAATATTCGCGGAACAAATCCACCATTTCATAAGTGATCCGGTTGGGGAATTCAAGCTCAATGGCTTCAATGATCGCCTCAGCCGCGCTGCGATGCCCGCCTCCGGTATCAGAAAATAAAAAAAGAATATGCGGCGTATCAGGTTGAAGAATTTGCATCTGTTTCTTTCGGAATGAGCTTTTTTAATCGCCGGGCAAGTTCACGGCGGGGAAGGATGACTTTCCGCTGGCAGGTGCAGCATTCCAGACCGATATCGGCACCCAGGCGGATAACCTTCCATTCAAAACTGCCGCATGGATGCGGCTTACGAAGCCGGACAATATCTTCCAGAGAAATATCGGGGAGCACGTTGAAAATTATACTCTACCCTGCATGTTATAATCTTTCAACCATATATGTTAAACCTGAGTCTGGCCTCACTCATCTCCCGGGTAATCACCCTGGTTGTCGCTTTTACCGTGCATGAATTCTCACACGCGTTCGCAGCCAATGCCTATGGCGATGATACCGCCCGGCAGAACGGTCGTCTTACATTAAATCCTTTATCCCACCTGGATGTGATGGGATCATTGCTGCTGATTGTGGCCGGGTTTGGCTGGGCCAAACCTGTGCCCATCAACCCGTATGTACTCAGGCAACGCGCAAAATCCGCTGTCATGTGGGTATCTCTGGCAGGACCGCTTTCAAACCTTCTTCTGGCATTTTTGGCTGCTCTGCCCATCCGGTTTGGACTGGTTTCGACCGCGTCTTATACCACAGGCACGGTGTTCCCTACACCTCTGCAATTTTTGATTGAATTTATAGTGATCAACCTCTCCCTGATGATCTTCAACCTGATCCCCGTTGCTCCACTGGATGGTGAGAAGGTATTGGAATACCTGCTCCCATCATCCGCGCTGCCCACCTTTGACCGCATTCGCCCTTATGGACCGCTGATCCTGATGGTGGTGGTATTCGCGCTTCCTTATATCGGGATCGACTTGATTGGCTGGATCATGTCTCCCATCATCAGGGGATTATTCCGGCTGTTTATAGGGTGAAGACATGAACAAACAGATTACGATTATCGGACTTGACCGCTTGGGAATATCCCTCGGTCTGGCCATAAAGAAGGAAAAAGATCCAGCGGATTGCACCGGCTTTGATCAGAACCCCACCCATACCCGTGCGGCGCTCGATAACAAAGCGGTGGACAGAATAGCCGGGAACCTGCGTGCCGCTGTCGAAAAAGCGGATTTGGTTTTTCTTAATTCACTTCCCGTGGATGTAACAGGATGGATGGAAGATATCTTTCCTCTTATGAAACCTGGAGGGGTTCTAATCAACATGGCTCCAGTGCATTCACTGGCATCCGAGTGGGCGGCCGCGCAGCTGTCAGCCGGGTGTAATTTGATCAACGCCTCGTTTTGTATTAATGGAAAATATCTCGATTCGGACGATTACACGGCTGATCTATTCTCCAACGGTTTAATGGTGATCTCTTCGCCAGTGGGCACCGATCCACAGGCTATTCAAAGTGTGCTGGACCTGGCGGCGGTGATTGGCGCCAGTCCCATGTTCTCCGACCCGCTTGAATCAGACGGGTTGATCACTCAGAGCGACCTTTTTCCCCGACTGTTATCCATGCTATATGTCCAGGCGATCAGCGCGCAATCCGGTTGGAAAGACGCGAAAAAGGTGACCGGGCCGGAATTCTGGCAGATGAGCAAAATGACGTATGAATTCCCATCGGGAAATGCCGCGGCCCATGAGATCACCGCGCACCGCTCTTACATGCTTCACCTTCTGGATATGATGCGCGACCAGATTGATCAATTCTCGGAAAAACTTCAACAGGACGACTCGGAAGAATTGAAAAAATCTATCCAAAAAATCCTTGATGCCAACATCGTGTGGATGAACCGCCGCATCAGTGGGGATTGGGATTCGCCGGAAGGCAAGATTGAGATCAAAAAAGAAGGTCTGGCGAAGCGGCTTTTCGGGATCGAATTTCCCAAAAAGAAACCGTGAGCCTGAATAATGGCGTACTTCTGCTATATTGTGGAATGCGTGGATGGCACCTATTACACTGGCTGGAGCACTGACCCAGAACGGCGGGTCAGGGTGCATAATGCCGGACGCGGCGCCAGGTACACCGGCATGCGCCGGCCGGTCAAACTGGTGTATGTTGAACCCGTGGAAAGCGTTTCAGCCGCGTTGAAACGCGAGCGGGCTATAAAAAATCTGGATCACCAGGGAAAGAAAAAGCTGGCCGCTGCATTCACGGCCTCAAAGGTAGAATAATAAAACCTCCCGCCATTTTCGCGGGAGGTTTTCCATACCGGGGAAATATCAGTCTGTAAAAACAGGGAGGTGCCCCAGCGAAACGATCTGATTCCACTTGGCGCGTTCACCTTCGGTCAGGATGGCGGCTTCCGCGCCGATCTTCGCGTTGGCTTTATCCATTAGCAGGCGCATGCCCTGCAGGGTTGACCCGGTGCTGATCACGTCGTCAACCAGAACGACCGTTTTGCCGTCCAGAAGGTGGAGGTCTTTCTCATCAAGGTATAGGGTTTGCGGCTGGCCGGTGGTAATGGAAAGTGTCTCGGCAGACAGGGCTTTGCCCATATAGGGTTTATAGCTCTTGCGCAGAACCACGTAGGTTTTTCCAGTTTCAATAGACAGGGAATAGGCCAAAGGGATGCTCTTGGATTCGGCCGTGACCAGAATATCATAATTGATACAGGCAAGTTTCTTTGCCAGTTCCTTCGCGCAGGCCTGCACCAGGGCAGTGTCGCCCAGAATATTCAAAATGGCAATACGCAAGCCGGGTTTGACCTCAAAGAGGGGCAGGTCACGGTGTACACCGGCAATATCGATGGGAAAAACTGGACGTTTGTCTGTCATGGTTATCCTCCAGGGGATTTTTAGAAATTATTTATCCAATTTACGCCCAAAGTGTATCATAAACAATGACTAACGGCGTACGCCTGGTGATAAAATCGGTACGTGCCGGGGACGCCGACCCCGGCACGTACATAAGGAGGAGAAGAAGAAGAGAAGTCGCCCTTTGCAATTAATATACCAGCGTGGATGGCGTGAAGCTTGACGATTACCCTACGATTAACCTACGCCGGTCTAACAATTTCATAAATTTAAAATGAAAGTTGCATTAAGATAAAATGACGGAAAAATCTCTGAATTATCGCGCGGGATATATCGCACTGACGGGACGCCCCAATGTAGGCAAATCAACGCTTATCAACACATTAATGGGGCAGAAGATTGCCGCAGTTTCACCCAAACCGCAAACCACGCGCCGCAGGCAATTGGGAATTCTCACCCTGCCTCAGGCGCAATTGATCTTTGTGGACGCGCCGGGAATACATTTGCAGCACCATAAACTCGGGGAAGCCCTCAACCAGACAGCGGAAGAGATCATCGCGGATGTGGATGTGGTCGCCTGGGTGGTGGATGGTTCCGCCGAACCATCGGGTGATGACCTTCAGGTGCGTGATCTCCTGCTTAAGGCAAAGCGCCGCAAGAAATTTATCCTGGCGATTAACAAGATCGACCGTGTGCCGGAGGAAAATCGGGCGGCGGCAATGGAACGTTATCAGACGTTGCTGCCGGATGCCCATCCGGTGCTGGTTTCGGCATCAACCGGTGAAGGGTTGCAAGAGTTTCAGGACTTGATCAGCAGCCTTCTGCCGGAACACCCGGCTTATTTCGCGGATGAAGAGATCACCGACCTGTATGAACGGGAGATCGCAGCCGATCTAATCCGTGAAGCTGCTTTGAAACACCTGCGTGAAGAAGTTCCTCATGCCCTCGCTGTGCGCGTGGATGAGTTTAAAGAACGGGATGACGGCAAGACCTATGTGGCTGCCACATTGTTCGTGGAACGGGAGTCACAAAAGGGTATTGTCATCGGGCAGAAAGCGGAAATGCTCAAGCGCATAGGCACCAGCGCCCGGCAAGAGATGGAGAAGATGGGCGAGCGTTCCATCTTCCTTGAGCTGCGCGTCAAGGTAGCCAAAGGCTGGCGTGACGACCCGGATTTCCTGCGCCGGCTGGGATTTGATCTGAAGAAAAAATAGTTCTCCTACTGAAACTGGTTTATTGAACAGAATAAAGGATTCAACGCTGATTTGGAAGTAAAATCGGTGGTATCACTGCATTGTCTGTGGTAAAAGATTTCCCATAAGAAGGAGTGTGTTTAAATGAAATTGGCCCTGGGAAGCGACCATGCCGCGTTTGTTTTGAAAGAAGCCGTAAAAAAGCACCTGTTCGAAGCAGGTCATCAGGTGGAAGATGTGGGCACTCATACGCCTGACCGCACAGATTACCCGATTTACGCCGAGAAAGTTGCCCGGCTGGTGGTAGATGGAGCGGTGAAATACGGCATCGTGATCTGCGGAACGGGCGCGGGTGTTTCCATTACCGCCAACAAAATCACCGGCATACGCTGCGTTCTGGCCAGCGAACCTTACACGGCTGTGCTTTCCCGGCAGCACAATGATGCCAATATGCTGGCCATGGGCGCCCGGGTGATTGGCGAAGGCCTGGCTTGCATGATCGTGGACCAGTTCCTGGCCGCCGAATTTGAGGGCGGGCGGCACGCCGATCGTGTGGCTTTGATCACGAAAGTCGATCAAAACCGGGATTCCAAAAAGAACATTCTTTCCTAGGATACTAGTAATGGCACTCCTGTACGCGGAAACGCGTGAGAAAATTTCTGAACTGGGAAAACTGATGTTTGATAGGAAGCTATCGGATACGGCTGGTGGAAATATCTCCGTGCGAGTTGGTGAACATGTTTGCATCACACCGCGTTTCGCGGCGAGCAAGCACCAGTGGAATTTGCGGCCGGATCAGGTTCTGGTCACTGAAATGGATGGAACAAAGATTGATGGGGAAGGGGAGATTTCCCGGGAAGCCAAAGTGCATTACGCATTGTTGAAAGCCTTTCCACAATCCGGCTCAATTGTCCACGGTCACGCGCAAAATGTCATGGTTTTTTGCTGCGCCAATCTACCCATGCCGCCGGTGATGGAAGCCACGCAAAAGTATGGTGTGATCAAAATCTGCAAATACGCGACCGCGCACTCGGGTTTGTTGGCGGAATATTTGGTAGAGGAATTCACCAGTCAGGAGGAACGCATCAAAACCAGCGGCGCGGCTGTCATGGCGGCATATCACGGCCTGTTTGCCCTGGCGCCGGATATTACCACCGGATTTGATATAACCGAACGGTTGGATCGCAACGCGCGCGTTATTATTCAGGCGCGCAACCTCTTCCCGGCAAATGAAGACGCGGGAGCTATCATGGCAAAATCCTGCGCTGAATCGATTGCCGCGTTTAAAAACAGCCAGAATCTCTGACAGGTATGATCGTCTCTGTCAATCCAAACACCTGCATTGACCGCACACTGGTGGTGCCCGAGTTCACCCTGAACAGAACCATACGCGCCAGCCGGCTGGCCATCGGGATGGGCGGAAAAGCATCGGATGCTTCCTGGATACTGGGGGAATACGGCCTGACCAGTCTGGTTCTGGGATTTGCCGCCGGCGCCACAGGCCGACAGATGGAACAGATGCTTCTGGAGCGCGGCGCGCAAACCGACTTCACCTGGGTGGAAGGTGAAACCCGCGTTCACACAATCATTGTCATGGAAGATGGCAGCGGGCAATCAACCTTTGCCGCCCCTTCGCTCAAGGTGACCGCGGAGCATATTCAGGATCTGGAATCCAGATACACACAATCTCTGGAAACCGCAAGTTGCGTGATTATAGGCGGCACCCTGCCGCCGGATGTCCCTAATGGGCTGTATACCCGGCTGGTCACACAGGCGCGCGAACGGAGAATCCCGGTTGTAGTGGATGCCAGCGGCCCGGCTTTAATAGCCGGACTGGAAGGCAGGCCGACCATCATAAAACCCAACCGTCATGAATTGGAAGAATTGGCCGGGCGCGAGTTGAAATCAACCGGTGCGGTTTTGGCTGCCGGGCATGCCGTGATGGAGCGATATGGGTGTTCTTTGGCGGTAACTCTTGGTGAACAGGGCATACTGGCGGTCTTCCCATCGAATTGCTACCACGTCCCGATACTTCCGATAAAGGTGGTATCCACAGCTGGAGCGGGAGACGGTGTGTTGGCTGGACTGGCAGCCGCGTTATCCAATGGATGGAGACTGGAAGAGGGATTAACATTGGGCGCTGCCATGGCAGGAGCGGTTTGTATGCAGCTTGCCACGGCTGACTGCCGCAAGAGGGATATTGAAACCTTAATCCCGAAGGTCAAACTGGTACCGATTACAAAATAATAAAAAAAAACGGAAGCTCTGCTTCCGTTTTTTGTTGAGGAAATCTAGTGTTTTTTGTGGGTCCGGGCTCTTGGTTTTAGCTCGGTGCCGATGTAAATGCCCATGGCTGGAAGAATGCGGCGATGAATAACGAGGACCACCACTGTCAACAACAGGGAAATTCCAAACACGATCATCGATTTGGAAAGGTTGTTCATGATGAATGGATCGATCAGCATGGCGACGGCCAGAGACAGCATCAGGGTGCCGCCGATCAATTTGAGAATCCGGCCGTGTTTTTCTTCGATCTTCGATGATTTCAGGGTAATCACGGCGACCATGAATATTCCCAGTTCATCCAGTTGATAGATGAACATGTAAAGCAACAGTAATAGAGCAAAAGTTATCGGGGCGACATGGTGGGCAGACAACAGGTTGGTCCAGATCACAGGAAAGCCTGCCGTGCAGGCGAATTCGACCAGCGACACACCACCTGCCAGTACAACCGTCGCGCCAACCAGCCCCCAGAAAGAATCGCTGGCATCCACGATTTTGCGCATTTTCTGGAACAGTCCCGGCTTTTTGTCATCCGCGATCGTAAATGAGATTCCCTCTTTGTACCAGAAGTAATCCTTGATATTCACGATGGCAAAGAAAAGCGCCACAAGCGATACTACCACCTGAATCCATCCCATGGAGCTCAACAGGGTAAGCGCCGAGAAAATTCCAAGGATGAATAATGCGTACACCAGGGCGGTGACCGAGATAAAAACGAGGCCGATGATCATCACTTTCTTGCGTGATCCTGTGTGCAGGGTGATGGCCAGAAGCATGGATAATGCCCAGATGGAACATGGATTGACACCATCCACAAACCCGATCAGTAATGTCGCGATGGCCAGTGACTGCTTTTCAAGATCCACTTTCCCGAAGAATGGAACATCAATCGTGCTGGCACTTTGGGATTCAGGAGTAGCCAGAGATTGAGGCTTTGCGGTCATCGAAGCCAGTTCTTCAGGCAACAGTGTCAAAGGCACGCCCGCGGCCAGTTCTTCTGCCGTCAGTACCTCCTTGGCCGGATCTTTGCAGGTTTTCGTTGAGCAGGTTTTTACCAGGTCTTCGATTTCTGTTTTTAGGCCGTCAGAAAAACCCACCCAGTTCTTATCACCCAGGAACGTTATTGGCACACCGGAAACTTCAAAGCCGGAAGCCTTCGCCATTTTTTCCATAATGGGGATATTCGACTCAATATACCAAACCTCGTAGGTGCGTACCTCGAGGTTTGGGTATTTTTCCTGCAATGAAGCCAGAAATGGTCTTTCTGCCGCGCAATGCGGACAACCATTCCCCCAGAACAATGTTATGACTACCTTTTCCGTATTTTGCGCAGAAACCGGGCTGGCAAAAGAGATAAGAGCTGTCGTGCAAAGCAGGCTCAGAATTAGCAAAGACCGTAATAATTGACCTGGATTGGTAATGTATTTTTTCAATGGAAATCCTCAGCGAGTAGGATAAGAATCGGCTCTATTATAGTGTATTGATAATATGATTTTTTCAATTTGGACTGCGCGTACAACAAAAAAGTGTCCGATTCAGTTTAATTCCTTAATTTTTTGCTCGGCATATTGACGTAAGTTTGCCTGTACGGGATCATTGTGCGTCCAGTCGATGCAACTTTTATACGACGATCTGGCGTCCAATTTCTTATTCAGGCGTGCATACAGGTCCGCCCGATCGCACAACAATTGAGCCCATTCTTTTTGATCACTGGCAGGAACGAGTGAAATGGCTTTCGTGTACACTTCAATTGCCAGTAAAGGCCGGTTGGCAGTGGTCAAAATTTGTGCGGCTGCCTGGCAGGTGGATGGAGATGTGCAACGCCGGATTTCGGTCAGGTTTGTTTGCCTTGAAAACCATATTAACAATCCGACCGCGGAAAGGATTACAAGAATGGCAATAGCCGTAATCCACCACGCGGTATTGATTTTGGGTTTTCGCGCCGGCAGGGATTTGTATTCAAGATTCCCTGAATGACGCAACACAAGTGTTTCCACCGTATCCGTCGGTGTTTTACTTTCATCCGGGAGATTTGTAATTCGTTTGAATTCGGCAGCCATCTTTACCGCGCTTGGGAATCGCTCCCCGGGATTCTTGGCCAGTACACTTTGCATGAATGAATTCAACGCAGCCGGCAGTTCCGGTCGTACCTCATTCACAAGAGGAGGAACTTCGTTAATATGTTTCTGAAGAATGGCTAGCGGGGATTCGGCGTCAAACGGGACGTCACCTGTCAACATTTCATACAGAATAATTCCCAGCGAATACAAATCGCTGGCTCCGGTAAGCGGCAGTCCTTCGCATTGTTCCGGAGACATATAGGCCGGAGTGCCCATCAAGGTACCGGTATGTGTGATTTCCGGCTCGCCGGCCAGGCGGGCAATACCAAAATCTGCCAGGTATGAATTTCCGGCCGGGTCAATGAGGATATTGGCGGGTTTAAGATCGCGATGAAGCATGCCCTGTTCATGCGCGTAGTCAAGTGCATCAGCAATGCGGGCTAGGTAATGGTGTATCTCATCCAGCGGCATATATGCTCCCGCATCGCGAAGAGATTGCATCCGCGCTTTCAACGTGCCGCCGTTGATGTACTCCATGACGAGATAGTGTCGGTCGCCTTCAGAATCGAAATCAAAAACCTGTACGATACCCGGATGGCGCAAATTGGCCGCAAGGCGCGCCTCTCGTTCAAAACGTGTGGTAAATTGTGGATCGTCAATCAGTGATGGGCGAAGTACCTTAATGGCCACATCCCGGTTCAACTTGTCGTGCCGGCCAAGGTAAACCTCCGCCATCCCGCCAGAACCTATCCGTTCTATGATTCGGTACTTGCCCAGCAAATTCTGATCAGGTAGTTCTTCAGGTTCAGGCATCGTGGGTCCCCAGACGAATTGTAAATAAATTTACCTTATTATGAAGTGTGGACCAGTCAACCTGCCAGGTCGATCTTTTCGAGCCGCAGGCGGTCCTGGATACGATCCATTAACAGCAAGCGCAATTCGGCGGCTTTTCCAAAGGCTGCTTTGGCTGCAATGATGATCTCCACTTTACTGCCAGACAGATTGGTTGACCCGATGATCTGATAAGGTTCCAACAGGTCGTCTATTTCTGAGAAGGTTTCATTGGCCAGGTTTTTCAGAACCTCTGTCGCGCGCCCCACATCTTGCGGGGTGACAAACAGACTTATACTCGCGTTTGAGAATTTGCCGCGGCTGAAATTCCGCACTATCCGTATTTCGCCATTTGGTAATGTAAACATTTCACCGGTGGCTGAGCGTACCAGCGTGGTTGTCAGGTTGATCTCTTCGACTACCCCCTGTATATTTTCAGTTGGCAGGTAGAACTCAACCTTTTCTCCGATATCAAAGGTGACATTAAAAATGAAACTCATCCCGGCCATCAGATCGCTGATGAAGGGTTTCGCCCCGAATCCAAATGCCGCACTGAACAAGCCCAGCACCCAGATCAATGTGGACATGGGAATAAAAAGCGATAGTGACGCCATGATGGCCAGGAAGAATGCCACAAAGGTAATCACGCTGGATAGCAGCGATTTCAACGTTTTTGTGCGTTGCACCGAAGGCCGGCGTTCTTTTGGTGCCAGCTGGCTGAGAGACACCATACGGCGGGCGATCAATCCACCAATGAAGGAAAGCAAGGCTGCCGCGGCGAAAAAAGCCGCGATGAGCATGAGCAGTTGGCCGGAAAGAGGAGTAATTGTGATCTGGGTTGGGAATGAGGTGTCCATTTACTTCTGATGATTAACGGTCGGGAGTAGGTGGTGGTGCCGCGGTTGGTTTTCCGCGATTGCGGGCTGATTGAAGGACGATCCCGGCCAGGATTAATACCAGCAGGATGATCAACCCTTTGGTTCCATTCAATTCCAACGCGCGGGTGATCAGTGACGCGCCGGCAAAACTGGATATGATGACCAGTGACAGCTCAAACAGCATTTTCACAATAATAACGCCGATGATCCCACCAAGCAGGAAGACAGCCCATTTCCAGTTGGCAACATCCACCTGCAGGGTGTCTACCAGGGATGAGCCGAGGTATCCCCCGGCAATAAATCCGGCAACGCTTACCATGATCTGCTGCAGGAGGACGGCGAGGATGGCAAACGCCGCCCCGATCCCTACCGCGACAAGTATTCGCGGCCAGAATCCCTCGGGATGAAAAAAGAACTCCGAGATGAACAAACCGGCAATAGCGCCGCAAAGCCCCACAAGGAACCAGTAAAGCTTTTTCCCGGCAACCAAGAGCAGACCGCCGGCTCCCAATTGAAGTATTGTTCCCAGCATATCCCTTTATCCTTTGATGTTGATGTAAAACCAGAATATCATAACTTAACTCACGTTATAATACGAAATCGTTTAAAATCCCACCTGGAAAAATCCGAAAATGAACCCGTTTCCTCTTCCACCGGAAATTGCAGATGTTTTCCACGCGTTCAAATCACCTGCTGATGTGCAGGCGTTTCTGGATGCCACGCCTTACAGTCCGGAAGACCGCAATCGCTGCCCTGTGAATGTGGTTAAAGATCGATTGGCGCACTGCCTGGACGGAGGATTATTTGGGGCGTTGGGATTGCGGGTGCTGGGGTACCCTCCGGTAATCATCGACCTGCAATCTGATGAGGGATTGGATGATGATCATGTTCTGGCTGTCTATCAGGTAAACGGCCTGTGGGGTGCTGTAGCCAAGTCGAATTTCAACGGCCTTCGTTTGCGAGAACCGGTTTTTCGCACCTACCGGGAATTGGCCATGTCGTATTTTGAGGATTATTTCAATGTTGACGGGGTGAAATCTCTACGGTATTACACCGCGCCGCTGGATCTGCGCCGCCTTGACCAGGATGATTGGGTTTCAAAAGACAGTGGAGCAGATAAGATAGAAAAGATACTAAAACATCGCCGGAAAACGGCTCTTCTTCCTTCAGAAATTGTCAGAACGCTCAACCGGGTCGATCCACTCTCCTACGAGGCCGGAATGTTGGGTGTGAATCATGACGGGTTATATAAACCCAAAATTTAAGAAAATTCAGGGTAGTACGAAAATTGAAATAAACCGAAAACTGCGGTAATATACATATACATTATTTAGTACGGGGAGCCTGAAATTTCCAGGCTGAGAGGAAGATGCAAAGTCTTCGACCCGCTGAACCTGATCCGGGTAATGCCGGCGTAGGGAGGATTACGTGACACTGACTAAAACCCTCCCACCGGCGGAGGGTTTTTATTTTGAACCATACAAGAGCTATTGTGTTCGCCAATGGAGAAATCAGGGGTACGGACCGGCTGCGGACCCTTCCTGTTGAAAAATCCATGCTCATTGCCGCTGACGGCGGGTTACTCCACATGCGCAGCCTTGGATTATGGCCTGATCTCCTGATTGGTGATCTGGATTCCGTAACACCCCGGGACATCGCGGCAGTGAAAGAACATGGTGGTGAGATCATGCAATACCCGGTCGATAAGGATGAGACGGATCTGCAACTGGCCATCAACATCGCTCTGGAAAAGGGGTGTGATGAAATCATTATCGCCGCTGCCCTGGGAGGCCGTCTGGATCAAACCTTGGGCAACCTGTTTTTACTGTCCCGGCCTGACCTGAAAAATGTCTCCATCCGGCTGGATGATGGACGGGAAGAGGTTTTTTTGATCCATTCAGCCGTCGAAATTAAAGGAAAAACAGGTGACAATGTCTCATTACTCCCCTTGGATGGAGCGGCTTTTGATGTGAAAACTGAAGAATTGAAATACCCGTTGAATTATGAAAAACTCCATCCGTATGAAACACGCGGCATCAGTAATGTCATGCTTTCCAATCACGCCCGGGTTTCCCTGTCTCGCGGAATTTTAATTTGTATTCACACCCGGCAATAAATACCGGTGTTTTCAGGAGAATCGTATGAAGAGAATCTTTGTATCCATTATCAGTCTGTTGGTCTTCCTTGCAGGGGCCTGTACTCCGGCGGCAACCATTGCGCCCACAACCACGCCAGAACCTATACAGCCGGTTGTAGCGGCTTCCACGGCAACGGCAATAGTGGAACCTACTGCCATTCCATCGACGGCGAAACCCGCCATCGGCGCCGACACTCCGGCAACGGGAGCGGCAGAGACGCTGACCGTGTTGACGCATGATTCGTTTTCAGTCAGCGAAGACTTAATCGCGGAATTTGAAAAACAGAATAAAGTCAAACTGAGTTTTATCAAAGGCGGTGATGTGGCGGCAACATTGAATCGCGCTATTATTTCCAAAAATTCACCGCTGGCTGATGTCATCTATGGTGTAGACAACACCTTCCTTTCACGGGCTGAAACCGGCGATATTCTGGAAAGCTACGTGTCGCCCCGTCTGGCCGATATTCCTGATGCGCTAAAGCTTTCAAAAGATAACCTGCTTACCCCGGTGGATTACGGTGACGTGTGCATTAATTATGACAAGGCCTATTTTGCTGACAAAGCACTGACCCCACCCCAGTCCCTGCTGGATTTGACCAAACCCGAATACAAAGGATTACTGGTGATCGAAAACCCGGCTACCAGTTCGCCCGGGCTGGCCTTCCTGTTTGCCACCATTAACGAATTTGGGGTGGATAACTATCTGGATTACTGGAAATCACTCAAGAACAATGACCTGCTGGTGGTCAATGATTGGGAAACCGCCTATTACACCCATTTCAGCGGTTCCAGCGGTAAAGGACCTCGTCCCATGGTGGTTTCCTACGGATCCAGCCCTGCAGTCGAAGTGGTTTACGCCGACCCCAAACCGGCAGACGCGCCAACTGCCTCATTGGTGGGTCCCAATATGTGCTTCCGTCAGGTGGAATTCGCGGGTATCTTAAAAGGCACCACCAAACGCGCGTTGGCCGAAAAATTCCTCGATTTCATGCTGGATCTGCCCTTCCAGAATGACATCCCGCTTCAAATGTTCGTTTTCCCGGCCAACAAGAATGCCGTTTTGCCAGAAGAATTCACTAAATACAACCAGGTGCCTGAAAAACCGGCCAGCCTCAATCCGGTAGATATTGCCAACTATCGAGATGAATGGATCGATGAATGGGAGCAGGCGGTCATCAGGTGAGTGAACCAAGGCTTACAGTGCAGCCCATATCATTTATTAAGAAAGACATGACGCCCAATCTGCCATCCGGTCTCTTATCGGATGGCAGAAAAAAAGGGCCATCTACCGGTTTAAGGAATCAGCGGGATTTCATCATTACTCTGGCATTATGGGCGGCGCCGGCCGCGTTTTTATTGGTCTTTTTCTTTTATCCACTGGGGAATGTCTTCATCGAATCAGCCCGAGCGGTGACCGAGACGTCTTTCAATTGGAAACGGATCTTTCAGCCTCTGGGATTCACCTTATGGCAGGCAGGACTCTCCACAGTATTGACTTTATTGGTCGGACTGCCATCCGCCTATCTATTCACGCATTTTAATTTTCCCTTCAAATCATTCCTGCGCGGATTGACTACATTGCCTTTCATTCTCCCAACAGTGGTAGCTGCTGCGGCAATAAACTCATTGTATGGACCCCGCGGATGGCTTAATCTGGGTTGGATGGCGCTCACCCAAAGCGAGACTCTTTTAATCAACATTGTCAACACGCTGACAGCCATCCTGCTGGCGCATGTGTTTTATAACACAGCGGTGGTAATAAGGGTGACGGGAAGCGCCTGGGAAAAACTGGATCAACGCCTCCCAGACGCGGCCCGGGTACTGGGAGCATCTTCATTGGCAGCCTTCCGTGAGGTCACCCTGCCTTTGTTGATGCCATCCATTCTGGCATCGGCACTTCTGGTGTTCCTCTTTGATTTCACCAGCTTTGGGGTGATCCTGATGTTGGGTGGACCTGGCTTTTCCACATTGGAAACGGAAGTGTATTACCAGGCGCTGCAACGGCTCAACCTGCCCATGGCCAGCCTTATTTCGATCATTCAACTGGTTTGCACGATCCTTATCGGTATTGCACACGCGCGACTAAACAGGACGGTTCAGGTACCCCTGGTGCCAAAGCTGCGCGCCTCCGCGTTTAACCGGCCGTTATTCCTGCGGCAAAAGATTGTCACCGGAATAATCATCAGCATTCTTATCCTGCTTTTTGTCCTTCCGGTGGCATCACTGGCGGTACGATCCGTTTCACGTCTGGAAGCGGACCGTGGGCAGCGTACAGCCGTAAACGCTGGCATTACCCTGGATTATTACAGAGAGCTGTTCATCAACAGACGGCAATCCATTTTTTATGTTCCACCCATTCAAGCGGCGTTAAATTCACTGCTCTACGCGGGAGAAACGGTGCTAATTTCCGGGATATTGGGCATGCTGGCATCACTGGCTTTACGGAGAAAGAATCATCTGTCCCGTTTCATGGATTCCCTGCTGATGCTCCCACTGGGTACATCTGCCGTCACACTGGGGCTGGGGTATATCCTGGTCTTTAACCAGCCGCCAATGGATATTCGCAGTTTCCCGCTGTTCATTCCCATCGCGCACAGTCTGGTGGCGCTGCCATTTGTCATCCGTACTATTGGCCCCGCGCTCGAATCCATCCCCGCCTCATTACGTCAGGCCGCGGCCACCCTCGGCGCGGCCCCTTACCGAGTTTGGCTTGAAATAGACTGGCCGATCATGGCGCGCAGTGCACTGGTGGCGGCGATTTTTTCCTTCACCATATCGCTGGGTGAATTCGGAGCCACAACGTTTTTATCCCGTCCGGAACTGCCGACCCTGCCGGTGGCGATTTACCGCTTTCTTTCACAACCCGGCGCGCTGAATTACGGGCAGGCGATGGCCATGGCAACATTGCTCCTCATGGTATGCCTTGTCGGGATCCTTTCCATGGAACGCATGAAATTATTCGATTTTGATTGATTAAGACAGGTCAGAACCATGCCACTTGAAGTGCGAAATATTGTCAAATCCTATGATAACGCTCCCCTTCTGCAGGGTGTCTCTTTTGAGGTACAGGATGGTGAGATTGTCTGTTTGCTGGGACGATCTGGAAGCGGAAAAAGCACTCTGCTGCGGATCATATCCGGATTGGAACCGGCAGAGCAGGGGATAGTCCTGTGGAACGGGAGAGACGTTTCCTCGGTGCCGGTTCACCAACGCGGCTTCGGATTGATGTTCCAGGATTACGCGTTATTCCCACACCGCAATGTGGAACAAAACGTAGCCTTTGGCCTGCGGATGCAGAATTTGCCGGTTAAGCAGATACAGGCCAGAACACAGGAAATGCTGGAACTGGTACACATGAAAGATTTTGCACTGCGGCGAGTATCTGACCTGTCAGGCGGAGAACAGCAGCGGATTGCTCTGGCACGCTCTCTGGCACCGAAACCCAACCTGTTGATGCTGGATGAACCGCTTGGCGCATTGGATAGGACATTAAAACAGACTCTGCTGGGCGATCTTCGACAGATCATGCGGAAGGCGAACATCCCGGTGATATATGTGACCCATGACCAGGAGGAAGCTTTCTCTATTGCCGATAAGTTGATTATGTTGAACGGGGGAAAGATCGAACAGGAAGGTACTCCGGAAGGCATTTACCGCCATCCGGCCAACCTGTGGGTGGCCAATTTTCTCGGGTTGGATAACATTATCCCCGCCCGGGTGAGTGGATTGGGCGCGGAGTGGATTTCAACACCGCTGGGTGAGATTCGTATATCTGTATTTAAAGACCTGCCTGACGAAATGGGCGAGTTCTTCTTGCTGCTATTACCCGAAGTACAAGGGATTGTGATCTCCTCAGAGAAAAACGAAATGGAATCCGCGACATCACATTTAACATTCAATGGTAAAGTCACTGAAACCGTTTTCCTTGAGGGAAAATACCGCCTGACCATTCAAACAGGGAACATATCCCTTCACTTTTCATCACCCGTCGGGTTTAATTGCGGTAAGACAATTCATATTTCATATCCTGTTGGTGAGATCCAATGTATGCAGAAAACCTCAACCGTGTCTTTGTAATCAAACAAAACCTGGAACGTAAGGAAGTCTGGCGGTATTCAGGAAAAGTTTTGGAACAAACTTCAGACAGCATTTTATTGGAAGCTTTTTTTAACCGGCCGGATAAACCGTTCCACGGAATTTTACTGGCACAGGGCGACCGGTTTATCGAAAAGTATTATTCAAACCGTTGGTACAACATTTTCGAAATACATGATCATAAAACGGATGTTTTAAAGGGTTGGTATTGCAATGTAACCTACCCGGCCATCTTCGACAACGGGTTCGTGTATTATGTTGATCTGGCGCTTGACCTGCTGGTCTATCCGGATGGGCGGCAACTGGTGTTGGATGAAGACGAATTTGCTGATCTTCACCTTAATGACGATGATACCCGCCTGGCGCGGGAAGCGCTCATGGAATTACAATCGAGAATGCGATCATCAAACCCCCTAAAATGAGAACGGCCGGGGAAAAACCCGGCCGTTTTGATCAACTGAGATCAGGATAATCTACACAAGATTGAGTAGAAGCATGCTCTGCGGGATACTTTCCATCAGAGCGTCGCCGTTATTATAAAGCCAGTAACCGGCATAACCGAGACAGGTGCAAAGACAGCATAAAACCAGTACCACGATCAGAATGATGATCCAGGTCTTGCCGGATTTCTTCTGTTCCGGTGGAAGTGGTGGGGGCAGGTCAGGTGGCTCTTGAACTGGAATGGAACCGGGCATATCTTGCATGATATCCTCCTCAGGAATTTATTGAATACCATTCATAAACGGAACACAGAATACGGGCATGCTGATCAGGCCGCCAAAGACAAGCAAGGCCAGGCAACCGCCAAAAACCGCCAGACCGATATTCAAATAGCCTAAGACCAACCCGGCGGTAGCCAGCCCGTCTCCTCCCACACGCCCGCGGCCTTCACGGATCTGGTTTTTGGCGATGTGGCCGGTAATAATGGCAACCAGTCCGCCCAGACCAAACACACCCATCCAACCCAGAATTCCGGCTATCAGACTAAATATTGCCCAAACACTGGTTTCGGCTACGATGGGATTCTGCGGGTAGGATGGATTATTCATGTTTTCTCCGTTTATGATGATTATCTTCTATTGTACAGAATTAAGCGGCGGAATGCGACCGTTTGTCTCCTCTGTGACGCAGCCACATGATGATCCAGGCGGTCACCAGAATGATGATCGCGGCGATAATTACAGGGACAACAACAGCGAGCACAGAGATGATAAAGGACACAAAATCTTCCGCCATGGATACGGGCACATTGGCGGCGCCGCCGGTTGTGGCGGTAACCGCAGGGCGAAGAAGACCGGCTTTCGCCGCGTGAACACCGCCGGCAATCAACAGACCCATACCCAGGGCAAGCACAGGATGCACCTCGGTTACAATGTTCGCGCTGGCGGCGAAAGCCACCGCGCCAGCAGCGGGACGCACGAAGGACTGAATCGCATCATTGATATGGTTTACTGCCGGGACTTTATCCGCGAAGAATTCGATCAATGATAGAAAAACCAGAATCCCGATGATCCACCAGTCGGTCAAAACGTTCCAGGGTTCCCGCAACTGGATCAGATTGGTAAATCTGGCCAATAAGGAAATGGTCAGCAAAGGAATGTAGGCGTTCAACCCGGCGCTGGCTGAAAGGCCAAATGCAGAAAAAATATTAACAAGTTCCATACGTACTTCCTCCAATCTCTCTTTACTATACTATATACGGATTATTTCAAAAAAAGTTAAATCCGTTCCAATTTCCGGTGACAAGAAGTCGGAGTATATCTATTACCAGTATTTGTAAAATGGCTGTGCCATAACCCAACGCCAGATATCCCGTCACCTCAGAAAGCTGATTAAAGGAGTTGTCTTTTTTAAAGACCATTACCCAAACGATGGTATAGATCAACCCGAGGATAAGCAGAACTGTCGCGCTGGAAAGCAAGGCAAGAGGATAGAGAAACAGAACATTGCCGCTCAAAAGCGACAGGGATGTGGCGAAGGAATAAAGGCCGGCTAAAAGCAGGGCGCGCCAACCGGAAATTGCCGGAGAGGGATCCCAGGCTTGCCAGATGGATTGATGAAAAACTGGAATGACCAGAGCTCCCATACCCATACCCATCCCAGTTCCGGTCAACAGGCGGAACAGGTTGTTGGGTTCGTATAGCCCAGGAAAATTCGGCATCAAATGAACATAGCTGTTCACGCCATCCACGCCAAACAGGACAAGAAAAATTCCCAGAACGATAAGGATTTTGCGCGGAGGGAAACCGCCTTTGCGTTTAAAGCGTGATTGGTAAACCATCATCATGAGAGCGCCAAGATACATACCGGAGCAGCGGGCGCATAATGGCAGAGGACGTTCCCCAAGAAAGAATGATCGCACAGAAATTCGATGACAGACAGCGTAGCCGATTGCGTCCGCTTTTCCCAACAGGCCAGGTGGGGAAAAATATAGCCAGGCAGTCAGAATAGCGGTAAGAAGGCACAACCCGATCAGGGTGAATCGATCTAGAGATGGAGACGGTTTTTTCTCTAACATAGTCCCATCATTATACTTACAGGTTTTTTACTTGACACAGAACTCCAAGTATGAAATACTAAAAACAGGTTATGCCCATCCCCATCCCGCATTGCCATTCTAACGTGAGGAGGTGGTGCCAATCATGAATGACAGTATGAGTTCCAAACGTTTCGCTGCGGCATCCCTCCTCGTTTCACGATAAAGGATACCGCAGCGAACGGGAGA